>JBAYYV010000001.1:0-455132 GCA_041672845.1 Bacteroidales bacterium
AAAGTTAAAAAAGAAGTAGCAGATTTAGGATTGAATAGTAGAGAATGGTTTAAAGTAGATTTAGGTTATATTACTTTAGATGGATGGATGATTAAACCGCTTAATTTCGATCCTAATAAGAAGTATCCTGTTATTATTAATGTGTATGGCGAACCTGCTAGTAACACTATACAGAATAAATGGGGTGGTGGTGATCTTTGGAATAAATTCTTATCTGAACAAGGTTATATAGTATTAAGTGTGGATCCTAGAGGTACTGATCTTCCTAGAGGTAGAGAATGGAGAAAGAGTATTTATGGTAAAATAGGTATTATAGCTCCTGCTGATCATGCTAAAGCTGTTCAGAAAATCGAAAAAATGTATCCTTTCATAGATTCTAGTAGAATAGGTATCTGGGGATGGAGTGGTGGTGGATCTTCTACTGCTCAGGCTTTGTGTAAATACCCTAATATATATCAAGCAGGTATTTCTGTAGCAGGTGTATATCTTCAGAACTTATATGATTCTATCTATCAAGAAAGGTATATGGGCCTTCCTTCTACTAATGCTAAAGGATATCATGATGGTTCAGTTATTAATTTCGCTAAAGGCTTAAAAGGTCATTATATGATAGTTCATGGTACTGGTGATGATAATGTTCATTATCAGAGTTGTGAAATGTTTATTAATGAATTAGTTAAACAAGGTAAATTATTCGATTTAATGATTTATCCTATGAGAACTCATAGTCTTAGAGAAAGAGAAGGAACTACTATTCATCTTTATAGTAGAATGACTAAGTTTTGGTTAGATAATCTTCCTAATGATGCTCGTTAAATAAAATAAATAATATGGATTACGATTGGGTTAAGGAATTAAATTATGCAGTAACCGTTTGTAGCGTAGAAGGTAAAATTTTATATATGAATGATAAATCTGCTAAGACTTTTGAAAAAAGAGGTGGCTATGATTTAATCGGTAAAAATCTTATCGATTGTCATAAGAAATCTTCTTGGGATCATATTCTTAGGATGTTAAAGAATAAAGAATCTAATTCATATACAATAACTAAAGAAGGACAAAAGAAACTAATTTATCAGACACCTTGGTATCACAATGGTGAGATAGGTGGTTTAGTAGAATTATCCATAGTCCTTCCTGAAGAAATGCCTCATTTTGTTAGATAATATTCTGCAAATGAGATAATCATAAATAAGAAAAATTAATTAAAACTATCTGAAAAAGAATAAATAAATTAAAATAATTATGTTTACAAAAGAAATTTACATTGAAAGAAGAAAGAAATTAGCAGCTGATGTTAAAAGCGGAGTGCTATTATTCTTGGGTAATGATGAATCTGGTATGAATTATTTAGATAATACTTACACTTTTCGTCAGGATTCTACTTTCTTATATTTTTTTGGTCTTGATTATGCTGGGCTTAATGCGATAATCGATATCGATGAAAACAAAGAAATTATATTTGGTAATGAATTAACCGTAGATGATATAGTATGGACTGGCGTCCAACCTTCACTTAAAGAAAATAGTGCAAAAATAGGTGTTCAAAATACATTGCCTACAAGCGAACTTAAAAAATATTTAAACAAAGCAAAAGCTTCCGGAAGAAAGATTCATTTTCTAAATCCCTATAGAGGTGATCATTCTATTAAATACCTTGAATTATTAGGTATCAAACCTGCTCAACAAAAAGAATTAGTTTCTGTAGATTTTATTAAAGCCATTGTTAAACAAAGAATATATAAAAGTGCGGCAGAAGTAGCTGAAATCGAAAAAGCTTGTACTATTTCTGCTAATATGCATATCAAAATGATGCAGATGTTGCGTCCTGGTGTTACAGAGATGGAAGTAGCTGCAGCTGTTACTGAAATAGCTCAGAGAGAAGGTGGTCAATTATCTTTCCCTAATATTGCCACTATTCATGGTCAAACATTACATCAGCATAGTCAAACTAATACTGTTAGTGAAGGTGATTTATTTCTTTTAGATGCAGGTGCTGAAACTCGTATGCATTATGCTGGTGATGAATCTTCTACTTGCTGTGTTTCTAAACATTTCTCAGAAAGACAAAAAACCATTTTTAATATTTGTTTAAATGCTCATATGGCGGCTGTTCATGCTTTAAAACCCGGTATTCCTTTTAAAGAAGTTCATCTTATAGCTGGTACTGAGATAGCTAGAGGTATGAAAGAATTAGGTCTAGTTAAAGGTGATCCTCGTGCAGTAGCAGAATCTGGTGCTTATGCTATGTTCTTCCCATGTGGACTTGGTCATATGATGGGATTAGATGTTCATGATATGGAAAATATGGGGGAAGTATATGTAGGATATGATGGGAAACCTAAGAGTACTCAGTTTGGTTTCAAATCATTAAGACTCGGAAGGCCTCTAGAACCTGGTTTTGTACTAACTATCGAACCTGGTATCTATTTTATCCCTGAATTAATAGACCAATGGAGAGCAGAAAAAAGATTCTCGGAATTTTTGAATTACGAAGAAATTAATAAATTTAGAGATTTTGGTGGTCTTCGTAATGAAGAAGATTATTTAATTACTGAGACTGGATATAAAAGACTTGGTAAATATAAACCTATGACTATTAAAGAAATAGAAGCTCTTAGATAGTAATATAAATTCTTCGTTAGTAATTTACTTGAAATTATGATAAAATATTTATATTAGTTGATAACTTTGTAAATTAATAATTTTATTGACTAATATAAATATTTATAAAATGTTAAATATTAAATAAAACACTATATCATGATAGTAAAAGTATGTGTAGGAAGTTCTTGCCATCTTAAGGGATCTTATGATGTAATAGAAAATATGAAAGAACTTTTGAAAAAATATGAAGTCGAAGATGATATAGAATTACAGGCTAGCTTTTGTCTGGGATTTTGTGCACAAGGTGTTACGATGAAAATAGAAATGGATGATAATCCAGATACTGACGGAATATTTATTCATGAACTAAATAAAGATAACATTGAAGAACGATTTGTGAACGAAGTATTACCACTAGTAAAATAGTTATGACAAAATATCTTGATTTTAAGGAGGCGAAATGCAGAGATTGTTATCGTTGTCTTAGAGAATGCCCTGTCAAGGCTATATCAATAATTAATCACCAAGCTCGTGTGATTGAAGAACGTTGTATTTTATGTGGACGTTGTACTATTGTATGTCCTCAAAATGCTAAACAAGTTCATAGTGAACTTCCTGAAATTAAAAAGATTCTTGCTGAAAATAAAGAAGTTATTGCTAGTGTAGCTCCTTCTTTTATTTCTAGTTTTGGCCTTAGCAATTTCTCTATTTTTAGAATAGCTTTAGGTAAACTAGGTTTTTCTGATGCTGAAGAAACTGCGGTCGGGGCTAATGCAGTTACTAAAGAATATGTTAAACTTATGAAAACAGGTAAGTATGAAAATTTTATTACTTCTGCTTGTCCTGCTATAGTCAGATTAATTCAAGAATATCACCCTAGTGCATTAAAGTATTTAGCTCCAGTAGATTCTCCTATGTTAGCTCATGCTAAACTTTTAAAAAAAGATTATCCGAATGCTAAAATTATTTTTATAGGTCCATGTATTGCTAAGAAACGTGAAGCAGCTGAAAGTGGATTAGTAGATGGAGTTCTTACATATGAAGATATGCAAGAATTATTTACAGAAAATAATATTAATTTAGATGAAATAACATCTATGGATATGCCTAGAAAAGCTAAATATGCTAATAAATCTAAAGGGTATCCTATTAGTCATGGTATTATTAATTCTTTCGAAGTATTGCCGAAAGGCTATGATTATATGGCAGTCGATGGTGCTGAAAGATGTATAGATGTTTTAGAAAGTATTGATAATCTTTCAGGTGTATTTATAGAGATGAATATCTGTCAAGACGGGTGTGTTAATGGTCCTTGTAGTTTAGTGAACTCTAAAGCTATGAAGAAAAATAATGATCGAGGAGGTAGTATCGAAGCGACCATGGAAGTGCATAGATATGTTAAAAATGAAATTAAGTCTTTACCTCCTGAAAAATTAGGAGCTATAAAATGTAATGTAGATTTCGCTCGAGCATATCCTAGAATCAAGACTAATTCTGTACCTGGAACAGAATCACAGATAACTGCGATTCTGCATAAGACTAATAAATTTAAACCAGAAGATGAATTAAATTGCGGAGCTTGTGGTTATAATACTTGTAGAGAAAAAGCATGGGCTGTATTAAATGGTTATGCTGATGTGAATGTTTGTTTTCCTTATATGAGAGAAAGAGCAGAATCTATGTCATATGAAATAATTCATAATAGTCCTCAGGGTTTAATCGTATTAGACGAAGATCTTAATGTTATAGATATAAATCATAGAGCCAAAGAATTATTAGGCATCGAAGTAGCAAATATGAAAAATCTTCCTGCAGTTGATTTTTTCAATATTTCTGAGTTCTTACAAGCTAATACTCTAAAAAAAGCTTTAAAGAAGGAAAAATTATTTATTCAAAAAACTAAAAAATATGTAAATTTGTCGATTAATTTACTTCAGGGTGACAAAGTACTATTTGGAATTATGAATGATGTTACAGATGATGTTAATTATGATGACCAGCTTCTAACTATGAAGAAAGAGACATTAGATACTACTGATCGGGTAATTAAAAAACAAATGCGAGTAGCTCAAGAAATAGCATCATTGTTAGGTGAGACTACAGCTGAAACAAAAGTAGCTTTATTAAAATTGAAGAAAACTATACAGGCAGAAGAAGGAGAAAATAAAGAATGAAACTTTGTTTAGAATATAGTTATACATCTTTAAATAAGTATGGAGAGGAGTTATGTGGTGATAAGGTAGAAAGTGCTGTTATAGATGATTGGACTACTGTAGTGCTTGCAGATGGTTTAGGAAGTGGAGTAAAGGCTAATATCCTTTCTACTTTAACTTCTAAGATTTTATGTACGATGGTTTCTCAAGATGTGCCTATTTATGATTGTATCGAAACGATGATACAAACACTTCCTATTTGTAAAGTTAGACAAGTGGCTTATTCTACTTTTTCAGTAATACATCTGCATAAAAGTGGAAAAGGTCAATTAATAGAATTTGATAATCCTGAAGCAATTTACTATCATAATGGTAAGTGTCAGGATTTTAAAAGGAATAAATTAGATATTTTAGGCAAAAAAGTATATCAGTCTGAGTTACAGTTAGAAAAAGATGATATGGTATTTGTTATGTCAGATGGTACGATTCATGCTGGGATAGGAATGGTGTTAAACTTTGGATGGCAAAGGCCTGAAATAATGAAGCATTTAGATGATAATATTAATTCTGAAATGTCTATTCGTGCAGCTACTTGTATGTTGGCAGCTGCTTGTAATGATCTTTATCTGGACAAACCAGGTGATGATACGACTGTAGCTGGGGTACGAATGAAAGAAATAATCCCAGTAAATATTTTAGTGGGTCCTCCTGTAGATAAATCGAAAGATAATGAATATGTAGCCAAGTTTATGGAAGGAGATACGAAAAAAATAGTTTGTGGTGGTACAAGTTCACAAATAGTGGCTCGATATTTAAAAAAGCCATTAACGACAAGTTTTAATTTCCCTGATAAGGATGTTCCTCCTATAGGTTATATAGAGGGAATAGACTTAGTAACAGAAGGGGTTATAACATTAAGGAAACTTATAGAATTATGTGAAAAATATAAATCTAATTCTGATTTAACGCCTAAAGTTTTTAAAAAGAAAGATGGCGCATCATTATTAGCAGAAATTCTTTTAGAGCAATCTTCAGATGTTACTTTTTTCGTAGGAAGATCAGTGAATATTGCTCATCAAGGTTTGCCAATAGATACTACTATGAAACTTAAATTAGTAGAACAGTTAGCAAAAATTTTACAAATCATAGGTAAGAAAACCAAAATATATTATAATTAAAAGTTATGGGCATATTTGATACAAACGTACAGTTTACCAAATATAAAGTGTTAAAAGAAGTAATTAACAGGGCTTATGAAGGAGGTCTTCAAGATGCATATATCGAGATTCCTAAAAAGTTAGCTCCAGGGCCAAAGTCTGAATATAGTTGTTGTATTTATAAAGAAAGAGCGATTTTACAAGAAAGAGTGAAGATGGCTATGGGTGGTCATAAAGAAAACTCAAATGTTATCGAAGTTATAGATGTGGCTTGTGATGAATGTCCTATTGGAGGTATATATGTAACTCCGGCTTGTAGAGGATGTATGTTACATAGTTGTGTAGATGCTTGTCCTAAAGGTGCTATTACTATAATAAATCATAAAGCCACTATAGATAAAGAAAAATGTATAGAGTGTGGTGCATGTGTTAAAGCTTGTCCGTATGGTGCTATTATTGCTCAACATAGACCATGTATTCAAAGCTGTAATGTTAAAGCTATATCTATGGGTAAAGATCATAAAGCTATAATTGACTACGATAAATGTATTTCATGTGGTGCATGTATTATTAAATGTCCTTTCGGTGCTATTGTAGATAAATCTTTTGTTTTAGATATTATCTCTATTCTTCAAAATTCTAATCATAATCAAAGTTATAAAGTCTATGCGATTATAGCTCCTGCTATCGTAGCCCAACTAGCTTATGGTACGGTAGAACAAGTAATGACAGCTATTAAACAACTTGGATTTTACAATGTGATCGAGGTAGCTTTAGGAGCAGATATTACTCTTTATCGTGAAGCAAATGAATGGAATGAAAAGAAGACACTTACCACATCTTGTTGTCCTTCTTTTGTTATGTATATAGAAAAACATATGCCTCATCTTAAGAAACTCATTTCTTCTTCTCCATCTCCGATGGTAGAAACTGCTGCATTAATCAAAAGATCCGATCCAAATGCTAAAGTAGTATTTATAGGGCCATGTAGTTCTAAGAAGGTGGAATTTCAGCTAGAAAAAACGAAAGGATTAGTAGACTGTGTAATGTCATTTGAAGAATTACAAGCTTTCGTAGATGCAAGAGGTATTGTTCCTAAAGAATTAGGGAATTCACCTATGGATAATGCTTCTTATTATGGTAGAATATTTTCTCGTTCAGGTGGATTAACTGAAGGTCTTGTCCATGAAGGTAAACGCTTAGGGATTGAAGGAATTAAACCTATAGTGATGAATGGTATGAAAGATATTAAAAATAATCTTCTTATGCTTAAATTAGGAAAATCTCCTTATAATTTCTTTGAGGGTATGGCTTGTGAAGGTGGTTGTGTAAATGGAGCTCTTTCTATAACTCATAATCCTAAGAATAAATTCGATGTTGATAAATATGCTACTTCTGCCAAGGAAAACAATATCGATAATACAGTTAAGTTATATAAAATGAGTATAGAACATGCTGATTCCGTGGATCTTGAAAAAGATGCTCAAGAAAAGTGTGAAGCTTTAGCTATAAATGCTAAGACTAATAAAAAAGCTAAAGTAGAGGCTAAAGCAGAAACTAAATAGATTTTAGCTAAATTTGTTTCAATAATTTTAAACTTTATATGAAAATAATACTTATTCTTATTTTAGTGTTGATTAATGGCTTTTTTGCTATGAGTGAGGCTGCCTTATTAAGTGCGCGTAGATCCAGAATATCTGCTGATGCTAAAAAAGGAAGTAGCGCTGCTAAAAGAGCTCTTGCTCTTAAAGAAAAACCTAGTCGTTTTCTTTCTACTGTACAAATAGGAATTACTTTAATAGGAATATTAATAGGTATGTTTTCAGGAGATGAATTATCTATTGATTTAGGACATGTTTTAGAAATTTGGGGTATGAATGCTCCAGCCGCTTTATTATTAGGTCAAATTCTAGTAGTAATATTAATAACATTATTTGCTATTATTTTCGGTGAATTAGTCCCTAAAAGAATAGCTATCAGTTCTGCTGAAAAAATTTCTAAAGGAACATCTGGATTCATGATAGTTTTATCATGGATAATGTCTCCTTTCGTTTATATTTTATCTAAGACTACTGATTTAATTGTCAAATTGTTCAAGATCAAAGATAGTGATAGTGGAGTTACTGAAGATGAAATTCGACAGATGGTAAATGAAGGTCGTGAAGGTGGTGAAGTACAGGATGTAGAACAAGATATACTAGAACGAGTTTTCTCATTAGGAGATCGTAAAATAGAATCTATTATGTCTCCTCGTAATGAACTTATTTGGATAGATAAGAAGATGACCAATGATGAAATTAACGACCTAGTACAAGCTAATTTATATGAAGTATATCCTGTGGCAGATGGTAATCTAGATGAAATCATAGGAGTAGTTTATCTTAAGGACCTTTTCGGGAAATTAGATAAAAAAGGATTTTACATAAAGGATATTATAAGGGAAGCTGTATATTTCCATGAGAATTTTGATGTTTATAAGGTAATGGAACAGATGAAAACAGAACAAATTAATTATGGTCTTATATGTGATGAATTTGGTGTTTGTCAAGGAATTGTTACCTATAAAGATATTTTAGAAGGTCTTATAGGATCTGTAGAAGATGAAGAAGATGACCCTGATATTATTATACGTCCTAGTGGTGGATGGTTAGTGAATGGTAAGTGTTCTTTTTACGATTTTTTGGATTATTATGACATAGAGGAACCTGAAGAAGCTGATTATACTACAGTAGCAGGGTTAGCTCTTGAATATTTAGAACATTTCCCAAATCCAGGTGATTTTATAGACTATGAAGGATATCGTTTGGAAATCGTAGATATGGATGGTACTCGCATTGACAAAATATTAGTAACTAAATTAGAGCCCAATAAATTTCCTGATGAAAATTCAAAAGAAGATGAAAAATAATTTCTTTTTTTTAATCTTGGCCGACAATAATGCTGCATCAGATTTTTCAGATACAGATTCAGTAAGTTTGACAGATGTCAATTTAGGTACAGAACATGGTTTAAGTATATATTTTGAGATAGGTGATAAAAAATACCTAATAGATACTGGTCTTACTTCTTTATTTGCTGATAATGCTAAAAAATTAGGCATAAATATTTCTGAAATTGATGCTCTATTTCTTTCCCATGGACATAATGATCATTGTGGAGGTTTAGAAACATTTTTAAAGTTGAATGATCATGCTAAAATATATGCATCATCTAAAATATTAGATTATTCATATTATTCAAGTAGTTATGGAGATAGAAGAGATATATCACTTAATCATTTATTATTGATAAATAATCCACGTTTTCAATCAATAGCTAATAGTATTTGGCTAACCCAAGATATAGCGCTTGTGAAAATAGACGTTGATTCATATTCATTTCCTAAGGCTAATACATTATTAGAAGTGGTAAATAATAATTCTAAATCTACTGATGGTGATGAGAATTTTAATAAATTTTATACAAAAGATAAATTTGATCATGAAATAGCTATTGTTCTTAGAACTAAAAAAGGTTTTGTCGTTTTTTCACCGTGTTCACACAATGGCATATTAAATATATTGGCATCAGCCGAAAGATTTATTAGTATGACAGATTCTGTACCTAATTTTCGTGCTTTCGTAGGAGGGACACATCTTAAAGATAATTTTGATTCCAAAAAAGATATTCTTCTTATTAGCAATACTTTAACTGATAAATATCCTAATATGACACTTTATAGTGGACATTGTACTTCAGTCCACATTCTTGAACTGTTTAGTGAGTTTATGGGTGAACACTTTCAAAAGTTTTATTCTGGATTTAGTGCCATTTAAAATTCGAAAAGTGAGAGGGGTTGATTTTATATTTTAAATAGAGTATGACTAATCTTTAATCGTTTGAATTTTGTCTTTTTCGGCTTGAATTTTAGCTTTTGCTGCATGTGCAACTTCTTCTTTTCGTGCTGCTTCGAAACAACGTCGGCATAAAGGTTCGTAAGTTTCTTTTTCTCCGAGAACTACTTGCTTATTGTTGTTAGTAAGCCTATGAGATATCAATGCTAGGTCTCCACATTTTACACAGATAGCGTGTACTTTAGTAACTTCATCAGCTATGGCCATAAGTTTAGGCATGGGCCCAAAGGGTTTTCCAGTATAATCCATGTCTAGTCCAGCTATTATTACGCGGATGCCTTGATTAGCTAATTGTCTACAAACATCTACTATACCATCATCGAAAAACTGTACTTCATCTATACCTACGACATCTACATCACCAGTAAGTAAAAGAATACTAGTAGGAGATTCTACAGGGGTAGATAAAATAGCATTGGCATCATGAGAAACGACTTCGTTTTCACTATATCGAATATCTATTTGTGGTTTAAAAATTTCGACATTCATTTTAGCGAATTTAACTCGTTTAAGTCTGCGAATCAGTTCTTCTGTTTTGCCAGAGAACATGGATCCACAAATCACTTCTATATTGCCAGGGTTTTTACTTCTTTCGATAAACATTTTTAGTTAAGATATATTTCAAGTTTTAGTAATTGTTAAGATATTTGTATAAATATTCTTTTGCAAAGTTATGAAAAAAGGTTTTTAAATGGCAGTTTTATTATCTTTGTATAGAAAATATTTTTGATAACCTTATTTAAAAAGATATTATGATAGATAGAATTCAAGAAATAGATGCGTTAAAAGATAGATTATTCAAATTATCTGTTCAAGAAATAGAAGATTTAAAATCTACAATTTCTAATGTTGTTAAGGAAAATCTAGGACTTAAGGAAAATATCAAATTATTAAATAAGGAAATTAGTGTGTTAAATAAAGAAATAAAACAATCACATATAGCTATAAATGAGTTACAGAAAGATGTTTCTCAAATAGAAAAGTTAGTGGGTCAGGTACAAGGACAACCAATAGTTCCATCTGAATCTGAACCACAGATGAAAGATTTGGGTGGAATACTGTTTCCAATAAAGGAAGTTCCAGAAAAAGAAATCGAGTTAGATGATGATGTAGATCAAAGTATAAGTTTTGAATTGGAAAATGTGGATAATTCACCACTTTGGTTAAAGGATACTCCTAGTAATCATTTAGATAGTATATTAGATGGAATGTCTTTAAATGATAAAATGTTATTTGTTGCAGAATTATTTTATAATGACCAAGATCAATTTGATATGACTATGGATAGGATAGATGATATGGCTACTTTTGAGGAAATTTTGCAATATTTACGTGGAGCTTTTCCTGAATGGAATGAAAATTCTGATAATGTATATAATTTCTATATGACTGTTAGAAGGAAATTTGTTAAGTAACATAGATTAGTGAAAGAGATATAGATTAGATTAATTAGATAAATATAACAGATGGGAAAATTATTTTTGGTACCTACGCCTGTCGGCAATTTGGATGATATGACTTTTCGTGCTATTCAAGTGCTTAAAGAAGTGGATATTATATATGCTGAAGATACTAGGACTAGTTCAGTTCTTCTGAAAAAATTCGAAATAGGTACTCACATGGAGTCCCATCATAAATTTAATGAACATACTAGTAGTCAGAGGATAGTGGATAAAATATTGGAAGGTAGAAATGTAGCTTTGATTACTGATGCAGGTACTCCTGGTATTTCAGATCCTGGATTTTTACTTGTACGTACTTGTGTAGAAAATGATGTAGAAGTTTCTACATTGCCAGGGGCTACAGCTTTTGTCCCAGCTTTAGTTAATTCTGGTCTAGCTTGTGATAAATTCGTTTTTGAAGGGTTTATCCCAGTTAAAAAAGGTAGACAAACTTGGATGAAAACTATGAATGAAGAGTCTAGAACGATGATTTTATATGAATCACCATATAGATTATTGAAGACTCTTACTCAGTTAGCTGAATATTTTGGGGAAACAAGATTTGCTTCAGTTTCTCGTGAGATTAGCAAGTTTTATGAAGAAACTAAAAGAGGAACTTTAAAGGAATTAGTAGAATGGTTTACAGAACATAATCCTAAAGGAGAGATAGTGATAATAATAGAGGGGAGAGATCATGAGAAAAAAAGAGAAAAAAAGGAATGATTTAGGTAATTCTCAAAAAGAAAATTTAGAGAATCGTATTTATGGTGAAATACCAAAAGCTCAAAATTTTGGGAAAAAGTTAGATAACTTATTTTCAAAAGGGGTTTTGAGTTTAATAATGCTGTTGTTGATAATTCAATTAATATTTTTTATTGATAAGGCTATAAAAACTTATATTCCTACTGAAGATAGTTATTCTATTTCTAATCAAATAATTCATGATACGATTTATGTACACGATACGATTCAAGTAGCGGTGACTTCAGATGATTCTATTTCAAAAATATTATTGTCGTCAGACAAAATTCATAAATCTACTAAATCTACTAAATCTAGAATAGCTAATAAATCTAACATATCTGCTAAATCTGCTAAATTTAATAAGCCATATATACCTTATATACCGAAGAAAATAAATTCTCAAATTGAATTGAATTCAGCGGATAGTTTGAGTTTGATTTCTATTCCGGGTATTGGACCGTTTTATGCTCATGCGATTATTAAATATAGAAGGAGACTAGGTGGATCTTATGCTTCTCTTTATCAGCTTATGGAACTTTGGAAAATAGATTCGACGAAGTTTAATAAAATTTCAAAGTATTTGTATATTAATTCTAAAAGTATTAAAAAAATAGATTTTAGGACTATGAAAGAGGATAGTATGAAATATCATCCTTATATAGGTTATTATACTGCGAAATCTATAGTTCGATATCGTAAATGTTATAAATCTAATCATATTACTGTAGAGGAATTAAAAAATAATGGGATATTAAATGATGATAAAGCAAGGGCTTTAAAATTGTATGAGTAGTTTGCTAATTATCTGAATAAATAAAAAAAATACTATATTTGTAATTCTGTAAATTATAATGAATAGTTTATAGATTTAAATAAATTTCAAAATAAATTTAACCAATTAATTAATGAATACTATTGAATGTAAAAACATTGTTAAGGAGTTCGGTACTTTTAGAGCTCTAAATAATGTTTCTATAAGTGTTCCACAAGGCAAGATTTTTGGTCTTTTGGGGCCAAATGGAGCAGGTAAGACTACTCTTATTCGTATAATGAATCAAATCAGTCTTCCAGATCAGGGTTCTGTTTTTTTTAATGGAAATCTTTTAAAGGGGGATGATGTATATAAAATTGGATATCTTCCTGAAGAAAGGGGATTGTACAAGAAAATGAAAGTCGGAGATCAGGCTTTATATTTAGCTAAACTTAAAGGTTTAAATACTCGTCAAGCTACTAGAGAACTAAAGATATGGTTTAAGAAATTTTCTATAGATGCTTGGTGGGATAAGAAAGTGGAAGAATTATCTAAAGGTATGGCTCAGAAGATTCAGTTTATAACTACTGTATTACATAAGCCTAAGCTTTTAATCTTAGATGAGCCATTCGCAGGATTTGATCCTATAAATGTACAACTTATCAGAAATGAAATTCTTAGGATGAAAGATGAAGGAACTACTATTATTCTTTCTACTCATAATATGGAATCTGTGGAAGAATTGTGTGATAATATAGCTCTTATTAATAAATCTAATTTAGTAGTTACTGGTGGAGTAGATGAAATTAGAAGGAAACATGGTAAAAATCAGGTAGAACTTATTTATAAAGCTTCTGAAGCTTTGAATTTTAGTTCTTCTGTAATTTCTGATGAAGTGTTTAAAGATTACCGAAAAGCTATTTTCAATTTAGAAAAAGAAGAAACTACCAAAGAGGCTATTCAAAAGATTTTACCTGAGGTAGATCATATATTATCTGTTAGAGAATTAATTCCTAGTATGAATGATATTTTTATAGAACTTGTAAGTAAGGAGGCTAAATAATATGAATTTAAATAAAATAAATATAGTCGCAGGTCGTGAATTTAAAGTGAGAGTTAAAAAGAAATCTTTCATTATTATGACCATTCTTACTCCCATTATTTTTGCTGCTCTAATGATTATTCCATCTGTTATTATGATGAATGATATGGGTGAGCCTCAAAAAAATATAATGATACTAGATAATTCAGGTATAGTAGCATCTAGATTACAGTCTGATGAAAGTGTAACTTATGATATTATACAGAATAAAAATATTGATTCTCTTAAACAGAATTTTGACCAATTAGGAGTAGATGCTTTAGTAGAGATAACAGCTTTGGATGAGAATAATAATTTTACTATTACTGCATATTCTACTAAACAGTTAAGTATGGAGATGAAAAGTAATATCAAACATGCTGCTAATGATGGCTTAGAAAAATATAAATTAGCTGAATATGATATTAAAGATCTTAAAAAAATATTAGATGATGTTAAAACTAATATTAGTGTAGATAATGTTATATTAGGTGAAGATGGACAGGAAACAGAAAGTCATGTAGAAATAAATATGGCTATCTCATATATCTTAACTTTCATTATTTATATGTTCGTTCTTATGTTTGGTAATATGGTAATGCAATCTGTTATCGAAGAAAAATCTAATAGAATAGTGGAGATATTAATTTCATCGGTTAAGCCTTTCGAACTGATGTGTGGTAAGATAATCGGAGTAGCTGGTGTAGCTATAGTTCAATTTTTGATTTGGATAATATTGACAGGTGTATTAGTGTTTGGTTTTACAGCTACTGTGGGGGCAGATATGATTTCTAATATGACTGGTAATACAGAACAAGTAGTACAAGTTCAAAATAGTGGTGCTTTTGATATTTCTTCATTAGCTGCAGCAGCAGGTGATTCAGAGTTGGGAAGTATATTGACGACCATATCCAACATTGATTTTTCTTATATCTTAGGATGTTTCTTTATTTACTTTATATTAGGATATTTACTATATGCTTCTATGTTCGCTGCTATAGGTTCTGCGGTGGAAAATGAAGCTGATACTCAGCAATTAGTGATGCCTATAACAGCACCTATGATAATAGGGCTATTTATCATGTTGCATACATTCCAGCATCCAGATAGCGCTTTATCTTTCTGGGCTTCTATTTTCCCTTATACATCTCCTATGGTGATGATGGCTAGGATTCCATTTGAAGGTGGAGTTCCTGCTTGGCAATTATTACTTTCAATAGGATTACTATTATTATTCTTTATAGGAACAGTATATATTTCAGGGAAGATTTATAGAGTAGGCATATTGAAATATGGTAAAAAAGCTACATGGAAAGATTTGTGGAAATGGCTTAAATTTTAGGATTTAATAATGGCTGATAATAATAAATATTATATAATATGTATTCAAATAGGAATTTTTTGAGAAAAATCTTTATTTCACTTTTGGTAACATTTTTACCGTTTATTTTATCAGCTCAAATAAAGAATATTTCATGGTCTAGGATAGCTATGGACTCTACTTATGATTCTACTATTCCTAATCTTTGTGATTCTTTAATAGATGGATATTCTCCTGGCATTAGGCCTCTTATGGAAATTATAATTTATTCTAAAACACCAGTTTCTAGAAGTTATCCTGAAGGGGCATTATCTAATTTAGCTACTGATATTATTCTTTATACTGCTGAAAAGTTAGTACCTCAAAGTCATCATAACATGATAGCTTTATTGAATTTTGGAGGAATTAGAGAAGATTTTCCTAAAGGGCCTATTAGAAAATATGATGTTTTATCTTCATTCCCTTTTGATAACTATATAGTAGTTATGAAGATAAAAGGGAAAGATATTCGTAAACTACTTACTTCTTTCGCCAATAATAATTTTCAACCTTTGGCTGGCGTAAGAATGGAAGTTGAAAATAATAAATTAACTAAGATTAGTATCCAAGGGAGTCCTCTTTATGATAATAAAACATATTATTTAGCTACAGTAGATTTTATTTATAATGGAGGTGATCATATTAACATTAAAAAAGATGTATTTTCTGTATTAAAAACTAAAATAGCTGTTCGTGATGCAGTAATGGATTACTTATCTAATCTAAATTCTAAAGGTCAAGTGTTAAATTATACTATAGATCATAGAATAATAGTAAAATAGAATAATATGAAAAAGTTATATTTAATTAGTTTTTTTATAATAGTGGTATTATCAATAAGTTCTTGTTCTCAAAATAAGAAGTTGGTAATATTACATTTGAATGATACTCATTCGCAAGTAGAACCTCAGAGAGTGGGTTTACATGCTGGGCTTGGTGGTGTATCTCGTCATTATGAATATATAGAACAAGTCAGAAAAGAAAATCCTAATAATACTTTATTATTTCATAGTGGAGATTTTAATCAAGGAACGCCATATTATACTGTCTTTCATGGAGAAATAGAAATATCTTTATTAAATCTTATGAAGTTCGATGCTATTACATTAGGTAATCATGAATTTGATAATGGTCAAGAACATTTAGCTAAAAGACTTGATAAATTAAATATGCCTATAGTAGTTTCTAATTATGATTTCAAAAATTCTCCTATAGCTAAATATATAGATCCATATATTATTATTGAGAAGAATGGTATAAAAATAGGTATTGTGGGAGCTTTGGTGGATATTTCAAATTTAGTAGCTAAAGATGATAAATATCCTATAGTATATTATGATCCTATAGATATAATAGATAATTATGCCGAAATGTTAAAAGAAGAAAAGGACTGTGATATAGTAATAGCTTTAACTCATCTTGGATATTCAGACGGAGAAGATGATTGCTATGATTTAAAGTTGGCTGCTGAGACTAGTAATATTGATTTGATAATAGGAGGTCATTCTCATACATTTCTTGAAGATAAGACTACGGTTATCAATAAAGCTGGTGAAAAAGTATATGTAGTTCAGGCTGGTGCCAAAGGATATTATGTAGGTCGTATAGATTTAAGTTTATAATATTATATTACGAATATTAATAAAAGGAAAGTCCTAATAACTATATAATTATTAGGACTTTCCTTTTATTTTATTTTTTAATCTTCTTTCTATGTTTATTTAAATTAGAAGTTCATACTTCCTTGGTTTTAGATTTATTACCTAAAGAATAAAGATATCTTTTAATTTTATATGTGGCGGTTTTTTCAAAATCTTTATCTAATTGATATACCTTAGAAATATTAGAGAATTTACTTACTTGAGAATTTACAGAATCCATGATTTCTTTTTTAAGAGCTTCCATATTTTCGTAAACTGTTCTTTTTAATTTTTCTTTTTGATTAAGGAAAATATCTAATTTTTCTTTATTGAAATTAATTATGGCAGTTAATTTCCCATTTTCTTCATGAACCATAGATTCATTTACTAGATAATGAGCATTAATTACTCCTTCTATTTCTTCAGGATAAATATTTTCACCACTTGGACCTATAATAGTATTACTGATACGACCCTTAATAGATAACCTATTTTTAAAATCAAAATAACCTAAATCTTTAGTTCTAAACCATCCGTCATCAGTAAAAGATTCTTTAGTGGCTATTTCATTTTTATAATATCCCATCATGATATTATCACCTTTAACTACTATTTCTCCTACTCCTCTGGCATTCTTATTAATTAGTTTCGTAATAACTCCCACCACTGGTATTCCAGTAGATCCTATTTTAACTTTATCTGCTACAGCTCCAAATAATAATGGCGATGTTTCGGTAAGACCATATCCGATAGCATATGGGAATTTGGCTTCATATAAAAAACGTTCTACTTCAGTATCAAGTTTAGCTCCTCCGATACCGAAGAATCTTAATCTACCACCAAAACTTCTTTTTAATTTTTTTCCTGCTAGGAAGTTAAGTACTTTTCTAAAAGGAGGTATCTTATAAATAAATTTAATAAATAGATTTTTCTGAAATTGAGGACGAATGCCTTTCTTATAAATCTTTTCAATGATTAAAGGGACTGTTAACATAGTAGTCGGTCTAACTTTTTTCATGGCTGACATAAGTACACTAGGTGTAGGGGGCTTACTTATATAATATATAATGGCTCCTGCACTCATAGGTAATAATAATCCTAATCCATTTTCAAATGTATGTGAAAGAGGAAGGATAGATAACCAAACATCATCTGAATAACTAGGTCTCATAACTTGACAATTATGAAGGTTCGCACATAAATTTTTATGTGAAAGCATAACTCCTTTAGAACTACCAGTAGTTCCTGAAGTATAAATTAAAACACATAAATCTTCGGTATTTATATCAGACCAATGATTTTCAATAGCTTTCTCTCTTACTTTTTCACCTTTAATTACAGTAAAATCATCTATTAATACTATTAGAGATAGTCTTTCTTTAGCTTTTTCTGAAACTTTATGTAATAAACGTTTTGATACAAATAAAGCTTTACTTTCAGAATGTTTTAATATGTATCTGATATCACTTTCTGAAAAATCAGGAAGTATAGGTACCGATACTCTTCCAAACGCCACGATTGAGAAATATGCTACAGCCCAATTAATATTATTCTGTGAAAAGATTCCTACTTTATCTTCAGGATTTATTCCATAAAGAGAAAGCATATTTTGAATTTCTATAGTTTTAGATCCGAATTTACCATAAGTATATCCATCTTCTTCGATAGAAAATAGAAATTTATTGTTTGAATATTTTGTAGTCGAAATCTCAAAAAGATCTCTGAGTGTTTTTATTTCCATATTAATGAGTTCTTGAAATAATACTAATAAGTAAAGTTTGTATTAAAATTAATTAGACAATCTTTGTGCCACAATTGAATTTTTCTGGATGACGAGCTTTAATGCCTAAATTTTTATAATGTTCTTGAATACGTTTCATATCAATATCTATGTCATCTGTTAGTTGTATTTTTTCCCCATAACCAATTTCTTTTTTCCCCCAATCAAAATAGCCTAAATATACAGGGACCTTAGCTTTTTGTGCTATGATATGAAATCCTGTTTTCCATTTAGAAACTGGTTTTCTGGTTCCTTCAGGTGCAATTCCTAATCTTAATATATCATTCTTTTCAAATGCATTTATAGCTTGACGAATAGTGCTTGCACCTCCTCCAGCGGTTCTTTTAACAGGTATACCACCATGTCTAATTAACCAATTTTTAAAAGGCCATTTAAAAAAATCTTCTTTTATTAATATATTCATTGATTCTCCTAAGGCAGTATAATATAGATATGCTACGATCCAGTCACTTATAGCAGTGTGTGGTACTCCTAAGACTATGCATTTTTTCTCTGGCATAGCTTTTTTCTGAATCCAAGTCCAACCTAATCTTTTTAGTAATTTTGCTGCTGCTTTTTGCCTCATATTTACATATATTACTTTATTATTACATGTCTGTAATAACATCAGATCTTAAATTATTTCTAATAAAATCTTGTCTATATGGAGTATTTGTACCCATATAAAATTCTAGTAAATTAGGAATATTGTCGTCAGGACTTATCCTAACAGGATCTAATTTAATATCTTCACCTATGAAGACTTTAAACTCATTGTGGGAAATTTCTCCAAGTCCTTTAAATCGTGTTATCTCATGATTTTTCCCAAAATGTTTAATAGCGTCTTCTTTTTCTTCTTCTGAGTAGCAATATAGTGTTTCTTTTTTATTTCGTACCCTGAATAGAGGAGTTTGTAAAATAAATAAATGTTCTAAACGAATGAGCTCTGGATAGTATTTCAAAAAGAAAGTCAGTAATAGAAGACGAATATGCATACCATCGACATCGGCATCGGTAGCTATTATGACATGGTTATATCTTAGATTTTCCATATCTTCATCTATATTGAGCGCTGTTTTTAATAAGATAAATTCCTCATTATTATATACTGCTTTATTGTCTTTAATGTAGCAGTTAAGAGGTTTGCCTTTTAATGAAAAGACAGCTTGAGTATTTACGTCGCGAATTTTAGTTATAGATCCACTAGCTGAATCCCCCTCAGTAATAAAGATGCTTGATTTTTCTCCAAGTTCTTTTCTTTTTTTATCACAATAGTGGATTCTACAGTCTCTTAATTTCTTGTTACAAAGATTTGCTTTTTTAACTTTATCTTTAGTAGCTTTTTTGATATTGTTAATAGCTTTTCTTTCTCTTTGTGAATCTTTTACTTTTTTCTCTATGATTTCAGCTATATCAGTATGTATATGTAAGTAATTGTCTAAAGCATCTTTTATAAAATAATTTACAAAGCTATGAACAGTTACATCATTTTCTACATATTTAGAACCTAACTTGGTTTTCGTTTGATTATCGAATTCTGGTTCTTGGACTCTAATGCTAATAGCTCCGACCATAGAATGTCTAATATCTTGAGAATCATAATCTTTTTTCAAAAATTCTTTAATCTCTTTGGCGACAGCCTCTCTGAAGGAAGATAAATGTGTGCCTCCTTGAGAAGTGTTTTGACCGTTAACGAAAGATGCTATATCTTCACCTGTTTCATTTCCGTGGGTAAGTACGATTTCTATATCATCTCCTATTAAATGAATAGGTGGGTACAAGGGTTCTTCTGAAATGTGTTCATTCACTAAGTCTAAAAGTCCATTTTCAGATTTGAATTTTTCTCCATTAAGAATTAGTGTAAGACCATGGTTTAAATAAGAATAATTTTTTAACATCTCAGAGATGTAATCCATATTATATATATAGTCCTTAAAGACTTCTTTATCAGCATGATATTTGACGAAAGTACCATTTTTCTCACTTTTTACAGAATCATTTTTACCTTCTTTTTCTAAATATCCAGCATGAAAACTAGCATAATAACTTTTGCCATTTCTAAAAGATTCAATGTAAAAATAATCTGAAGTAGCGTTTACAGCTTTTAAGCCTACACCATTCAACCCTACAGATTTTTGAAACGTTTCATTATCAAATTTAGCACCAGTCATCATTTTACTAGCTGCATCGACCACTCTTTCCAATGGAATTCCACGACCATAGTCCCTTATAGAAACCATATCATCTTCTATAGAAATATCTATAGTATCACCATTGCCCATAGCAAATTCATCGATAGCATTATCAATGACCTCTTTCATTAGGACGTATAATCCATCATCAGGAGATGAACCATCTCCTATGTGACCAATATACATACCAGGTCTTTGTCTGATATGTTCGTTCCATTCTAAAGTAGCGAAAGAATCTTTTGTGTAATCTGACATAATCTATAGGATGCTATTTTTAAATTAAATGATGAATATTTAATGTTTATTTATCTTATATAAATACATTATAGCCTTATTCACTAAAGTACAAAATTACAAATTTTTAATTACAAAATTAATTAATAGTGTCCTTATTTTATTTAGAGAGTCTATAATTTTTTTTATTGACAATAAAAAAAATTTCATAATACTAGCTTTGATTTCTATATTTGTAATGAATTGTTAAACTATTTTATTATTAATTAACGATTTAAAACCTATTTTATGCAGGAACGACATATAGATCGTAAAGAATATTTCGAAGAATTATCCAAAACAAGTGAAAAGTATTATTACCCATATATTAAAAGATTTATGTCTGGCAATAATGCTATTTCGAATGTAGTTCTTTCAGTACTTGAAATAGGCTGTGGTGAAGGTGGAAATTTACTAGCTTTCGCAAGAAGAGGATGGAAAACAGTCGGAGTAGATTTCTCTGAAAATAAAATAGTTAATGGAACTAAATGTTTTGAATCCTTAGGTTATCCTATTTCGAATGACATAACTGATTTACAAGAAGAAGGAAATATTTCTAAGAAGGATAAAAGAGTTTCTTTAAATGTTAAAACAGTGCATCTTATCGCTTCAGATATTTTTAATATTCAAGATTTCTCATATAAATTTGATTTAATTCTAGTACATGATGTTATCGAACATATTTTCGATAAGAAAACTTTTCTTAAAAATGCCTATAGCTTTTTGAAAGATTCAGGATTACTATTTATTGGTTATCCTGTTTGGCAAATGCCATTCGGTGGTCATCAACAAATGTCGAAAAGTAAATTTGTATCTCATTGTCCGTTTATTCATTTACTGCCTCAGAAGTTATATCGTTCATTGCTGAAAATCGTAGGTGAACCATCTAATAAAGTGAAAGATTTTATTGATATCAAGGAAACAGGAATTGGTATTGAGCCCATGCTAAAGTTAGTTAAGAATGCTGATTTTAAAATTCTTGATAGTAAATATTATTTCATAAATCCACATTATGAGGTTAAGTTCCATATTCATCCACGTGTACTATTTCCTATAATTTCAGGAATTCCATATTTTAGAAACATTTTTACAACTAGCTTTCATTTACTGTTAAAAAAGAAATAAAAAAGGTCACTACGGAAGTGACCTTAATTATATGGTTCTATTATAAAAATTTACCTAGAATTTTATTTACCAAATCTTTTTTCTTTAACTTTTACAAGCTGATCTTTTAGTAAGTCTGCACATGTGTTAGTAGCATCTTCGAAAGTTCCAGCTTTTCTTTCCATGATAACATTATCTCCCGGTATATTAACTATAACCTTAATTACTTTAGTATGGTCAGGTTCCAATGATAGTGTTACATCGACATCGATAATTCCATCAAAGAATTTATCAAGTTTCTGAAGCTTTTTGTCGATAAAATCAAGAAGTTTGACATCTGCATTGAATTTGATAGATTGAACTCTAATTTTCATTATTACCTCCATTTTTAGCTCGTGGATGAGCGTTAATATAAGTTTTTTTTAACTCCTCGAAAGAGTTGTGAGTATATATTTGGGTCGTCGCTAGTGACGAATGTCCAAGAATCTCTTTAATTGAATAAATATCAGCACCTTTATTAAGTAAGTGAGTAGCTAAGCTATGTCGAAGAGTATGAGCACTTTTTTTACCACTAAAGCCTTCTACTGAACTAAGCTCTTCTTTAATAAAGTCATTTACTTCTCTGGCAGTAATATTTTTCCCATTATCTCTTAAAATAAGTTTATTAGTTTTCCTATCAGGAAAATCGTTATTTATTCTTTCCAAATATAATAAAATTTCTTCTTTTATAGAAGGGGGGACAGGTATTTCTCTTAATTTATCTCCTTTACCGATAATTCTAAAAATGTTTCTAAAAGTATCGAAATCGTTAACTTTTAAATTCACTATTTCTGCACGTCTCATGCCAGTACTATATAATATAAGTATAAGAAATCGATTCCTATATTTGTGAAAAGAATTACATTTATTTTGATTTGACATTTCTTTCTCTTGCAATTCTAGTTCATGTATCTTATTTTTAGAAATTTCGAAATAATGATTTAATGCCTTTTCAGTAAAGAAAGATGGGAGTTTGGAATCTTGTTTAGGCCTATGAACTTTCAAAACAGGATTTGATTCTAAAAGATCTAATTTTTTTAGCCAAACGCAAAAGCTACTAATAGCTGAAAGTTTTAGATTCATTGTTCGAGGATTAAGTTTTTGTTCTAATCCAGATGCTATAAATCCTCTTATTAATAGAGGACTTAGACCATCGGTGATTTCATTATCAGAAATATTTTCAGTATTGACCGGCAGGGTAGAATTTTTATCAGTAGTAGCCTTTATACACTGGGAAGGATATATAAAAACATAATAATCGCAAAGGGCTGATTCATAGAGATTACAAGTCCTAGGAGAATAACGCTTTTGTAATTTGAGATATTTTATAAACTCTTCTATTAACATATTGCTAATTTAATATTTTTATTTATATTTGCATTCATAAAATAAAGGAGGTGGAATCTTAAAATGATTATAGTACCAGTAAAAGAAGGCGAAAATATTGAAAGAGCTCTTAAAAAATTTAAGAGAAAATTCGAAAGAACAGGAACTGTTCGTGAAATTCGTGCTAGAAAGACTTATGATAAACCTTCAGTAAGAAAAAGACAGCAAAAAATCAAAGCTATCTACGTTCAACAATTAAAGAACAAAGAAGAGTAGTAACGTAAAAGAATAGTATTTGTTTGTTTTATTTTGAAATTGACTAAGTACTTTTTTTACACTTAAAATAATATTATAGGGATAGAGTTTTTATACTTTATTCCTATTTTTTTTTATATGCGTTTTTATTAACTTTGTTCGCGCTAGAATTAGAAATACTAAAGTTAGTGTTCAGTAATAGAAGCAACAAAAATAAAATCTAAAAAAAATTAATATGAATAGTTTTCAAAAAGCTATCGTAGAAGGTATCCCTGATGAATTACCCACACCGAAACCTTATGATTCTACGATAAATCATGCTCCTAAGCGTAAAGATATACTTACGGCAGCAGAAAAAAGGTTAGCTCTAAGAAATGCTTTAAGATATTTTCCTAAAAAACATCATGCTATATTGCTTCCAGAGTTTAACGAAGAATTAGAAAAATATGGTCGTATCTATATGTATAGATTTCGTCCAGATTATAAAATTTATGCACGTTCTATAGAAGATTTCCCATATAAAAGCAAACAAGCAGCAGCTATTATGCTAATGATTTCTAACAATTTGGATTATGCAGTAGCTCAGCATCCTCATGAATTAATTATTTATGGTGGTAATGGTGCTTCTTTTCAAAATTGGGCACAGTATTTATTGACTATGCAATATCTTTCACAGATGACAGATGAACAAACTTTAGTTCTTTATTCTGGACATCCAATGGGACTTTTTCCATCTTCTAAATCTGCACCAAGATTAGTTATTACTAATGGTATGGTAATTCCTCATTATTCATCACAAGATCAGTATGAGAAATTTAATGCTATGGGTGTGTCTCAATATGGTCAAATGACAGCAGGTTCATTCATGTATATTGGCCCACAAGGGATTGTTCATGGTACTACTATTACTATATTAAATGCAGTACGTATGCATAAACAACCAGAGGATAAAAAGCGTACTCCATTATTCGTTACTTCTGGACTAGGTGGTATGTCAGGAGCTCAAGGAAAATCTTCTGTTATAGCAGGGGTAGTAGGTATTATAGCTGAAATTAATCCTAACGCTGCTCGTAAGAGATTAAATCAAGGTTGGGTAAGTGAAATACATACAGACTTAAAAGAATTAGTAGATAGAGCAGAAGAAGTTCGGGACGCTAAAGGGTCTATAGCTTTAGCTTATCGGGGTAATATCGTTGATTTATGGGAATATTTAGCTGAAAGAAAAGTAAAAGTAAATCTTGGTTCAGATCAAACATCATTACATAATCCTTTTGCAGGAGGTTATTATCCAGTAGATATGACATTTGAAAATGCTAATGATATGATGTCTTCTAATCCAGAAAAATTCAAAAAAGAAGTATTTAAGAGTCTTTGTAGACAAGTAGTGGCTATTAATAAAATAGCTGCTAATGGTATGTATTTCTTTGATTATGGTAACGCATTTCTATTAGAATCATCTCGTGCAGGTGCAGATATTATGAGCAATCATGGCGATTTCAAATATCCTTCTTATGTACAAGATATTATGGGTCCTATGTATTTTGATTATGGTTTCGGACCTTTCAGATGGGTATGTACTTCATCTAAACCAGAAGATTTAACAGAAACCGATAGAATTTCAGCCAAAGTACTAGAAGAAATATTAAAAACTGCTCCTAAAGAAATACAACATCAGTTAAAAGATAATATTCATTGGATTAAGGAGGCTGGTGCCAATAATTTAGTAGTCGGTTCTCAAGCTAGAATATTATATGCAGACTGTGAAGGTCGTACTAAAATCGCTTTAGAAATGAACAAAGCTATTCGCGAAGGAAGAATTTCAGCTCCTATCGTATTAGGTCGTGACCATCATGACGTATCAGGTACTGATTCTCCATATAGAGAAACATCTAACATTTATGATGGTTCTCAGCTAACTGCTGATATGGCTATTCAAAATGTTATAGGAGACTCCTTTAGAGGCGCTACATGGGTATCTATCCATAACGGTGGTGGTGTCGGATGGGGAGAAGTTATTAACGGAGGTTTTGGTATGGTTATCGATGGCTCTCTCGAATGTGATAAGAAAATTAAATCTATGCTTTATTGGGATGTAAATAATGGTATTGCTCGTAGAGGTTGGGCTAGAAATGATGGTGCCATGTTTACTGCCAAAAGAGAAATGGAAAGGAATTCTAATCTTAAGATTACTGTTCCAAATTTAGTAGATGATGATCTTTTTAATAATCTTTAATAGCCAATTAATAAAGATTAATTAAATAGAAAAGAGGATGTATTTTAAGTAATACATCCTCTTTTTATTGTTTGATTATTTTTAATAATCTCTATTTGTTTATAAATCCATATTATTATTAAATCTGTGATTTCGGGAATCATTATTTCCTCTTCTTTCAGCTTTTATTCCTTTGAAATTAGAATTTTTTCTATTATTCATTTTCATATTGGTACCACATTGTTTTAATCTTTCTTCTTTTAGTTCGATGAATTTTTTTCTCTGATCTGGAGTAAGAATGGTCATAATATCATTTCTAGTAGAGATTTTATTTTTAATAAGAATGACTTTTAAATCTGTCATTTTGTTTAAATTAGTTTCTATAATTTTGATATTTGGATTATTAGATCTTTGTTCTTTTCTAACTTCTTCTCTTATGGTTTTCATTTCATTTCTAGTAACTTTAGTTTCATTTCTAGATTCTATACGAATAGAAGCTATATTTTTTTGCTGATCCACACTTAGATTTAATGCTTCTTGGAAACATTCTCTATTCTGGTGACGAGGGTTATTCATTTTTCGATTGTCCATTTTACCTTGAGCTGACATTAGAACACTTAGCGTTATGGCTAAAGAAATCAATACTATTTTTTTCATTTTATTACTTTTTTATAATCAATGGTTGTTTCGTTAATTTTATGTTACATAATTAATAATGTTTATCATTATCAATGTTATTTTAAAGCGCTTTCATATATAAGATGTTAAAATATCAAAATGGTTTAATTTAATCTTTCTATTATTTAAATAATGTTTACCTTTGTAGCCCTTATAGATACATGTAAAGGGCTATTAAATATATATTTTTATATAATTAGTCGATATTAATGACTACTAGGTATTTATGACAATTAGACAAATGATTATAAATAGGAATCGTATATCATTACTATATAAATAAACAATAATATGACAGAAAAACTATTTACTGAATTTCCTCCGGTTTCGACCGAAAAGTGGGAAGAAGTGATTAATAGGGACTTGAAGGGAGCAGATTACGAGAAAAAGCTTGTTTGGCATACTCAAGAAGGTTTCTCTGTACCCCCTTATTATAGAGCTGAAGATTTGAAGGCTCTTAAAACTCTGGATAGTGCACTTGGTGAATTTCCATACACTCGTGGTACTAAGTTAAATAATGACTGGAATATTCGTCAAGATTTTTGTACTCTTGAAAAAGGTGGCGTTAATACAGCTAATGCTAAAGCTTTAAATGCTGTAAAAAAAGGAGTTCAAGAAGTTGGATTTTTTATACCAGCCAAGGGGCTGCCGATAGGTGAAATTAAAGCTTTAATTAAAGATTTGGATTTAAATAAGGTGGCTATTGCTTTTAAAGGTTGTTCTGTAGAATATCCACAGATTTTAATGGACTTTATGAAAGTGGTTAAGGAGAAAGGTTTTAATGCTAAGAAAATACATGCATCTTTCGATTTTAATCCTTTAAAATCTTTAAATACTAAAGGCTATTTCGAATCTGATAAACCTTTCGAAGCTTTTAAATCTATTTTTGAAGAAGCTGACAAATATAATCATGTAAGAGTATTGACAGTAGATGCTTATGATTTTAATAATGCCGGTTCTAGTATTACCCAGGAATTAGCTTTTGCTCTTTCTATGGGAAGTGAATACTTAAATATTCTTACTGATTTAGGTATTAGTGCTGAGTTGATATCCAAGAAGATGAAATTTGTCTTCGGAGTAGGTTCTCTATATTTTATGGAGATATCTAAATTCAGAACTGCTCGTACACTTTGGTCTAACATAGTGAAAGATTATGGTGTAAAAAGTACTTGTGCTATGAAGATGGAAATACATGCAGTAACTAGTATGTGGAATCAAACAGCATATGATTCATACATTAATATGTTAAGAAATACTACTGAAGCTATGAGTGCTGCAGTAGGTGGTGTAGATTCTATGGAAGTTATACCTTTCGATTATTCTCTTCGTACATCAAGCGAATTTTCAGATCGTATTGCTAGAAATGTTCAGCATATCTTAAAGGAAGAAGCTGGTTTTTCAAAGATAGTCGATCCTGCCGCAGGTTCTTATTATGTGGAAAATTTAACTGCAGCTTTTATAAAATCTGCTTGGGATCTATTTAAAATAGTAGAAAATAAGGGTGGTTATATCGTAGCTTTCAAAGATGGTTTTATACAAAAAGAAATTAAAGTAGTTAGTGATAAGAAAGATCAGAATATAGCTGGACGTAAACAAACTATTTTAGGATCTAACCAATTTCCTAATTTCTTAGAAAAAATACAAGATGATATTTCTGAATCTATAGTTCGAAGAGGGTCTATGAAATCAAAACCTGAAAAAGAATTGTTAGGAACACCATTAGAAATTTATCGTGCTTCTCAGTCTTTTGAAGAATTAAGATATACTACTGATAAATGCGGTAAACGACCTAATGTTTTTATGTTGACTTTCGGGAATTTAGCTATGTGTAGAGCTAGGGCTCAGTTTAGCTGTAACTATTTCGCAGTAGCTGGTTTTAAAGTAATCGATAATAATCGTTTTAAAACTTTAGAAGAAGGTGTTAAAACAGCATTACTAACTAAAGCTGATATTATCGTTGCTTGTGCAGCTGATGACGATTATCTGGAAAATGTTCCTAAGATAAACGAGTTAATAGGAGATAAAGCTATATTTGTAGTAGCAGGTGATCCAGCTTGTAGAGGTGATCTAGAAGCTAAAGGAATTAAACATTTTATTAATGTAAGATGTAATGTCCTTGAATCTCTTAAAAAGTATCAAAAAATGATGGGTATAACTGTAAAATAAGAAACATGAGACCTGAATTCAAAAATATAGAATATAAGGGAGTTGATTCCACTTGTCGTCATTCTAAAAATGAAGGAAAAACATGGACTACTCCAGAACAAATAGAAATTAAATCTATTTATTCAGCAAAAGATCTTGAAAATATGGAACATCTAGGTTATGCCGCAGGTGTTGCTCCTTTTTTAAGAGGTCCTTATGCTACAATGTATGTAATGAGACCTTGGACTATTCGTCAGTATGCAGGATTTTCTACAGCTGAAGAATCAAATGCTTTTTATCGTAGAAATTTAGCTGCTGGGCAGAAAGGTCTTTCTGTAGCATTTGACTTAGCTACTCATAGAGGATATGATGCAGATCATCCTAGAGTAGTAGGTGATGTAGGTAAAGCTGGTGTTTCTATCTGTAGTGTAGAAGATATGAAAGTATTATTCGATCAGATACCTCTTAATAAGATGTCTGTATCTATGACAATGAATGGTGCTGTGTTACCTATTCTAGCTTTTTACATAGTAGCAGGGTTGGAACAAGGTGCTAAATTAGAAGAAATGGCAGGTACTATTCAGAATGATGTCTTGAAGGAATTTATGGTTCGTAATACCTATATTTATCCCCCAGACTTTTCTATGAAAATTATTGGAGATATTTTCGAATATACCTCTCAAAATATGCCTAAGTTTAATTCAATTTCTATTTCAGGTTATCATATGCAAGAGGCAGGTGCTACTTGTGATATAGAAATGGCTTATACTTTAGCTGATGGTTTGGAATATTTACGAACAGGAATTAAAGCAGGTATAGATGTAGATAAATTTGCACCTAGACTTTCTTTCTTCTGGGCTATTGGTATGAACCATTTTATGGAGATAGCTAAGATGCGTGCAGCACGTATGCTATGGGCTAAATTAGTAAACCAGTTTAATCCTAAAAATCCTAAGTCCCTGTCACTTCGTACTCATTGTCAGACTTCAGGATGGTCTCTAACTGAACAGGATCCATTTAATAATATAGCTAGAACATGTATAGAAGCTATGGGTGCTGTTTTAGGTCATACTCAGTCATTACATACAAATGCATTGGATGAAGCTATAGCGCTTCCTACTGATTTTTCAGCTCGTATTGCTCGTAATACTCAGATTTATATACAGCAAGAAACATCTGTTTGTAAATCTATTGACCCATGGGCAGGTTCTTATTACATCGAATCTCTTACTAATGAAATAGCTCATAAAGCATGGAAACACATTCAAGAAGTAGAAGAGTTAGGTGGTATGGCTAAGGCTATAGAAACAGGAATTCCTAAATTAAGAATCGAAGAAGCAGCAGCTCGTAAGCAAGCACGTATCGATTCAAAAACTGATAAGATCGTAGGTCTTAATGAATATAAACTTGACCATGAAGATCCTATCGAAATTTTAGATGTAGATAATACTAAAGTTCGTGAGTCTCAGATAGCTCGTTTAAACGAGCTTCGTGCTGCACGTGATAATGATAAAGTAAAAGAATGTTTAGAAGCTATTACAGAATGTGCTAGAACCAAGAAAGGAAACTTATTAGTATTTGCAATAGAAGCTGCTAAAGCTCGTGCTACTCTTGGTGAAATTTCAGATGCATGTGAAAAAGTAGCTGGACGATATAAAGCAGTTATTCGTATGAACACAGGAGTATATTCATCAGAAGTTAAAGATGATGCAGAATTTAAAAAAGCTAAGACATTAGTAGCAAAATTCGCTAAAAAAGAAGGCCGTCAGCCTCGTATCATGGTAGCTAAACTTGGACAAGACGGTCATGACCGTGGTGCTAAAGTAGTAGCAACAGGTTATGCTGACTGTGGGTTCGATGTAGATATGGGACCTCTATTCCAGACACCTGAAGAAGCAGCTAAACAAGCTGTAGAAAACGATGTACATATAGTAGGAGTATCTTCTCTAGCAGCAGGTCATAAGACATTAGTGCCTCAGATAATTAAAGCTCTAAAAGATTTAGGGCGTGAGGATATTATAGTAATAGTAGGTGGTGTAATTCCAGCTCAAGATTATGATGAACTTTATCGTGATGGAGCAGCAGCTATCTTTGGTCCTGGTACTAGAATCTCTGCAAGTGTTATTAAAATGATAGAAATTCTATTAGACTAATATATGTTATAAAAATAGCCTTCGCTTAAAAGTGAAGGCTATTTTTACATTATAATTAAGCTACTGATAGTAGTTTAGTTAATTCTTTTAAGATATCCTGACCGAAGTAATCTTTCAAATTAAATTTAGATAAACGATTTTTAATTTCGCTTGACTTAATAGGGCATTCTATAAGTGCTTTTGAGATATCTTCAGTGGGTTTTAGAAAGAAATAATCTCCCATGATACGACATGTTTTGATTTGACCCTTTTCTATATTCAAATATGTTTCAATAAAGCCACATGGTAGTTTAATTGAATTTGAATACTGATATTTAGGTGATTTTCCCCATATCCATTCGTAAGTTTCGTATTTGTTTTTTCGAAGTTTATTTATCTTTATAAGATCTTCTTCGGTATAGTCCACAAGTTTAGAGGTATTGGCAATGAATTTGTACAGAAATTGCATGAATTCTTCTGGTGTCATATTTACATGGGTTCCGCTAAGGTGCTCAGATATATTAGTTACTCTAGATATATTTGATTTAACTGCTTTACCCACGAATTTTTCTGGACGTGTGTTTAATGCTTTATTAAGATTAGTTATGGATGAAGAGAATAGTAAAGTACCATGCTGAAGCACTCTATTTTTATATACAGCTATTGCGTTGCCTGAAAATTTCTTATTATCGATAAGTAAATCGTTACGACCTTCTAAATATGCATTGACATCTAATTTTTTTAAGGCTTCTATTATAGGGCGAGTAAAGCGTTTAAACATCATCGCAGTATCTTCACCTTTTTTCTTTTGATCTATGAATGTAAAATTGATATTACCTGTATCATGAAATACAGCACCGCCACCACTTAATCTACGAACTACAGGTATATGATTTTCTTCTATGAAATCTTTATGTATTTCAGCAAAAGCGTTTTGATATTGACCTATAATTACAGCAGGTTCATTTCTCCATAAACGAAAAATTGGTTCTTCTTTTTGTCTGAAAAGATATTCTTCAGCAGCTAAATTGAAATATGGATTAGTGTTTTTGTCTATATAATATAACATGATTGAGTACAATTTTTAGTAAATAATATACTATACATGCAATTAATAAGCCTAAGACCATTCCACCTAAAACATCTAAGGGGAAATGTCGGCCTACATATATTCTACTATAAGAAACGGCGGCTGCCCAAATAAAAATAAAAATAGAGTAGGGAATTCTTTTAAATATTAAACTTGTCAGCAATGCGAAAGAAAATACATTAGTAGCATGTGAAGATACGAATCCAAAAGGACCTCCCATACCATTTAAAGCATGAATTTCATAAAGACCAAATCTATGTGTGGGTCTTAATCTGAGAACATTGTTTTTGATAATTACAGACAATTGATCACTTATACCGAAAGCTAATCCAGCTGCTAGAATACAACTAATTCCTGTTATCCAAAGTATTTTTCTATTTCCTTCTATTGGTTCAGCACATAATTTTATATTCGACTGACTAGAATATGAATATTTACAAAAAAATAAAAAAGCTACAATCAAGTAAAGAGGTATCCATGGTTTAGCTGCTGATAATGTTACCATTATTGGATCCCAAAAATTTGAATAAGCTCCATTGATATCAAAAAAGAGTTTATAATCAAAGTTAATGAGTTTATCTAAAAACATTTGGTTCAAAGTCGTAAATCGTTATTATTTATTTAACTCGGTCCAAAGCATATCTTTTAGTTTGGGTATGCCTTCGCCTGATACTGAGGATATAAATAGAGTAGGGATGTCTGATGGTAATGTTTTGGTAATTTCTCCTTTAAGTTCATTATCTAACATATCTGATTTAGAGACGGCTAAAATTCTATCTTTATCTAGTAACTCAGGATTAAATTCAGATAATTCTTTCAATAGAATTTTATATTCTTTTTCTATATTATCAGTGTCAGCAGGAACTAAGAAAAGAAGCATAGAATTTCTTTCAATATGACGTAAAAATCTAAGTCCTAATCCCTTACCCTCGTGAGCACCTTCTATTATACCAGGAATATCAGCCATAACAAATGAACGGCCATCATGATAATTTACAATACCTAAATTAGGCACTAGAGTAGTAAAAGGATAATTAGCTATTTTAGGTCTCGCTGCGGATACTGCAGATAATAAAGTGGATTTCCCAGCATTTGGGAATCCTACAAGACCGACATCAGCTAATAATTTTAATTCTAAAATATACCAATTTTCAGTACCATCTTCTCCATGTTGTGCATATCTAGGAGTTTGATTAGTAGAAGTTTTGAAATTAGAATTACCTAATCCACCACGACCACCTTTAACTAATATTATTTCTTGACCTTCTTCTAATACTTCAGCTAAAACTTCTTTAGTTTCAGAATCTTTGGCTATGGTTCCTAATGGTACATCTAGATAGATATCTTTACCATTTTTACCATGACTTCTAGCACCACTTCCACCATCTCCTTCATCAGCTTTAATATGTTTACGATATTTTAAGTGTATAAGAGTCCAATATTGGGAATTACCTTTAAGAATAATGTGACCTCCTCGACCGCCATCACCTCCATCAGGACCTCCTTTAGGAATATATTTTTCTCGGCGCATATGTACAGATCCATTACCACCATTACCAGAAGCTAGGAAAAGACGTACATAATCTATGAAATTTGAATCGGACATATTATTTTAGTTTGTATTATAATTTTAATAAATATATAGATTTAATTAATCTAATGTAGATTATACTATTAATATCTAATTATGGAAATAAATATTAATTGTATAAAAATATTATTTTAGAATATTTTGGAAATTTTTTCAAATATTTCATCTATAGTTCCCAAACCATCTATTTCGAAATATTTATCTTGTTTTTTATAATAAGAAATAAGAGGTTCAGTTTTAGAATGATATGTATCTATTCTATTTTGAATAACTTCAGTCTTAGTATCATCTTTTCTACCTTCTATCTGTGCACGATGAAAAATACGATCGAAAATGTATTTGTCATCTAAGTGTAAAGATAAGATTTGAGTTACTTCTTGATTCATCTCAAAAAGTATTTTATCTAACATAACAGCTTGTTTTTTAGTTCTTGGGAAACCGTCTAATAAAAAACCATCTACATCATTTTTATGTGCTTCGAACTGTTTTTTAATCATATCTGCTACGATTTCATCTGGTACTAAATTCCCTTGTTCTATAATAAAAGCAGCATTTTTACCAAGTTTACTACCTTTTTTAATTTCCCCACGAAGTAAATCACCTGTAGATAGGTGAAGATAGTTAAATTTAGTTATTATTTTTTTAGCTTGAGTCCCTTTCCCAGCACCTGGAGGGCCAAAAAGAATATAATATTTCATTTTTATATAATTACTTTAAGTTGTTTTATTAATAATATTCTTAAAGCTGATGTTAGTCATAATAAGTATCAGTCATAATAAACGTAAGTCTTTATAGAATTAATCTTCGTCAATAATATAAATATCTTTGTATTGTCTTGCAAGATGATTATAATCAAGTCCGAAACCTACAATGAATTCGTTTTCGATATCCATAGCATGATAGTTTATTTTCATTTTACCTTTATATGCATTCGGTTTATAGAATAAAGTACAGACTCTTATGTCTTTAGCTCCCTGTTCTTTTAATAGTATACCAAGATTATTAATAGTCTGACCGGAATCTACGATATCTTCGATAATTATTATAGTTTTACCTTTAATATTTTCATTTAAACCTATTAATTGTTTGATTTTTCCAGTAGATTTAGTGCCTTCGTATGAAGCCATTTTAATAAATGAAACATCACATGGAAAATCTAGCTTCTGCATAAGTGAAGCACAGAACATAAAGGAACCATTTAACACAGATAGAAAAATAGGAGGTTCTTCAGTATTTTTAAAATCATTATTGAGCTCTTTAGCTACATTAGTTATAATAGCTTCTATTTTAGCATTAGCAATAAATGGTTTGAAATATTTGTCATGGACCTTAATTCTTTCCTTCATAATATATTTTATTTGAATATGCGAAAATAACTATTAATTTTGTTTCTACGAAAATTAACGAACGAAATCACAAAGACTAAATTATTATAATCTAAATAACGAACTATTATGAACAAAATCATGAAACCTATAATATCTATTATCATGGGTAGTACATCTGATCTTCCAATCATGAAAAAAGCCGCTGAATTTTTAGAAGAAATGGAAATTCCATTTGAAATTAATGCTTTATCTGCTCACAGAGTACCTGAAATGGTGGCAGATTTTGCTAAGAATGCACGTGAAAGAGGGATTAAAGTAATAATAGCTGGAGCTGGTGGAGCTGCTCATCTTCCTGGTGTAATAGCTGCTTTTACTCCTCTTCCTGTAATAGGAGTTCCTATAAAATCATCTAATTCAATGGATGGTTGGGATTCTATATTATCTATTCTACAAATGCCTTCAGGTATTCCTGTTTCTACTATGGCTATTGATGGTGCTAAAAATGCTGGTATCTTAGCTTTAGAAATATTAGCTATAGCTGATGATGTTTTAATGGCTAAAATGATTGAATATAAAAAAAATCTTACTAAAAAAATAGCTAAGGCTAATGAAGATCTTAAAGAAATAAAATATAAGTTCAAGACTAATTAATGGCTTATTAAAATCATATAATCTATATTAAATATTAAAAGATGGAAAGGACGAGGCGAGAGATTTCAAAGAATAGAAGGACTAACATTAAATTGTTAGTCCTTTTTTTATGTGTGTACACGTTTACACATGGTTTTTCACAGAAAGGTTATTCACAGCAGAATAATCGGGTACAAATAGAGTTTGACGACAATGCTATTTTGCTCCATAAATTGGAATTATTAGCAGAGGAAGGAGGAAATAATTTGGAAGAGATTTTTCAGTATTATGAATTTTTGAAAGAAGATCCATTGGATGTTAATACTGTTACAGAAAATGAATTAGAAAGTTTATTGGTTTTAAATATTTTTCAAATAATGAGTTTGTTAGAATATAGAAATGATTGTGGAGATATACTTTCTTATAAAGAATTAGAATTGGTTGATGGTTTTAATCCTGATATAGTTAAAATGTTGAATCCATATTTAAAAATAAAAACGAAAAATATTTCTAAGATTAGAAATCATTATACTAAGCAGAAAATCACGATTAAGCTTAAGGAAAAAATTAAGCAAAAAAATGAGGAAAATGACGAAAGAACTACTACTAAAGAATTTTATGGATATAGCTCTTACAGAATGTTTTCTACTAGAGGAGTGGGATGTGGTTTTACATATAAGGGAACTGATTATACATCTACTAAATTTTTGTCTGGATATTTTCAATTAAAAGATTTGAGGATTAAAGATCTTAAACATAATGATACTGGAATTAAATTGAAGTCATTCATAGTGGGAGATTATCGATTAAGATGGGGACAAGGTCTTCTTACTTGGAATTCTTTTAATTTTAAAGATCCTACTTCTCCTACTTCCATGTATTTGCCTGAATATTCTCCTATGCCTTATACTTCTACTATTCAAGATGATTTATATAGAGGAATATGTCTTTCTTTAGAAAAAAATAATTTTAAATTAACAGCGGCTTACTCTAATAATTTAGAGGATGGTAGATTATCAGAATATAGTAAACTAGCTGATAAGGAACCGTTTAAAAACTCTTATTATGCTAATTTATCCTGGATGAAGAAACATTTTAAAATAGGATTAAATGGTATTTATCAAACAGGGACAAGTCTTCAAATAGGCACAAATCTTCAAACTAGTACAAAACAGCAGATAAATATGCAGCTTTACCCAGAGAAACCTCAAGCTTCAGTCGTAACTTATTTACGCACTACCAATAGTTACTTCAAATATTCTACTGATATATCCTACGTAACAGCTAAGTATAGAGTGTTTGGAGAATTTGCAATGGATAAAAAGGTTAATATATATTCCATTTTAGGAACCACGTTGTCTATGGGGGAGAACTGGGAGACAGGAATGCGATTCCAATATCAGAATGTTAAAGTACTTTCTCGTTCAGATAGATCTAAAAATATTAGATTATTATGTACTAATCTTTTATGGCATCCCGAATATTATACTAAATTATCATTTTATTCAGAGATAAAAAGAAATCCTAAGGGTAATTATTTTTATGATTGGAACCTTCTTAAAATTAGAAATAGAATAGATTTTAGTAGAGAATTTGAAACAGGTGAACTAAGTTCATGGTTTAGGGGTCCCATTACTCATTCATTAAAAGCCAGGATCCTTTATGATTGGAAAAATTATTCTTGTAGGAATACTCTTAAAATGAGAGGCGGATATTCGTTTATTTGTAATAATGGACTTCAATTTGCCACGAAGGTGGAATCTTCTATTATTAAACAAAGAATAGATTCTGAATATATTCCAGGTATAGCAGCTTATTTAGAAACTGCGTATTATCATAATAAAATTAAAGCATTATGTCGCTTCACTGCTTTCAATATAAAAGAATGGGATGGAAGATTGTATTTTTATGAAAGAGGGTTAGTTGAGTTTTTTAGTATTCCTGCTATCAGGGGCAGAGGATTCTCATTTTACTCATTTTTTGGATTAAAGCTATTTAGAAAGATGAATATTAGTATTAAATATGCTTATTCCAGAGAAACGCATGTTATTAAGTATGAAAAAACCAAGTTCAGTACTCACTATTTTTTCTTTATTTTAAGTCTCTTCCCTGGATAAATTTTTGAATGTTTATTTAAATGATTAAGTTTAAAGATACTATTAATAGTAGCACCTCTAAATTTGGTAGCTATACCAGAAACTGTATCTCCTCTTTTAACTGTGTACCAAATGTATCCTTTAGAAGTATAGGTTTTACTAGAACTAGAAGAAGCCTGATAATGAGAATGAGGATAGAGTATTAATCTTTGTCCTTGTCTTAAATATTTTCCTATGCGATTCCAATGTTTAATATCTGAAATCCTTACATGATATTTAGATGCTAAACCACTAAGAGTTTCGCCTCTTCTTACTCTATGAACTATCCGTGTTCCTTGACTTGAACCTGTTTGTTTGATTTGTTTAAGAACAGTAGGATTAAAATACTTATCTTTTTCCCAATTATAGATATCCTTTTCATTATTTACGAAATTCATAGTATAATTATAAGGTAATCTTAAAGTATAAGTTTTTTCAGTTCCTGGAATGATGTTATGAAGATATTGAGGATTAAGATTTTTTAATTCATTTTCAGATATTCCAGTAAAATGTTCGATTTGCTTAAAGTGTAACATTTTATTAACTTGAAGAGTATCAGTATGAACAGGCATTTTCATGTCAGTAGGGACAAAACCATAATCTTGATAATAGTTCATAAGATATAAAGCTGCTATGAAAGAAGGAACATATCCTCTGGTTTCTCTAGGAAGGTACCAATATATTCCCCAGAAATCTTTTTTACCTGATCTTCTGATCGCTTTGTTGACATTTCCTGCACCACAGTTATATGATGCTATAGCTAATGACCAATCTCCGAATATCTGATAAGAATCTTGTAAATATTTAGCAGCTGCATGAGCTGATTTTATAGGGTCATACCTTTCATCTACATATGAATTAATGAGTAAATTATATCGTTTACCTGTACTATACATGAACTGCCACATACCTTTGGCTCTGGCTCTCGAAACAGCTTTTGATCTTAATGCTGATTCTATAACAGCCATGGCTTTTAATTCTACAGGCATGTCGTAATCACTAAATATTTCATCAAAAATAGGCATGTAGTATTGAGCTAATCCTAATAGATTTTCAACATTGTTTTTGGATAATTTTTCAGTGTAATATATAATATGATTTCTAATAATCTTATTGTAAGGAATAGATATAAAAGAATTCATCTTTTTAAGTTTCTCTAAATATACTGAGTCAGGAATATTGGAAGTTAATTCTATAGTATCATTTAATGCTAATTGAGGATTAGTCATATCTATTTCTTCCTGTAAATACCATAAACTTAGAAGAGAATCTGGATTAAATACTGTATCCATTCTGGCTAAACTATCTGCTCTAAAGTCATCTATTTCTTCTAGCATACCTGGATTAATTTCATTATCCTCTTCAGTATCTATTAATTCGATAGGAGTATTGAGTTCTATAATCTCATTTTGAAGTGAATCAATAATATATTTTAAATAATCATTTTGATTTTTAAGTTCTTTTTTACTAGGTCCTGTTTTAAATAAACCAGTAACTTTATTAAGAATATTACTCTTCTGTTTTTTGGGATGATAAAGATTTGGGTTATTTATTATTATAACACTATCTTTTATACTATTGTGCATAGTATCAGTAGTACTATATTGTTTAACAGTTAAAGTCTTAGTTTGGTTTTGAGCAAAGCAAACTGAAAATGAGAAAATAAATAAGGATAATAAAATTTGTTTCATTTTAAAAAATAATCTTAATAGATAATCCTATAGGTGTTTCACTTCCTCTTAAAGCAAAGGAGTAATTACCATATGGGGAAATCGGTTTGGTTACAGAAGGTTCTATTCGTAAACTTAAATCATCGCTTACATCGAAATTATTCATGGTGGAAAAAACATTAGCATCTACGATTTGTAAAACATATACTCCGAGAGTAGCTAGTATAGAATAATCTCTATATCTTCGGAAAATATCTCGATAATATTTCAAATTTTCAGTAGTTAATGGTCCATCATAAGTGTCAGCATCGCTACATGCTTCAGTATATAATCCTTTGTAGTGTTGATATTTAATATTGTTGTAATGCCATAGATATCCAGTTAATGCTAATCCTCCATAATAGATAGGTACTTTCCAGTAATCTCCATTATAGATTTCTCCTAAACCAGGTAACATAGCAGAATATAAAGATGATTTCGAAGAGGAAATCTTAACTTTTGTATCATAAGAAACTATACCATCTAACATGGTAAACCATTGTATAACCAATGCTCCTGTTATATAATTTGTTCTTTGGTCTTTGTATCTTGGAGAACCCGTCTGTTGATAACTTACGTTAGATTTATGAGCAGCATATATGAAACCACCTATACCAGCGTAAACTATAGGTAATTTCCAATAATCTTTATTATATATTTGAGCGGTTCCAGGAAGAGGAAAGGATGCAATCCACATCCAAGAAACAGGAATAGTATCTTTATGAATTAAAGCTCTACAATATTGAGAAATAGAGAAAATGGGAGTATTATCTATTTTTACAGCTGTACTGTCTTTTCCATCTTTATTCTTCTTAGTAAAATTATTGAGACTGCCACTATTACTATTTATTTCCCTGTTTTGGAAATTATTATTGATTTGGGCGGTAACACTGAATGTGAAAATTATAAATAATATCCCTGTGAGTAGTAATTTGCGCACTTTATTTGATATTTTCTAATGCCGTGAGAAATTTTTCTATTTCATGGTCATTATGGAATTGAATAGTAATATTGCCTTTACCAGATTTATTTCTTTTTATAGAAATATTGTTATCAAAATAATTTCCGATTATATCTAATAATTTATAATAAGAATCAGGAAGAGTAACAGTGTCTTCTCTTTTAGGAGTATCTTTTTCTTTTAATACTTTAATTCTTTGTTCAGTCTGTCTTACTGATAAATCTTTTTGAATTATTTCGTTAGCTATTTTTAATTGTTGCTGTTTGTTATCTAGGGAAAGAAGTGCTTTAGCATGGCCCATACTAATAGCAGTTTTTCTAATAGCTAACTGAATTTCAGCAGGTAACTTTAATAATCTAAGATAGTTAGTAATAGTAGATCTATTTTTACCTACTCTTCCAGCCATAGCTTCTTGAGTAAGGTCACATTCTTCGATTAATCTCTGGAAAGATATAGCCACTTCTATAGAATCTAAATTTTCTCTTTGTATGTTTTCGACGATAGCCATCTCTAACATACCTTGGTCATCAGTACTTTTAATATAAGCTGGAATATTTTTAGAACCAGCTAATAGAGAAGCTCTAAATCTTCTTTCACCACTTATTATCTGATATCTTTTACCTACGGGTCTAACTGTAATAGGCTGAATAAGTCCTAATAATTTAATAGAGTCTGCTAATTCTTGTAAAGAAGATTCATCAAAAGTCGTTCTTGGTTGGAATGGGTTAGGTCTAATTTCAGATAAAGGTATTTCAATGAACATAACTAATTTGTTCTGTTCATTATCATGTCCTGAAACTGTATTAATATTTCTATTAATATTAACAGTCTCAGCATCAGTGATTAATGCACTTAACCCTTTACCTAATGCCTTTGTTTTACTCATTATTTTTTATTTTTCTCAAGAATTTCTTTAGCTAAATTTAGGTAATTATTTGATCCAGTAGAAATAGCATCATATAATATAGCGGGTTTCCCATGTGAAGGAGCTTCACTTAATTTAACATTCCTTTGAATAAGAGTATTAAATACCATGTGGTTAAAATGATGTCTAACATCTTCTACCACCTGATTTGCAAGCCTTAATCTACTATCATACATAGTTAATAAGAATCCTTCTATTCTAAGATTAGGGTTCAATTTATTCTTTACTAGATTAATAGTATTTAATAATTTTCCTAAGCCTTCAAGTGCGAAATACTCACACTGAACTGGAATAATTACTGAATCTGCAGCAGTAAGAGAATTAATAGTAATAAGACCTAAGGATGGAGAACAGTCTATTATGATATAATCATATTTATTTGATACTTCAGATAAAGCTTTTTTAAATATCATTTCTCTGTTAGCAATATTTAGCATTTCTATTTCAGCACCTACTAAATTAATATGAGAAGGGATTAATTTTAAATCTTTAATCTCAGTATCTAATGTAGTAGAAGTGAATGTTTCTTTTCCTATTAAAATTTCATAAAGAGTTTTAGCAGAATCAGAATCAGGATCAAAATCTAATCCTGAGGTAGTGTTTGCTTGGGGATCTGCATCTATTAATAGTATTTTCTTTTCTAATACTGCTAAAGAAGCAGCTAAATTAATAGCAGTAGTAGTTTTACCTACTCCGCCTTTTTGATTTGCTATTGCTATGATTTTTCCCATAAAATTTAATACTATTATGCAAATATAAAAATTCTTTTTTTGTAAATGATATTTATATTAGTTTTGTAGTAAAATATCATAGAAAATTTATAAATGAATAAAGATACTTGGATAGTAATAGTTAATCCTAAAGCTGGAAGTGGAAAAGTAGAGAAAGATTGGTCAGAAATTTCTAATTATTTTTCTTTATGTGAATTGTCGCATGAAATCTTATTCACTAAACATAAGTATCATGCTGTAGAACTTACAGTTCAGTCTGTTAGACAAGGTTATAGAAATTTTGTTTCTGTAGGAGGCGACGGTACTATAAGTGAAATCGTGGATGGTTTTTTTATTCAAAAAGTGGTTCCCGTCACCGATTTATGTTTATCAGTTATTCCTGCTGGTACAGGGAATGATTGGATGCGAATGTATAATGTAAATAGTACTTATGAAGATGCTGTAAATTTGGTAAAATCTGGAAGTCACCATACTCAAGATGTGGGTTATTTTCGTCTTTGTGACCATAAAGTTATACTAGATAGAACAATGGTTAATGTAGCAGGACTAGGATATGATGCTGATGTCTGTTATTATAGCAATGCCATTAAGCAGAAGGGGAAAATTACTAAACAGGGGAAGACTATATATATTAAAGCGGCTATTAAGGCATTATTCAAACGTAAATCTAAACATTACAGAATAACTGTAGATGATAAAATATTTTATGAAGGACAGGTCTTTTCTTGTGCTTTCGGAATAGGCAAATATAGTGGTGGGGGTATGCAGCAGATGCCTGATGCAGTCGTAGATGATGGTTTAATAAATATAACTGTTATAAAAAAAGCTAATATTTTAAAGATTCTTATGAATTTTTCCAAACTTTTTTCTGGTAAAATTTATGATACTTATCCATTAGTTGATCATACTATGGGAAAGAATATTCACGTAGATGTTATTTCTAAAAAAGGAGTTATTGGAGATATTTATGAAAATTTAGAAATAGATGGAGAAGTATTTCTAGCTTGTAACCTTGATTTAGAATGTATTAATAAGGGATTGAATGTAATTTATTAACAACTATAAATCACAAAGATAGTATATAAGAATCGTATTTTAAAGATGCTATGTAGAAGGTATTGTTAGTTTTATTGAGGATCCACATCACAATAAACATTCTTATAATCTATGAGTATTTTTTTAATTTTTTGCTTAATAATCTTAGCAGCCTGAGTTTTGGGTAAACTTACACAAATAATTCTTATATGTTTTTTCTGAATCATTTCTATAGTAGGTGCATAAGGACCTATAAATGTTTTAATACCTGCTTGATATAAATTACTTGTAATTGATTTTCCTATTCTATTAGCTTTGTCAGAATAAGTTTCTTTTATCATAATATTAAGATGTCTAGCATAAGGAGGATATTTAAATATTCGCCTTTCGGTCATTAAATCAGATGAGTCATTAGAAATCAGGGCATGGAATACAGGATGTTCAGGTTGAAAAGTTTGAATTAGCAATTTTCCCATTGTCTTTCGTCTTCCTACTCTTCCAAGAAGCTGAGTAAAGAGGGTAAGAGCTTTTTCATCGGCCCTAAAGTCGGGCAATGAAAGTACGCTGTCAGCATTAATTATTGCTGCCAAGCTAAGTTTTTCAAAATCAAAGCCTTTTGAAATCATCTGAGTGCCGACTAATATATCAGTTTTTCCTGAAGCAAAGTCCGATAATATTTTATCAGCATCTGATTTTTTTTTGGTCGTATCTGCATCATAACGAGCAATATTAGCATCGGGAAATAGTTCTGATAGTTCTTCTTCTATTTTTTCGGTGCCAGAACCTAACGTTTGAAGTTCTTCAGAACCACAATTAGTGCATCTATAGGTGCTGTGATAATCGCAATAATGACATCTTAAAGAATGATCGTATCTATGATATGAAAGTGGAATATTACAATTTGGACATTTAACTATTTCTCCGCATATAGAACATTGAACAGCAGGTGAATATGAACGTCGAGATCTAAAAATTAATACACCTTCTTTCTTTTCTAATCTGTCTTGAATATCATTTATTAGTTTAAGAGAAAATGATTTTTTAATAGCCCATTTATGTTTTTCAGACTTCATATCTACTATCTCGATTTCAGGTTCTGGTGCATCATAATATTTCGTGGACAATTCAGTCATACAATATTTTCCAGAATTTACATTGTTCAAAGTTTCAAATGAAGGTGTAGCAGAACCTAGCAGTATTTTTGATTTATAGATAGTCCCTAATATTATAGCAGCATCACGACCATTATATCTAGGAGCAGGAGAATCTTGTTTATATGATTTGTCATGTTCTTCATCCACGATAATCAGCCCTAAGTTTTGGAAAGGTAGAAATAATGCAGAGCGAAGGCCTAATATTACTTTAGGTCTATTACTAGAATTCTTAGATTTGCCATCAATATTATCAGTGTTGTCATTAGATAAAATTTCAATAATCTTACGTTTATTGGCTGGGGTTTGTTTTGAATGAAAAATCAATAAATCATCGCCGAAAACTTTTGAAAGTCGTTTAGACAATGGTTTACTTACAGCTATTTCGGGTAGTAAATATAGGGCGTTTTTACCAGAGTAAAGGCAATCAATTATTAGACGAATATAAATTTCTGTTTTTCCAGAACCAGTGACACCTTTAAGTAATGTGATTTTAGATTTTTTATTAAATTCTTGAATATTTTCGTATGCTTTTACTTGAATATTGGAAAGTTTGGGAGCAGTATAGTTTATTTTGGTTTCTTCAGTGTTAACTAACTTAAGTTTAGAATCATAATATTTTTGAGATGCTGTGAAAACTTCACCTATTTGGCACATGTAATAATCAGAAATAGTTAACCAAAATTTTAATGTCATCTCAGAAATATTAGGTAAATCTGGGTAACTAAGAATAGGTTTGAGTTTTCTAGGATCTATATCAGTTTGATCTAATATTTCTGAAATAATTCCGATATAATTTTTATTAACCAATTTAACTTGAACCTGTTTCCCTTTTGTTAATTTATCTTCCATATTTCTGGGAACGGCATAAGTAAAAAGTCCTTCTAATTTTAGAGGAAGTATTATTTTTACGAATTTTTTATATATGAGGTTTTTATTAATATTTAATACTTTTTCTGTCATATTTGAATGCTAAGTTACGATATTATTTTCCATTTATAAATATAATAATTGTGTCATTTTATTAAAAAAATTTTGCAGGTTAAATAAATTACTCTATTTTTGCAGTCCAATTATACGCGGTGTCATAGCTCAGTTGGTAGAGCAAAGGACTGAAAATCCTTGTGTCCCTGGTTCGATTCCCGGTGACACCACATAGAAGAGAGAGTTACAGAAATGTAATTCTTTTTTTTACCCCTAATGCTGGTCAGATGAAAGCTTTCGATAAAATCGCTGGAAGTGATGGATATATGGGAAGAGAACCTTTTCTAGAAGGCGCAGAACCTGATTTAGATGGTTCTTATTTGCAGACAGTTTCCTATAGTTAAAGTAATTTCTTCTACGAATACTGACATTTCTTTATTTAAAAAAAATTGTGCTCCCTCAGGGTTTCGAACCCTGGACCCCAACATTAAGAGTGTCGTGCTCTGCCAACTGAGCTAAGGAAGCATTCCATTTGGAAGTGCAAAAGTAAGTTATTTTTTTTATTTAACAAAGATTTCATCAATAAAAATAAAAGCTTCTCCACCTGCTCCAAGGTGCCAATTAGGGATAGTTCCATAATTCTTAGCAACTATTTTGATATATCTAATATTATCTATTGGTGAGTTAGAATAAGATTTTTTTTCATTACTAGAATTAACTTTATTTAATAGGGCTTTTTGAGGAATAAATAATTTAAAATCTTTAATTTGGATCTCGTAATCGTTATCTTTCACATGATTATTTATACGTCCCATTTTTATAAAATCTTTTCCATTTACAGAAATATAAAAATCTACATATTTAGGCATCCATATCCATGAACGTACATCTTGCAAGAAGCCTGCACTTATTTTAGTTATATGAGTGACTTTTTTAAGATCTACTATAGCTATGAAATCTGTATTTTGATAACCTTGCCAGCCTCCAGCTTTCCAATTTGTTCTACCTCTTTTTCCATCAATTATTCCATTATCACCACCTGCTGAATATTGAGGATTATAATCTTGGAATAATTTAATGCTATAGTTATGTTTTACCTGATGAATATATGTTTCAATAGGGAGACTTTTTGTTCCTTTAATGCTTTGACTGTATGCTCTAATAGTAGATGATTCTTTTACGTAAAATGGACTGGTGTACTGGTAATAGCCATTATTATTATTATTATTTGAAATATTGTTTGTCTTTTTTTTAGTTTTGTCTTTCGTAATTACTTTATAATAAATAGTATTTCTAGTAATAGTAGGATAAATACATATTTTTATAGAGTCTTTAAAATTGTCACTAGGAATATCAAATGTGGGAGCTAATTCGATTTTATTTAATGTTATATGACGATGTGGTCTATTTTGTATTTGTTTACCAAATTCTTTATTTGGTTTATCTGACATATTTATTAATAAATTATTATCATGTTTTAACATCTGATAAGTGATATATGATTTCGTATAGTTTTTAGAAGAATTTTGTATACTTGAAATATATATATTATTCTGGGGATTGTTATTACAGATTATATGAAATATATGATCCTTATTCAAGGAATTTTTCTTAGCAGAGGTGATATCTTTCCCCGTGTTAATATTTATGTTTTTGAATATTGGTGAACCGAGTATGTATTCCTCGGTGCCAGGTGTTACGCTATATAACCCTATGGCTGACATTACATACCAAGCAGACATTTGTCCACAATCATCATTGCCGCATAGGCCATCAGGGGCAGAATGATATAATGTTTTCATGATGTGTCTAACTAGTTTTTGGGTTTTCCAAGGCTGACCGACGAAGTTATAGAGATATGCTACGTGATGGCTTGGTTCATTGCCATGTGCGTATTGTCCGACAAGTCCTGAGATATCTACTTGTGTTCGACCGACTGTTTTGTTAGGAGCTGAGAATAAAGCATCTAGCATATTAGTGTATGGCTTATCTCCTCCCATTAGTGCGATATGACCATTAATATCTTGAGGTACGAAGAAACTATATTGCCAAGAGTTAGCTTCAGTATAATGATTATTTACTTCACGGGGGTCAAAAGGAGTTAACCATTTACCATTAATTTTAGGGCGCATCAGGTTAGTACTTGGGTCAAATACATTTTTATAATTTTGAGCATAAGTAAGATAGCGATTACGGATTTTTTTATACTTTTTAGCGAATTCAGAGTTTTTAGTTTTTTTATAAATAAAATCTGCAGTTTGGGCTATGCACCAATCATCATATGCGTATTCTAGAGTACGAGATACAGATGAAGATTCGTCAATAGCTCTTACATATCCATATTTTCTATATGATTTGATTCCGTATTCGTCTTTTTCAGAAGAGGCTATCATAGCATCTAATAATTCAGGAATATTTTCTGTGACTACACCTTTTATTATGGCATCAGTTATTACTGGTACTGAGTTAAATCCTATCATACAGTCAGTTTCGTTTCTTGATAATTCCCAGATAGGTAATTTGCCAGATTCACGGTATATACATAACATAGAATATATGAAATCTTGAGTTCTGTCTGGTTCTATTATAGTTAGTAGAGGATGCAGTGCTCTAAAAGTATCCCAAAGAGAGAAAACTGTATATTGTTCATGTTCAAGTGATTTGTGAATTTTTCTATCCATTCCTCTATATTCTCCATTTACATCTGAGTAAAGATTTGGGGCAATAGCTGAGTGGTACATAGCTGTATAAAAATTCTTTAAATTTTCTTTTAATTCTTTATTTTTGCGAATCTTTTTTTGGTCTATTTTACCATTTTTATCTTTAGGGAAAACATCTATTTTCGAAAGATAATTCTCCCATTCATTTTCTGTTTTTTTACGAATTACAGTGAATATATTTTGGTAGGACAAATCTTTGGAGCTGTTTTCTATTTCTGTATGTAGATTCAGTTTAGCATTGTCGACAGACACAGAAGAAATACCAACAGAAATTATTAAGTTAGTTCCTTTTTTATTTTTAGCATGACTGGCGTCAAAGGTGATAAGGGCTTTTTTACCATCGGCTGAGAGTCGGTAATTTTTTATAGGGAGTGAGCAATCGCTGTAGAAATATACAATTTGGTCGCGGGCCCATGCTTGTGAACGTCTGAATCCTGTAATATGATCGCTAATATTTAGTTTGAAATCTAGGATTTTATCTCTATGGTCTAAATCGACAATGAGTTGAGGTTCAGTACCTTTAGGAAAATGATATTTATGTATACCGATACGTCGGCCTGCTGTTAGTTCGCAGAAAATCTGATTATCGTCTAATAATACGCTATAATATCCAGGGCTAGCGGTTTCGTTTTTGTGAGAAAATTTAGAGCGATAAATAGTATTTTTTATTTCTTTATTTCCATAATTGCCAACAGGCATAAATAAAATATCTCCATAATCAGAACATCCTGTTCCACTTAGATGAGTGTGGCTGAATCCATAGATATATTTTTCCGCATAATGATAAGCAGAACATCCTTGCCATCCATCTAATTTACTATCAGGGCTTAACTGTACCATTCCGAAAGGAGCAGTGGCGCCTGGAAATGTGTGTCCATTATAATCTGTCCCTATCATGGGGTTTACAAAATCTATTCTGTGATAATTATGTGAAATTTTATGATGGTTTGCAGAAATCTGTTGTGGAATTATAAAAGATATTAAACAAACTTGTAGAATAAAGAATAAATTTTTCATATGATAAATATAATGCTATTTTTATTAAATTTGAAAGAATTAAATTTTGTAGTAACATAATTCTAAATTTTTAACACATAAACTATGACACTTTTGATTATTTGTCTATCTATTTTATTCATTGTATTTATCGTTTTAATGGTTAAATATATAAATATTTCTAAATGTGTAGCGTTGAAGACTCAAGAAATAGAAGGTCTTAAGTCAGATCTTCAAGAAAAAGAAACTGAACTTCATGAAAAACAAACTGTTATTAATGATAAGGAAACAGAGTTTAAAGCTAAAGAAATGGAGCTTAAAAGTAGGGAAATAGAAAATATTAAAATAAAAGAGCAGAAGAATTCGCTAGATGAAAAGTTCAAGATGCTAGATGAGCAGAAAAATAATCTAGAAAAAGCAGCAGAAGAATTGCAGAAGAAATCAGCTATGCAGTTTGAAAATCTAGCCAATAAAATATTTGAAGATAAGTCTCAAAAATTCTCTGATTCTAATAAGAAAAATATTGATATTATATTAAATCCCTTAAAAGAAGATATTAATAATTTTAAGAAGAAAGTAGAAGATACTTATGATAAAGGTGCTCAGCAGAGAGCTTCTCTAGAGACTTGGGTTAAGAATCTTATAGAACAAACTGGTAAAGTAAGTACTGAGGCTAATAATTTAGCTAGGGCTTTAAAAGGGGATAGTAAAATTCAAGGAGACTGGGGAGAGATGTTATTGGAGACTTTATTACAGCAGTCTGGCTTAATTAAAAGTATTCATTATTTTACTCAAATGAGTGTCAAAAATGAGGATGGAAATAATATCAGACCTGATGTTATGGTGAAACTTCCGGATGATAGAATGATAGTTATTGATTCTAAAGTTTCTTTAACTGCTTATGATGCTATGATGTCTGCTGACAATCATGAAATTCGAAATCAAAAATTAAAAGATCATATAGCTTCTATTAAAAAACATATAGATGAATTAAGTCCTAAAAATTATGATGAAATAGAGGGCTCTTTAGATTTTATCATGATGTTTGTTCCTATAGAACCAGCGTACTTAGTAGCTATGCAGGAAAAACCAGAATTATGGACATATGCATATTCTAAGAGAATATTATTAATTAGTCCTACTAATCTTATTGCTTGTCTTAAAATAGTAGAAGACCTATGGAAAAAAGATGATATAGGGAAAAATGCTATGGCTATCGCTAAGAAAGGTGCTTCTTTATATGATAAATTCGTGGGATTCCTAGAATCTATGGATGAATTAGGTAAGAATATTGATAAGGCTAGTAATTCCTATATAACAGCTAAAAAACGTTTAATAGATGGCAATGGAAATCTAATCAAACAAGCTGAAGATCTTAAAGATTTAGGACTGAAAGTTAATAAAACTATCCCGCAGAATTTTAAAGAGTAGTGGTTTCTTTATTGATCCCGATATTTTTTTTAGGTTTAGAAGAAGGAAAAATCATCCAAAAAGTAGAACCTTTACCTTCTACAGATTCAAATCCTATTTGACCACCTGCTGTATTAGCTATATTTTTACAAATAGAAAGACCTAAACCAGTACCTTGTGTGGTATTATTTAACTTTTCAAATCTACCAAATACTCTTGATTGTTTATCCGTGCTTATACCACAACCAGTATCAGTTACATAAACTTTAAATGAATCACCTAATACAGCATTAGGCATTATCTTATAACCTAATGTTATACTTCCTTCTTTAGTGAATTTTATAGAATTAGTCATGAAGTTAGTGATGACTTGAGTTAATCTGTTTCTATCGGCTGTTATTATGTATTGATTTTCAGGAATATTCAAGTAAAATTTAACTTCATCAGAAGAGATTTTATTTGCGAAAGTAGAATAAGTTTGTTTATAAAACTTATGAAGATCGAAAGTACTATATTTTATTTCTATAAAACCAGCTTCCATCTTGGATAAGTCTAATATATCATTTATTAATCTTAATAGATTTTCAGTACTATCTTGAATAAGAGTATTATATTCTTTTTGTTCTTCATGAGTGGCATCAGGCATTAGGTTAGCAAACCCTACTATAGTATTTAGAGGAGTTCTAATTTCATGACTCATATTAGCTAAGAATGCAGATTTAAGATTATCAGCTTGCTCAGCTATTTCTTTAGCTTCATTTAACTGAGAGAACATGTGTTCCATTTTAGAAATGTTATCAAACTTTAATAAAACACCTTCTATAATATTTTCTTTTTCTATAATAGGGATAGCTGTAATTTGATAAAAATCGGCGTTTTTACAGTCTAACTTATATGTGTCAAGAACTCCTTTATTCATAGCATCTTTTATAAGAGTGTTAGATTTTATAGGGAGTCCGTTAATGTTTATAATATTTTTACACTTCTTATTAGGTATATATTTCTTAGCAAATGTTTCATTACAGAAACTTGATAAGTTTTCCCACATAATAGTATAATCAGTAGAAAGATATACTAACCCAGAGTTAATAGTATCTAATATTATTTCATTTCTTCTATTAATTTCTTGTACGTTTTTACGTAAGTCTAATATCTCAGTAATATCAATAGCTACTAATAATAAAGAATCATTAGTACCAAATTTTATATTATTAGCATGGAAGATGAAATTAGTTACTGTGCTATCTTTCATGATTATTTTAATAGGTGCGGAAAATGGTATTTTACTAGAAAATACATTCTTTTCTATGGAATCAATTAAATTAATACTTTCTTCAGATAAAGTATCTGAAATTTGATTTTTAACAATATCTCCAAAAGTAAAAATAGCAGAATGATTGGCTAATAAATATTTATTTTGATCTTTAATTATTAAAGGAGTAGGAATATTATCAAATATGGCTTCCAAGTAATCTAAATTCTTTTGTAATGCCTGCATAGCCTTTATTCTAAATGTAGCGTCTTTTAAAAAGCCAAAGATGACATCTGTTCCATCTGCAAGCTGACGAGGTTCTGAAATATTTAAATCATAATATTTATTAAAGACCTTTTTATTATAATCTACTCGTAATGTAATAGGTTCTATATCAATGATTTTATGATCAATATTAGTTAATATAGTTTGGAGACTTTTGTGATTATCTGGATGAATGAAAGTAAAAACCTTATCTATTTCGATAGAATTGTTATGCTTAAATATTTTTTTTTCAATCTCTGAGGAATAATCGTTTACAGGTAATATTATTTTTTTCTTAATATTATAAATAATAGGAATTATATCTCCAATATCTAAAATACTTTTTAATTGATAATTCCTATCCATTATTTCTTTCTGAGATTTTCTCAAATTAGCAGTGACTATAGCTACTTGTCTTCTTAAGAAATAGATAAATAACGACATTATTATAGTCAAAATTAAAATAGCCCACATACCATAAATTATGTATTTAGATATGGATTTCTGCTTATAAGGAGTTATCCATTTGTCATAAAGCTTTTGGTATGTTCCATCTTCTTTAATATGACTTAACCCTCTATTTAGCTTGAATAATAAAGCAGGATCTCTAGTAACGAAAGAAAATTTAGCTCCTTTAAAAGGAGTCTCTGAGCAAATTATATTTTTAATACCAGCTGCTTTAATATCCTTATTAAGGAATATGGCTTGATCAGAAAAAGCTGCATCATATTTACCATTTTCAATATCTTTAGCATTTAATATATTATCTGTGGGAAAAAATATACTATCTGTTATTCCTTTTTCTAGTAAAAGACGATGAGCCCAACTATCTTCCACTACTATTACTTTTTTATCTCTTAATTCGTCTAGATTTGAGATTCTATTGTGAGTAGAACTTAATATGTATATGTTTAGATTTATGTAAGAATCACCGAAATAATAATTTTTTATCCATTCATTCCTATCTGATGTACCGATCATGACATCTATTTTCCCTTTCTTGAAATCTGATAAAACTTCTTTCCAATCAGCTAATGATATCTCATAAGAAATATGTTCTTTTTCTAAAATGGCGTTTAACAATTCGTAATTAAACCCGGTGTTATTTCCATTTTTATCCACATATTCATAAGGCTTAAAATTATTATCACCTTTTACTACAATTGTATTTTCTTGACAATAAATTTGTATGACTGAAAATAAAAGGACGAAGGAAAAAAGAAGTTTTTTCATCAGATAGATATTTTATATTATCTAAATATAAGAAAATATTTAAAAAAAATGGCAGATTTATAAAAAATCTACCATTTTTTTAATTTCGATAGAACATTGATTTGCTGGATCATATTCGATAATGCTTTGTTGATGAATCATGGCATCTACCATTTTACGATCGAAAGGGAGTTTCCCAATAACTTTAATTCCTATAGAATTACAGTATTTTTCTATGTCAGAAGTGTTTTTAAAGTCTAAATCGTATTTGTTAATTATGAGATATATTTTATCAGTAAATGACTTAGCTAATTCATAAGCTCTTTTAAAATCAGAAATACCAGAAAGAGAAGGTTCAGTAACTATGATTACTCTATCTATACCTGTTAACGAAGAAATTACAGGACAACCAATGCCTGGAGGTCCGTCTAATATTTGATTAGGTATATTTTCTTTTTCACATAAATCATCAGCTATTTCACGAAGTCTATTTATTAGCTTACCAGAGTTTTCATCTCCTGGGGCCATTTTACCATAAATAATCCTACCATAACGGAAATTCCCCGAATAAATATAACTATTACCTGAATTGTAATTCTTGATAGCTCCTTGAGGACATAACTTAGAACATAAACCACAGCCATCACATGAAACTTCCATTATGTTAGCTTTGCCATTTTCTAATTTAATAGCATCAAATTTACAGGCATCTTTACATATACCACAACCATTACATTTAGAGGGATCTACTTTAGCGAACTGGCCTGAGAGAAATTCTTCTTTATCAGTAGTTTTAGAATCGAAAATTAGATAAAGGTTAGAAGCATCTACATCACAGTCTAAAGTTAAAGTATCTTTAGAAAGAGATACTAAGGCAGAAGTAATACTGGATTTACCTGTACCACCTTTACCACTAATTATTGCTGTTTTCATTTGCTTGTCTCCTTTGCCTTAAGTTCTTTATTTTTATTAATAACGAAATCAGTTATTTTATCGAATGTTTTATGAGCTTCTTCAGAATATTGAGAAGCTATTTTACCTGCAGTATAATATTTAGCAAATTCTTTAGAAAAAGGAATTTTAGCAATAATAGGAATATTCTCAGAATATAAATATTTTTCTAATGCATCGTTTCCTAAATCGGATCTATTTATTATTACTCCACATTTAATATTCATGCCTTTTAGAGTTTCTATGCTTTGTCGCAAGTCACTGATACCAAATGGGGTAGGCTCAGCTACGAAAATGACAAAATCTGCTCTAAGAGATGTTTGAATAAATGGGCAAGATGTACCTGGAGGAGCATCAAAAAGGGAAATTTCACAATCTGTATTCTTAGAATGTTTAATAGCATCTTTAAGTACAATAACTGTAGCCATAGAATGGATTCTCATTCTACCTTCAAATATATTTCCAAGTTCAGAATATTCGAAATGTGTAACTTCTCCTACTTTTTTATAGGAATCTGTAATAGCTCCATATTCACAAGCATATCTACACGCAGAACATCCGTGACAAGTATCTTCCATAACTTTTAATATTTTGGAAGAAGGTATATAGAATAGAGCATGATAATTACAATATTCTACGCATTTACCACAGAATACACATTTATCTATATCTATTTCAGGCCTATATTCATTTACAGGCCATTTATTTTTTTCTTTAGCGTCAAAAAAGATACAAACATTAGGAACTTCAGCATCACAGTCTACTATATTAGTCTTAATACCTCTTTCTAATAATATATTGAAAACATTAGTAGATACAAAAGTCTTGCCTGTACCACCTTTACCACTAGCAAAGGCTATTCTCATTAGTGATCACAATTATTTAAACCAGTAGATAAATTACCTGCTAAATAATCTTCCAATGCTTTTCTAGGTTCCATGTTAGGAGCACCTATAATGATTTCTAAATTTTCTTGAGTGAATAAGTTTTTAGCTTTAGAACCCATACCACCACCTATAACGATGTCAGCGCCTTGTTCTTTAACCCATTTAGGATATAGACCAGGTTCATGTTCTGGAGGAGCTATTAAAGTTTCGTTAGAAATTTTATTACCTTCTACATCAGCGAAATAAAACACTTCACAGTGTCCGAAATGGCTTGATATTACACCACCTGTTACAGGGATTGCATATTTTTTACTCATAATTAGTGTTTTTTATTATTTATGAAGATCTATAATATCTTGAATAGTTTTTTCGTCATTGATTCCTATCATTTGAATATTTAATTCATTTAATAGAGATTTGATTTTAAAACCAAATTCGTGAGATACGATTTTTTCTACATTTTGAGCAGCTACGATTTGTACAGCAGCAGGACCTGCTCCACTAGCAGCAGTTTTAGCAGTATTATTAACGAATTCAGTTTTTCCAGTTTCTGAATCATAAATAGCGAAATACGCGCATCTTCCGAAGCGGCTATCTACTTTAGAAGTTACAGTGTTACCTGTAGATGATATAGCAATTCTCATTTTGATTTTTTTTATAATTATTTTCTTATTATATATTTCAATATATCTAAGTTATAGATTATTATTTCCACGGCCATTTCCACGACCGTTTCCATGTCCAATGCCTCTAGAAACACCTTTAACAGCTATGTTTTCAGCATTCCTAACTTTATTCATAGCGGACATATTTCTATTCCCTAGTCTTTTTCTAGGTTTAAATTCATTAGCTAAGGCTGGTTGATCTACACTTTCAAATTCTTCAGAACCACAGAGAGGGCAAGAAAATATTTCTTCGTTATTTGAATTATTAAAGACAGAACCACATTTGGTACATCGATACCATTCATTGTCAAAGCATACTTTACCACCTTCGATTTTCATGCTTTTACCTTCTACGAAGGCTTGAGCTATTTTTTCTCTTACACTTATATATATACGTGTAAATGTGGGACGAGAAATTTCCATTATTTCTGCCGCATCACTTTGATTATACTTTTCGTAATCACAAAGTCTTAGAGATTCGTATTCTTCGTAATGTATAAGAATAGGAGAAGTGTCCTTTTTTACTAGTTTTCCATATGGATAGAAACCAGAGATAATGGGGACACTCGTCATTCTTCTTGTTATTTTTGGTCTTCCAGCCATATAATTTCCTTTAATATGGTGGCAAATATATGAACTTATGTTCAAAAATCCAAATTTAACTTATGTTCAAAATAGAATATATATTATATATTATTCTATATTTTATTTACATAAAAGTATTCTTAGAAGTACTAGCTTTTAATCCTTTGATTACCGCAGAACTAAAGCCTTCTTCTTCCATTTTATTTAAGCCTTTGATGGTAATACCCCCTGGGGTAGTAACTTTATCTATTTCTTCTTCTGGATTAGTTTGGTGAGCCATTAATAAATCTACTGCTCCTTTAACAGTTAGTGTAACTATTTTTTGAGTTTGTTTTGGATAGAATCCCATTTCGACACCACCTTCTATAGCAGCACGAATGTATCTTAACGCAAATGCTATACCGCAAGAAGCTAGAGCTGTTCCAGCAGCCATATGAGCTTCATCGATAAGAAGAGCGCCACCTAATTTATTGAAGATGCTAATAATGAGTTTTTCTTGTTCTTCAGTAGCATTATCAGAACATACAAAAGTAAGAGAACTTCTAACTTCTATAGCTATGTTAGGGACAATTCTAAATAATGAAGGAGAGTTTTCATTAGAACCATCGATTTCTAAATATTTCTTGATGGTTTTAAATTCTGTACCAGCTACTACTGAAACAATAATCTGATTTTTATTTAATTTAGATTTAATCTGATTAATGGCTTTTTCCATAATCCATGGCTTGACAGCAATGACTATAATATCAGCCTTTTCAATATTTTGAGTAGAATCTGTAGTAGTATTAATGTTTCTGCATATCTTTTTAATCTTATTAAGATTATTTTCTAATAGATCTGCACATGTTATATTGCTAGATTTTTCAAATCTACTTTTTACTAGACCTGTGGCAATAGCACTTCCGATGTTCCCTGTTCCTATAATTGTTATTTTCATAATAATAGCTCCATACACAAATTATATGCCATGGAGCTATATATAAGAGCTTCTGAAAATAGTATTAAAAGATATTTCAAATGTTATTTAATACTAATAATTATAATCCATAATTATGATTAAATATAATCATCAAATAGTAATAACTAGTTATCAAATATACTTATCAAATAGTATTAAATAGATTCCACTGCTTTATTCAATAAATCAGGCAATTGTATTTTTCCAGTCTTAACTAAATCTAAAGTTCCTATACCTTTCTTGCTTATAGAAAAAATCATATTCCTTCTATCTTTCTTTCCAAGATGTCTATTAATAAGACCTTTTTCTTCTACAGAACGAAGAACTTTAGAACAATTAGAGTAAGTCATATCTAACTCATTTGCAAGCTGAGAAGATGTCATGCTGTCATTTTTTGTGAGACTACAGAGAATTATAGCTTCTTTTAAAGATAAGTTCTTTTCTTTAATTAACTTATCTTCAAATTCATTTATGACGCGCTGTAAATCTCTTATTTTGCAAATTGTATACATATAATCAATTTTAATAAATTAATGTAAATATAATAATTAATGTAAATATATATTATATACAAATATAAATATTATTTACAAGATAATATTTTATTTAGGACTACATAAACCACCTATAGGAGCTTTAGCAGTAGCCATCGCATAAGTTTTATATCCACCTATTAAGTTTTTAACATTTTTAAATCCATGTCCTTCTAAAATCCTCATAGCTAGATATCCTCTAAGACCTATAGCACAATAAGTTATGATATTAGCATTTTTATCTAATTCATTTAATCTTTCTCTTAGAGTATTAAGAGGAATATTAATAGAAGAAGGAATTTTACCATTTTCTTCTATTTCTTCAGGATCTCTAACATCTAGAAGAATAAATTCTTTAGAATCTTTATTAACTACTTCTTTCCAAGTTATTCTAGGCATTTTACCGTCAATAATATTAGAAGCCACATAACCTGCGATAGCTACTGGATCTTTAGCTGAAGAAAATGGAGGAGCATAAGCATGTTCTAGTTTAATTAAATCAAAAACTGTTCCACCCATTTTTATACATAATGCTATTTGATCTATTCTTTTATCTACACCTTCAAATCCTATTATTTGGCCACCATATAATTTTCCTGTTCTAGGATGGAAAGTTAGTTTAATACTAGTCATTTGAGCATTAGGATAGTAACCTGCGTGAGATTTTGAATGTATCATAGCACAAGTATTTTCCATACCAGCAGCATCTAATCTGGCTGTAGATAGACCTGTAGAGGCAGCTGTCATATCGAATATTTTAGCTATAGCTGTAGCTATAGAACCTTCATAAGTTATATGATTACCGAAAACCATATTATCAGCTACGATTCTAGCTTGTCTATTCGCAGGGTTAGCTAAATAATTCAAATAAGGCTGTCCAGAAATAGGACTAGGATATTCAATAGCATCACCGACTGCATAAATATTTTCTATATTAGTTTGTAAGAACTGATCTACCCAAATACCTCTAGCTTTACCAATTCTTATTCCAGCTTTTTTAGCTAGATCAGTTTCTGGTCTAACGCCAATAGAAAGGATAACCATATCTACATCGACTTTCTTTCCGCTATCTAGTAATACAGAAGTTTTGCCATCTTTATCTTTAAATCCGTTTACTTTTTCACCAAGAAATAAATTCACACCTTTTTCACATAAATGTTTGTGAATATCAGTAGCCATTACATAATCTAGAGGAGGCATTACTTGATTTTGCATCTCAATAATCGAAATTTTAATACCTGTGAGAGTAAGATTTTCAGCCATTTCTATACCTATAAAACCTGCACCTATAATAGCTGCAGTTTTAACTTTCTTATTAGCTATGTGATTTTTAATAAGATCTGTATCATGTACATTTCTTAAAGTAAATATATTTTCTGAATTAATACCATTCAATGGAGGTACGAAAGGAGTGGCACCAGGAGATAATAATAAATTGTCGTAAGATTCTAAATAATCTTTTTTACCTTTTTCTCTAATACGAATACTTTTTTGGTCAGGAAGAATATCTATAACTTCACTATTTAGTCTAACAGTCACATTGTATCTGTCGTGAAAAGCTTCAGGAGTTTGTAAGAAAAGTTCTTCTCTTTTTTGAATGATTCCACCTAAATAATAAGGAAGACCACAGTTAGCATATGACATATATGCACCTTTGTCTAGAATAAGAATTTCAGCAGTTTCATCGACTCTTCTAATCCTAGCTGCAGCAGTGGCTCCACCAGCTACAGCACCAATAATAACGTGTTTCATAATGTGTAATTGTTTTATAATATATTTTTAGTTTATTTAATACCTTCTTTTTATGTTTCCTTGGATAAATACTTTCTCAAAGATAGTAATTTCTCTAGGAAATAAACAAGCCATTATAAAAAAATATTATTTATTTATAAAATATATATAAATATAAATATAAATAGGTCTATCCATTATGGATAGACCTATTTTATATAATAAGTATTAGTCTTAACTATAAAATTTAGATTAGTTTACTAATTTAGTATTAGCGCGAGGGGGAAGTGCGTTATAATTTTTAACTTCTTCTTCCATAGTCTTGACAGCTGCTTTTATTTGACGATCTGTTCCATTTAAGACTTCTTCTGGCGTATTGTAAATTAAGATTTCCGGTATTAATAATTGATTTTCTAAATAGTTATTATTATTATCCATACAGCCTACTTGAGGAATACCGAAGAAAATTCTAGAATCTATCTGAGTTTCCCACCATACAGCTGTCATGGTTCCTGCTACAGGAGCACCGATTAATTTACCGATACCTAATGTTTGATAAACCCATGGAGTCCCATGTGCATTAGAGTAGTTATCTTCACAAACCAACATACAAGAAGGTTGAGTCCATTTGTTATATGGATCTTTACCGATGAATTGGCCTCTAGGCATGAATCTTTCATAAATCTTTCCAGAAAGAAGAGTACAAACATCATCATGTAACCAGCCACCACCATTGTGTCTAGTATCTATAATAATAGCTTCTTTATCCCTATTTCTTCCAAGTAATTCTTTATAAAGAGTTCTGAAACTAGGACTATCCATACCTTTAATATGAATATAACCTATTTTACCTTTTGATAGTTTTTCTACCATATTTCTATTTCTTTCTACCCATCTTTGATATAAAAGTTCACTTACTACGTAACCGTTAATAGGTTTGACTTTTTCTTCAAAAGTTTTATTAGTTTTAGGATTTAATACAGATATAAGAACTTCTTTATTAGCTTTTCCTTCTAAAAGAGGGAAATAATCTTGTCCAGCTTTAATTTCTTTACCATCTATTTTTTCGATGATATCACCTTCTTTTACTTTAGTTTCAATTCTATCAAAAGTACTTCTTTTTAATATTTCTTTAATTTTTAAACCATCCCCAGTATAAGTATCGTCATAGAATACACCGAATGAAGCAGTAGCTAAACAATCAGAAGATATTCTAGCACCTGAACCAGTATGAGAACCATTAAGTTCACCTAGTAATTCAGAAAGCATTTCTGAGAAATCTTCTATATTATTAATATAAGGAAGGAATTTAGCATAAGTAGTTTTATATTCTTTCCAGTCTAATCCTCGAATAGTAGGATCATAGAATTTATCTTTTACTTGACTCCAGCAATGGTTGAACATATATTCTCTTTCTGCCGCTGGTTTGTAATCAAATACACCTTCATATTTAATCGGTTTAGCTTTACCTGATTTAGGATCGATTTTAGAAATGCCTCTTCTCGACATGAAGTAAATATCACCTTTATCTCCCATAGTTAAACTACCGAAACCTACACCTTTGGATAAAATTTTAGTAACATCTTTCTGAAGATCATGCATCCATAAGTCTCCACCACCTTCAAATTTAGCTATGTAATATAATTTTTGACCATCTTTTGATAAAACAGCATCTCCTAAGAATGAAGAGTTAACAGTTAGTCTATCTATTCTATATTCTGCGTTTTCAATATCGAATTTAAGAGCTTTTACTTCTTCTTGTTCACCATCTTTTTTAGATTTCTTGTCTTTTTGATCTTTCTTTTTAGATTTTTTAGACTTTTTATCTGTTTTAGCTTTTTCTTCAGCTTCTTTCTTATCTTTTTCAGACTGTTTAAGAAGTTCTAATTCTTCTTTACTCATATGGAATTTTTCATATGCGTTAAGATCTAAGAACATAATGTAAATATCATTTTCAGAGCCCCAGCTACCATGACTTCTATAACCTGCTCTATCACTTGTCCAAATAATAGCTTTACCACCAAGAACCCATTTAGCATTTCCATCATTGTAACCACTCTTAGTAAGATTAATAGGTTCATCTTTACCAGAAGTATTAATAAGAGCTACATCTTTATTATTCCATCCACCTTTAAAAATGCAATCAGATAATATCCATTTGCTATCAGGACTCCATTCAAACCATTGGTCACCATCAGAATAAGAGTATTGATATTTTTCATCCATTATTTTACGAATGTTTTTACTCTTAAGATTTATCACATATATACCAGTTCTGTTTCCTAAAAAAGCTACTTCTTTACCATCAGGGCTATAAGTAGCTTGAAAACAAGGGTAATTGGTATTTGTTAGACATTCTTCTTTAAGAGTAGTAGCATAAGGGAATATTTTTTCATCTTTCTTTACGATATTAGTTCTATATACTTGCCATAGGCCATTTCTTTCACTTGAATAAATTACACTTTTTCCGTCAGGAGAGAAATCTATATCCCTTTCCTGCTGGGGAGTATTAGTAATTTGTTTAGTGGTATTATATTTTTCAGAAGTAACATATACATCACCATGATATATAAAAGCTATTTGTTCACCATCTTTAGAAACGGCCATATCATCAGCTCCTCTAGAAAATATTTTTTTGATTACTTCTCTAGTAATTTCATCTTGTACTATTTCGATTTTAACTTTCTGAGGTTCAGCTTCTTCTTTCATAGTATAGATTTCACCATCATAACCGAAACATAAAGTTCCATTGTTATCTACAGAAAGGAAACGAATAGGATTTTTTTGGAAATGAGTCAATTGAATTAATCCTATAGTATGAGTATCAGGTAGAGGACCTTGTCCAGCAGAACCTGAAGGACTAGGAGCTGTATTTCGTTTGATTACTTCATTTATATTAGAAGCATCTTTACCTTTTATAGCATCATTTAAATCCATTTTGTAAATATTGAAAGACCCGTTTCTTTCGCTTAAAAAATAGAAAGAATTATTATTCTGAGAAAAAACAGGATTACGATCTTCTGCCATATTCTTAGTAAGCTGAGTGAATTTCGCTTTATTTACATTTATAACAGATTCAGCTTCTTTATCAGTATTCTCATTGGTTAAATTACATAACCAGATATCCCTTGTGATAGGGGAGGTGTGATGTTTTCTATAAGCATTTTCATATCCTTTTTTATCTTGATATAAGAATGACCTTCCGTCTTTAGAGAAATTAATATCTTCTAAAGGAAGACTAGAGAACATTACTGGACGACCAGCATTTGTGTTAACTTCATATACTTGAGAGAAAGTTCCACTAGGAAACTGCATACTTTCTGCAGTAGGCATAATATTAGCAGAAAATAAAATATGAGAATTATCTCTAAAGCAAATTATGTTTTCACTACCAGAAAAAGTAGTTAATCTTTTAGCAGAGCCACCTTGTCTATCGACAATAAAAATATCATTGCTGCCCATTCTATGAGATACAAATGCTATTTTTTTCCCATTAGGACTCCAAACAGGATTAGCATCGTAGTCAGGATGGGATGTAATTTGTGTAGCTTTACCTCCTATAGTAGGTACGGTAAAAATATCTCCTTTATACATAAATGCAATGGTATTGCCGTCAGGCGAAATAGTCTGATGTCTTAGCCATAGAGGAGAGTCGCCAATGTTGTTGGCGTAAGCCCAAATCCCGATAAAAAGAGAAAGAGCTGTAAGGAATATTGATTTTCTATTCATTTGATATATAGTAATTTGTTAATATTTTTAACGGAAAATTTCTATCTGTTTTATCCAAAGGTAATATTTTTAAAAGTTATTTAAAATTTTTTTATTGTGTTTCATTTTATTAAATTTGTAAGCATTAGAAAATCAATAAAAATCAATAAAAAACTGGATATGAAAGAAAAAAAATTGTTACTCGGTAACGAAGCTGTGGCTATGGGTGCTGTCAATGCAGGGATTTCTGGCGTTTATGCTTATCCTGGCACTCCATCTACAGAAATTACAGAGTACATACAATCTTTATCTATTACCAAGAAACGAGGTATTTACAGTCGATGGTGTACTAATGAAAAAGTGGCGCTAGAAACTGCTTTAGGAGTATCCTATGTAGGCAAAAGAGTTTTAGTTTGCATGAAACATGTGGGTTTAAATGTGGCGGCCGATCCATTTATGAATGGAATTATAGCAGGGGCGAATGGTGGTATAGTTTTAGTTACTGCAGATGATCCTTCTATGCACTCATCTCAGAATGAACAAGATAACCGTTTTTATAGTAAATTTGGTTTCTGTCCATGTTTGGAGCCTTCTAATCAACAAGAAGCTTATGATATGATGAACTATGGTTTTGAATTATCTGAAAAAAATAATACTCTTGTATTACTTCGTATTACTACCAGAATGGCTCATTCCCGTTCTATCGTAGAAATAGATGCAGAAGCTAAACCTATCGCTAAGGAAATTAAATTTCCAGCTCATCCAAATGAATGGATTACTCTTCCTGCTAATACTAGAAAAAAATATCCTACAGTTTTAGCTAATTATAATGAACTTGAAGAGAAATCATTAGAACTTCCGTTTAATAATTATTTTGAAGGTAAGAGTACTAAATTAGGTATTATTGCATCAGGTATTGCTAACAATTACCTTAGAGAAAATATAGGTTATGATACTGATTATCCAGTATTGAAAATTTGTCAATATCCTTTTCCTAAGAAACAAATAGTTAAAATGGCTGAACAATGTGAAAGCCTATTAATTATAGAAGAGGGTCAGCCAGTTATAGAAGAAATGGTAAGAGGGGTATTTCCTACTAAGACTAAGATTATGGGGAGATTATCTGGAGAACTTCCTCGTGCCGGGGAATTATCTCCTGATGACGTAAGAGTGGCTTTAGGTATGAAAGTTAATAAATATCATAAACCATCAGAAAATGTAGTACCTAGACCACCTGCATTGTGTGAAGGTTGTGGACATAGAGATGTTTATAATTCATTAAATGAAGTTTTAAGAAGTTATCCTAACCATAAAGTGTTTAGTGATATTGGATGTTATACTTTAGGGGCTTTACCTCCATTCAGATCTATTAATACGTGTATAGATATGGGTGCTTCTATTACTATGGCTAAAGGTGCAGCTGATGCTGGTTTATATCCTTCCGTAGCTGTGATAGGAGATTCTACATTTACTCATTCAGGTATGACAGGTTTATTAGATGCTGTCAATGTAAATGCTGATATGACTATTATTATTTCAGATAATCTTACTACTGCTATGACAGGTGGACAGGATTCTGCAGGCACAGGTCGTCTTGAAGATATTTGTCGTGGAATAGGTGTTAATCCTGACCATTTACGCGTAGTAATTCCTACACCTAAGACATTAGAAGAAGTAGAAAAAGTACTTAAAGAAGAAATAGAATATCATGGTCTTTCTGTAGTAATTCCTCGTAGGGAATGTATACAGTCATTTAGAAGACATGCTAAAGAAAGGAAGAAAAACGCTAAATAAGAAAAACGCTAATTTTCTGAAATTAATAAATTAATGAATAATATGAAAAAAGATATAATATTAGCAGGTGTCGGTGGACAAGGCATATTGTCTATTGCTACTGTTATCGGAGAAGCATGTTTAAAGGAAAATCTTTATTTAAAACAAGCTGAAGTTCATGGTATGAGTCAGAGAGGAGGAGATGTTCAGTCTAACTTGAGAATCTCTACTATTCCTATCGCTTCAGATAGAATAGCTGTTGGAGAATGTGACTTAATCATTTCTTTAGAACCTATGGAAGCTTTAAGATATATTCCTTTTTTAGCCAAAGATGGCTGGATAGTAACTAATACTCAGCCATTTGTTAATATTTCTAATTATCCAGAGCTTGAAGACATTTACAAAGATCTTAAAGCAGTAGGGAATGTTATCATGGTAGATGTGGATAAACTAGCCAAAGAAGCGGGTAATTCAAGAGGAGCTAATATGGTTCTTTTAGGAGCATGTTCTCATCTACTAGGAATAGATGCATCTAAATTCGAAGATGGTGTACGTCGTGTGTTTTCTAGCAAAGGAGATGTTATCGTCGAATCAAATATTAAAGCCTTCAAAGCAGGTCAAAAAGTAGCTGAAAATATTAAAATTTAAAAATATAGAATTCAAGAATATATAATATAGTCAAGTTTATTCTTTGAGTTAAATTCTTATAATAGAAAAAGCATCTCTGATTTTTTAGCGATGCTTTTTTTATGTTTTATATTTTTTGTTAAATACTCGTTCAAAAAGTGTAGGATTCAAGTGATTTTTAAATTATTTATATTTCTATATTTGTAATAGTGGTATTCTCGTTGGGATCGTCTAACTTGAATAACAGGGAAGTCAGTTAAAATCTGACACTATACTCGTAGCTGTAAAGTCCACTAGTAGAAGTAAACTTGATATTTTTTAAGAAATTCTACTAATAAATATGTTTCTAATGCCACTGAAAGGTTAAATTAATTTTTGGGAAGGCGCATATTTTAGGACAAGTCAGAATACCTGCCACTTGTGAGATCGTTTAAATCATTCGGGATTAGATGAAACGACAATAGTACATTTATTAACCAATAGTATTATGATATCTGAAATTAAAATTATCAAAAGGGATGGTGCACGTGTAAATTTCTCTAGTGAAAAGATCCAAAATGCTGTACGTAAAGCATTTTTAGCTGCAAATGTGTTTGCTACACAAGAAGATTTAACTAATATTTTAGGCCGAGTGAAAATATCTGATGGTATGAATGTGGAAGACATTCAGAATCAAGTAGAGATCGCTCTTATGGCTGAAAAGTATTATACGGTGGCTAAAAAGTATATGCTTTATAGGCAGAAACATAATGAAGATCGAGAGACTAGAGATAAGTTAAAGTTTCTTATTGATTATTGTGGAGCTGAGAATGCAGCTACAGGTAGTAAATTTGATGCTAATGCTAATGTAGATGATAAAAATATAGCGACTCTTATCGGTGAATTACCTAAGCAAAGCTTTATTAGATTAAATAGAAAGATGCTGACTGATAGAATTAAAGAAATTTATGGTAAAGAAATATCAGATAAGTATATTTATTTATTGAATAATCATTTTATTTATAAAAATGATGAAACTTCTTTAGCTAATTATTGCGCAAGCATAACTATGTATCCATGGCTGTTAGAAGGAACTATTCCTATAGGTGGAAACGCTAAACAACCTACAAACCTCAAATCATTCTGTGGAGGTTTTATTAATTTGGTATTTATGGTTTCTTCTATGTTAAGTGGTGCGTGCGCTACTCCTGAATTTTTAATGTATATGAATTATTTCATCGAAAAGGAATATGGTGAAGATTATTATGAACATGCAGACAAGGTCGTGGATTTATCTAATAGAAAGAGGACTATAGACAAGATGATTACCGACTGTTTCGAGCAAGTAGTTTATTCTATTAACCAACCGACAGGTGCAAGAAATTTTCAAGCTGTTTTTTGGAATATTTCTTATTATGATAAATATTATTTTGAAAGCCTTTTTGGAGAGTTTAAGTTTCCTGACGGCAATAAACCCAATTGGGTTTCGTTGAATTGGTTACAGAAGAGATTTATGAAATGGTTCAATGCTGAGAGAACTAAAGTACCGATTACCTTTCCTGTGGAAACGATGGCCCTATTATCGTTAGAAGGAGACGCTAAAGACAGCGAATATGGAGACTTTACAGCAGAAATGTATTCTGAAGGCCATTCTTTCTTTACCTATTTAAGTGATAATGTAGATTCTTTGAGTAGCTGTTGTAGGTTAAGAAATGAAATCCAAGATAATGGATTCAGTTATACTTTGGGTGCTGGTGGTGTATCTACGGGTTCTAAATCTGTGTTGACTATTAATTTGAATCGTTGTATTCAAGAAGCAACGAAACAGGGTAAGCCTTATTTAGAATTCTTGGAAAATATAGTAGATATTTGTCATAAAGTGCAGTTAGCATATAATGAAAATTTGAAATATTTACAAGCAAAAGGAATGTTGCCACTTTTCGATCAAGGTTATATAAATTTGTCACGCCAATATCTAACCATAGGTGTAAATGGATTAGTAGAAGGTGCTGAATTTTTAGGTATAATCATTAATGATAATCCTCAGTATTTAGCTTATGTTCAAGGAGTTTTGGGTTTGATAGAAAAGTATAACAAGAAGTATAAAACGAAAGAAAACATGTTTAATTGTGAAATGATCCCTGCAGAAAATGTAGGTGTTAAGCATGCTAAATGGGATAGAGAAGATGGTTATGAAGTCCCAAGAGACTGTTATAATAGTTATTTTTATATAGTGGAAGATGATAGTCTTAATATTATCGATCGTTTCAAATTGCATGGTGCTAAATATATAGAGCATCTTACAGGAGGTTCTGCTCTTCATATGAATTTAGAGGAACATCTTTCTAAAGTTCAGTATAGACAACTAATTAGAGTAGCTGCTAAGGAAGGCTGTAATTATTTTACATATAATATTCCTAATACTATTTGTAATGAATGTGGACACATTGATAAGAGATACCTAAAAGAATGTCCTAAATGCCATTCTAAAAACATAGATTATCTTACTCGTGTAATAGGTTATATGAAAAGAGTAAGTAGCTTTTCTAAAGCAAGGCAAGAAGAAGAAAGAAGGAGAACCTATTTTAAAGCTGAATAACACAAATAAACAGAAAAATCAGAATATGCGGAATAATCATAATCTTAAATATTATAACTATGATATAGTTTTTCAGGAAGTACCAGATGAAGTAGCATTAGCCATTAATATAACTAATTGCCCTCATAGATGTCCAGGCTGTCATTCTCCTCATCTTCAGGAAGATATAGGACCAGTTTTAAATGAAGAATCATTGTCGGAATTAGTAGATAAATATGCGGGAGAAATTAGCTGCGTATGCTTTATGGGAGGTGATGCTAATCCATTGGCTGTCGAGGCTTTAGCCAAATTCACAAAACAAGTAAAGAAGATTAAGACTGCATGGTATTCAGGGAGTGAATCTATTCCTGAAGACATGAATTATAAGGTTTTTGATTATATAAAAATCGGACCTTATATAGAAAAATATGGTGGTTTAAAAAGTAAAACTACTAATCAAATCTATTATCAAATTCTTCCATCTGGGGAGAAAAAAAAGATTAATAATCGATTCTGGAAATAACTGTTCTTATTGGATTTAAATTTTCTAATGATTAATTATTAGAAAATCCCGTCAATATCCCTAATTATAAGGATTGACGGGATTTCTTGTATATAGTACTTTTGTAATACAAATTTAATGAAGAGTATATATAATTAATAAAGAAAATGAAAAAGAATTTTTTATACATAGCTGCAGTGCTATTAATGACATCTTCTATCTTCGTATCATGTGATAAGAATGATAAAGATGATCCTTCTAAAAAAGAAGTAGTATCAGATTTTATAGAATCACCATATTTAATATGTGCGAATAGAAACCCAGGTGGAGTAGGATTTGATTTTTGGTGGACAAGACAAGAGGGTGGTGCTATGAATATGGATGCTATTAAAATAGAAAATTTCTTAGCAGATATTAGGATTAAGACTATTAAGGCTAAAAAACCAGATGGTAACATGGCAGGAATGCCGTATATAATTCTTCTTAACGGGGCTTGTGCGATTAACTATAGCGCCATAAATAGTGATTGTAAAGGGCTATTAGCCTATGAAGCTTTAGCAGCCACCAGCATAGAAAAGATATCATATAAATCAGATGCCACTGATTTCGATGAATCTAAAGTTATAGGAGGAGAAATTACAGTATCTACCGTTAATAAAGAATACGCCAAGCTTGTTATCGGTGATAGATGGAAACCTACGGCGCATAATGAGGTCGAAAATGATGAAATCGTATGGTTAATTAAAACCTCAGAAGGGAAAATCGTTAAAATGATAGTGTATGATTTCCCTGCTGCAGGAGCTCCTACAGCATCTGGTTATATCGCGATCAAATATAAAGTTATTAGTTAGTATTAATGTTTAGTTTTTTTAATCGATGTGATATGCCGGCTGGGATAGTCGGCATATTGTTGTGTCTTGGATGTAACTTTAGTTTATCAGCGACACCTATAACAGAAGTGATATTTAAAGATAGTATTAGTGCCATGGATACTATTAATCATTTAAATCAATCTGTGGTCTCTGCTGGTTTATATATTCAGCGCTTAAACGAATTACCTCAGTCTGTAAATGTTATACCTACATATAAAATCAGACAGAAGATGTCGTCTAATTTAATAGATGTGGTTTCTCAGACTCCAGGATTTACTCAAGTATGGGAGTATCATTCTCCTATTATTCTAAGAGGTATGAATTCCAATAGAATTATTATTATGAAAGATGCTTGTCGAAGGATAGGTACATTTCCAGGAGGATATTTCGGACAGGATATGAATGTTTATGATTCTAGAAAAATAGAGATAGTAAAAGGTCCAGCATCTGTTATATATGGTAGTGGAGCTATATCTGGAATTATAAATATTATTAGTGAAAAACCTTTCGGCAATACAGGAGTCAGTGGATTAGTAATGTCAGCCTATGGTTCTAATAATAATGAGTTTTTAGAATTATCCAGAATGTCTTATAAATCAGAGAATTTCGGTATATCAGTAAATGGGAAGTATCGTAAAACAGGAAATATGGTATATGGTAATGGAGAAATAGCAGATAACTCCGATGTAGAAGATAAAGATTTCGCTATTAATGCAGGATATAAGATTAATCCTAATAAAGAAATATTATTTAATGCATCATATCATTATGGAAACTGGGGAAAACCCAGAGGATTTAATGGGCCTAAAAAATATTTTACTTGTATTAGAAATGAAGAAGAATCTCTACATGGGGATATCACCTATTCATATAAAAATATTAGTCCATTTTTAAAGTCTATAAATTTTAACGCATATATAGATCATGGAACTAGAGATTATAAACAAGCCAAGTATAATGAAGTAATAAAGAATAAATTATCCTCAGAAACTATAGTTCATTATAAGGATTTCTACACAGGAGCTAGACTTTTCGGTATAGTAAATCTTTCCCCTAGAAATGACAAATATTATTCTAATATTATGACTATAGGGACTGATGCCTATATTTTTAGGTTAGATAATCCATCAGATGATTATAATTATTATTATAATACCGCGACACATTTTCTCGGAAATAAAGGTACAGGGCAGGCTACTATAGGTGCTTTTATAAATGATGACTGGAGAATAAATGAAAAAATCAAATTAAGTGCTGGGTTAAGATTTGACTTCGCAGAGGTAAGAGAGGGACATTTGCGAAATTCAGTAAATAAAAATGAAAGGACAGAAAATCGTTCAGCCTTGTCAGGCAATATAGGAACAGTATATTTTTTGCAAGAAAATACAATATTTACATTAAATATAGGTAGAGCCTTTAGAATGCCAGTAGCAGAAGAATTATTTACCTATGTAGTAACATGTAAAGGTATAAAAAAGGGAAATCCTGATTTAAAACCAGAATATAGCTGGAATATAGACTTAGGATTAAAAGGAGATATGTTTAATCATAATTTCTCTTATGATATCTCAGGATTTTATGATAGGGTAGATGATTATATCGTAGAAGATGCGTCTCTTTATGACGATGTGGATTTTACATTAAGAAATGCTGATGCTAGTTTAATAGGAGGAGAAGCTAATTTGTCATATTTATTTAATAATGTATTTTCTCCAGCTAACACTTTTAAATTAGGGGCAGGAGCATCATATGTTTATGGAGTAGATATTAGTTCGGACTTAAAAAATGCACCTATGTTCGGAATACCTCCATTTATGCTAATATTAAAAGTACAATACGATGGACTTTTAAATTCTAAGTTAATACAAACTTATCATGTTAGGATAGGTTCTAAAATACAAGCAGCACAAAATAGAGTAGCAGCTATTCCTGAAGGTACATCAGGTGGTCCGTGGGGATATCATGAATCAGATGCTAATTATACACTAAATGCTAATATAGGTATTTCATCTAATATTATTCATTCTAGTGTGCTGAAACTTAATTTACAAATTAAAAACATATTAAATACTGATTATAAGCCATTTGGCTCATATATTCCAGCCATGGGAAGAAATATAAAATTAGCTTTAGTTTGGATTTTTTAAACAGAATTCTATAATATTTTTTTTATATTTGTAAGGACTAAAAAAATATAGATATGTATAATAAAATAGGTTTATTTAAAGAGACGGATAAGATGAGTTCTTTAGTTTCAGAGTATTATGATATCCTACTTATTATAAATAGGTTTGGTATTTCTCTTGGGTTTGAAGATAAATGTATTAAAAGAGTATGTTGTGAAAATAATTGTGATACGCATACATTTCTAACAGTAGTAAATATGATATTGGCTAATCCTGATATTAAATACGAACCCGATTTAGATTTAGTGGATTTACCTACGCTAATAAGATATTTATTGGCTTCTCATTCATATTATCTCGAATTTAGATTACCTAATATTAGAAAAAATTTAGAAGAAGCTATAGCAGAAACAAATGAAGGTTTGAAAATCAGTATTATTAAGTATTTCGACGAGTACGTAGATGAAGTAAGAAAGCATTTAGCTTATGAAGAAAATAGAGTATTTCCATATGTTAATAGTCTAATAGATAATAAACCTAATGTTAATGGATATAATATAGATATCTTTAGTAAAGCTCATGGGAATATTGAAGATAAACTGAATGAATTTAAGAATATTATAATTAAATATTATCCTGAAAAAAACACCAATAAATTAAATTTAGTACTTTTTGAAATATTAAATTGCTCTCATGATTTGACTAATCATCATATCGTAGAAAATGATTTATTTATCCCTATGATTAGAAAATTTGAAAAGATGCAAGCTCAGAATGGAGGGGAATTATAATGATTATAGAAACTTATATTAATGACTAGGCGAAACTACATAATAATAGCTGAACCATCTGCTATTATCAGAAGTGGGCTCATATCTATCCTTTCTAAATTACAATCTATGAATTTAGAAATTGAGCAAATTCCTGATTTAAATAAACTTAAATCTGAACTTAAAATAAGAGTCCCTGATATATTAATAGTGAATCCTGCTCATTTAGGTTATTTTTCTCTTCAGACAATAAAAGCTGATGTCCATGATAATAATATGAAAGTAATAGCTCTTCAGCAAAGTCTAGCTGATAATTTTATATTATCTAATTATGATGATCAAATAAATCTTTATGATACTATCCCTTCTATTCAAAATAAATTATCTGCATTATTAAAAATCGAGAAAGGTGGATGCTGTAGAGATGATCTTACAGGAAGAGAAAAAGAAGTATTAGTATGTGTAGTAAAAGGGATGATTAATAAACAAATAGCTGATAAACTATTCGTATCAGTTAATACAATAATGACTCATAGAAAGAATATCACTAATAAATTAGAAATACATAGCACAGCCGGGTTGACAATTTTTGCCATCGTTCATAAACTAATAGATATAAATGATGTAAAAAATGTCGTTTATTAGTAAAATAATTAGTTGTTAGAGGTTGTTTAGGATATTATAGACTCACCGTTATCATCAGTAGAAAGTATATCACTAACTAAATCAAAAAAAGGCCGCATAGCCTTGAAAGTTTTATCGACTTCTTTAAGAAATGTTTCAGAAAGGACCTCTTCATTAGAGAATTTTCTAATAGCAAGAAACATTTTTTTTCTAATCAGGTCTATAGCAGGATGGTGTTTATCAAATCCCATAGGGGCAGTTTTTAATTCTTCTCCTTCGAAATGACCACCGAAATATTTTTTAAAGTTATGGCTTGACAGCAATTCCCGGAATTCTTTATCACTGAATTCAATTTCCTTTCTTAATCTATATAAATCAAGTTTTTCTGGCATCCAAAGGCCACCTACTATCATACTCTCATTAGGTTTGACTCTAAGAAAATAATCACATTTATTAAATGAACCTTTTCTAGTAAAATCAGTAGCAAAACGAGGATTATAAGGAGTTTTATCTTTAGAAAAACGAATATCTCTATATATCCTATAAATCTTTTGCTTTTCTATCTCATCATGTTTGATTAAATTATTATAAACTTCCGCAAATACTTCTTTAGAATTATCAAGGCATTGTAGATATACAGGCTTCCTTTCATTAAACCAACTTCTATCATTATTTTCTCGAAGTTCAGTAAGAAAATCAAAGGTACTTTTCTGTATTTGCATGTTGGAATTTATAATTATAAAGTAGGGTAATGCTATAATTAAAAGCTTTTAGAGATATTAATAAAGTCGTCGACATTAAGTGCCGCGCCACCGATAAGACCACCATCTATATCAGGACAAGCGAATAATTCTTTAGCATTAGATGGTTTGCAACTACCTCCATATAAAATAGTCATATCATCGGCTACACAATTCCCGAATTTACCTGCGAGGGTAGTACGGATAAATGTATGCATTTGTTGAGCTTGTTCTGGAGTAGCTGTTTCTCCTGTTCCTATGGCCCAAACAGGTTCATAACCTATAATTATATGAGCCATCTGTTCAGGAGTTAAATCCCAAAGAACTTTTTCCATTTGATGATGAACTACTTCGAAGTGACGTTGAGCTGTTCTATCATCTAAAGTTTCACCGATGCAGAAAATAATATCTAATTTATTAGCGAAAGCCTGATTAATTTTATTTTTTAAAACTTTAGATTTTTCACCGAAATAAGCTCTTCTTTCAGAGTGACCAATAATGACGTAAGAGCAATTAATAGATTTTAACATAGCTGCTGAGATTTCACCTGTACGTGCACCCTTGTCGATTTCTGCACAATTCTGAGCGGATAAAGCTATCTTGCTGTTTTTTAGTTCATTACTTGCCATAGATAGGTGAGTAAATGGAGGAGCTATAATAAGATTTACATTTGCTGGAATATCTTTTTCACGTTTTAGAAGATTAGAAATTAGTTTCTGACCTTCCTGAAATGTTGTATTCATTTTCCAATTACCTGCTACTATTTTTTTTCTCATAATATATCTATTTTTTTTATTATCGATATAATAGTTATGTTTAATAAAGTTTTTCAGTTAAAAAATCTCAGAAATCTTTATATAAAAATACTGAGATTTCTTAAACATCTAATATAGTATATTTCCTATAATCTTACAATTCTACTTATAATTATTGGCTCATGAATTTTAAATTAGTATATATAAATATATTATAATTCTGTCTTGAATTCAGTATTTGCATTAGTAAGTGAAGGAAAGTTATCAGTAAATTATCTCCTGTCTTCTAAAATTCTTCTAACATGAGCAGGAGTTACGATTCCGTTTTCTCCTATATTCATTTTTCTAGTTTCGAATCTATGAACTATTTCATCTATAGTGTCTTGTCCGATATTGTAGTCAGACAAACGAACTTTTTTACCTACAGAGATGAAGAATTTCTCAGTATTGGCGATAGCCTGATTTATAATATCTTCATCATTTCCTTCTGTGATATTCCAAATGTTTTTAGCAAATTGAAGAATTTTATCTTTCTTTTCTTCACGCATGATATTCATAGTACCAGGGAATATTATAGCTAGAGTTTCACCATGTGCTAACCCTTCTAATGCTGTAAGTTCATGGCCTATCATATGAGAAGCCCAGTCTTGAATTGCTCCCATAGAAACCCATCCGTTTAGACCCATAGTAGCTGTTAGCATATAATTAGCAGCATCTTCATAACTAGGAGTTCCTTCTTTCATTAATGCAGGTGCTAATTCTATTAGGTTCTTTATAATGCCTTCAGAGAATTTATCTGTTACCATATAATTTTCGGTAGTAGTTAAATATTGTTCCATAATATGAATGAAAATATCTACAATACCATTACCTATTTGTCTTTTAGGAATAGTAAATACAGCAGTAGGATCTAGGACTGCGAATTTAGGATATACGATAGGATTAGAGAAAGCAAATTTTAGTTTCTTGTCTCTACGTGATATAACACCAGTACAGTTCATTTCACTAGATGTAGCAGGCATAGTCATAATATTACCTAGTGGTAATGCTTTGATCATCTGAACGCCATTAACGAAATCCCAAGGATCTCCTTCATATAATGCTCCAGCAGCTATGAATTTAGTTCCATCTACTATAGAACCACCTCCTGCCGCTAAGAGGAAATCAATATGTTCTGTTTTACAGATCTTGATGGCTTTTAATAATGTGTTGTAATCTGGATTAGCTTCAATGCCACTGAATTCAATAAGATTATAACCTTTAAGTGCTTCTATTATTTGATTATAAATACCGTTTCTTTTTATAGATCCACCACCATAAGTTAGTAGTACTTTAGCGTTTTTAGGTATTTCATTTTTTATGTTTGCTATTTGTCCTTTTCCGAAAAGGAGTTTTACTGGGTTTTCAAATTCAAAATTTTGCATAATAATGTATTTTTATTCGTTAATTTTGCATGAAATTATTACTTATTTATAAGCATTAATTATTAATATTATTTATTATATAACAAATAATGTGCCTAATAATAGTGAAATGATTAGTTAATGATGACTTATCATTAAAAATTTTTACTAAACAAGATACTTTAGAAATTGAATTATTTTATATATTTTTTCCAGAAGGATTTATTCTTTCTACTATACCAGGCATGACAGCCAAATGGTAATTTCCCATCATTAACTTTGAGGCTTAATTTTGGATATTTATCAAAAGAGAATTTTAATGCCTTTTTAAAATGAGGTATATGAAAATCTATAGAATTACAAGAAGTTTCTAGAGCAAAAAAGACATCTTCATGAAACATATGATGAGTTTCTTTTAAGTATGCGGATATTATATTTTTCTGAATCTCACAGATTTGTCTGCAACTTTTGATTTTTCTAAGTGATAATCCACCATTACCTACCTTATTTCGCAAGTTCTGTGAATTAGGTTTTTTTAGATGTTTACAATAATGATATTTTAGCCAAGAGAAGAATTTAAAGAAATATAATTCATATTTAGGATGTAATAGCCAAGGAGCTCCTATATAATCATAATTCATGGAGCACCAGTATAATAATTCATCTTTAAAAAAATATGTATCTAACTGTGCTATTAAAATGTATTTGTATTTTTCTTCAAATCGTTGATAGAATTTAGAATCTAACATAAGTTTGTTATAACCCTCTCTACCTTCGAAATAATCATTGTCGAATGATTCTACATTAATTTGCGGATATGAAGATAATAAAGAATCTAAGTTTAAATTTTTAGGCTTTATTATGATGATGGGATGATGAGATAATATAGTCGTAATATTTATAAACGATACTTTTTCATTCTCAGAAAATTCGCTTTTATATATAGGAATTATTACGGCTACTTCTTTCACAAGTTTATTAATGATATATCAAATATTAAAAGCGAAGATAATAATTATTTTAATTTAGTACTATATTTTTCATTAATACTGAAAAGGAGTTCTTTATAAATACCGCAAATTATATCTGATATCTTTTCGATTGGGAAAATAGAAGAATCGAAACTTAAATCGTAGTGAGAGAGGTCTTTCCATCCTCTGAAACTGTAATATTTATAAAATTCTGACCTTTTTTTATCTACTTCTTTTATTTTATTTAATGCTTCTTCTTCGTTTAAATCAGTTTTTGATATTATAGTTTTAGCGCGTTCTTCTATACTTGATTTTATGAAAATTCGTAAAAGATGATAGTCTTTTTCCAGTATATAATCTGCACATCTTCCTACAAAGATACATGAACCTTTAGTAGCAATATGGCGCATAGTTTCACATTGAATATTGAATAATTCTTCATTGCAGAGAACACCTGTACTTCTAAAAAATCCTTTGTTTACAGTTTCATCTACTTTTTCAAAAAATTTAGGATTTAATCCAGCTTGTTTGGCTGATTCTGTTAATATCCTTTTATCATAATAGGGGATATTTAATTTCTTTGATAATAATTCAGCTAGGGTTAACCCTCCGCTCCCTATTTCACGTCCTATTGTTATTATTAAATTATTCATAATCTTTTGTTATATTGTTAATAGATGTTTTATCTTCTAATTTGTAACTTTTTCTGAAGCGAATAAACATTATATATGCTACTACGGTAGAAATAATATCTGATACTGCATTGGCAGCCCATACACCATCTGTATTGAAAAAAATAGGTAAAATCAATAAGAATGGAATTAAAAAAATCAATTGTCTAGTCAGTGATAAAAAAATAGCGGTTTTAGCTTTTCCTATACTTTGAAAGAAGTTAGATGCTACTATGGCATATCCTATAAAAGGGAAGGCGATAAGTTCTATTCTCATACCTCTAGCACTGATTTTTATTAATTCAGCATCATTAGTAAAGAAACCTACTAAAGTTTCAGGAATTATTTCATAAAGCAGCCATCCTACAGTTAGTATTATAGTAGCTATTTTCATAGTAAGATGAACAGTATCTAATACCCTTTTTCTATTTTCAGCACCATAATTATATCCTACGATAGGTTGCATGCCTTGGGTTAATCCCATGTTTATCATTAGTGTGACGAAAGCTACACGGTTAATAATACCATAAGCTCCTATATAAATATCTCCTCCGTAATGAAGTAAACTACGATTTATTATTATTACGACTATACATCCTACTGCATTCATTAAGAATGGGGACATACCTATCGAGAATATTTTCTTTATTATATTTCTATCTAAATGATATATTCCTTTTTTAAAGCGTACTAATTCTTTTTTGTTAGTAAGTAAAATGGTTTGATATATAAGAGAAAGTATCTGTGATAACATAGTGGCATAAGCAGCTCCTGCTATTCCTGAATCCATGACTATTATGAATAGATAATCAAAGAAAATATTAATAATTACAGAAAACATACTAGCACTCATGGCTTTCTTAGGATGCCCTGCTGCTCTTATGATACCATTAAATCCCCAATATAGGTGTGTGAATACATTACCTATTAATATGATGGACATATATTCCTTGGCATATGGAAGAGTGTTTTCACTAGCACCGAAGAAAGTAAGTAAAGGGTCTAAGAAAATAAGAGCAATAACTGAATATGTTATACCTATTATTATGTTGAGCATGAGATTATTCCCAAGAACAGCATCGATTCCTTTATGATTTTTTTGCCCTAAAAAAATGGATAATATACTAGCAGATCCTACACCTACTAGAGATCCTACGGCAGCTCCTAAATTCATAAATGGGAAGGTTATGGCTAATCCTGATATAGCCATAGGTCCTAGTTTTTGCCCAATAAATATTGCATCTACTATATTGTAAAGAGAAGTGGCTGTCATGGCTATAATGGCAGGCCAAGCATACTGTTTAAGAAGGGTTGAAATCTTTTTATTACCTAAATCGTAATATGCTTTGTTGTTTACTGATTGTGCCATTATTATACTTTTTTTACTTGGCAAAGGTAATCAAAGATTTTTCACCAAAATATTTCCAAAGACTAGCGACGTGAATAGCTTGACAGATTTCATTGTTTTTTAGAGCTTCGAGTACTTCTTTTTCTTTCATGAGAAATACTTCTATATCTTCAGTAGTATCTAGATGCATATCAGTTACTTTCTTTACACCCTTGGCTAAATAAACATGTACTTTATTGCTTTGAGCTCCAGCATTAGGACAAATATCTAAAATTTTAGTCCATTTTCCTCCTTCATATCCTGTTTCTTCAGATAACTCTCTACGAGCAGCTTCTTCATTATTGACGTCAGTCTTTTCAATAACACCTCCGCAAATTTCTAAGCTTACTCCATTAATTCCTGGGCGGAACTGTCTTTCCATTACGAATTCTCCTGTTTCAGTAATAGCTATTACACTAATCCAATCAGGATAATCTGTTATGAAGTAATCTTTTAAGATAGTTCCATTAGGTAGCTTATATGTTATATTTCTTACGTTTAACCAAGATTTATTGAATATTCTTTTACTATCTAATACTTTCCAATTTTTAATGCGAGTTTTTTCCATTTTATTAGTTCTTATTTTTTAAGTTCCTATTTATACTTTTTCCTATTTCTACTTTTAATAATAAAGTTTAATTATTTTTAAAGTTAATACCAATAAATGAAAATATGCAATAAAATTTTATTGGCTATGTGGTATAGAAATATGCCTTTAATTTTTAAGTGATTGTTTTAGAATCTTTGTAATAGTAATATTATTATGTTTCTGGCATGATTTTTATAATAGATATTTTCCCAACGCTTATTAATAATACTTTTTATTTTTAAATATAATAATAGAAGGGAATATACCATTTTATGAAAAAAAGTTATTGGTTACAGATAATTTATCCCATTATTATAGTATGTATGTTATTTGATATTAATGTATTAAGTAATATTCATTTATTCATATTAGTCACTATTTTAGATATTGTGTATAGTATGATTTTTATCAGTTTACTTTTATTAGTAGAGTATTTTGTTAGAAAAAAAAGTCATGCTCAGTCGTTTAAATTACCTAGACTTGAACTACTTAGAATAATATTAGTTAGTGTTTCTGGGGGTAGTTTGGCTGCATTATTATACAAATTATTATATGAGGGGACTCATCATTTCTATATAGATGCAGAAAGTGTTATAATAATGAGCTTATTCGTAATATCTATAATATTACTTGTTATTTTATTCTCAAGTAAAAAGTACAAAATAGTATCCTATAAGAATTAAAATGCCTTTGTTTAAATAATTATCTATTTTTTAAATAAAAATTTGTTCCTTGTTTTTGCTCGAAAACGGAAGACAAAAACATTTGTTCCTAGAAAACCGAAGACAAATTTATAGTAGAATGTTTTGTTGTTTATATATAAATTATATATATAATTGTTTTTCTTTATGAATATTCCTATCTTTAATTAAATAATAAAACTTAAACATGACATCCTATAAATCATTCTCATTAGTATTTCTAGTAAGTATTTTCGTATTAATATTTAAATCTAATAATATAACTTCTCAAGAATATCAGGCAGTTTATGACAGTGAGATAAATATGGGAAAGGCAGTACATACTAGATATGTGTTGTTTATAGAACATGATCAGTGGGTATTAGCATCCAGAATATTAGATTTTAAATCTTCTATACAGATTTCATCTTCTTTAGTGATTATGTCTGATAATATGAAAAAGCAGAAAAACACTAAGAAATTAAATGAGAATAAATCTTTTACTGATTTTTCGAAATATTCTTTAAAAGATTCTATAGCTTATGAATCTATAGATATTATGAATCATAAGTATATTCTAGAATATAAAATGAAACAGCCTGACTGGTTCATTAATATGGATAGTATAAAAGTAATAAGTAATCATAACTGTTATTTGGCTACTGCTAATATTTATGGTAGAGATTATAAGGTTTGGTTCGCTCCAGAAATTCCAGTTAAAGCAGGAATTAAAAAATTATGGGGGTTACCTGGGTTATTAGTCTCTGCTGTTTCTAACGATGGAGAATTTAAATATTATTTAAGAAGCTTTTCTCAAGCAAATACCATGTATCCTAATTTTAAAATGAAAAATATAGTATCTCGTGCTGAATTAATAAAGAAGGTTAAAATCCAGAAAAATAGGATGGAAAGATATTTTTCCACCTTATCAGAAGGAGGATCCTGTCGTTCTACACTAAGTTTCGAGGATAAAACATTAATGGAAGAGATTAATGAGAAGTAAATTATCTTTTATATTAATAGTAAATAGTCTTTTTATTATAAGCTGCATTTTCCCATTTCAGAATATTTTAGCTCAGAATATTTCTGTAGTTAAGTCAGAAAAAACCATATTTTCAGGTCAAATCATTGATATTAATGATAGCTTGGTAATAGGTGCTAATGTAGTATTAAGAGATAAAAATCAAAAGATTATCGTTCTGGGTAGTAGTGATAAAAATGGAGAATTTGCTCTTAATTATAAAAATAAAGAAATAGCCTTTGTGGAATTTTTACATCTTAATTATCAGAAGAAAAAGATGAGAATTTCAGAATTCCATTCTCCTGTGAGGATGTCTTTTAGAGAAAATACATTAAGTTCTGTAGTAATCTCAGCTCATAAATTTAGTATTAATAAAGATACCAATACCTTTTATGTACAAGCATATACAGATAGTACAGAGACCAATATAGAAGAGGTTATTAAGAAACTACCTGGGATGAAGGTAGATAAGCAGGGGAAGATATCATTTAATGGAAAGAGGATTAGTAAACTATTATTAGATGGCGCTGATATGTTCGGTGGAGATTATAGTGTGGCCAGTAGAACTATTAAGCCTGAGATGATAGCTAAGATACAGACCATAGATGATTACCATGAGAATAAACTGTTAAAAGGTCTTGTGAAATCTGATGAAATGGCTATTAATCTAAGCATGGATAAAAGTAAAAAGGGAGTGATGGGAAAGCTTCAGGGGAGCTTAGGTGTGCCTAAAGTTTATGGAGGAATGTCTAATATGTTTTATATTTCACCGATGTTTAAAGTGCAGAGCATTAGTTCTGTCGATAATAATAACACTAAGGCTAATACTTATTCTTTTTCTAATAAAATGCGTCTTTATGATATTAGTAAGGAATATACTAGCTGGGCAGATTCTAGATTAATCTATTCTGCATATTCTCAGAGTACTTCTAATAATGTATTCGATAAATATAAAGAAAGAAGACAGGTAGAAATCCTTAATACTTATTCTAAGCCTAATGATATGGTAGAGATTTCATCTAATTTTACATTCTCTAAATCTAAGTTTGAATCTGATTATTCTAATTTTACTAATTATTATAATAATGATGTTAAAACATCTTATGATAGAAGTAATAATTTAAAACCCACTACTATAGGTGGTAATATTAAATTAATATATAATATTAATGATAAATTAAGACTAGAGATAAACTCCTTAGCTGATAGCTTTAATGGAACTAATTTAGAGTCTATAGATGATAATATTAAGCATAGTCTTACTAATACAGATATAAGTGATAAATATCTATTTATTAATAATGAATGTAATCTTTCATATTTGATTAATAAAAATACCTATTCATCATTTGATATGAAATATCTATATAATGATAATTCTCAGTTATTTTATTACAATAATACTGAGTCTGATGATATAATTCTTAATCAGAAGGTAAGGGCTTTTACTAGATCCTTACAGTTAAGATCTAGTATGGTTCATAATTTCAATTCTTATTTCGATATAGGAATGGGTTTTCAATATGAGAATAGGGCTGAAAATATGAATATCATTAATAATAGCTTATTTTCTGATACTAAATTAACTAATAATATAGCTAATATTTATATTAATCCTATATTCCATATAGGAATCTCTGATATATCATTGAATATAAAAGCAGGCCCTACATGGATGAATAATTATTCTAAGAATGAAGACCGTAAATGCTATTTTTCTTCCCTACTAAAATATCAGTTATTAAAATCTTATAATAAGTTTATCGCATCCTTATCTTATGAAAAATCAGCATTGCCGTCTGAGGCTTTTTTAGCTAATTCGTATTATACTAGTTTCAGAACTCATAAAAGGCAGATGGCTGAAATAGATCAATATGTTTCTAGTTATTTGGCTACTATTAGTTATTTCTATTCAGATCTTTTCGATGGTTTTAATATGAATAGCTTATATTCTGTAAATTATCAGGAGGGTTTAGCCTTATCTTTATTAGATGTGTCTTCCGATATAACAGAAATAAGATATACCTATGATAATAATGTTTTAACTCAGTTAGTAAATCTTTCTTTAGAAAAATATATAGATCCTTTATTTTCTACTCTGAAGTTTTCCACTAATCTTTTTCACAATAGGTATTATAGTGGAATTAGTACTACTGAAAATAGATTAAATTCTGTATTATCTATGAATTATAGATTAAAATATTCTACAGCTTTTCGCCTTCCTATTAACTTTATTTTAAAGGCATCATATAATACTAGTAAGATCTCAGGATCTGCTTATACCGATGTTAAGAATTCGTATTTTAATTTTACTCAGAAACTATTTTTTAGATTAAATTCTCTTAGTATTAAAATTAGTTCAGATGAATATTATAATAATAGTTCTAATGCAGATAATGGGTTTTTAACTAATCTTAATGCTAGAGCTTCTTATTCATTTCTAAAGAACCAGTTGATTTTTGGAATAGATGCATACAATTTGTTAAATATTAATCATATAGATGCTATTTTTCAGAATGAGTATCACATAATAAATAATATCTATTATCTACCACGAAGACAGCTTCTTTTTAGCCTTTCTTATTCATTTTAGTCATTATATAAAAATAAAGTTACATAAAAAATTTATATTCTAAAATTTAATGTTAAATTTGGACTTAATTAAAAATGATATAATGAATAACGGAACAGTAAAATTTTTCAACAGAGCCAAAGGTTTTGGATTTATCACTCCTGATGATGGAGGTAAAGATGTCTTTGTTCATCAAAACGGATTAATCGATGAAATCGATGAAGGCGATAAAGTAAGTTATGAAGTAGAGGAAACTCCAAAAGGACTTAATGCTTTAAAGGTCAAAAGACTATAGTATATTATTTGATTTTATGTATCGTCCTGAAAAAAATTCAGATTTCGATACTATAATAATATAATAATTAATCAGTATAAATAGAAGTTAAATTCTGTTTGTACTGATTTTTTTTAAAATTAAGCACGATAGTATCTTTCTGAACAGACACGATAGAAGTTATAATAAGAATAAGAAGTAGGGGTAGAGCACATTTTTTAAGTTTTCTCATTTTATATGGCCGTCAGGCTAAATCTAACTAACTTTTTTATATACTCTGAAGATTGCGAAATTTATAATTATTGCCATTCCTAATAATATTAAGAAATAATGGAATACGTTCGCGAAATTACTGCCTTTTAGTATGATTAATCGTAATGTATCTACCATATAGTAAGCTGGGTTTATCATTGATATTTTCTGTGCCCATACTGGCATACTTTCTACAGGAGTGAATAGTCCACTCATCAAGATGAAGATGAACATAAAAAATAGTGATACGAAGATAGATTGGGTCTGTGTTTCTGATATGTTCGATATTAAAAATCCTATTCCTAATACTACTAAGAGATATACAGAAATCATGAGGTAAAGGAGTGGAATACTTCCTACTATTTGTAGTCTGAATAAGCTAATAGCTATAAGGATCCCTAGAGTGAACTGGAGGATTCCTATTATGAAGAAAGGGACTAATTTACCGATAATAAATTGGGCTTTGGTAATAGGAATGACGTTTAATTGTTCTATAGTTCCGACTTCTTTTTCTCTTACTACATTAAGTGCTGTCAGAAGTATTCCCATGATAGTTATTATGATGCATAAAATACCAGGTAGCATATATGATTTATAGTTTAACTGTGGATTATACCAATCGGAATATTCTACGTTTATTTGGGACGAATTTTGTGTGGAGGTAGTTTTTATGACTCTTTGAAATGTTTCTGATTTGTAATAAGTAGCCATAGTTTTAGCTATGTATGATGAGGATACTCCAGCTTTCATACTATTTATAGCATTAACTGCTATGAATAAACCTGGTCTAGTTCCTTTTTTAAGATCTTGTTCGAAATTATTTGGAATTTCTATTATGATATCTACTTTTTCTCGATCAAATTCTTTTAGTCCTTCGGTATAATCTTTTTCTATGTTTTTTAGTTTAAAATATCCTGAACTTACGAAACTATTTTTAAGTGATAGAGACAATTCGGTATTATCCCTATCTATGACACCCATATTTAGATGTTTGATTTCGAAGTTGGCTGCGTAAACTAATATTATTAATTGCAGAATAGGAGCCATTATAATAATTTTCATTATTAATTTATTCCTAATTATTTGTAAGAATTCTTTTCTTATTAATTCTAATGTTACATTCATAACTTTCTTTGTTTAGATTTTATTGTATTTTTTTATACTTAATGTTATGAAAAACATACTCATGGCTGTTAAAACAGTAAGTTGCATCCAAATAAAATGTAATCCTTCTCCTTTAATCATTATAGTTTTAAGACCTTCGATGAACCATGTCGCAGGGAATAACTGACTTATTCCTTGTAAGAATAATGGCATATTTTCTATAGGATATATAAACCCTGATAAAAGGGTAGTGGGTAGAAATAATGAAATTATCGATAAAATTAATGCTGCTTGTTGTGTATCTGTTATGGAGGAAACAAATACTCCAATAGATAGGGCTGTCAATAAAAAAATAATGAATAACAATGCTAGTAATAAATAACTTCCATTTATAGGCATATTGAAAATGACTACACTCATTCCCATTATTATTACGACATCTAGTAAACTTAACAATAAGTAAGGAATAAGTTTTCCTATAATGATATGATAAATCTTTAGTGGAGATACTTTTAAGATGTTTAGGGTGCCTGTTTCTTTTTCTTTCGTTAGGGATACTGCACTCATAATAGCTGAAACCAGTGTTAATATTAGGGCTAATAATCCTGGAACAAACATATAAACGTCTTTAAGCTCAGGGTTATATACTAGTCTTAAAGATAAATTTATAGGATCTGATATGTATGGAATATTTAATTTTTCTTGTCTAAAAGATGTAATAATGGCTTCTAAATATTGCTTAAAAATGGTGGAGTTATTTAGATTTGTGGCATCTGTTATTATTTGAAGATTTGTAGTACCTAACTTAATAAAATCTCTTGAAAAATTAGGTGGAATAATTACTGCACAAGATATATCTTTATTTTTAAACTTTTCTTCTATTTCACTATCTGTTTGAACGTTAGCTTTATTTATGAAGTATTTAGATGCTAAAATTTTATTAGTTAATTCTATAGACATTTCATCTTTAGATTTATCTAATATGGTTATCGGTACATTCTTTACTTCAGAACGTATAGCGAAACCGAAGAGTATAATAAGTACTATCGGTAAGATAAAGATGATAAGTAATGTTTTCTTATCTCTAAAAATATGTTGAAATTCCTTTCTTATGAAAGGTCTTAATTTATTCATCTTTGATATTTTTAAAGTGTGGAAGTATCTCTTGCTAATAAATAAAATAATTCGTTCATATTCTTAACTTTAAATTCTTCTTTTAATTTATCTGGAGAACCTAGTGCCATTATTTTTCCATTTACCATAAGAGAAATTCTATCGCAATATTCTGCTTCGTCCATATAATGGGTGGTGACAAATACTGTAGTTCCTTTTTCTGCTGTTTCGTAAATAAGATTCCAGAAACTTCTTCTAGTTACTGGATCTACTCCTCCAGTAGGTTCGTCTAAAAATATTATTTTAGGATTATGAATTACTGCTATGGAGAAGGCTAACTTTTGTTTCCAGCCTAAAGGGAGGCTTTTTACTAATGTGTTTTCATGTTTTGTCATCCCTAATTTTGTAAGAAGATTCTTGGTACTTTCTTTGATTTGAGTGGATGACAATCCATAAACTGATGCATAGAATCTTATGTTTTCAAATACTGTTAAGTCTTCATATAATGAGAACTTTTGACTCATGTATCCTATATTTCTTTTAATCTTTTCTTGTTGGTTGTTTATATCAAAACCTCCGACTGTCCCTTCTCCTGATGTGGCATATGATAATCCGCATAACATTCTCATAGCTGTAGTTTTACCTGCGCCGTTAGCTCCTAAAAATCCGAAGATTTCACCCTTTTTTACATCTAAGGAAATAGCATCTACAGCTGTGAAATTACCAAATTTCTTAGTGAGATTTTTTATATGTACGTTTATCTCTGTGCTAGGATTATTCATTATTTATTACTTTATTTTGATCAGCATCAGTATAGGCGTCAGCATTAGTTGACATAAATTCAATGAAGCAGTCTTCTATAGTAGCTTTAATCAGACTTATAGATTGTATTTCTATTGGTAGATTTTCCTCATTTGTTAGAAGTATTGTCGTCAGACAAGACCGAATTTGTTTTTCTGTAATATTATCATCTTTAGCGACGAAGTGAATACTTTTCCCGAAGGTGTTGCTACTATGAGTTTTATCCCAGTTATTTAAAACTTTAATTACTTGGAAAATGTTATTAGTTTTAATTTCATATAACTTGTGGGGATAGGAATCTACTACTCCTTGAGGTGTATCTATTGTCATTATTTCGCCGTTTTGAATAAGGGCTACACGGTCACATAAAATAGCTTCATCCATATATGGTGTAGATACGAAAATAGTGATATTTTTTTTCTTAAGACGCTTAAGCATTTCCCAGAATTCTTTTCTAGAAACGGGGTCAACACCAGTGGTAGGTTCATCTAAGAATAATACTTTTGGCTGATGAACTAGAGCACAACATAGTGCTAATTTCTGTTTCATACCACCTGAAAGTTTACCAGCTGGGCGTTTTTTAAATGGCTCTATTTGAACCCAAATATCTTGTATTAATTCGTATCCTTCTTCGATAGATGTTCCGAAAATGTCTGCGAAGAATTTAAGGTTTTCATATACTGTCAAATCACTATATAGAGAGAATTTACCAGGCATATAACCTACTATTTGTCGTATTTTTTTCCTATCATTAACAGTGTCTAATCCACAAACTTTAGAATGTCCGCTATCGGCAGGAGATAAAGTTACTAAGGATTCAAATAGTGTAGTTTTGCCTGCGCCATCTGGACCTATCAATCCGAAAAGTTCACCTTCAGTTATATCTATGTTAATATTTTTGAGGGCTATTACTTCGCCGTAATTTTTGCTAACATTATGTATTTGTATGGAATTCATCTCAGTAATGGATTATAATCTTAGATTATTTATGAAACTCTACTCTTGCTGGCATTCCTATTTTTAGGGAACCATCGTTAGGGACTAATATTTTAATAGCATAAACTAAATTGCTTCTTTGTTCCTTAGTTTGAATTACTTTAGGAGTGAATTCTGCCTTATCTGATACCCAAGTTAATCTACCTATATATTTTTTTTGAATAATTTTTTGAGTAGTTTCTTCTGCATCTATATATACTATGGCATATTCTCCTATTTTTGCTTTATTTAACTGATTCTCTGATATATATGCTCTGCATATAAGACTGTCAATATTGGCCATTTTAAATAAAGATTTTCCAAGATATGTTACTTCTCCTTCATAGGCATACTTAGTTAGAACCACTCCATTAATAGGCGATGTTATTATATATTGAGATATCTGATAATTAATAAGATCTATTTTTGCTTTAAGAGTAGATGTCTCTGCTAATAATCCTTTTTGTTGAATATTTAAAGTAGAAGAGGTAGCGACGATTTGTTTTTTCAATACATTAACTTCTGAATTAACATTATCGAATTGTCGAGCTGTAGCAGCATCAGATTTATATAAATTTGTTATTCTTTTCTGTTCTAATTTGGCTATCGCCAATTTTTCTTTTAGCACATTTATTTGATCTGTCTTATTAGGAAGTTTAGCGTATATAGCTTTTATGCTTTGTTCTATCTGAATTTTTTGAAGATTAAGAGACATTGTATCTATTAAACCTATTTTCTGATTTTGAGATAATTTGTCACCTTCTTCGATCTTAAGGTCTTCTAATAGGCCGTTCCCTTGAGCAGAAACCACTATTTCTATAGCTTCGAAATTCCCGAATGCATCTGCTTGTTTATCAGTAGATGTACAGGATGTTAAACTCCCAGCGATGATTAAAGTGCCTAGTATTAAATTTCTTATTTTTTTCATTTTATGTATATTATTTTGCCTGGCGGCAATATTTAAACTTTTGATTTATTTAGGTGGATTAAGGTATATATTAAATATATTAATTATCTCTTCTTTTCTTTTACGCATAAATGCAATGAATGTTTTATCATCTATATTAAATGTATTTTTTATAATAGGTTTTCCTAGAAAAGGCACTATACTAATGGACAATACATTGAATAATAATATGCCCGGGTCATCTATTTGTCTAATTAAGCCTTTATTCATATCTCTCCTAGCAGTTTGGATGAAGATATTTATTGCCTTTTGGAAGTGTTCTATTTTTATAATTTTGGAAGTCAATTTGCTGGGATTTTTATATATTTCAAAAAAAATGAAACTAGTGAGTTCTGGATTTTTGATAGGTAATTCAGTATAAATATCTATTAAATATGATATGTTTTCAATAGTAGTATTATCTTCAGAAATACTGATTTGAATATCACTTAATAATTTTTCAATTATTTCATTATATATTAAATCGAATAATGATTCTTTACTATTAAAGTAATAATTAACGAGAGCTAAATTTACATCTGCATCTTTAGCAATATTTCTCATAGAGGTAGATTGATATCCTTTCTGGATAAATAGTCTTCTCGCTGATTTAATTATACTTTCTTTTTTGTTTTTTTTCAAATTACTGCTATTATTCTCCATCATTTTTTTATAATTAAAAAATACTAGATTAAAAAATTCATAATGGCTTAATTATTTCTAATATTTAATTAATATGTGCTTTTAATACTCGTAATTAAACAAGTGTTTTAATCGTTTGTTTAATTTATAACAAAAGTAAGTTTTATAATTTAATTTGCAAATATTTCATTCATTTTATAAGAGAATCAGATAAAATAATATGTAATGAAATGGTGTAATATGAAGTAAAGAAATAATATGGCAGTATAGTAATAGTAGATTAGGTCGGTGTCGGTTACATGGATACATAGAGTACATAAAAAAAAGGGAGTTAAAAAACTCCCTTTTTTTAGTGATCCGTCTGGGTCTCGAACCCAGGACCCCAACATTAAAAGTGTTGTGCTCTACCAACTGAGCTAACGAATCTATCCTTAACAATCAATCTTATAAAAAAGAGAAAACTTTAAAAATAGTTTCTCTCTAGTGATCCGTCTGGGTCTCGAACCCAGGACCCCAACATTAAAAGTGTTGTGCTCTACCAACTGAGCTAACGAATCATTTTTCCGATAATAGGAGTGCAAAAGTATGGATATTTTTTCAATCTCCAAAATTTAGTTGAATTTTTTTTATATTTGTGTAGCAATTTTGATATGAACTATTATTTGAATGAATTTTAACGAAGAAATAAGGATTTTTTTTAATGAATTAGATAGAAAATACTATCTATTTAAATCAGCTGAAAACTTGTTTAATAACTCATCTAATATTTCTACTTATATATTTCCCATTAACCATTTAGCGATAATAACGATCCCACTTTCTTATTTTTCGGTATGTAACCGAGATTTTAATTCTATTTCTTTATCACATGCATTATTTGAATATTCCGTTCAAATTCATAAAGATAAACACTGTAGGGTCGTATATCTTTATGAAGATTTGTGGATGTCCAAAATGGAAATGATTAAAGATAGGATTAAGATGCATTTAGGCTTCGGTAAGAGTGTCTTTGCTAGAAACTGTGAATGCAAAAGAATAAATTCAACTTTAGCAAAATCGTTTTTAAAAGAAACTCATGTCTATGGTTTCGCGAGAGCTAGATATCATTTTGGATTATTTATTAAGAAGGATAGATCTGTTTTAACTAAGGATAGATTAGTCCTAGGTTCTAAAAATGAAAATTCAAAATTAGGTTTACTTGTAGCTGTTGCTAGTTTTTCAGCTCCTAGAAAAATGACTATAGATAGGGGAGGTATCAAATCTTATGAATGGGTGCGATATGCTTCTAGTCAAGGTATAAGAGTCGTAGGTGGAATGGGGAAAGTTATGATGTCTTTTGTTAGATTACTTCGACCAAATAATATCAAGATTCTTAAGTCTTTAGAATCATTTGAAATAATGTCATATGCGGATTGCGAATGGTCGAATGGTAATGTATATAGAAAGTTAGGCTTTCAAGAGATTTCGATTAAGGATCCTGTTTCTTTCAATGTAGATAGTGAGTTTAACAGATGTCCTATTAATAAAAATGATAATGCATTGTTAAACAAATCTTATGATTCTAATATTATTATATCTAATCTCGGAAGTATAAAATTTATCAAATCATTTTAAATCGTTAAGCGGTTTAGAGGAAATATCAAAAAATGCTCTGAGAAGGTGATTATGTTATTTACTCTTCTTAAAACAGTTAAAATAAGGGATTGACTATTATAATTTTACTTTAGTTTTCTCTGTATTTTTAGATTCTTCCCAAATGACCTTTTTGTCTTTCATAGATAGATTGATTTCTGAACCTTTTTCGACTCCTGATAGGATAGCTTCTGCGACTACATCTTCGATGTTACGCTGGATAGCACGTTGAATAGGTCTTGCTCCATAACGAGAATCATAACCTTCTTCAGACAATAGTTGCATGACGCCCGATGTGATTTTCAATGTATAACCTACATCTTCGACTCTTTTGTAAAGACTTTTAAGTTCTATCTTAACGATTTTGCGAATATCAGATTTCGTTAAAGAGTTGAAAATAATCTGCTCATCTAGTCTATTTAAAAATTCAGGAGTAAAAGTTTTCCCTACTGCTTTTTCTACTATTTTTTCATTCTTAAATTCTTTGTCTATTTTAGTAGATGTAGAGAATCCAATACCTGCTCCAAATTCTTTTATTTGGCGACTACCTAAGTTCGAGGTCATGATTAGAACAGTGTTACGAAAATCTATTTGACGACCGTTACTATCAGTAAGACGACCTTCATCTAACACTTGTAATAATAGATTAAAGACATCGTGATGAGCTTTTTCTACTTCATCCAATAATACTACTGAATAAGGTTTTCTTCTTACTTGTTCTGATAGTTGTCCCCCTTCGTTATATCCTATATATCCTGGAGGCGCTCCGATTAGTCTACTAATAGCAAATTTCTCCATGTATTCACTCATGTCTATTCTAATAAGGTCATCAGAATTAGAGAACATGAATTCTGCTAATACTTTAGCTAATTGAGTTTTTCCTACACCGGTAGGGCCCAAGAATAAAAATGAACCGATGGGCTTTCTAGGATCTTTTAATCCAGCTCTATTTCTTCTAATAGCTTTAACTACTTTTTCTATGGCATCATCTTGACCAATAATCCTTTTCTTTATGATCTTGTCCATATGTAATAGTTTATTAGATTCGCTAAGTGCTATTTTGTTCAATGGAATTCCTGTCATGCTAGAAGTTACTTCTGCTATATCATTTTCTGTAATAATGACAGGCTTTAAAGTTTTTTTCTTTTCCCATTTACTAATGGTTAATTCATAATTTTCATTAGCTTGTTTCTCTAAATATCTGAAGTTTCCTGCGTTTATGAAATTTTTTTCAGCGACTGCTTTTATTTTTTTATGACGAAGATTTTCTATGCCATCTCTCATTTTAATAAGAGATTTGGGAAATTTCATATTTCTTATTCGAGCTTTAGAACCGGCTTCATCCATAAGGTCAATAGCCTTGTCAGGCAATGCTCTATCTGATATGTATCTAGTAGATAATACGATACAGCTCTTAAGAGATTCGTCAGAATATTTAACTTTATGATGTTGTTCGTAATTTTCCTTAATCTCATTTAAGATGTGAAGAGTTTGATCATAAGAAGTAGGCTCTATTAATATTTTTTGGAATCTTCTATCTAAAGCTCCATCCTTTTCTATGACTTCTCTATATTCATCAAGGGTAGTAGCTCCTATACATTGAATTGCTCCACGTGCAAGAGCTGGTTTTAACATATTAGCAGCATCTAGTGATCCTGGAGATCCACCTGCACCTACTAAGGTATGTAATTCATCGATAAACAAGATTACATCGTTTCTGTGTTTTATTTCATCAATAATAGATTTTACTCTTTCTTCGAATTGACCACGGAATTTGGTACCTGCTACTAATGCTGCTATATCTAATGAAAAAATCTTTTTATTAGATAGGGCTTCTGGAACTTTATGTTCAGAGATTTTAATAGCTAGGCCTTCGGCAATGGCTGATTTCCCAACACCAGGTTCACCTATAAGAATAGGATTATTTTTTTTTCTTCTTCCTAATATCTGTGCTAATCTTAATATTTCTTTTTCGCGGCCTACTACGGGATCTAATCGTCCATGAGCAGCTTCAGCAGTTAAGTCTAAAGCATATTTTCCTAAAGAATTCTTTTTTCCACTATCTAATGGCTTAGGTTTCTTGTCAGACTTGACCATCATACTACTCTCTAAGTTTACTTCTATTCCTATTTCGGAATCATCTTTATTTATTTCTTGATCGAATAATCTGTCTTTGGCAGAATCATCTGGATAGAATGAAGATTTAACTTTTTCAAGAAGGGCTTCATAGGTGATTTCTTTTTCGGACATTATGTTGAAAAATTGAGAGTTACGATCTTTCATTACTGATAAAATAATAATCTCAGTACAAGGCATAGAATTTTGGATATTTTTAGCTTCGAGATACATAGTTCTGAGTAGAGTTTTGAAATCATCAGAAAAACGCATTTTAAGAGTGTCAGCAAATGGTATCATTTCCCCTTTGATGAGTTTTCTGTTCATTTCCTCTTTCAAATCATTGACCGAAAGGTCCATAAGTTTTATAAGTTCGCATGCTCTATTATTTCCCATACGTATTAGGCTGATAATAAGATGGTCTGAACTTATTTCATATGTACCAGTTCTCATGGCTTCATCTTTGGCTGATGAAATAGCTTTAGATAAATATCTGGATAAACGTAAATTCATATATATAATCTCCTTTTATGAAAATGTTTTTATTCTAATTATTAAGTGTTTTCTATAATTAATAGTTACTATTACTGCAAATTCTGTGCTAAATTTAATTCTGACAAAAAGGCATAAAATAGCATTATACATGTTAAATTAAAGTATTTATTCTGAGTAATAAAATCTAAGATTTAATACACTACAAATTTAATCAAATAAGTATGAAAAATAAATATAAATTCATTTTGTCACATAGCGAAAAATGTGTAAATTAGCGGTTTAAGAAATAAAAATATAACAATATAAATAATGGAATTAGAGGAAGTTAAAGGGAAAATTATCCCTATAGATATAGAGACAGAGATGAAATCTGCTTATATTGATTATTCTATGTCAGTAATAGTGTCAAGAGCCTTACCTGATGTACGTGATGGTTTGAAACCTGTGCATCGTAGAGTCCTTTTCGGTATGCATGAATTAGGAATAAATTCAAATCAAGCTACTAAAAAATCCGCACGTATTGTAGGTGAAGTATTGGGTAAATACCATCCACATGGTGACTCTAGTGTATATGAAGCTATGGTAAGAATGGCTCAGGAATGGAATATGAGATATATGTTAGTAGAAGGTCAGGGTAACTTTGGTTCTATTGACGGTGATTCTGCTGCGGCTATGCGTTATACAGAAGCTCGTTTCCAGAAAATTTCAGAAGAATGTTTGGCTGATTTAGATAAGGATACAGTAGATTATAAATCAAATTTCGATGATACTCTAAAAGAACCTACAGTATTGCCTGCCAAGGCTCCACTTCTTTTATTGAATGGATCTTCAGGTATCGCAGTAGGTATGGCTACTAATATGGCTCCTCACAATCTTTGTGAAACTACTGATGCTATATGTGCTTATATAGATAACCCAGAAATAGATACTGATGGTCTTATGCAGTATATTAAAGCTCCGGATTTTCCTACAGGAGGTATTATCCAAGGAATTCAAGGTGCTAAAGATGCATATGAAACTGGTCATGGTAGAATCGTTACGCGTGGTAAGACTGATATTGAAGTAGCTTCTACAGGTCGTGAGACTATAGTAATTACAGAAATTCCTTATTTAGTCAATAAAAAAGAGTTAATTGAAAAAATAGCTGAATTAGTAGAATCTAAGAAGATAGAAGGTATTTCATATATTAATGATGAATCTGACCATAAGGGTATGAGAATCGTTATTAAGTTAAAGATGGGGACTGTCGCCAATGTCGTTCTTAATACATTATTTAAATATACTCCTCTTCAGAATAGTTTTTCTATAAATAATATTGCTCTAGTAGATGGTAGGCCAAAACTTTTAAATTTAAAACAGCTTATCAAATATTTCGTAAAACATCGTCATGAAGTAGTTATTCGTAGATCTAAATTTGAATTAAGACAAGCAGAAAAAAGAGCTCATATCTTAGAAGCTTTATTAAAAGCATTAGATATTATTGATGAAATTATAGCTTTAATCAAAGCATCTAAAACTGCTGTAGAAGCTAAACAGAATTTAATGAAAGCGTATGACTTCTCTGAAGTTCAAGCTAATGCTATCGTTGAAATGAAACTTCGTCAGTTAACTGGTTTGGAAAGAGCCAAATTACAGAAAGAATACGACGAATTGATGGCACTTATTAATAAATTGAATGAATTTTTAGCTGATGAAGGTCTTCAGTTTGTGAAAATCAAAGAAGAATTACAAGAGTTAAAAGCTAAATATGGTGATCCTAGAAGATCTAAGATAGAATTAGCAGCAGGAGATTTTAACCCTGAAGATTTCTATCCAGATGAAGATGAAGTAATTACTATTTCACATTTAGGATATATTAAAAGAACTCCTTTAATAGATTATAAATTACAGAATAGAGGTGGGGTAGGATCTAAAGGTAGTAAAACTCGAGATGAAGATTTTATAGAACATTTATATGTGGCTAATATGCATTCTACTATATTATTCTTTACTCAGAATGGTAAATGTTATTGGTTAAAGGTTTATGAAATTCCTGAAGGTTCTAAGACTTCTAAAGGTCGTGCTATTCAAAATGTGATTAATATAGAACCTAATGATAAAGTAAGAGCTTATATTAATACGGAGGATCTAAAAGATGAAGAATATATTAATAATAATTTTATAATATTAGCTACTAAGAAAGGTGTTATTAAGAAAACTACCCTAGAGGCTTATTCTAGACCAAGAACTAATGGTATCATCGCTATCACTGTTAAAGATGGTGACCAGTTAATAGATGCAGAACTTACAGATGGACACTCAGATATCTTACTAGCTTCTAAAAAAGGTAAATGTGTAAGATTTGAAGAAAAAGGTGTAAGATCTATTGGTAGAACAGCTTCTGGAGTGCGTGGAATAAAGATTGAAGAAAATAATGAGGTAATCGGCATGATTTGTGTAAAAGGTACTGAAGAAGAAAAAAATGCCAGCCATGTTATGGTAGTTAGTGAAAATGGTATAGGTAAACGTTCACTTCTTGAGAATTATCGTATTACTAAGCGTGGAGGTAAAGGTGTTAAAACTATAAATATTACTGAAAAAACAGGTCCATTAGTATCTATGAAATTAGTAGGTGATGATGATGATCTTATGATTATTAATAAATCTGGTATTATTATTCGAGAAGCTATTTCTACTATTAGAATTGCTGGACGTGCTACTCAAGGTGTTAAATTGATTAACATTAGACATAATGATGCTATTGCAGCTGTTTGTATTGTTGAACGTGAAGATGAAGTAGAAAACACTGAAGGTGTAGAAGATGTAGAAGGTACAGAAGGTTCTAATGGGCTTGAAGATAATACTGATAATGCTGAAGATTAATTATTGAAAATATTAACAAAAACAATTATTCATTTATTGAAAATTAATAACAAAAAGAAAAAATATGAAAAAAGTATTACTTGTATTTTCAGCCGTATTGCTGGCATTCGCACTAAGTGCTCAGAATGCAGATAAAGCTTTAGCTCAAGTACATAAAGCTAAAGTAAAAACCGAGAATGTGAAAAGAGCTACTAAAGTTAAAACTTGGACTACTTTAGCAGAGAAATATGTAGACTTATATGAAGCTGAACATTATGGAATAGCTCCTGGGTTTACTCGTATACAAACTAAATTAATTTTAAAAGATTTTAAAATTGTCAAAACTGAAGAATTGCAAATTCAAGGACAAACTTATACGAAAGATACTTATAAAGATATAATAGTTTATTATGGTTCTGATGGTAATGTTAAAGAAGTCGATATTATAAAACCCTTAATGGAAAATCCTTTAGCAAGAGCAGTTGATGCCTTAAATAAAGCTATTGAAGTCGATAAATCGGCTAAAAAGTTAGACGATATTAAAGAAAGTATGTCTTCTATTAGAAAAAAATATGTAAATGTAGCTTTAGGTTATAATGAAATGGTTAAGATGAAAGAAGCTTGTGATGCATTTGAAAATGCTTTATCTACTACTTATAATCCAGCATTAAATATAATAGATACCACTATTATTTATTATACAGCACTTACAGCTAGATTATCTTCTCAAAATGAAAAGGCTCTTAAGTATTATAAAGAATGTGAAAAATATAATTATTCAGCAGATGGTGCAGTTTATTCATCACTGGCTGAAATTTATTTAGAGCAGAAAGATACTTTAAATGCTAAACAAACATTATTAGATGGTTATAAATCATTTCCTACTAATCAAGGAATTTTAGTTAATCTTATTAATTTCTACATGTCTACGAATGGAGATACTAATGAAATTTTATCATTAATACAGAAAGCACAGGTAAATGAACCTACTAATGCTTCTTTACACTATGCTGAAGGTAATGTTTATAAAAAGCTAGGTGATTTCGATTTAGCTGTTAAATGTTATGAAAAATCTGTAGAAGTAGATCCTAATTATTTATTCGGAATTTATTCTTTAGGTTCTTTATATTATGATCGTTCTATTGATATTCAAAATAAAATCAGTGAATTAGATCTTAATGATGTTGAAATGTATGAAACTCTTAATAAAGAATTTGAACAAAACTTAAGAAACGCTATTGATCCTTATGAAAAAGCTTTTGCTAAAGCAGAAGAGTTACAGAATGAAGATTTTGAAATAGCTATTGCTGATGCATTAAAACAGATTTATTTCCGTTTTCGTGAAGAAAAACCAGAATTTATGGAAAACTTTAAAAAGTATAAAGCTTTTTTAGAAGCTCATCCACAAAATTAAGTTCACATAAGATTTTATAAAATGTAAAAAGGAACGATTTAAATATCGTTCCTTTTTTATATAATTTTAAAAATTATTGACGTTAGTTTTTAATTTCCCCTTATTATAATTTATCGATTTGATTTTGCATTTTTTCGAGTTCATTTTTAAAGTATTTGCGGTATAATGGTGGGTAGTTCGCATAACCATGAAAACCATATTTTTCTTTCATATGAATTCGTGCTTGTTTATTAGCCTCGATTTCATCTTTCCCATATTTGGATATCCAAAATACTTTGCTTCTTTCTAAAGTATCGACTAAATCGGGAAAACCCCGATCTGCACTTGATATTATTTCTGAAAGTGAACTATAGAATGTTCCATTAAAACTACTTCTATGTTCTAGACAAGCCATAGCTACTTTTTTTCTATCTTCATCTGAAAGAAATGAAATAGGATTTCTTTGATCGTTAGCTATATTATTAGCTGAATCAAGTTTACTATCTAGTACATATTTATATGACAATTCATTATGCACTTTTCTTTCTCTAGCGTATATGTCATGAAAGTAAGCTGCGAGTATAACAAGAATTTCTTTTTGTTTAGAAATTTTTGATAATGTATCATTTAATTTCAAAGCTAAATCACAGACTTGATCGGCATGATCTATCTGATGTGCTAAGTCATTTTTAAGATAGAAAGGTAAAACGAACTTTCTTATAGATTTTCTAGTGTATATATTAATTACTTGACTCAATATTTTTAAATGTTAATGAATTTCCATTTCATCGATTAGGTGATGTGCTCCAGCCATGACATCTATATAAAATAGTACATAGCGTACGTCTAATGAAATATTTCTGCAAATTTCACTATCGAAAGCGATATCACTCATAGTGCCTTCCCATACTCTATCGAAGTTTATTCCGATTAATTCTCCGTTAGCATTTATGATTGGACTACCGGAATTACCTCCAGTAGTATGGTTGGTAGCTAAGAAACATACGGGAATGCTTCCGTTTACAGCCCATTTACCATAAGATTTTTTAGCATAGATATCCCTTAATTTTTGTGGGATATTATAATCGAAGATGTTTGGATTATCTTTTTGCATAATACCTTCAATAGTAGAAACTGGACAGTACCAAACTGCATCTTTAGGACTATATCCTGCTATTTTACCGTAAGCAATTCTTAAAGTAAGATTAGCATCTGGATAGAAAACTCTTTGCTTATCGAAAGCCATCAACCCTCTCATATATTTGCGATATGCAAGTTTAATTAATTTATTGTACTTTATATAGTTAGGCATTACTCTGGAATAGAAATCATTATACATTTCTATTCCAAATTTGTAAGCAGGATCATTTTTTAATACTGATGGGTTAGTTTGAAAGTCTTTAGCTGCTGCCAATGTTTTTACTCGGTTAGTAAAAATAGTATTAGAATACAGATTATTTGCCCATTTTTCCACAGTACCATATTTCTTAATACATTTATTAAAATATGCAGCTTTGTTTTCTTGTGGAAGATCATTCTGATATTCTTTTAATAATGAAATGAATACTTCCTTATCTATAGGCATGTAGTAATCTTTGTAGAAAGTATCAGCTAATTTTTCAGCAGGGTTTTTTGCTCTATTTTCAGCATTATCATTTAAGTTAGAATAACCTTCTAGATTTTTGACAAATCCTATTGCGAAATTACTTATTTCTATTGGCCGACAGGCTTCATAATAATAATCTTTTCCTATGGCGTATTTTTCTCTGGCTTCATAGAGCTTTGACAAAGTATCTAATATATAAAGGTACTTTTTCCCTACTGAAATATCTTCACCTTCATAAGTTTGCACGCCTTCAGTCCATAAACGAAAGTTATTTTCATAATCTATCTTTTTGTCGATAATATGTTTCTCTATGATACCTTTTCTTTCACCTTGCCAGCGTTTCCAAGAATTGGATACGCTAGCATTTTTAGAAGAATATTGAATACGTACAGCTTGATCACGGCTCATATATTTTTTCTGAGCATCTAGAATATGTGTTCTGAGTTTAATCTTAGCAGGGTTAGAAACTCTAGCTATAAATTTTATAGCATCTGAAGTAATATACTCTTCTGTGCTTCCTGGATTACCATAAATGAAAGTAAAATCTCCTTCTTTTACACCTTTGGTAGATATGGGTAAGAATTTTTTAGGTTTATAAGGAACATTATTAGCAGAATATACTGCAGGGTTATTATTCTTATTTGAGTATATACGGAAGATAGAGAAGTCACCAGTATGACGTGGCCACATCCAGTTATCTGTATCACCACCGAATTTTCCTACTGAAGATGGGGGAGCACCTACTAAACGGATATCTGTATATTCCCTAAAAACGAACATGAAATATTGATTTCCATAGTATAAAGCTTCAATATTTATTTTACATCCTTCATATGCTTTCTTAGTTTGTCTAATTAATTTCATTTTGTTTATAAAAATTAAATTAGTGCGTTGTTTCTCAGACATATTGTTCTTGTAATTTTTGAGAACTTTATCTGTAACATCATCCATTCTTACTAAGAAACTAACTGTTAATCCGGGGTTTGATAATTCTTCATTTCTATTCATAGCCCAAAATCCATCTTTAAGATAATCATGTTTTACAGAACTATGTTTCTGAATTTGAGAATAGCCACAGTGGTAGTTAGTTATCAATAAGCCTTCATTAGAAATTAATTCTCCGGTACATCCATGACCGAATAGTACAATAGCATCTTTTAATGAAGCTTGATTAACACTATAAATATCTTCAGCAGATATTTTTAATCCTTTAGATTGCATATCTATTATCCTATTTTGTATAAGAGAAGGAATCCACATTCCTTCATCAGCAAAGCATAGAAAAGGGAGTAATAAACTAATAATAATTAAATTAATTTTTTTCATTTATAGGGTAATTTTTAAGTAATAATATTCATTATATATTTTAGTGATTAACAAATATATAAGTATTTATTGGATATTTTGTATCTTTGAATCAATATGAATAAAACGATTAAATATATTATTACAGCTTTAGTAATATTTCTTATAGGATTATTAGGCTGGTACTTTAGGACAATATTAATTTATTTGGCTTTATCATGTTTGGTCGCTTTAATAGGTAGACCGCTTGTAGAACAGATGATTAAGATAAGAATCAAGAAGTTTAAATTCCCTTCTTGGCTAGCGTCAATACTGACTATAATCGTGATTTTAGCTTTATTCTTATCTATTTTTGTATTAGTGGCTCCATTATTTACAGAGATAAGTGAAAAGTTAAGTGTTATAGATATTAATAAATTATCTAATTCTGTTTCTGGACCGCTTGCTACTACTAATGGATGGATTATAAATATTTTCCCGGATTTGGGAGATAATTTTAAAATAGAAGTATATTTATTATCACAGGTTAGAGATATGTTTTCTGTTTCGACATTTTCTTCTATTATAAATTCTATAACTTCTATTTTAATAGATTTTCTAGTAGGCTTGTTTTCAGTAATATTTATTTCTTTTTTTCTTCTTCAGGAGAAAAAATTATTAACAAGATTAATTCAGGCTATTCTTCCAGAGAAATATGAAACTAAAGTAGAGAAAGCTTCATCTTCTACTAAGTTCTTATTATCTAGATATTTTATCGGGATATTTATAGAATCTATGTGTATAGCTATTCTTGATTCATTAGGTTTAATATTTATTGCTGGTATGCATTCTACTTTAGCTATAGTGGTAGGTACTTTATGTGGGATAATTAATATTATTCCTTATTTAGGTCCTATTATCGGTCATGTTATAGCAGCTACTATGGGTTTAATTACTTATATAGGTTCTGGTATGAGTGTAAGTTTAGGATTATTTATAATTTTAATATTAGTAGTAACCATAGGTGTTCAGTTATTAGATAATTATATATTCCAGCCTATAATCTATTCTAGAAGTGTTAAAGCACATCCTCTAGAAATATTTATCGTTGTTTTAGTAGCCGGGCATATGGGAGGAGTAGGAGGAATGATCGTCGCTATTCCTATTTATACTGTATTAAGAGTAATAGTTGCTGAATTCTTTTCGGATAGTAAATTTGCTCAAAGAGTATCAGGAAATTCTGTATACTTAAATAAGAAATCAGATAAATCAGACAACTTAGATGAATCAAATGATTAAAATGATTCTGAAAAATAATAGATACCAATTTTCAATATCTTAAAATCTTCTAGAAAATTTCAGGAAGTTTGTCTTCTTTATCACCATAACTAGTACCATCGAAGCAATGTGTACAAATATCTTCTTTAGGAAGACCGATGGCTTCTACTAGATGTTGTATGGTGTTGAATCTAAGAGAAGAAAGATTTAATTCTTTTCTAATATGTTCCACCAGTGCTTTATATTCAGGAGTTCCAGTAGTACTGTATTTATCTAGATTTTTATCTTGAGCACCTTCTTTCATTAAAATGAAACGTCTAGTTATATATTCTAAAGGAGAACGTGATGCAGAGAAATTTAAGAAAGGACATGGATATATAAGTGGTGGGCAACTAATTCTTACATGTACTTCTTTAGCGCCATAATCATATAAATATTTAACATTATCTTTTAGTTGTGTGCCTCTAACGATAGAGTCATCACAAAAAACTATTTTCTTTTCTCTAATAAGATTAATATTAGGAATAAGTTTCATTTTAGCTACTAAATCCCTTACTGTTTGATTACTTGGCGTAAAACTTCTTGGCCAAGTAGGAGTATATTTTACTACAGCATTTCTGTAAGGAATTTTCTTTCCGTCAGAATATCCTATAGCCATACATGTACCTGAGTCAGGAATAGAAGAAGCTACTTCTATCGGAGTTTTATCTTCTTGCCCTAATTTATAACCAAGTTTGTAACGAACTTCATCGACATTGATATTTTCATAATTAGTAACAGGATAACCATAATAAATCCATAAGAAAGAACAAATTTGTTTCTTCTTTTTAGGTTTTACGATTTGAGTTATTTTGTCATTTTCTATTAAGACAGCTTCGCCTGGTCTTAATAAATATTCTTGTTCATAACCAAGATTTGAAAAAGCACAAGTTTCAGATGCTACGGCTTTAGCTACTACGTCTTCTCCTAACTCATTAGTTCCTTTTTTGTTAGCAATCGTTAATGGTGTTCTTCCAAATAAATCTCTAGAAGCTATAAGTCCATATTCAGTTAATAAAATAAAGGAACATGAACCTCTTAATTCGCGTTGCAAAATTTCAATACCTTCTGCAAATGATCGTCCTTGAGTTATAATTTGAGCACAAAGTTCAGTAGGGTTGGTACTTCCAGAAGATAATTCTGTGAAATTTATGTTTTTGGCCAACATTTTTGATTCAAGAGAATCTATGTTACAAATCTTTCCTACAGTTACTATTGCAAACCTACCAAGATGAGAATTTATAACGATAGGCTGGGCATCAGTATCACTAATTACACCTATACCAGATTTTCCAGTATATTTATGAAGTTCTTGTGCAAATTTAATTCTGAAATAAGAATTTTCGAGACTATGAATATCTCTAGCAAATATTCCATTACCGTTATAAACAGCCATCCCGCCTCTTTTAGTACCGAGATGTGAATGATAATCTGTACCGTAAAATAAGTCTGTGGTACATTTCTTAGTTGAAATTACTCCAAATAAACCGCCCATATATTATAGTTTTATTAAATCATTGCAAAGATAGAATAATTTTCAAAAAAATATTCATTAATTTTATTAATAGAGTGGCTATTATAATTATCGTATTATTTATTCCCTGAATAGGACAAGAAAACATTAGTGGCACTGCTAATGATACTACTATGCTTGTAATAGGAATTACTATTAAATTTGTAATCATAAAAAATGGATTAAAAGTTTTAAATATTGGATAAGATAAAGGAAAAAGTAGTAGCTGAATAGTTAAACTAATCAGGCATAAGGATACTATATTTCTTGCGAATTTGGGAATCGATAGTTTTATTTTTTTATCAATTTTTGTGAAAATAATAATTCCTAACATTGCAGAGAAAGAAAATATAAAACTTAAATCAGTAGAATAATTTGGTTTGATGGCTATAAGTAATATGGCGGTAAAAAGTAGAGCATTTATTGCATTTTTCCTTCTATGTATGATTTCTCCCAATTCATAAATAGTAATCATCGTAGCTGCTCGAATAGTCGAGGCTCCCATACCACTGAAAACACAAAATAACCATATGAAAATTATTAAAAGTATATTTCTTAAGATTTTAGCATTTCTTGTCTTTCCTAAGACAGATAATATTAAATTAAGTATCCAATATATAATACCACAATGCAATCCTGAAATGGCTAATATATGAGAACTGCTAGTTTTAGTATATATATTTAAGTTGTCTTTTGTAATAGAAGATTTATCACCAGTAGTTAAAGCAGCCAAAATAGATATTTCATTGGATAATGAAGGGTATTTATACTTATAGTTATTGATATTGCGAAAAATCTTTCTCCTATATTTATATATACGTTCTACGATATTTTGATTATCATCTTTTATTATCTTTATGATATCATTTTTATTAAGAAAGGTGTAATAATATATGTCAGATTTAGCCATGTAATTTTCGTAATCAAAATCATCGGAAAAATTCTTAATTTCTTTAGGTCTTAGAATAAGGTTTAAGCTATCGCCAATGCAGATATTAGATGGAATGTTCGATATGTAGGCAATTATCTTATTTTTACCACCTTTCTTATTTTTCCCTATAAGAATTAGGTGAGAAATAGTTTGTTTTTTAGTGCAGATATTATTATCAAGAGTAATATTTGTACAATAGTTCTTATCTATAATATCAGAAATTCTGAGTGTTTGTAAGTATATTTTTTCTTGATGAAAATCAGAAAGAATTTTATAAGGTTTGAAATGTTTATAAACGGATATACTAAGGCTACCAAGAAGGAATATAATGCAAGAAAAATATATATTAGAGTTGTTCTTTAAAAAACCTAATATTAAAGAAATTAATATGAATAATATAGTTACTGCTATAACAATAGCAGTATTTTCACGTTTTAAAGGAATAAAATTCATTGCAATATTTCCTAAAATAAAGCAAAAAAATATCCTATATAATGGAATATTATTTTTCATTCTTCTTTTTCTTAGATTAAACATAAAAAATGTTTCGTGAAGTGACAGATATTGGTTAACTTTGTGCGAATTTTATTGAATTCTATAAAAATCAAATAATATAAATCATGATAATTCTCGTATTGAATTGCGGAAGCTCCTCACTTAAATACCAAGTTCTTGACATGAAGAACGATAGCGAATATACTTTAAAAGCTAAAGGTTTAGTGGAGAGAATAGGCATGGAAGTAGGTGTCATAACTCATAAACCTGCTGGAAAAAAGTATGTAATAGAAAAACCTATTCCTGATCATACAGAAGGTATTAAATCAGTTCTTAATTTATTAGTAGATAAAGAGAAGGGAGTTCTTAATTCTCTAAAAGATATCGAAGCTTGTGGTCATAGAGTCGCTCACGGTGGAGAAACTTTTCCTAAATCTTGTTTAGTAAGTGATAAAGTTATAGAAGGTATTAATCGTCTAGCCGAATTAGCACCTTTACATAATCCTGCTAACTTATTAGGGATTAAGGCTATCAAAGAATTGATGCCTAATATTCCTCAAGTAGCAGTGTTTGATACAGCTTTTCATCAGACAATGGAAGCTCCAGCTTTTATGTATGCTATTCCATATGAATATTATGAAAATTATCGTGTTCGTCGATATGGTTTTCATGGTACAAGTCATAAATATGTAGCTTATAAAGCTTGTGAATTATCAGGTCTTGATATAAATAATTCTAAAATAGTTACTTGCCATTTAGGTAATGGTGGTTCAGTTACTGCTATTAAAAATGGTAAATCAATTGATACTAGTATGGGATTTACTCCTATGGCTGGGGTAGTTATGGGTACTAGATGTGGTGATGTCGATCCTGGTCTTGTTTCATACTTAGAAAAGAAAGAAAATCTTACAGGCGAAGAATCAAACTCTATTCTTAATAAGAAAAGTGGTTTATTAGGGATATCTGGCATTTCTTCAGACTGTAGAGATGTCGAAGAAGCTGCGAATAAAGGAAATGCTAGAGCTAAATTAGCTTTAGATATGTTTTCCCTTAGAGTTAAAAAATATATTGGCGCTTATGCCGCTGAAATGGGTGGTATAGATATGATAGTCTTTACGGGTGGTATTGGTGAAAATGATACTGTAGGTAGAGAAATAATGTGTGAAGGTCTTGATTTTATAGGTGTGAAATTTGATCCTAAGAAGAATGATGGAGTTCACGGTGAAGACAAGATATTGTCAGCAGACGATTCTAAAGTAATAGTTACTACTATTTCTACTAATGAAGAATTAATGATAGCTAGGGATACTATGCATCTTTCATTGAATAAATAATATAGAGAATATAATTAATAACTAAAAAAAATATACATAACGTAATGATAACAAATTTTGATCAGATTTTTGAACATCTTCGTTCAAAAACTAAAAAACGCTTAATATGTGCTTGGTCTGTAGATAATCATACAATTAGTGCCGCATATCAAGCTGTAGAAAAAGGTATTGTAGAAGCTACTTTAGTAGGTGATAAAAATATGATAGAAGCTGAATGCAAGAAATCTAATATGGATGTTACTAAATTTACTATTGTAGATAATAAAGTAGAACTTAAAGCTGTCGCTGAGGCTACTGCTATGGTAAAAGAGGGTAAAGGTGATATCTTAATGAAAGGTCTTTGTTCTACGGATAAATTTATGAGAGCTATCTTAAATAAAGAAATGGGACTACTTCCTAAGAAAGCTGTTCTTTCTCATGTTAGTGTTATTCAAAACCCTAACTATCATAAACTTATTATTTTAGGTGATATGGCTGTTATTCCTCTTCCAGATTTAAAACAAAAGGTGGCTATTACTAAATACTTAGTTAATACGGCTAGAGCTTTGGAAATCAAGATGCCTAAAGTAGCTATCATTGCTGCTACTGAACAAATGTTACCTGCTATGCCTGCTTGTGTCGATGCTGCTCTTATTTCTACTATGATTAAAAGAGGTCAAATATCTCACTGTATAGGTGATGGACCATTATCATTAGACGTAGCTATTTCTAAAGAAGCTGCAGATATTAAACATGTAGGTGGTGAAATCGTAGGAGATGCAGACTGCTTAACTTTTCCTAATATCGAATCTGCTAATGTATTTTATAAAGTTAATTCAAAACTTTGTAAAAATGTTAAACAAGCAGCTATGGTAGCTGGAGCGCAAGCTCCTTGTGTCCTTTCTTCTAGAGCAGATAGTATAGAGACTAAGTTGAATTCTATCGCTTTAGCTGCATTAACAGCCAAATAATAATATATGAAACTAATATTAGCAATTAATCCGGGTTCTACTTCTACTAAAATAGCTGTCTTCGAAGGAGATCAAGAAGTTTTTACTAAAACATTAAGACATCCAATAGAAGAAATATCACAATATACAAGTGTGATAGATCAGTACCAGTTTCGTCTAAATACTATTTTAAAATCTTTAGAAGAAAATCATATAGATAAAGCTAATTTAGTAGCTATTGTCGGCAGAGGTGGACTTCTTAGACCCATATCTTCTGGTACTTATGAAGTAAATGAAGAAATGATTAAGGATCTTAGTTCTGCAGAATATGGAGAACATGCAAGTAATTTAGGAGGTGTTTTGGCTAATGCTATATCTAGTGATATCCCTTCTTGTCGTGCTTTTATAGCCGATCCTGTAGTCGTAGATGAACTGCAAGATGTAGCTCGTATAAGTGGACATCCTCTTTTCCCAAATTTATCAATTTTCCATGCCTTAAATCAAAAAGCTATTGCTAAACAATATGCACGTGAACAAGGTGTGAAATATGAAAATCTAAAGTTAATCGTAGCTCACTTAGGTGGAGGTACATCTGTAGGTGTGCATAAAGGTGGTAAAGTTATAGATGTAAATAATGCATTAGAAGGAGCAGGTGCTTTTAGTCCAGAACGTTCTGGCTCTTTACCTGCGTTACCATTAGCTAAAGCTTGTTTCTCTGGAAAATTTTCTTTCAATGAAATCAAAAAAATGATTAGTGGAAAAGGTGGGTTAGTAGCTCATTTAAATACTAATTCTTTTATAGAGGTAGAAAATAGAATGAAAGAAGGAGATGAAAAAGCTATTCTTATTGCGAATGCCTATGTTTATAATGTGGCTAAGCAAATAGGAGCAAGTGCAGCTGTCCTTTCTGGAAACTGTGATGCTATTCTTATTACTGGTGGAATAGCTTACGGAAAAGAATTAATGCAACAATTATCTGATATGGTCAGTTTTATTGCTCCTGTTAAAGTTTATCCAGGAGAAAATGAAATGGGTGCTTTAGCAAATAATGGACTTGCTGTATTAGAAGGAAGAGAAGAAGTTAAAGTTTATTAATATGTGATATTATTAATGAATAAATTTTTAATAAAAGAATAGGGAAGACATTTTCGTCTCCCCTATTTGTTTTTTCATAGAATAGTACTTCTGAAATATTTATCAAATAATAAATTTTCTTGGTGCAAATCTATTCAAAAATATATTAGGTAAGTTCCTAAATAATTTATTTGTATTCTCATTATTACAATTTCAAGAAAATAATATTACCTTTGTTATTATCATTATACCTTATAATAATCTAATAAACAGTTAAGTATTAATTATGACTTTTGAAGCTATCATAACTACAATGCCTTTTTCCTGTGCATTATTTTGGTCAGTCATATTATATTTTAAAAAAAATAAAGATAAATCAGCATTAATATTGTTGAATATTATGTTAATAATAAGTGTTTTATTATTAACTAATATTTTCTTTACGTATAAAGATGAACAGTTTATTATAATTACTGATTCTTTATACAGATTGCTTCATCTTATACTAATTCCTGCGGCATACTTGTATTTATATTCTATTACAAGTGAGAAAATTATTAAAAAAGTTTATATTTTAAATTTTTTCCCTGGTTTAATTATAGGAATAATATTTTTAATTATATATGTCATTATGCCTAATGAAGAATGTTTATGGTTTATTCATAATGAATTATATCAGAATGCTATTCTTATACCTACGGACTTTAAATATGTAGATACCCTAATAATGCTCGAAGGAATAAGTAAAATTATTTATCCTATCCAGCTAATACTAGCTATGGGATTTGGCCTTAAACATATTCGTCAGTTTAATAATCAGATCAAAGCTTTTTATTCTGATTCAGAAAACAAACTTATTAGAAATGTATATAAATTCACTCTTATTTTTATAATAGCTTTTATATATCTGATAGTTTGTGATTTTAAGGGTAGAGAGTATTACTTAGAGATACCTTACAATTATATTTTTAATTTATTGATTACTTTCGTTGTTTTTTATTTTGGATATGTGGGGTCAGGAAAAGTTTTCCGTGGAATAGATATGAAAAATGAATTCAAAATCAATGATGAAAATAAAGAAGATGAAAAAATTTTAGAGTATCAACCTCCGACAGTTCAAGAATTATTAGTAGATGAATCAAACGTATTGACAGCACAAATGATAATTAAGATTATTGAAAAAGGCGAATTATACAAGAATCCGTCGTTAAAAGTTAGTGATATGGCTTTTGCCTTAAATACTAATAGAACTTATATTTATTATGCTATAAAAAATTCTTTACATACGAATTTTTCTGATTTAATCAATGATTATAGAATCAAAAATTCTCAAAAATTAATGTCTGAATTTGATTGTGTATCTGATTTATATATTCCAGATATTATGGAATCATCTGGGTTTTCTAGTGAAAGTTCTTTCTACAGAATCTTCAAAAAGAAAACGGGACAAACTCCATTACACTGGTTCCAAAAAAATCTCAAATCTAAATCTTCTTTAAATAAATTTATTTAGAATATTATTATCTAACTAAAGTATTATTATTTAATTACTTTAAAGTTTTTCTTTTCTTGTTTTGATTAATTCCAGGTATTTGTCTGTTAATAATTAAAAATGCGATGAAGTTAATTACTGCCATAGTTATAGATATAGTGTAACTTAGTGTGTGATCTAATGCTAGTCCTCCTACGTTGTGAGGAGCGATTAACAAATAACATATACATATGAAAGTTATAAACGTAGCAGGAATAGATAGGTAAAAATGATTCTTATGAATCCTAGTTAAGTAAGCCGCACCAGTCCATAATATCATACTTGCTAATATTTGATTACATATACCTACAAATTTCCAAATAGTAGAAAAATTAAGAGTACATAATAAGAAAGCTATAACGAAGATAGGTAGAGCCACCCATACTCTGTTCATTATTTTCTTTTGACTAATCTTGAATGTATCAGATATGATAAGTCTTAAACTTCTAAAAGCAGTATCGCCAGAAGATAAAGGGCAAACTACTACGCCAATAATAGCAATAATAGCGCCTATTTTTCCTAGCCAACTACTACATATACGATTAACTATGATCGCCGCGTTAACTTCTCCTGGAGCTCCGAATTCACCATTTAAAGCAGCAGCGTTTAATCCTTCAGGACCATTAAAGAAAGCCATAGCTGCAGTAGCCCAAATTAATGCTACTATACCTTCTGTAATCATAGCTCCATAAAATACAGGACGACCATATTTTTCATCACCCATACATCTAGCCATTAGAGGAGATTGAGTAGAATGAAATCCAGATATGGCACCACAAGATATTACTATAAACATCATAGGAATTAGAATATTATTTTCAGAATCAAAGTGAAAGTTTTTAATATTCCCTAAGTTAAGTTCTATCATATGGATATCACCTTGAGCGCTTTTCACTATCATAGCTATAGCTATTCCTAAAGCCATAAATAATAAGAATCCTCCCATATAAGGATAAATATTACCGATAATTTTATCAATAGGAAGTAGAGTAGCGAGAATATAATAGGCAAAAATAATGAAGAGCCATATTGATTTATCTATTCTAGTTAAGCTTTCTATAAGTCCAGCAGGACCAGTAACGAATGAAGCGCCTACTGCTAATAATAAAAAGACAGAAAGAAGGAGCATTAATTTTTTAGATACTTTACCTAAATATTTACCAATAATATCAGGAATACTTTTTCCATCTTGACGAATAGACATCATACCAGAAAAATAGTCATGTACGGCTCCCATAAAAATACAACCAATAACTATCCAAATATAGGAAGCTGGGCCATAAAATGCCCCTAAAATTGCTCCAAAGATAGGTCCAAGTCCAGCAATATTTAAAAATTGAATAATAAAGATTTTGAAGGGACTCATTTCTTTATAATCTACTCCATCAGCTAATCTTTTAGCAGGGGTTATTCTTTTAGAAGTAGATCCGAAATGTTTATCGATAAATCGGCCATACACAAAATAGCCTAGCAAAAGCAAGGCTATAGATAATAAAAAGGAAATCATTTAAGTTTATTTTAGGTTGTTTATTGTATTTTAGATGCATTGAATATTAATTAAGTGCATCTTCTTCATCTTTAGTTAATACTCTTAATTGATAATACATAGGAGTATAAGGGGGAATACCTACACCATTACTTAATTTTCCAGAAACATCATATCCCCATTCATAACCAAAAAATGTTTCAGCTTTTTCTCCATAATTCAATTGGTTCATGGCTTTAGTAAAACCATGTACAAAAGAATTATTGGTATATGCTGAGCCTATTGTCATATAATGAGTATATGAAAGGGGAGAATAAGAAGCTGAACTAGTATATATATCGTATTTAATAGCTGTGTCTTTAATATTGGTATCGAAGACATATCCATCTAATAATTTGCCAACGTACCATACTTTAATAGCGTCACCATCTACAAGATTGGTATCTGATTCTACAGTTTTAGTTTGGTTGAAATAAAAATTAATAGAATCTTCAGCTAGTCCCGCATAATATTTATCAGAATATTTTTTTAATAAAGTAGTTTCATATTCAAATATATCAGCTACTATGGTATCTAACTGAATATCATATATAAAAGTAGATCCAGTAGAATTATACATATCAGTATCTACTTCATCAGAACTTAACCAAGCAGGGATTATCGCAGTGCATTGACCACCTACTTTCATATTATCTAACATTCTTTCTACCCCTATGCTAATAGAACCTACACCCGAAGTCCATACTCGTGAACCATAATATTTAAAATTAGAATATTCACCTAATTGTTTAGCTATATCTTTAAAAATAGTGGAACTATATGTTTTGTCTAAAGTTAAGATAGAATAATGTACAAGAGGATAACAAGTATCATATTGACTAGTAGAAATATTTATATTACCTTCTTTATTACTTAGAATATAAAGTCCATTATCTTCTTCAGGAATATTAGGATAATATTTTAGCATGTAAGCATTAAGAATATTTTCTTGTATTTCAGTAGCAGAGATAGATTCTTCTTGAGAACAAGAAGATAGAGTTACTGAAGATGCTATTACTAATAAAGCAATAGATATAGAGGATATTATAATATTAATTTTGTTCGACATAATTACTAATTTTTCTTTATTTGTGTTATCCAAATTTCATACATTAAAGCTGACATAGATGGAACTATTCCTACATTATCATCATAATATCCGTATTTAGCGGAAAAAAGAATAATAGAGTGTTCCCCTTCCTTCATGTTAGACATGCCTGAGAATAATCCAGGAATCATATTATCTTGGTTGAAAATAATTTTCTTAACAGTATATGTAGGGTAAGTTATTATAAAATTATTAGTTTTAGCTACACTTTCTAAATTAGTATCAAATAATTCAGGAGTAGAGGAAAAAATATAAATTGCATAATTAAAATAAACAGAATCACCTGCTGCCAAGAATTTATCTGAAGTACCATTAGTTATAATTACTTTATTAGAACCATCATTTCTAATAATAGTACTATCAGGATAATTAGTATTGAAATATGTATCAATATTTTCTTCCTGAGTAAGAAGTGTATCTTCCTTTTCTTTATCTATGCATGACGAAACAGATAAAGATATAATAACTAATAATAATAGTATTCTATTCATTATTATGCAAAAATAGTAAATTATTTTATAAATTCTTCAAATGAATCCGTTAAGTATTTTCCTAATGCATTAGCTTTAAGAAATATTTTTCCACCAGCTGCTTTAATATGTCCACCTCCATTGAAATATTTCTTGGCTAAATCATTAACTGAAAACCCATCTTTACTACGAAGAGAAACACTAAATTTATCTTCTTTCTCTGTGAAAATTATAGATACTTGAATATCTGTTATTTTTAGAGGAATGTTTACTAATCCTTCTGAGTCACCCGATTTATGATGATATTTATTTTGTAAATCTTTAGTAAGAATCATATAAGCCAAGTGTAATTTAGGATTTATGACTAAATGATTTTTTAATAATTCGGTTCTAAGTAAAAACTGATTCAGTGAATAATTACCATATACTTGAGTATGTATTTCTTCAAGATTAATGCCACGCTTGCTAAGTAAACTAGCTACTTCATAAGTTCTAGTTTCACATGAATTATTAAAATTATTAGTATCGGTAATAAGTCCAATACTTAGTGCTTCAGCTGTATTATAGGGTAACCTATTTATATCATTATTGATATATTTCGTATCTAAAAGTATATCAAAGATGATTTCACATGTAGATGAAACTTTAGCACTGAAAACCAAATCGAATTCTTCATCTTTAGAATCTAAGTGATGGTCTATTAATATTTTAGGTATCTTAGATTCTTTTAATGCTGGGCCTAAATCTCCAGCTCTATCTAGATTATTAAAATCACAACAAATCATTAAATCTGCATTTTTAATTAATTTTAAAGATTCTACAGGATTTTCTTGATAGAAAGTTATTAAATTATCTATGTGTAAATATGAAAAATAATCAGGTAATGAGTCGGGTAGTATAATGTTTACTTGTTTTCCTTCCGCTAATAAAAGGTGGTAAAGTCCTAAACATGAACCTACTGCATCCCCATCTGGTCTAGCATGACTAGTAAGGATTATTTTATTAGCATTAAAAATGTAATTTTCAAATGATTTGATTTTTGCTTGTTTATTCATGTATGTAACCTTATAGGATGATTTAATTTAACAATTTTATTATGCAAAATTAAAAATATATTGCAAGTACTGATTATTATTTTTACTTTTGTAAAGATAAATGTGAATAAAAAAATTAATAAATAACTAATTCCTTTCAAATGAAAACATTTGTAAAATTTTTAACTTATGTTATATTACCAGTGGTAATCATATTTTTAGCATATCTTATCGTAGATAGTATAGAACAACCTGTTAGATTTAAAAAACAATCTGCAGATAGACAAGAAGTAGCTAAACAAAGATTAATTGATATCCGTACACTTCAAGAAGCTTACAAAACTGAATATGGTAGATTTCTTTCTACCACCGATTCATTAATTAATTTTTATAAACATGATTCTATTACAATTGTTAAACAAATAGGATCTATGGATGACTCTTTGGCTGTAGCTCAGAACAGAGTTAAAACTTATAAATTAAGATTTGCTGTAGCAGATACATTGTTAAAAAATAGTTTAGTACCTATCGATTCTATTAAATTTATACCTTATTCTGGTGGTGTTCCAATAGAATTAAAATCTATTGTTAAATCTGTATCAGGTGTAAATGTACCTTTATTTGAAGCAAGTATGCCTTATGATAATTTTCTTAAAGGTTTAGATAGACAATTGATAGTAAACCTTAAAGCTTCTAAAGAAGATTTAGGACGCTATCCTGGTTTAAAAGTTGGTAGTATTACATCTCCGAATAATAATGCAGGTAACTGGGAATAAAATGTATGGAATCTATTGCTAGTAAAAAAATAGATAACGATATTACGAGATTAAGACTAACCATTCAGATTAATTTGAGTGGTTTTTCTGTCAAAATTAGTAATCCATTAGGGAAATTTCTTTATAGTCAAAAAAGAGTTTTTCCTATAGGTATGTTGTCATTAACAGACATAGGGGAGTTCATTAAAGAAGAAATAAACTCACCTATTTTTTTAAATAAACAATTTGCTGCAGTAAGAGTCTATTATGGAACTGAAAAATACTGTATAGTACCAGCTGATTATTATTCTCCAGATAAAGTTTATGATACTTTAAATTTACTTCATCCAATTAAAGAAGATGAGCAAGTTTTAAGTCTATCATTACCTGAAACTAAAGCATACCTTATATATGCTATTCCATCTGCTACTATGGTAGATATTACTAAAATATATGAAAATGCAGAATATTATCCTATTGTCTATTTCTTATTAGATAGGATTCCTTTTATTACTGAAAACAATAAAATGATAGTACATTTTGCAAGAGATTATGTGCATATAGTCGCTGCTGAAAGAGATAAATTATTATTAGCTAATTCCTATCCCACAGCTAATTATGTAACAGCTTTATATTACATTTTTATGGCTATGAAAGAATTAATGTTTAATCCTGGATTCACAAAATTACAAGTATCAGGATTACCTGAAAAAACAGAAGAAAGCGGTATTACTGAAAGAAAATTATTACGTAAGTATTTCGCAGGGTATAAAGAGATTTCTTAGAGAAATAGCATAACTAAAATCACATGAGAATTACAGGAGGAGAATTAAGAGGGAGGGCAATACTTCCACCAAAGGGTTTTAAGGCTAGACCTACTACTGATTTTGCTAAAGAAGGTCTGTTTAATACTCTTATGAATATCTGTAATTTTGAAGAAATAAAAGTTTTAGATCTTTTTTCTGGAACTGGTAGTATTTCTTATGAATTTGCTTCTAGAGGAGTTAAATCTATTATTTCAGTAGAGATGAATTCACTTTATGCTAATCATATTAGAAAAAATGCTGATAAATTTGGAATAAAGAATATACAAGTAGTTAGACATAATGTGTTTGACTTTTTAAATATATGTAAAGAAAAGTATGATTTAGTATTTGCAGATCCACCATATATTATAGAAGGTTTAGAAAATATTCCTGAAAAAATATTCAATTCAGGAATTTTAAATGAAAATGCAATATTAATATTAGAACATCCAGGTTCGTATTCTTTTGAAAATCAGGCAAGATTTCTCAAAGAAAAAAAATATGGTAATGTCCACTTTACTTTTTTCAAATAAAAGTTTGTAGATACAGAAAAAAACATTTATATTTGCAATCCCAAAAGGAAAAAATGGTGCGGTAGTTCAGCTGGTTAGAATACCTGCCTGTCACGCAGGGGGTCACGAGTTCGAACCTCGTCCGCACCGCAAAGAAGACTGATTTTTATCAGTTTTCTTTTTTTTATACCTATTTATTAAATTTATTTTCTATTGTGTATTTCTATTCATAGTGAAGAGCAGTAATGGGATTTAAATTTGCAGCTTTTCTAGCAGGTAGATAACCTGATATTAAGCTTACAATAATACAGGTAGTAATAGCGGTAATAATTATTCCCCATGGAATAACGAAATTTGTGTCCAAATAATAAGCACAAATATTTCCAACTAGTAATCCTCCAAAAATTCCAAAAGTTCCTCCTATTTGACCTATTAATAAAGCTTCAGTTAAGAATTGAATTCGAATATATATATTTTTTGCTCCTAATGCTTTTCTGGTTCCTATTTCTTTAGTCCGTTCTTTAACCGAAACCAACATTATATTTATTAAACAAATAGATGCTCCTAGTAATGTTATGAAACATATTATTTTAGCAGCATTATTAATTAAAGAATACAAACTACCTATTTCGTTTTGAGTAGCTGAATTTTCACTTAATTCAAAATCATTTATTTCTTTAGGTTTTAATCTCCTAATTATTCTAAATAGTTTTTCAGCAAAGGCGTAGCTATAAACAGATGTATTATTTTTTGCCACTTTTTGATTTGGGAAAACGCCTATTTCATATGAGCAATTTATTGATTCAAATTGTTCTTTTGCGCATTTAAGAGGAATGATGATGCTGTTATTTATCGCTATTTTGTTTTCCTTCTGTGACTTGGCAAGGCATCCGATAATTTGATAACGAATAGAATGGATGCGAATATAATCTCCTGAGGATTTAGATATATTATTACCGACGATACAAATATTTGAATTTGAAACATTTTCAGTAGGATAGAAATTTCTTCCTTTCGATAATTTTAAACTTTTATATTTTAAAAAATTGCCGTCAGATCCTATAATATTACAATTATCTATTATCTTATTTCCATAATATGTTTTTATTCCTTTTCGGAATTCGCAATATACACTATAGTTAGTACTGTAGTTTTTTTCCTTCTCTGAAATAATTAGTTTAGAAAATGATTCAGTTTGATAATAATTTATTTTTGAATTATTTCTAATAGGACATTCATGAGATAAAGAAGTAGATGATATCTTATTTTCTCGAATAGTGATATTATTTATCCCCAAATCACTAAAGCTTTTTGATATATTATCTATCAGTGCATCAGTAGTCGTCATACTACCGACCAATGCTGTAATTCCTATGCTGATTATACTTATAGTTAATATAGAACGCAGTCTATTGTTCTTAATGGAAGTGATGGCTTCCTTGAAAATCTCTCTCTTCATATCTCTTGCTCTTTCAATTATTTATGTAAAAATAGGAAATTAAATTTGAATAATATACCTTTGTCCGCAATATTCATAAAAAATTAAAATCATGAGAACAAATTACGGTAGTCGTGATGACAAACCGAAGCAGAGAAGACCAAGAGTGAGCTCTATAAGAAGGTCGTCTGAAAGCGGAAGTGCTAGCACTTTTGAGCACAGAACTTCTGAGCACAGATCATTTGAACATAAAGACAGAAAACCTTTTGAAAGAAGAGAAGGTGGAAGCAGTTCTTATGGACATAGAGAAGGTGGAAGTAGAACTGGTGGAAGTTCATTTGGACATAGGGACGGCGGAAGCAGTTCTTATGGACATAGAGATGGCGGAAGCAGTTCTTATGGACATAGAGACGGTGGAAGTAGAACTGGTGGAAGTTCTTATGGACATAGAGACGGCGGAAGCAGTTCTTATGGACATAGAGACGGTGGAAGCAGAACTGGTGGCAGTTCTTTTGGACATAGAGACGGCGGAAGCAGTTCTTATGGACATAGAGATGGTGGAAGCAGATCCTTTGAACATAAAGATAGAAAGCCTTTTGAAAGAAGAGAAGGTGGAAGCAGTTCATTTGGACATAGAGAAGGTGGAAGTAGAACTGGTGGAAGTTCTTTTGGACATAGAGACGGCGGAAGCAGATCCTTTGAACATAAAGATAGAAAGCCTTTTGAAAGAAGAGACGGCGGAAGCAGTTCTTATGGACATAGAGATAGCGGAAGTAGATCATTTGAACATAAAGATAGAAAGCCTTTTGAAAGAAGAGAAGGTGGAAGTAGATCCTTTGGACATAGAGATGGTGGAAGATCTTTTGGTAGCAAACCATCTAGACCTACATATAATAGAACCCCAAATGTTAATTCAAATCCTAATGAGGTAAGACTTAATAAGTTTATTGCTAATTCAGGGGTTTGCTCTAGAAGAGAAGCTGATGATTATATCACAGCTGGATTAGTTACTGTAAATGGTGAAGTAGTAGTTACTTTAGGTACAAGAGTTAAATTGACTGATGATATTCGTTTTAACGGTGAAAGACTTAAAGGTGAAAAAAAGGTTTATATCATTATGAATAAACCTAAAGATTATGTTACTACGACTTCAGATCCTCATGCAGATCAGAATGTTATGGACTTAATTAGCCCTGAAAAATGTAGTGAAAGAATATTTCCTGTAGGACGTTTAGATAAATCTACTACTGGAGTTCTTTTATTTACTAACGATGGTGCTTTAACTGAAACACTTACACATCCTTCATATAATAGAAAGAAAATTTATCAAGTATCACTTGGTTCTAAATTAAAGAAATCTGATTTCGATAAATTACTTACAGGTATTGAATTAGAAGATGGACTAGTAGTAGCTGATGCTCTTTCGTATATAGACGGAGATGAAGCTGAAATAGGAATTGAAATACATTCAGGGAGAAATAGAGTTATCCGTAGAATGTTTGAATTTTTAGGATATAAAGTGAAGAAACTTGATAGAGTATATTTCGCAGGTCTTACAAAACAAAAAATTCGTAGAGGTCAGTGGAGATTTTTAACTAATCAAGAAATCGGAATGCTTAACATAAATTCTAACGAATAATAATTATATTATGAGTTTACCAAAAAATTTTAGATCAGGTTTTGTTAATATTATCGGTAATCCTAATGTAGGTAAATCTACATTGATGAATAATTTTATTGGCGAAAGACTTTCTATTGTTACTTCTAAATCCCAGACTACTAGACATAGAATTATGGGAATAGTAAATGGTGAAGATTATCAAATAGTATATTCTGATACTCCTGGTATATTAAAACCTGTTTATCTTTTACAGGAAAGTATGATGACTTGTGTAGATGAAGCTATAGGTGATGCAGATATTATTCTTTATGTAACGGATGTAGTAGAAACAGCTGATAAGAATATTGAATATATTAAGCGATTAGAGAAAGTTTCATGTCCTATTCTTTTAATTATTAATAAGATAGATTTATCTAATCAAGAAGATGTATTAAAACTTCAGAATAAATGGAAAGAATTACTTCCTGCTGCTGAGATTTTCTCAGTATCTGCTTTAGAGAAATTTAATCTTGGTTCTATTTTCGATAGAATTTTAGAACTTTTACCTAAAAATGAACCTTGGTATGATAGAGATGCTTTAACTGATAGAAGTATGCGTTTCTTTGCTTCTGAGATTATTAGGGAAAAAATTCTTCAGAATTATTCTAAAGAGATTCCTTATTGTACAGAAGTAGAAATCGAGGAATTTAAAGAAGTTAATGATCGTTATGATATTCGAGCTATTATTAATGTTATGAGGGATTCTCAAAAAGGAATTATTATAGGTGCTAAAGGTTCTGCTCTTAAAAGAGTAGGAACTCAAGCTAGGCTAGAGATGGAAGATTTTTTTGAAAAGAAAATATTTTTAAAAACTTTCGTTAAAGTTAACTCTTCTTGGAGAGAAGATAAAAGAAAACTTAAAGGTTACGGATATATACATTAGCAAATTTTATTATCGTTAGTCATAACAATTCATATAATCTTTGTTAAAAACTTTAATGTCTAGCCCGTGTAAAACTGGCTAGACTTTTTTATATTTGCATCTGAAGTGTAATAAATTAGGTTTAATAAATAATTTTAATTAGCCAATGGACGAAAATATAACTAACAAATTTGAGAAAGTTATTTCGGACGGAACTAAGAAATATAAGCTTTCGGGTATGTTTAGAGAATGGTTTTTGGATTATTCTTCATATGTGATTCTTGAAAGAGCAGTTCCTAATGTAATAGATGGGTTAAAACCTGTTCAAAGGCGTATCCTCCATGCTATGAAATTAAATGACGACGGTCGCTATAATAAAGTGGCTACTTTAGTCGGTGCTACTATGCCTTTCCATCCTCATGGGGATGCTTCTATTAAAGATGCATTAGTGGGACTTGGTCAGAAAGAATTGCTTATTGACTGCCAAGGGAATTGGGGAAATATTCTTACAGGTGATAGGGCTGCTGCAGGTCGTTATATTGAAGCTCGTTTAACCGAATTTGCTAAGGAAGTCGTTTTTAATAATAAAACCACTGAATGGGTTAGTTCTTATGATGGTAGAAATCAAGAACCTGTTTATCTTCCTGTTAAATTTCCATTATTGTTAGCGCAAGGTTCTGTAGGGGTAGCTGTCGGTCTGTCGACAAATATTTTACCTCATAACTTCAATGAACTTATAGATGCTTCTATTTCTTATTTAGAAGGTAAACCTTTCATTTTATATCCTGATTTTCCCACAGGTGGACAGATAGATGTAGATAATTATAATGATGGTAGAAGAGGTGGAAGAATTCGCTGTAGAGCTGTCATAGATAAACTGGATAAAAATACTTTAGTCATAAGGGAAATACCTTTTACTAGAACTACTTCAGATATTATCGATTCTGTATTGAGGGCAAACGATAAGGGTAAGATTAAGATTAAAAAAATAGATGATAATACTTCAGAGAATGCTGAAATTATTATCCAATTAAATAATGATACTTCTCCTGATAAAACTATAGATGCATTATATGCTACTACTGACTGTGAAGTATCTCTTTCTCCTAACGCTTGTATTATTCATGATAATAAGCCAGAATTTATCGGAATATCTGATGTATTAAAAATATCTGCTGAAACTACTCGTTCTTTACTTAAAAAAGATCTTGAAATTAAGTTATCTGAATTAGAACAAGATTGGCATTATACTTCTCTTGAAAAAATATTTTTTGAAAATAAAGTATATCAAGTTTTAGAAAATAATGCTAGAACTTGGGAGAAACAATTGTCAGATGTCAAGACTAAAATGAATACTTATAAAGATATTCTTAGAAGAAAAATTGATGATGAAGATATTAATAAACTAGTAGAGAAACCCGTCAGAAAGATATCTAAATTTGATATTAAAGTAGTAGATGCTAAAATTAAGAAGATAGAAAATTCTGAGAAAGAGATTAAAGAGTATCTAGCTAACATTACTAAATATACTATTAATTACTATAAGCATCTTAAAGAAAAATATGGTAAAGGTCATGAGAGAAAAACTGAAGTAAGATCTTTTTTAAATATAGAAGTAACTAAAGTCGTAGCTAGTAATGCTAAACTTTATGCAAACATTACTGAAGGATTCATCGGTATGTCTCAGAAGAAAATAGACGGATCTGAATTTATAGAAGACTGTTCAGATATAGATGAAATAATAGTATTCCTTAAAGATGGTAAATATAAGATTATACAGATAAGTGATAAAACCTTCGTCGGTAAGAATATTATTCATGTAGCAGTATTCCATAAAGATGATACTCGAACTGTTTATAATGTTATTTATAGAGATGGTAGAGGTGGTACAGTATATGCGAAGAGATTTCAAATAACAAGTTATACTCGTGATAAAGAATATGACTTAACTAAAGGTACTGAAACCTCTAGCATATTGTGGTTTACTTTTAATCCTAATGGGGAGGCTGAGACCATTAAAGTTATGCTTAGGCCTCGAGCTAAACTTAAGAAGCTAATTATTAATTATGATTTTGCTAATTTAGCTATTAAGAATAAGGGAGCTCAAGGAAATATTGTTACTAAGAATTCTGTTCAGAAAATAGTTTTAAAATCAGCTGGTATTCCTACTATTCATGGTAAACCTATATGGTTTGACTGGGATGTTAATCGTCTTAATGAAGATAATAGGGGTGAATTATTAGGAGAATTTAAAGGAGATGAACATCTATTAGTCATTTGTAAAAATGGTACTTTCTATACTACTAATTTAGATTTAAGTAATCGATATCCTGGAGATATTTTTAAGATAAAAAAATTAGATGTAGAAAAAGTCTTTTCTGTCGTATATTGGGATAACGCTAGTAAATATTTTTATATTAAAAGATTTAATTTTGTAGAGAGTGATAATACTGTTCAGTCTATTATATCTGAATCAAGTGGTTCTTATCTACATTCTATATCTCAAATACCTGGATCTACCTTAAAGATTAGTTTTAAGAAAGAAGGAAAAAAACAGAGAGAAGATGAAATTATAGATTTGGATGATTTTATAGCTGTGAAGGGATGTAAGGCTAAAGGTAAACGTGCTACATATTATCCTGTTAAAGGAATAGAATTAATTCAACCAGAAATAAAGGAAGAAAAAATAGCTATAGATTTAGATGGAAATTCAGGCATCGATGGATATGGTAATACGGATGATAACAATGATGCTGATTCTTTAGATATTTTTAAAGAAGATAATAAAGGGGTAGTAATTAAAAAGAAAAAAGCTCCGGCTAAAACATTCCGCCCTGGTACAATAATTGATTTAAATGAGGACGGTGATGATGGTCCTACATTATTTTAAAACTTAAAAAGATGATAATTGCATTAGTTGGATTCATGGGCGCTGGTAAAACCACTTTAGGTAAAAAAATATCAGAAGCTATGTCAGCAGAATTTGTAGATCTTGATCAATATATAGAAAAGAAAGAATCAAAAAAAATAATTGATATTTTTGAAAAAAATGGTGAAATGGCTTTTCGAAAAATGGAAGAAGACCATTTACAAGATTTACTAGAAGCACATATTAGTAAACATCCTGAAGCCATAAGTGATTTACCAGAAGAAGGAGAAGAGACCTTAGTTAATTATAATGATTCAGAAGATGCTCGAAATAATGAATTACCTAAACGTAAATGCACTCTTGTAATCTCATTAGGTGGAGGTACTGTCGAAAGTGCATTATGCAGAGATTTAATAAGAAGATTTACTTATTGTATCTATTTAAAAGCAGATGTAAAAGTCTTACTTGATCGTTTAGATAAAAAAGCCCAAAAAACTAGACCTAAGTTAGAAGTACCCACGGAAAATATTAATAAAGAAGAGATATCACTTAAAGCACGTATTGAAAGTCTTTATGAAAGACGGGAACCTCTTTATGAAGAGGTCGCTCGTAAAATTATTAAGATTCAATAAAGAACTTAATGTAGTTTGAAAATATAAGTAATAGAACCTAACTGAACAGTGGGTGCTGATGAAGAAATATTGAATTCTGCTTTTTTAGCAGCTTTTATAGCAGCTTTCCACAAAGTATTATCTGTAACTGTAGTTCCTTTTAAGTCGATAGATGCATCTATTACTTTACCATATTGATCGACCTTAATTTTCACTACTACTTCTCCTTCATTTTCTACATCATAATTAGGGGTAGGTAGGTTCCCCATTATAGATCTACCTTTTAGCTTAGCTCTAGGTGTTCCTTCTACATTACCTACTTTAGTATTTCCTTGAGAATGGCCAGCCTTAAGACCATCAGATATTTTATCAGCTACTTGAGTAGCTAACGTATCAGATTTGTTTTTAGCACTAGAAAATAAGGCTTTCTGAATAATTATTTTTTTTCTAGGTGGTTCAGGAACTTCTACATCTCCTTGGTTATCTACAGTAGTTTCTACTCCGTTAGATGCTTTTTCACCTAAGATAGAAGATTCTGATTTCTGGACTAATCTAACATCTTTATTTTTTTCCACTTGGTTAGCTCTAGGTTCATGTCCAGTTTTGACTTGAATAGGCTTAGCTATTTCATCATCAGTAAATTCTATAAGAATACCTTGTTCTTTTGGGGGTGGATATTTGTATTTGAAGCCACTAGAAAAACCACAACAGATAAGAACTAAGTGAAATAAAATCGTTAGTATAATTCCATTTCGTTTACCTTTTTTCTTTACTTGTTTGTTGTATTCTTCTTGTCTATGATTCATAATATTATTCTGGCGAAGTAGCCAGTATCACTTTCCATCTATTTCTTTTAGCTATGTTCATTAGATTCACTACCTTTTCTATAGGAACTGTTCTATCAGCATATATTGAAAAAGTAGGATCATCTCTATCTTGCAATTTATTCTGAAGGGCTGCTTCTATCAGATCAAATCTAATAGGTGCTTTCTTACCATTAATATGATATGAAAAAGTATTGCTTTTAGTATATTGTTTGATAGATATGCTTACTGTAGCTTTAGCTGAAATTTGATTACTACTTTTAGGCAATAATAATTTTAAAGCATTAGGATTAACTAATGTAGATGTAACTAAGAAGAAAATAAGTAGCAAGAATACTATGTCAGTCATAGATGACATAGAAAATTCTGGAGATATTTTTGTTTTTCTTTTTAAAGCCATAACCTATTTTTTCTGAGGTTCGTAAAGCATATTCATAAATTCCATAGTAGTATCTTCCATAGTATCTACTAGGTTAGATATTTTAGCAGTAAGATAGTTATATCCGAAGTAAGCGATTATACCTACAAATAAACCACCTACCGTGGTAATCATAGCAGTATATATACCTCCTGATAATAAAGAGATATCTATATTGTTACCTGCAGTAGACATATTGAAGAAAGCTTCGATCATACCGATAACGGTACCTAAGAAACCAATCATAGGAGCACCTCCAGCTATAGTCGCTAGTAGAGGAAGACTCTTTTCAAGTTTGGCTACTTCGATGTTACCTGTATTTTCTACAGCTGCTTGAATGTCAGGAAGAGGACGACCTATCCTGGCAATACCTTTTTCGATAAGTCTAGCTACTGGAGAATCATTTTCATTACATCTAGTTAATGCAGCATCTATATGGCCACTTTGCATATCGACATGAATATCTTTCATAAAGTTAGTATCTAGTTTACTAGCTTTTCTAATCATCCAATATTTCTGCCCAAAGATATAAATAGCGATAATCGAAAGTATAAGTAATACTATCATAATCCAACCACCTTTGGAAGCCATGCCTATTAATGAGAAATGCATTTCTTGAGCTACAGGAGCAGCTACTTCAGCCCCTGTTTGTAATAATGTAAATAACATATGTGTAAATTATTATTGTTTTCTATTTATTTGTTTAATAATCATTTAATTCTTCATCAAAACGAGTACAAATTTAGTAAATATTTTTAAACGTTAAAGTTCCTTTTTTAAGCATCGTTTTTATTATTATCCTTTATGTATCCATCTAAATAATTTCCATCATCTGTAATATATGGATATTTTATTTTTTCCAAGAATAATGCCTTTCCAGTAACGGAAGATCCAGCCTTTGATCGATTTTTACTTTCTAATAATTCTAAAATCCATGTAGGGTCATGTTTTCCTCGACCGATTTCCGTCATGCTACCTACGATAGCCCTAACCATATTTCTAAGAAAGCGATTAGCAGTAATGGTAAAAACAAGCCTGTTAGAGATTTTAATCAAATGTGAATCTGCGTATTTTTGACTATCGTCCATAATATAAGACCAGTGAGCATATTTTAAGTCACAAATAGCATTAATAGTTTGACTACCTACTTTTTCAAAACAACTAAAATCTTTTTCTCCTATTAAATATTCACAAGCTTTATTCATAAGACCTATGTCTAATGGGAATTTAAAATAATATGAAAAGTCCTGATGGAAAGGATTTTTGACCGTATGGATGTAATATTTGTAAGTTCTCTCTGTCGCATCAAATCGAGCATGTGCATCTTTGTGAACTTGAAAAATATTATTTATAGCTATGTTTAATGGAAGTATGGCATTTATTTTGTAAATAAAATATGGGTGATCGGAAAGAATTTCAGTTTTCGATGAATTAAAATGAGCATAATAAGTTGAAGCATGTACTGAAGTGTCAGTACGACCAGCACCTGTGATATTTATCGGCTCATTTAATAGAGTACTAAGTGCTTTTTCGATTTCTCCCTGGATACTTCTAGCATTATGTTGTATTTGCCAACCGCAATAATCGGTGCCATTGTAAGATAATAATATGAAGTACCTCATTTAAGGAAATTTTAGTAATTTTTAGTAAATTTGTAAGATGTATAAATAAATCTTACGCAAAAATACAAATAATTTAATATGGAAGCAGTAAACATTAAAGAATTAAATGAGAGAATTCAAAAAGAAAGCTCATTCGTCGATATATTATCGATGGAAATGTCTAAGGTGATCATAGGTCAAAAACACTTAGTAGAAAATTTAATTATAGGGTTGTTGGCCGATGGTCATATTTTATTAGAAGGTGTTCCGGGATTAGCTAAAACATTAGCTATTAACACATTGGCGCAAGCCGTAGAAGCAGATTTTAAAAGAATTCAATTTACTCCAGATTTACTTCCAGCGGATTTATTGGGAACAATGATTTATAGTCAGAAATCTGAACAGTTTCAAATTAAAAAAGGTCCTATTTTTTCTAACTTTATTTTAGCTGATGAAATCAACCGTTCACCTGCTAAAGTTCAATCTGCTTTATTAGAAGCTATGCAGGAAAGGCAAGTTACTATCGGTGAAGAAACTTTCAAATTACCCGAACTTTTTTTAGTAATGGCGACACAGAATCCTATCGAACAAGAAGGTACTTATCCATTACCTGAAGCTCAGATAGACCGTTTCATGTTAAAAGTAATAGTAAGTTATCCTCGGAAGGAAGAAGAAAAGCAGATCATAAGAATGAATAATTCTGGTAATTTTCCTAAAGCTTCTCCTGTCATCAAACCTGAGGATATTATTAGAGCTAGAAAATTAGTTAAAGAAGTTTACATGGATGAAAAGATAGAAAGGTATATAGTAGATATAGTTTATGCTACTCGTACTCCTGTAGATTATGATTTACCAAATTTGAAAGATCTTATTTCTTTCGGTGGATCTCCTCGTGCTTCTATCTCACTAGCTATGGCATCTAAAGCATATGCATTCATCCATAGAAGAGGATATGTTATTCCAGAAGATGTTAGAGCAGTTTGTTATGAAGTGCTAAGACATCGTATTGGTCTTACTTATGAAGCAGAGGCCGAAAATATTACTTCTGAAAATATTATTGCAGATATTATTAATAAAATCATAGTTCCGTAGTAATAGGATAATAATTTTTAATATGGATAACGATTTATTAAAAAAAGTAAGAAAAATAGAAATTAAAACGAAGGCATTATCTCATCAAGTATTTGCTGGTGAGTATCATTCTGCTTTCAAAGGACGTGGTATGGCTTTTAGTGAAGTAAGAGAATATCAGTTCGGTGATGATATTCGTAGTATGGACTGGAATGTAACAGCTCGTTTAAGAGCTCCGTATGTGAAAGTCTTCGAAGAGGAAAGAGAGCTTACTGTTATTCTTATGATAGACGTTAGTGGTTCCCGTTTATTTGGGACTCAAACTAAGATGAAAAAAGAATTGATGGCTGAAATAGCTGCTTGTCTTTCTTTTTCTGCATCTATAAATAATGATAAAGTAGGGGCATTATTTTTTTCTTCTAAAGTGGAGAAATTCATACCTCCTAAAAAAGGAAGAAGTCATTTATTACATATCATTAGAGATTTATTAGAATTCGAGCCAGAAGAGAAAGGTACTAATATAGGTGTCGCTCTCGAGTATTTAACTAACGCTATTAAGAAAAAAAGTACAGTATTTCTTCTTTCTGATATGTTAGATGTCTATCCTAATTTGCAGCCAAGATATGAAGATGCTCTTAAGATAGCGGTTAATAGACATGATCTTTCAGTAATAAACATTTTCGATAAGAGAGAAAAAGAATTACCTAATGTGGGTCTTTTAGAAGTAAGAGATGCTGAGACTAATAAACAGATTCTGGTAGATACTTCCAATAAGATTATTAGGAACGATTATGAAGAATGGGGAAGAAGAGCTTTTCAGGAAATGGTAGTTACTCTAAATAAATATAAAGTAGATACAGTAAGCGTATCTACCGACCAAGATTATGTGAAAGCTTTAGTTACATTATTTAAAAGTAGATCATGATGAAATTAAATATGACGAAAATAAATAAAACGAAAGTTAGTAATAGTAAAATGAGTATTTTAATACTTAAGAAGTTAAGACCATATATCATCCTATCTATATGGAGTATATGTTTTATTTTTCCTCAGAATATTTTTGCTCAGGCTGACGCCAATAAGAGGATAGATTCTTTACTTATAGGAGACAGAGTAGAACTTTTGGGATTAGATTCTTTAGAAAAAGAAATCCCTGGGGTAGAAGAAATATTAGTAAATGGGAAAATGATGGTTGTTTCATTTGATTCAGGACGTTATGTACTTCCTAATCAAATATTAGTGGTCAACAATATTCCTGTAGATACTACTAAATTTCAGCTAAGGGATATTAAAACTCAAATGAAATATCCTATTACATTAAAAGAATTATTGTCTTGGATAGGTTTAGGTATATTAATAATAGCTCTTATTATATTAGCTGTATGGATGATTAATAATATTAGACATAATAGAACAGTTCTAGGAAAACCAATTCATGTCGATCCTCCTCATATTACAGCTTTAAGAACATTAGAAAAAATACGGCAGAGTAATTTATGGCAGAATCATAAACAAAAACAATTCTACACAGAAATCACAGATGCTTTGAGATTATATATCGAAGGTCGATATAGTATTTCTGCCATGGAAAAAACATCTAATGAATTAATGTTCAATTTAGAGAAAGAAGATGTTTCTAAGGAAGATTTCGAAGAGTTAAAAGAATTGTTTGCTTGTGCAGACTTAGTGAAATTTGCTAAATTTACTGCAAGTGATGCTGAAAATGAAAAAGCCGTTCCAGTAGCTGTACGCTTTGTTAATTCTACATTTATGCAAACGCTAGAAGATGAAATAGGTAAACAAAATGTATCTAAGGGGACTGAATCAGAAGTAGAAGAAACAGAAGAAATAGAAGAAATAGAAGAAACAGAAGAAAATACTTCTGTAGTAGATAAAACCGGAGAAACATCTAACAATGAATCTAAAGGAAGTAATTTTGCTGAAGAAATGAAGAAAAAGCTTTCTATAAAAGATACAGAAAAGGAGGATAATCATGAGTGATTTATTTTTTGAATATCCGAAGTTATTGTATTTAGAATTTATTTTAGTTCCTCTTATAGTTTTTTACGTCTATAAACAGTTTAAATTTAATAATGCAGCATTATATGTATTTAATGTTACTCCTTTTAATGGTCATGCTGACTGGTATAAGAATATTATAAAACATTTAGGATTTGTTCTTAGAATAATAGTGATAGCTTGTTTAATTATAGCTATTGCACGTCCTAGAAGTTCTTCTATGCAAGAAAAAAGAGATACTGAAGGCATAGATATAGTATTAGCTATGGACGTATCTACTTCGATGTTAGCTCAAGATTTTAATCCTGATAGAATTACTGCCGCTAAAAATATTGGTATAAAATTCGTGTCACAGAGACCTTCTGATAGAATAGGATTAGTAGTTTTCGCTGGAGAAAGTTATACCCAATGTCCTTTGACGACTGACAGACCTACCCTTATTAATCTAATGAAAGATTTAGAATGTGGATTAATAAATGATGGTACTGCTATAGGGAATGGATTGGCGACAGCCGTAGCTAGGCTAAAAGATTCTGATGCTAAAAGTAGGGTGATTATATTACTGACTGATGGTATGAATAATTCTGGAGAAATAGCTCCTGCCATGGCTATAGAAATAGCTAAAACTTATGGTATTAAAGTTTATACTATAGGGGTCGGTGCTGAAGGTGAAGCTCCATATCCTGTACAAACTCCTTGGGGTATTCAGACCCAGAAAATGCGTGTCCAGATAGATGAAGATTTATTAGAAAAGATAGCTAATGAAACTGGTGGTAAGTATTTTAGAGCTACTGATAATACTAAATTAATTGAAATTTATAGTGAGATTAATAAGATGGAAACGACTAAGACGACAGTCGAATCGTTCCCTGTATATAAAGAACAATTCATGAAATTTGCTTGGATAGCTTTAATAGTATTTTTATTAGAATTATTGTTGAGATTATTTAGAATAAGGAGGATAGTATGATAATTTTTGCACAACCATTATTTTTATATTTACTCTTACTTCTTCCTATTATCTTTATCGTGTATGGGATAATGAGAAAAATAAGAAAAAAGAGAATTACAAGGTTCGGTGATGTAGAATTAGTAAATAATTTAACAGCCGAAGTATCTACTAGAAAAGTTTGGGTTAAACTTATTTTTCTATCTATTGCTTTATTATTCTTTATTATAGGTCTAGCTAGACCTCAGATAGGGGCCACTCTTAAGAAAGAAAAAGTTAAAGGTGTGGAGGTAATGATAGCATTAGATGTTTCTAATTCTATGCTTGCTGAAGATTATTCTCCTAATCGTTTAGAGAGAGCTAAATTAGCTGTTTCTAAATTAGTAGATAATATGCATCAGGATAGGATAGGTCTTATCGTATTTGCTGGTCAGTCTTTTGTTCAACTTCCTGTTACTACCGATTATGTATCTGCTAAGATATTCCTAAATTCTATAAGTACTACATCTGTTCCTATTCAGGGAACTAATATGGCTGATGCATTACAAACTGCTATACGTAGTTTCTCTGAAGAGAGCAAAAATTCAAGGGCTATTATATTGATAACTGATGGAGAAGATCATGAGGCTGATCCTATAAGTGTAGCTAAAGAGGCTGCAAATGAGGGTATACGAGTATTTTGTATAGGAGTGGGTTCTTCTGAAGGAAAGCCTATCCCTATGCCAGATGGAGGTTTATTAAAAGATAAAGATAAAAATATAGTCGTTACTAAATTGGATGAAAAAACTTTAGTCAAAATAGCTGCTGCTGGAAAAGGGGATTATGTTAGAGCAGGTAATTATGAGTTTGGTCTTAATCCTATTTTGAAAGAAATTAAGAATATGGATTCTAAGGAATTCCAGTCTATTTCTTTCGAAGAATATGATGAACAGTTTATGTATTTCTTCGCTATTGCTTTACTATTCTTATTATTAGAACTCTGTATAGGAGATAAGAAGAATAAGAAAAGATTATTTTCAGGAAGTAAATATCTTTCTTTAATTATTATTTTATTAACTGTTTCTATATCATCTTTTGCTCAGGTGGATAAACATGAAGTCAGAAAAGGGAATAGAGAATTTAAGAAAGGTCAATATGATAAATCTGAAATCGAATATAAGAAAGCTTTATTAAAAGATACTACTTCTAAAAAGGCTAATTATAATTTAGCTAATACATATTATCGTATGAATAATATAAATGAAAGTATGAGATATTTTCAAAAGTTAAATGATTCTACTTCTGTATTTTCTGATGCTGATGCTGCTAATTATTATCACAATATGGGTAATACATTAATAAAAGGTAAACAGTATGATAAAGCTATAGAAGCATATAAGAATTCTTTGAGGAAGAATCCTACTGATATGGATACTAAAACAAACTTATCTTATGCTCAAAAGATGCTGAAAGATCAGAAACAGAAAAACAAAAACAAGAAGAATAAAGACAAGGACAAAGATAAAAAGAAGAATAAAGATAAGAATAAGGATAAGAATAAGGATAAGGATAAGAACAAGAATAATAACAATAACAAGGACAAGAATAAGGATCAAAATAAGAATAAACAAGATAAAAATAAACAAGATAATAATAAGCCAAATCAAAATAAACCTCAAAATAATCAGTCTAAACAAACACCGCCTAAGATAACACCACAAGCTGCACAGCAAATGTTACAAGCTATGGCTGATAAAGAGAAGAAAACTCAAGATAAGGTTAAAAAGAAAAAGGCTTTACTCATGAAGAAGAAAAAGAAAGAAAAAAATTGGTAGTGATGAAAAAGAAAATATTTTTAAGTTTAATATTATTAAGTTTTTTTCAATTCAGTTTTGCTCAGCATATAACTGTATCTGCTCCTTCAGTAGTGGAGGTAGACGAAACTTTTCAATTGATATATACTGCAAATGCGCAGTTAAAGAATTTTCCTGGACCTAATATTTCTAATTTTGAAGTGTTAGCTGGTCCTTCTAAATCTACTATGTCTAGTACTAATTATATTAATGGTAAAAGAACTCATACTTATCAGAATTCTTATACATATGTACTGATACCTAAGAAAGTAGGTAAATTTACTATTCCAGCTTTCACTTGTGTGGCTGGTTCTGAAAATGTAGTAGCTGATGCTGTAGATATAGAAGTTATAAAGGCAAGTACTAAAAGTAAGTCTCAGTCGCCCACTAATTCAAATAAAAATAGTAGTAGTAATGTATCATCTAGTCATATTAGTGCAGATGACATAGTTTTGGATTTAAAACTTAGTAAAAGTAAAGTAGTTAAAGGTGAGTCTATAGTGGCTACTCTTAAATTATATTCTAAGGTTAATATTTCAGGTTTTGAAAATGTTAAATTACCTGAATTTAATGGTTTTTGGAATCAAGAAATAGGTACTCCTCAGCAAATTGTTTTTCAGAGAGAAAAGTACAATGGACAAATCTATAGTGCTGCTTTGATCAAAAAATACATATTGATTCCACAAATGAGTGGGCCTATTAAAATCAATCCAGCAGAAATGGTTTGCTTGGTTCAAGTAGTAGGTAATTCAGGTGGTGGTTCTGTTTTTGATGACTTTTTCGATAATTATAAAACGGTTCGTAAAAGAGTAAAAACTCCTATATTAACTGTGAATGCTAAAGAATTGCCATCAGGCAAACCAGCATCTTTCTCTGGAGCTGTAGGATCTTTCACTATGCAGGTTAATATGTCAAAAGATAGTATTAGTTCTAATGAAGCTGCTTCGCTTATGGTGAAGATTAATGGGAGTGGAAATTTGAATTTGATAGAGGCTCCTGTCGTTACCCTACCTCCTGATTTTGAATCATATGATGTAAAGAGAACTAATAATACTAAATCTTCTATTAAAGGGTTAACTGGAACTGAAATTTTTGAATATCCATTTATTGCCAGAAGTGCAGGTAAATTCACTATTCCTGCTATTAAGTTTTCATATTATGATGTTAATAAAAGAAGATATATTATTCGTCAGTCAAACCCGATAGCATTCGACGTTAAATATTCTAAAAAGAGTGATACTTATAGTACAGGGGTGATAGTTAATAAGCAATCAGTTAAAAATTTAGGTGAGGATATTAGGTTTATTTCTACTAATGCGAATAGTCTTAAAAAAAATAATGTTATGTTAGTAGCTAGTCCTACTTTTTATATATTATTTGTGGCTATTTGTTTTATATTCATGATTTTATATTTTGTTTTAAATAGGATTATTAAACGTAGAGCTGATCTCTCAGGTATGAGAAATCGTAAAGCTAAGAAGTTAGCTCGTGTAAGACTTAAGAAGTGTAGTATATTGTTGAAACAAGAATTGTACTCAGCATTTTATGAAGAAATGCATAAAGCTATTATGGATTATATTGCTGACAAGCTGATGCTTCCGGTGGTGAATTTGAATCATGAAACTATCGAAACAGAACTCAAGAAAAAAGGAAATAAAGATGAAGATATTAAAAGTCTTTTTGATTTGATAGAGACTTGTGAGTATGCTAGATATGCTCCTTCTACTGGCTATGAAGCCATGGATCAGCATTATAAAGAGGCTGTTCGTATAATTTCAACATTAGCAATAAAATAAAGAAAGAAAGATGAAAAAATTATATAAATATTTATTTTTCTGCCTGTTATCCATTGCTTGGATGACTGTTTCTGCAGTGGCTCAAAATCAAGCAGGGATCCAGCAGGTAGCACCTACTAAAAATAATGTTAAGGCAGTAGTCCATCAAGATAGTATCACAAATGATATTTGGCAGGAAGCTATTAAATCTTATTCTGATGCTAATTATTCAGAAGCTCTTAAAGAATTTGTAAAGTTGGATTCTATGGGATATAAATCTGCAATTCTTTATTATAATATGGGTAATACATATTATAAGATGGACAATTATTTATCTCATGCGATTTTGTATTATGAAAGATCGTTGAAATTAGATCCTTCTAATAAAGATGTATTGAATAATCTTGAAATGGCTAATAATTTATGTTTAGATAAAATAGATACAGTTCCTGAATTCATAATGGTTAAATGGTTTAATAATTTAATGAATATATTTTCATCAAATTCTTGGGCATGGATGTCTTTAGGATTCTTTATATTAATCGGCTTATTATTATTAGTATTCAGATTTTCAGGTTCTAAAGGAATTCGTAAAACTTCATTTATAATTAGTTTGATAAGTTTTGCTTTTTTCATATTATCTTTATGTTTTGCTATTAAACTTAACTCTCAAATAAAAAGCGAAAATGAAGCGATAGTTATTACTCCAGTTTGTTCAGTGAAAGCTGCTCCAAATGAGTCTGGAAAAGCATTATTTGTACTTCATGAAGGTACTAAATTAGAAACTATAGAAAATTTAGGAGAGTGGAAAAGAATAGAACTAGCAGACGGACGTCAAGGCTGGTTGGAGGAAAGACATATAGAGACTATATAAAAATACTATAAGAAATGACTTTAATAAAATCAATCTCGGGGATTAGAGGGACGATAGGAGGAGAAATAGGTAATGCCCTTACTCCTATAGATATCGTTAAATTCACAGCTGCCTATGCTAAAAGATTAAGAAATAGTAGAGGTAATCAGCTTTCATATAAAGTAGTGGTGGGAAGAGACGCGAGAATCTCTGGTGAAATGGTAGATGCTATAGTTTGTGGTACTTTATGTGCTTGTGGTATAACTGTAGTAAATGCTGGACTGGCATCTACTCCTACTGTAGAAATGGCTGTAGTGTTTGAAAAAGCCGATGGTGGGATTATCCTTACAGCCTCTCATAATCCTAAGCAATGGAATGCACTTAAATTATTAAATGAAAAGGGTGAATTCTTAAATGCTGAAGAAGGAAATACAGTATTAAATATGGCTGATAATGAGGATTTTCCTTTTGTAGGAGTAGAAAAAGTAGCCAAGATAGAACACAAGGATTTCACACAGCAACATATCGATGCCGTATTGGCTAATTCATTAGTAGATATAGAAGCGGTTAAAAAAGCTGGTTTTACTGTAGCTGTAGATGCTGTTAATTCTGTAGGAGGTATTATTATGCCTTTATTACTAGAACAGTTAGGGGTTAAGTGTATAAAAGTTAATTGTGATCCTACTGGATATTTTGCTCATAATCCTGAACCATTGCCTGCTCATCTTACAGAATTATCAAATGTTGTAGTTAAGAATAAAGCAGATTTAGGAGTGTCAGTGGATCCTGATGTAGATCGTTTAGCATTTATTTGTGAAAATGGTGAACCTTTCGTAGAAGAATATACTTTAGTGTCAGTAGCTGATTATGTATTGTCTCAGAAAAAAGGGTCTACGGTATCTAATCTTTCTTCTTCTCGTGCACTTCGTGATATAACTGAAAAACATGGTTGTAAGTATTATGCATCTGCAGTAGGTGAAGTAAATGTTACTACTAAAATGCATGAAATAGGAGCAGTTATAGGTGGTGAAGGTAATGGTGGGGTTATTTTTCCTGAATTACATTATGGTAGAGATGCTATGATAGGTGTAGCTCTTTTCTTGACTAACTTAGCTAAGAAGAAGATGAAAGTATCTGAATTAAAAGCTACTTATCCTCAATATGTAATTTCTAAGAATAAAATACAAATTTCAAATCCTATAGTTATAGATAAGATATTAGAAAAAATGAAAATTGTTTTTGCTGACCAAGATATTACTGATATCGATGGTGTTAAGATAGATTTTCATGATGAAAAAATGTGGGTACATCTTCGTAAATCTAATACCGAATCTATTATTAGAGTTTATTCAGAAGCTCCTAGTAAGGAAGCTGCAGAAGCTATAGCTGAAAAGGTTATGAATATCGCTAATGATATAGAAAAGAATGCATAAAAATTATAATTCTCAATATTTGATGTTATGTAACTTAACACTTTATTAAATATTTTTATTGATTATTAGAATTTAATAATTAAACTCTATTAAAATGTTCTCATTTCGTACCACATCCCTTTCAGAGCAAGAGGATTTAGTTTTACACTATGGTAAATTAGGTGTTTTATCTAATGCTGTAGCTTGGAATCCTGAAACTGGGGAATATTTGTTTGAACAATTATCTAAATCAGGTCATTTGTCTAGAATATTTGTACCTAATGGTGGTTTTTTTAATGAGTATCGTTCCGATAATGAAACATATACTGATGCTGAAGACTTTTGTGATGTATTCGGCTTAGATAATATTGATTTCGTACAATTACCTACTTCAAATTATGAATATTTGTTATTAAATAAGGATAAATTTGAAGGAATAGATGCTTTAATAATAGAGTTTCAAGATTTGGGTGTAAGATATAATCCTATTTTATCTTTAGTTTATAATATATTCAAATTGCTAAAAGAGGAAGATATGAAATTATCTGTTTATGTTTTAGACAGAGAAAATCCTTCCGGTCGTCAAGTAGAAGGAACGGCTCTTGATGAGAAATATCTTTCTGAAATAGGATTGGCAGGTATGCCTCAAACTCATGGTCTTACATTAGGGGAATTATCTAATCTTTTTTATTTTGATTTAAATGGAAAATTTCCTTTGCATATTATTTCATTTTTAGCTAGGTCTGCTACCAAATATATGAATCCTTGGAGTATATCTCCTTTTTCAGATCTTCCTGGTATGTACACTTTTAGTTTTTTCTCTGGTCAATATCTTTGGGAGGGAACTAATGTGAATCCTGGTAAAGGCACTAATAGACCTTTCGAGTTATTTGGAGCACCATTCCTTAAAGATTTTTACAAGAAATCTAGAGATGAAAAATCTAGAGAATTATTAAATGATTTAGGTGCTTTCGTTAGATGGACTGAATTTATTCCATTGTTTGGAAAATATAAGGATCAGAGGTGTTATGGTTATCAATTAATTCAGAATTCTGGTATTCAATATCATTCACTTGCTCATACTTTACGTATTATGAAATATGTAAAAGATAATAGTACCGATTTTGAATTTAATGATAAAATGATGAATATTTTAGGTGATGATGTTTTAATGGATTATCTAGAATCTAGGGTTAGTTGGAATGATTTGAAAGAACATATAAAAGTAGAAGAGCAGAAGTGGATTCGTAAAGCTAAGAGATATTTGTTGTATGATGAAAATCTCTGGCGTGTCAAAACATTGTTGTAAATATTGCTGTCAAGCATAAAAAATAGTCTATTATTTGCTTGATTTATAAATAATAACTATCTTCGCCGCTCATAATAACATAAATATTAAGAAAATGCAAAAAGGAATACATCCCGAAAACTACCGTCTTGTGGCTTTCAAGGATATGTCTAACGAACATGTTTTCACTACTAGATCATGTGTTGAAACTAAAGAAACCTTGGATATAGAAGGGGTTACTTATCCATTAGTAAAGATTGAAATTTCAAATACATCTCATCCATTTTATACTGGAAAGATGAAGTTAGTAGATACTGCTGGTCGTGTGGATAAATACTACCAACGTTATAAACGCAATAAAAAATAATAATATAGTATTATTTAATACTATGGTTATCAAATTATAAAAGAGGGATACTTATTAAAGTGTCCCTCTTTCTTTATATTTTTCAGTCTAATTTTAAAATATCCTCACTATCAATAAGTACTGTTCCTAAATTAGGGATGCTAAGATAGGCTGATTTATCTGAAATCTTGGTGATTATACCTATTTGTTCAGTAAGAGGGCCAGTGATAATTCGTGCAAAATCTCCGATTGTAATTTTAGAATTTTTGGTAGTTATACTAATAAAATCCTTGATGGTTTGTATATCATTTTCTCTTACTACTGCCGGTTTACCATCATGATATATAGGTTTCATGACACCAGGTAGTAATAACATACCTCTTAATCTATAATCAGTACATTTCACGAATACATAGGATGAATAGAGCGGAAGTTCTACCACTTTTATTCTATCTGACCATTTTCTTTTAGATTTATATAAAGGAAGAAAACCTTCTTCACCTTCTTCTAATATTCGTTGGTATACTTTTTTTTCAGCTCTAGATGACGTATATAATACAAACCAATGTTTTTCCATAAATTCTTATTACACTTTTTATAATATTTGTTTGGTAAAAATTTCCATTCCTTTAGTGGCTACTTCTTGTATCTGTTCGTAATTCGAATAGTTTATGTTCATTTTTTGAGGATCGATTAAATAAAGTGGTTTTCCCTTAGGAAGATATTGAACCAATCCAGCTGCTGGATATACTACTAAAGAAGTACCAATAACCAATAGTATATCTGCATGATTAATGATTTCAGCAGCTTTAGTGATATTAGGAACTGCTTCTCCAAACCAAACTATATGAGGTCTTAATTGATGACCATCTTCTGCCAGATCACCTAGATGAATATCATTATAGCCAATATCTCTTATTAACGATTCATCAGCTTCACTTCGGGCTTTGGTTAACTCTCCATGAAGATGTAATACTTTAGTAGAACCAGCTTGTTCATGTAAATTATCTATATTCTGAGTTATAATATTAACATCGAAATGTTTTTCTAATTCAGCTATTAATTTATGGGCTTTATTGAAATGGGTGTTTTTAACTTCTTTTCTTCTATCGTTATAGAATTTAAGTACTAATTTTTTATCGCGATACCATCCATCAATAGAGGCAACGTCTTCTACAGGATAATTTTCCCATAATCCATCTTGATCCCTGAAAGTCTGTATACCACTTTCTTTACTTACTCCAGCGCCTGATAATACTGCTAATTTTTTCATTTGTTAATAAAATAATAATTTTTAAGCCAATATTTAAAAATAGGATTTATAATCACAGGCTTATTGTTTTCATCGAAAGTGATAATTTCTTTTTTTATTAAAGCTTCTTTTAATCTAACTATATTAGCTGATGATCTTAAATCATATTTTTTTATATTTTTAGAGTAACTAAAATTAATCACTCCATCATTGGTGGCTTCTAATAGATTAATTTGAAAATTGGTTAAATCATTAATCCAATCTATGAAATGAGGTTTCATTAATACTATTAGTTTTTCTATACTATCGTTAATAATGTTATTATTAAGATAACCTTTTGTATTATTAAAACATATATCAGATAAAAGCTGACAATAGTAAGGATGCCCTTGAGTGAAATTGTAAATTTTAATAGCATCTTGTTTTTCTACTACACGTCCTGCTCTAAGAAATGTTTTAATAATATAATTTGAAAAATCATTGCATTCTATAGTTTCCAAAGGAATATAGGTGGCAAATCCATATAAATATTTTTTTTGCATGAAAATATATTTCATGTCATTTATTCTAGATCCTGTAATTATATAAGATGTATTTTTGTGATTAGACCATATATTTTCCATAGAAGTAATAATATCTTCAAAATCATTTAGAAATAATAAATTCTGAAATTCTTCGAAGTATATAATATATTCTATTTTGTTTTTTATAGAAAGTTTTTCAGGTAATTCTAAAACTGCTTTTAATAATTCTAATCCTTGATAATTGTCAATATATTTTTCAAAAAATGTGTCTTTATTAAAATTATTATCAGTTAGAGTTTCTATTATTTTATCTAAAAAAAGATTAATGAAACTAGAAGAATTTCTAATATTAAAGAGATTTATATTACAAATAGTTTTATTTGGATTTTTTTTCTTTACTGATAAAAAAGCTTGATTTATTATAGATCTTTTTCCAGTATTAATAGAATCAAATAATAAAGCATTATTATTTTCTGTTAATAATTCTGTAATTTTTATAATTTCTTTTTTTCTGGGTAAAAAATTAAGCCCTGAGACAGGAGTAGTATATGTAAATGAATAAGGCATTAATATAGAGTAAATTTAATTAATATAACTTAGTTAAAAGTATATTAAATGTGGTTAAAAAAAACAAAAATCGGTTAATTTTCTTTTTAATGTGGTGAAAAATTATTTATAATATGTTAAATATTAATATTTTTTATATGTTAAAGATTACATTTATAAATTTGGTAAAAATCATTTCTAATTAACTTCATTTAATATTAAACAAATTTACTAAAATATTTGTTTTAATCTAACTATTTGGTTACTTTTGCAGTCCTAATTTTATCAAAAAGGTCCCTGAGCTCAGTTAAAGTGTTGGATATTTTTCTAACCGCTCACTGCCAATAATTTTAAATAATTATTTATGTACGCAATTGTAGATATTGCAGGACAGCAATTTAAAGTCGAAAAAGGTAGAAAAATCTTCGTTAACCGTCTTGACGGTAAAGTAGGTGATTCTAGAGATTTCGATAAAGTTCTTTTAACAGACAATGAAGGTTCTGTTAAAATAGGTACACCTTATGTTAAAGGTGCAAATGTAAAGGCCAAGATTATTGACCATGTAAGAGCTGACAAAGTTTTAGTTTTTAAGAAGAAACGTCGTAAAGGTTATCAAAAACTAAACGGTCATCGCCAGTGTTTAACCCAGATTCTCATAGAAGAGATCGCTTAATTTAATTTAGATTATGGCTCATAAAAAAGGTGTCGGTAGTTCAAAAAATGGACGTGAATCCCATAGTAAGAGACTAGGTGTTAAATTATTCGGTGGACAAGCTGCTAAAGCTGGAAATATTTTAGTTCGCCAGAGAGGTACTGTTCATTATCCTGGTTTAAATGTAGGTATGGGTAAAGATCATACCTTATATGCATTAAAAGATGGTGTTGTTACTTTCAAAAAGAAGGTAAATAACAAATCTTTTGTATCTATCTTACCATTTAGTTAGTAAGTAAAGAATAATAAAATAATTAATGAAGATAAGGACATCAGATTTTTCTGATGTCCTTATCTTATGTTGATATGTTTATAGGATCAGTTATACAGGTTTTTCATCCAAGTTTATTGAATATTTCTGGTTAATTTTTATAATCTATTAATTGTAAAATTTGGAGTATAATAGTACTAACTATTCATAGAATTATTAACTTTGTAAGTATTAAAAATGAAAATATGTTAACATTAGCTTTATTAAGAGAAAAACCTGATTTCGTAATCGAAAAATTGAAAGTGAAAAATTTCGATGCTTATGAAATTGTAAACAATATATTAGAACAAGATAAAACTCGCAGACAGTTTCAGACTGAGCTTGATAATATTTTATCTCTTCAGAAGAATAAATCTCGTGAGATAGGTTCTATGATGAAATCTGGTGATAATGATGGTGCTCAGGCTGCTAAGAAAGAAGTTATAGATCTTAAGATTAAATCTAAAGATTTAGAGTCTAATATGCAAGAAAGTGAAAAGAAACAGAATGAGTTATTAGTTTTACTTCCTAATATTCCTAATGAAAAAGTACCTAACGGAAAAGGTGAAGAAGATAATCTAGTTATTAAACAATGTGGTGATATCCCTGATTTAGGAAAAGATGCTCTTCCTCATTGGGAATTAGCTGCTAAATATGATTTAATAGATTTCGACTTAGGTGTAAAGTTAACTGGTGCAGGTTTCCCTGTGTATAAAAATAGATGTGCTAAATTTCAACGTGCTTTAATTCAGTATTTTTTAGATTATAATACAGAAAGAGGTTATATGGAAATTCAGCCTCCTATTTTAGTTAATGAAAATTCTGGATTTGGTACAGGACAGTTACCTGATAAAGAAGGCCAAATGTATCACTGTCAAGTAGATAATTTATATTTGGTTCCTACTGCTGAAGTTCCTGTTACTAACATTTTCAGAAATGTTATTCTTGACGAAAAAGATCTTCCAGTAAAACTTACAGCATATACTCCATGTTTCCGTCGTGAAGCTGGTTCTTATGGTAAAGATGTTAGAGGTCTTAATAGATTACATCAGTTTGATAAAGTGGAAATTGTAAGAATATCTCATCCTGATAATTCTTATAAAGCTCTTGATGAAATGGTATCTCATGTAGAAGGATTAGTTCAGTCATTAGGTCTTCCTTACAGAATTCTTCGTCTTTGTGGTGGTGATTTAAGTTTTACATCTGCTATTACTTATGATTTCGAAGTATATTCTGAAGCTCAGAAGAGATGGTTAGAAGTTTCTTCAGTATCTAATTTTGAAACTTTCCAATCTAATAGATTGAAACTAAGATATAATGATGAAAAAGGTAAGAAACATCTAGCTCATACATTAAACGGTAGTTCTCTTGCACTTCCTAGAATCATGGCTGCATTGATGGAAAACAATCAATGTGCTGATGGTATAAAGGTTCCTGAAGTATTAAGATCTTATACGGGTTTTGACATCTTAAAATAAAAATATTGATGTAGTATAGCTACTAATTTATATGAATAAGAATCAAAGACTAATATTGGGTATAGACCCAGGTACTAATATATTGGGTTATGGACTTGTCCTTATAGATAATCGTTCAGCACATTATGTAGACATGGGTGTTATTAAAATGAATAAGGAGAAGGATCATTTTTCTAAACTTAATATTATTCTTCATGAAGTAGGTAACATTATAGACAAGTATCATCCTGATGATTTTGCTATTGAATCTCCTTTTTTTGGTAAAAATCCTCAAGTTATGTTAAAATTAGGTAGAGCTCAGGGTGCTGCTATTTGTGCAGCGTTCTTGCGTGATGTACCAGTTTATGAATATGCACCTAGAAAAATCAAAATGGCTATTACAGGTAGAGGTCAAGCTACTAAGGAACAGGTCGCTTTAATGCTGTCTAAAATATTAGATGTAACTATGCAGTCTAAATATTTAGATGCTTCTGATGCTTTAGCTGCTGCTATGTGTCATTTCTACCAATTATCAAATCCTCTTTCTGATACCGATTCTTCTACGAATTGGAAGGATTTTATCAAGCAGCATCCAGATCGTTTAAAATAATATTGTAGTAAAATCGGCTATATCTTTATTATGTAATGTTTACTATTATTGGATGTTATTTTAATAGTGATTTTACATAATAAAGTTAAAAATTACAAAAAAAAATAAAAATAAATTAAACCTTTTGTCTATTTAGGCATCATATGTGCAGTAACGGATAGAAATAAAAATATTAATTAATAATAATTTAGAATTGAATATGAAAAAACAAATACTAATTGTAAACATATTATTTTTCCTATTAGGTTTATCTTCAATGTCTTATGCTCAAAACAATGGCTCTAACGATGCTACTGGAGTTGAGTTTTTTAAGATGTTCCAGAATGATAAAACTGTGGCTATGAAATATATGCAAGATGTTAAAAAATTAAAATCTAATGTCTTGATTGGTCGTTTTTTGGATGAAAAAACGGGAGAACCTGTGCAGTTTGCTACTGTATATGTTTCTAAAGATGGAACCACTAGTGATGCTTTATTTTCTTTAACTGATATAGATGGTTATGGAATTATTGAAAATATTCCAGTAGGTGATTATACATTAAAATGTGAGTTAATAGGCTATAAACCTTTTAAAAGTACGGTTAGTGTAAAAAATGCAGTTAATGCTGCAGGAATTTTTAAAATGGAAATTGATGTAGAACAATTAGAAGCAGCATCTGTAATAGCAGTAGGTAATCCTATTATTGTAAAAAAAGATACTATTGAATATACGGCTTCTTCATATAAGACTCAGGATAGTGATATGTTAGAGACATTAATTTCTAAATTGCCTGGGGTAGAAATAGATAGTGAAGGAAATATTACTGCTAATGGTAATACTATTAAGAAAATTACTATTAATGGTAAAACTTTCTTTTTAGATGATCCTCAGTTAGCATTGAAGAATATTCCTGCTAAGGCTGTAAATAAAGTTAAAGTAATACAAGAAAAATCTAAACAAGCTCAGTTTACTGGTATCGATGATGGAGAGGAAAAAACTATTATAGATTTATCTCTTAATCCTGGTATGATGCGAGGCTGGTTTGGTAATACTTCAGGTGGTATAGGTAAAGATTTAGAAAGTACTAGTGTAAATGCTAATGATACTAAACAAGATCTTCGCTATGAAGCTGCTGGTATGGGTGGCTATTTTACTGATAAAACTCAAATTTCTTTTATAGGCAATGCCAATAATACAAATAATAGAGGTTTTAAAGATATGGCTCGTTCTATGATGCAGCAAATGAGATCTTCTGGAGGGAGTGTTAACGGACTAGGTGGTGGAATGACTCGATCTATGTTCGGTGCTCAGTCTGAAGGTATTACATCTTCTTGGATGGGTGGGCTGAACGCCAATACCGAATTCTTAGATGGAAAATTTAAAATAGGTGCAAACTATTTATATAGTGGATCTGAAAATGTTTTAGAAGAAAATAGTAATAAGACTACTTTTATTAATGATAATAAAAATATGCTTTTAAGTAATGAAGGGAATTCTTATTCTATAACTAACGGTCATAGAGCCGGAGCTGAGATAGATTATAAAATTTCTGATAAAACATCTATTTATTTTAAACCACAGTTTAATTATGGAAATGGTGAATTTAATGATTCATCTAAATTTATAACCTCATATGATATTTTATCTTTAGGAGATACTACTAAAATAAATGATGGTTATAGTAAAAGTAGAGGAGATAATAATTCATTAAGTACTGAAGGTGAGTTTTTATTTAAACAAAAAATAGGCAATACAGCTGGTAGAACTTTTTCTGCTGGTATAGATTATTCTATCAGTAAAAATGATATTACAGGATATAACGAATCTGAAACGAATGTTTATTCTGGGGTAGGTTCTTCTACTAGTATAGATCAAAAATATACTAATAAGGTAAATAATCATTTTATTAAAAGTAATATAACATATACAGAGCCATTAGGGAAAAATTATTTTTTAAGTGCTGAGTATGAATATGCTTATACAGAAAATACTTCTGATAAAGATGTATATAACTCAGATGGTTCTTCATATTCAATATTTGATTCTAATTACTCTAATGATTATAAGAATACATTCTTTCAACAGACAGGTAGAATCAATGTAGTAAAACAAGAAGAAAAATTTAAATTACAATTAGGTGCTTCTTTTAAACCTACTACAGTTAAAAGTGTATTGAATACTGGCGTTAATACTACTACTACTTTAGAGTATAGTAAATTTAATATAGCTCCTAATGTCCGTTTGCAGTTTGATATTTCTAATTATTCAGAATTAAGATTCGATTATAACGGTTATACTAATCTTCCTTCTGTTAGTCAAATGCAACCTGTTCCTGACAATTCTAATCCATTGTATATACAGTTAGGTAATCCAGGCCTAGAGACATCATTCTCTCATGATATCAGAGGTATGTTTAGATATACTAATATGAAATCTTTCTTTTCTATGTTTGCTATGTTTAATTACAAACTTACTCAAAATGATATCGTTAATGCATCATGGCTTAATTCCGATGGTGTTCAGTATTATTCTCCTATTAATTCAGAGAAATCATCTAATAGTTTAATGGGTAGATTAATGTTAAATGTACCATTTGGTTCTACTGGTTTTTCTGTAAATAATTTTGCATATAGTAGAGTAAAAGATGGACTTAGTTATACAGGAGTAGGAGAAGCTACTACTTTAGATGGAATTCAAGATGCTTTAATCAGTGGAAAGACTACTACTTTAGATGTTATGGATAGAGTAAGATTTACTTATCGTAATAACTGGTTTGAAACTAATCTAGATACTAAATTATCGTATCAGAAAGGTTGGTATGAATTAAAACAACAAGAACAAAATTCTACTTGGATTAATTCTTTAGGTGCTGATGTTCAAGTTTCTACTACTTTCGGTTTGAGTTTTAAAACAGATGGTAAATATCAAATCTATAGTGGTTATGATGAAGGTTATGCAGAGAATAATTTCATTTGGAATGCTCAAATATCTCAAGAATTATTTCACAAGAGTGCTACTTTAAGTCTTCATATATATGATATACTAAATCAGTCTAATAATATTTACAGATTGAATACTGATAATTATGTACAAGATGTTAGTACTAATACTATAGGGCAATATGCTATGATTAGTTTCATTTACCGTTTCGGATCTTTCAAGAATTTTACAAGTAATGTTAAGAATTCTCGTGGAAAAGGTGGTCATGGTCCTGGTCATGGTCCTGGTCATGGTCCTGGTCATGGTCCTGGAATGTAAAATAAATAGCAACAGACTGACGCCAATTACTCTAATATTTCTTTAGAGTTTCTGGCGAAAATGTCGAATTTATCTAAAACTGCTACCATATCAGAAGGAATATTACTATTTATTAAAATGTGTTTTCCAGTAGCTGGATGAATAAATCCTAAGGTTTTAGCATGTAGAGCTTGATGAGGAAGTAACTTAAAACAGTTCTTTATGAATTGTTTATATTTGGTGTAGATGGCTCCTTTACGGATGCGGTCTCCACCATATTTTTCGTCATTAAATATGGGATGACCTATATAATTCATATGTACACGTATCTGATGAGTTCGTCCCGTTTCTAATATACATTCTACCAGAGTGACATATCCAAATCGTTTTAATACTTTATAATGTGTAACGGCTGTTTTGCCTTCTGAACCGTCTGCAAATACTTTGAATTTTAAGCGGTCGTTAGGGTCTCTGCCGATGTTACCTTCTATAATACCTTCGTCATTTTCTAAATCACCCCAAACTATGGCTACATACTTTCTATTTATACTATGATCAAAAAATTGTTTAGCTAGTTTCAGTTGAGCATTTTCATTTTTAGCTACTAGAAGAAGCCCAGAAGTATCTTTATCTATACGATGAACTAGTACTCCCATTCTTTGATCTTCTTCGCTTACAGATTTTTGGCCATCTTCTATTTTAGTGGATACGGGATTTAAATGAAGATAAAATGCTAAAGCATTAATAAGAGTACCATCGAAATTTCCAGCACCTGGATGTACTACCATGCCTGCGGGTTTATAAACTACTAATACATCATTATCTTCATAACGAATATCTAAAGGGATATCTTGAGGAACTATGCTAAATTCATGTCTTTCATATGGAAGATTAATAGTAATAATATCTAGAGGTTTAACTTTACAGTTAGCTTTAACTATTTGTCCATTAATTTCTACATATTTAGCATCTATAGCTTGTTGAATTCTATTTCTAGATGTATGTTCTAAGTGGGTAGATATAAATTTATCTATTCTTGTAGCAGATTGTCCTTTGTCTACTACTAGACGAAAGTGTTCAAATTTGTCAATATTTGGCATTATTATTTGGCCTTTATTTTTAGAAACTTATTTTTCGGTATTATTTTCTTTTTCTATCTCGGGTACAGGAATTTTAGTTTTATCCATAGTAAGATAAAGATCTATATTTTGACCTAAATTATAACTGATAGAATCAGATGGAGAAGGGAATTGACAGTATATTACAGCTGCTAAAGAATCTTGATATGTTTTTACTGTCGTATCATAATATAAATTATGAAGATTCAGTGAATTATCTATAATAATATTTTTAGCTGTAAAAATATTATAGCCTAATACTTTAGGAATATATGTTTGAATAGAGCCATTGTTACCTAATACAAGGTCTATTTTAGATTCGCTTTCTATTTGAACGCCTTCTGATACATCTTTACCATCATATTTTTGGTTTAAGACAGTATTAGTAGCCATATCTTTTACATATTCTAGCTTTCCTACATTTAATCCGTTGGAAAGAAGTTCTGTTCTAGCTTGTCTTAATGAAAAACCTATTAAAGAAGGGACTGTAGATAATTTAGGCTTTATAGAATTAATAGTTAATAATATTCTTCTACCTTTTTTAACTTTACTACCGGCTACGGGATTTTGTCGAGAAATCATTCCACGAGGCATTCTTTTAAGATAAATGGAATCTGTAACATTTAATACTAACCCTAGAGGCTCAGATATTTTTTGAGCTTCAGATACACTATGTAATGTTAAATCAGGAAGTACATATTCTTTATTATGTCTAGTAATAATTTTAAGAGTTAGCAAACTAATTAAATAGATTACTACTATTAAGATAACTATTTCAAGGATAGTTATACTTATTGGCTGTTTAGACAGTTTCATAATTCAAAAGTAGTAAAAACGACTATATAAAACAAAAGGCCGATTCGCATTGCGAATAAGCCTAACGCGATACTTAAAGACCTTTTAATAAAGATCCTCAGTAGATACTGAAAGTTTTTTACGACCATGACGACGACGAGATGATAAAACACGACGACCGTTAGGAGTGGACATGCGTTCGCGAAATCCATGTTTGTTGCGACGTTTACGTTGCGATGGTTGAAATGTACGTTTCATATCTTATATTTTTTATATTATCTTTTATTTGGAGTGCAAAGGTAATGTTTTTGTTCGTAATACCAAATTAACTTTGGATGAAAATTACTTTTTTTTCAACAAAATAGTCTTCATCGAAAAAATCACTTATGTCTTTAATCTTAACCTTATTAATATTTATTTTATTTTGTTTAATCGCAGTGCAAATTTCTTCTTCTATATTACCACCTTTTAGATAAATAAGAAATTTTCGCCAATCTCCTGCTACCCAAGGAAGAAAATTCCTTAAATCACTCACAGCACGTGAAACGATATAATCATATTTAATGTTGGCATCTTCAGCTCTACCCCAACATGTTTTAATATTCGTTAAACCTATACTATTAGCTATTTCTTGTGCTACTTTCAGTTTCTTTTTTACTGAATCACAAAGCATAAAATCACAATCAGGGTATAAAATAGCAAGAGGAATTCCAGGAAATCCACCTCCAGTTCCTACGTCTAATATTTTAGAGCCAGATGACCAAGTGATAGCTTTGGCAATAGCAAGAGAATGAAGAACATGATGTAAATATAATTGATCTATATCTTTCCTAGAAATAACATTTATCTTAGAATTCCAGTCTTGATATAAAGGTAAAAGTGCATCAATCTGTCCTTTCTGTTTAGTAGTTAAATCTGGGAAATATTTGTATATCAGTTCTTTATTCATGATTTTTATCTCTTAATATTTTCTAATAAAATTTTTCTAGCACGATGAATTCTGGTTTTAACAGTAGAAAGACTGAGGTTTAATTCTTGTGCTATTTCTTCGTAAGCTAAGTCTTGAATAAATCTAAGTTTAGCTATATCTCTATAATTATCACCCAATTCTTCTATTTGATCCATAATATGACTCATTAATTGTTCACCTATTAGATTATCTTCAGGAGAGCCTACAGGATCTTCTATGAAATCCATACCTTGAGCATTCTCTCCAATAAATAATGAAGAAGCGTTAATTTTCTTTCTATATTGATCTATAGCAGTATTTCTAGCAATACTAAATAGCCATGTAGAGAATTTGAATTTAGGATTAAATCTATCTAAATATATGTATGCTCTATATAAACTAGTAATAGCTATGTCTTCTGCATCTTGAGGTGTATAAATAAAATGGGATACGAACTTAATAATACTTTCTTGGTATCTATTGACAAGTGTCGCATAAGCATCTTCATCTTTCCCCAGAGCTTTAGTTACTAATTCATTATCTGTAAAATTTCTATAATTTTTCATATATTATATAGCTTGTTAAATATAGGTATTCAATTAATGTGCCTCAAGCCAATTTTCTCCAGCTGAACATTCGACTGTCAAGGGAACATTTATTCTATAAACATTTTCCATTTCATCTTTTACTAGTTTTAGCATTAAATCTTTTTCTTCAGGTACTACGTCGAAAATTAACTCATCATGTACTTGCAGAATCATAATACTTTTAAGCTGTAAAGCTTTCATTTTCTTATAAATATGAATCATAGCTAATTTTATTAAATCAGCAGCAGATCCTTGGATAGGTGCATTTACAGCATTTCTTTCAGCTAAAGATTTAACCACATGATTTCTTGAAAGAATGTTAGGTAAATATCTTTTTCTATGGAAAATAGTTTCTGCATAGCCTTTTTCTCTAGCTAATGCTTTAGCATTTTCTGTGAACTCTACGATTTTAGGATATTTAGCAAAATATTCATCTATGAGTTCTTTGGCCTCTTTTCTAGGTATTCTTAATCTTTGAGAAAGACCAAAAGCCGAAATACCATAAATAATACCAAAATTAGCAGTTTTAGCTTTTCTTCTTTGGTCAGAAGTTACATCTTTTAAATCTTCATTAAAAATCTTAGCAGCAGTAGTAGAATGAATATCTTTTCCTTCAGTAAAGGCTTCTATCATATCTTTATCACCACTTAGAGAAGCCATTATTCTTAATTCTATTTGGGAATAATCGGCAGAGATAATAGACCCATTTTTATATCTAGACACGAAAGCTTTTCTAATTTCCTTACCAATGTCTGTGCGAATAGGAATATTCTGAAGATTTGGATTAGAAGAACTTAATCTACCAGTAGCAGTCAAAGACTGGTTAAATGTAGTATGAATATTACCGGTATTAGGATGGATAAGAAGAGGAAGTGGTTCTATATATGTTCCTAATAATTTCTTAATTTTTCTAAAATTCAATATATTTTCTACGATTGGATCTTTGTCTATTATTTTACTTAAAGTTTCTTCATCTGTAGAAAAATTACCATTCTTATTTTTCTTAGATTTAGGATCTAAATTTAATTTCTCAAATAGGATAATACCAAGCTGCTTAGGAGATGAAATATTTAAAGTAGGTTCTTCAGCTTTCTGACGAATGGTTTTTTCTAATTCGGCTAATTTCTTAACTAAATTATTTCCAAGTTCTTTTAATATGTGAGTATCGATTCTACAACCCTCATACTCCATGTCAGCTAACACCTTTATCAGCGGCATTTCTATGCTATTATATAAACTTTTTAGATCAGGATCACTTTCATAATTCTTTTCAAGAGCTAAATAAATAGGAATATATGCGGCAGTCGTCGCAATAATCATAGAGTCATCGAGTTCTGCTTCGTTTATAGATGAATTTGTATTTTCATCTGTCGACAATGAAGAAAAAAGATCCATTTCAGGATTTATTTTATCAACATCATTTTTCTTATGTGGCTGAATTTGCATATTTAAGAATGAAGCAGCTAGAATATCCGCCTTATGAGTCATTTCAGGATTTATCAGATAATGAATAAGTTCGATATCTGCCAAATGACCGTTGAGAAGAATTCCGTAGTCGCGAAGAATATTTATATATTTTTTAAGTTTATATCCAGTTTTACTGATGGTTTTGTCTTCGAATATATCTCTAGCTTTTTCCCAATTAGTGAGTTTACAAACTTTATCAGAAGCAGCTAAGTATAAACAATCTTTTTCTATATGAATAGCTATTATAGACGTATCCTTAGCAGCTTTTTTTACATTTTCTAAGTCAGTTTCTGTATATTGAATAATTTTTCTAATAGGAGGGGTAGAAGCCGTGTTAGAGCCATCAAGATTTTCTGTGTATTCTTCAGTTTCTAAAGTGCTAGGCAGAAGATTAAACAATGATTTTAGTTCATATTTATTAAATAAATTTCTAATTTTAGAATTGTTAGTGAGATTTAATTTAAAATCTTTTAATTCTAATAAATTATCAATATCAGTTTTAATTGTTACTAAAAATTTGCTTTGTTTAACTTGTTCTTCATCATTGATGAAAGCAGTTCTTTGTTTTTCTGAAAGTTTATCTTTATTAGCTATGATATTTTCAAGATTACCATATTCTCCTACCAATTTTTTAGCACCTACTTCTCCTATCCCTTTCACACCGAAAATATTATCGGCAGCGTCACCCCAAATAGCCAAGATGTCTATTATTTGTTTAGGATCTTGAATATTAAATTTTTCACATATAGTTTTTTTGTCGACTATTTCATCTGGTTTAGAAGCTCTTCCTGGTTTTACTTGAAAAACATGATCAGTAATTAACTGACCATAATCTTTATCAGGAGTTACCATATATACATTGGTATTAGATGAGCCTATTTTATTAGTATATGCTCCGATAACATCATCAGCTTCATAACCTGGGACCATTAAAGTTTTGATATTTAATGCTTCTACTAATTCTACTAAGGGGTCTAGAGCAGCTTTTACTAATTCAGGAGTGGTATTTCTATTCCCTTTATATTCTGGGTAAATTTTATGTCTAAACGTTTTACAAGGGGGATCGAAAGCTACAGCGATATGGGTAGGATGTTCTCTTTTTATAAGTTCTAGTAAATATTTCATGAACCCAAAAAATATAGAAGTATCTTCGCCCTTAGAATTTATCATTGGGCGTTTTATAAAAGCATAGTAGGTCCTGAAAATTAATGCATGACCATCTATAAGTATTAATTTATTCATAGAATTTCTTATATGAAGCTTGTTTTAAGAAGTTTATTAGTTATCTACTGCATACCATTCTACGAAAGAAGTAGCAGTTTCATGAAGTTTCATGGAAAAAAGTTTTATGCCTAACGGCAATCTTTTTGGTAATAGAGTGGCGAAATAAGAAATAAGATTTTCACAAGTAGGTTGGAATTCTACAGTAATAACATTAGAATAAGCCTCAGTTAATTCCTTAATTAAAGCAGAATCCTTTCTTAAAACTAAGGCATGATCAAATTTATCTACTATTTCTTCATTTACTATTTTTTTCAAAACTGAAAAATCTATAAGCATTCCGTTTTTAGGAGAATTTATATCATTATTAGGAGACCCTATTACAGTTACATAAAGTATATATGAGTGTCCATGGATGTGTTTACATTTGCCATCATAACCCTTTAGAGAATGGGCTCCTTCGAAACGAAATTCTTTAGTAATTCTTACTATTCCCATGTATATTATTTCTTATATTATGCTAATATAATCATATTTTGCAATATTTGTTTATTATTTTTAATAATGGTATCTTTGGTAACCGAATAAATAGAGATAAAAAAGTAAATTTAATCACGAAAATTAATAACAAAATTCAACTAATAAAAAAGTATTTTAAATAAAATTAATATGGCAATAGATATTAAAAATTACCTTTCAGATAATGCTAAAGGTATGAAGAAATCAGCTATCAGAGAATTACTTAAGATAGCAAATAAACCAGAAATCATTTCTTTTGGTGGAGGGTTTCCTAACACTGCTACTTTCCCAGTAGAAGAATTAAAAGAAGTTACAGCAGAATTACTAGACGAAAAACCTGAAAAAATATTACAGTATGGTGCTACTGATGGTGTTCCTGCGCTTAAAACTCAAATTATTAAGAGATATCAAGCTAAAGGAATGAAATGTACTGAAGATAATCTTATTATTACTACAGCTTCTCAGCAAGCTATTGATTTAGTTACTAAGATATTTATCAATCCTGGTGATACTATTCTTTGTGGTTTACCTTCTTATTTAGGTGCTCTTCAGTCTTTCAATGCATATCGTGCACAGCCTATAGGTATTAAAAAAGATGAAGAAGCAGATGTAGTAATATCTTCATTAATAGCTGTTGGTAAAAAACCTAAATTCATTTATGCTATTCCTGATTTCCAAAACCCAACAGGTGTTACTATGGATATGGAAGAGAGGAAAGAAATTATAGAAGTAGCTAGAAAATATGATTTATATATCATAGAAGATAGTCCTTATAAAGATATTCGTTTCGAAGGGGAAGAGTTCCCTACACTTTATTCAATGGATCCTGAAAGAGTAATATTGTTAGGAACATTTTCTAAGACTTTCTGTCCTGGATTCCGTATTGGCTGGGCTTTAGGACCGGTAGAAGTAATAGATCATATTAATACAGCTAAACAAGCTAGTGATCTCTGTACTGCTACCTTTAATCAGGAAATAGCAGCTCGTTATATGGAAAAAGGTTATTTCGAGAAGAATCTTAAAAAAACCATCGTGTTATATCGTCATAAAAGAGATCTTATGCATGAGTGTTTAAGTAAATATATGCCTAAAGGTGTTACTTGGACTCGTCCATCAGGTGGTCTATTCTTATTTGTAACTCTTCCAGAAGGTATGGATGCTACTAAATTATTCGATTATGCTATAAAAGAAAATGTAGCATTTGTAATCGGTGAAGTATTTTTCTGTGATGGTACTGGTCAGAATACTCTTCGTTTAAATTTCTCTTATGTTTCTGACGAACAGATGGATGAAGGTATTAAACGTTTAGCGAAAGCTATTAAAAAAATGATTTAAATAATAATCTTGATATATTAAGTATAAGGGCCCTCTTAGAGGGTCCTTATTTTATTTATAGAAAATTTTGTAAAAAAATTACTATATTGTTGATAATTGAATTAGGATGAATTATTTATAATTTAAAACCTAAAATTATCTAATGATTAATTTTCTAACATATACTATTTATTTAACAGATAATGATTTAGTCAAATATTCAACAGTAAATACTGGCTTGATTAATTTTATAATGAATATTTTATTGATATGTTTTGGAATCTTAATTATAGGTCTAATTATCAGTATAATTAATAATTATATTTCTAATAAAAAAGTAATTTATGAAAGTGAATTATTTAATAAAATTATAGAAACTATGCCTGTTCCTATATTTATTTCGAAAGGGCATCACTTAATTATATATAATAAAGCTATAATGGATATCTTAGGTCTTTTTTTAAGAACTAAAGAGGCTAATTCCGAAATTGATCCTATAGCTAAAGAATATGATTATTCTAAAATGGTATCTAAAACAGAAAAAGATGGTCAGCATCGACAGATGATTTCTAATACTGTTCTCTCTATAGGATATCATTCTCATCATATTATTCATTCATATCCAATTAATTATTTAGGAAAAAAAAGTGTAATAGTAATTTTTAAAGATATAAAACCTTATCTAGATGCTATAACTCAAGCCAAGAAAAGTAATTACGAAGTAAATGTTTTTTTTGGAAATATGAGTCATGAATTACGAACACCACTAAATTCTATTTTGGGGTTTAGTAATATGTTGTCAGTGGAAACTAATAAAAGTTATCGCTTAAAATATATACAAAAAATTAATAATAGTAGTCAAGAACTATATACTATTACTAGAGAAATACTTGTTCTTTCACAATTAGAAACAGGTACATATTTAAAAGAAAAAGAAAAATGTGATTTAATAGAACTTAGTAAAAAGGTGGTAGAATCGTTTAAAACATATTCTAATTATAAAAAAAATATAGAGTTGGTAGTGAATTTACCTCACGATAAATTATATGCCATAGTTTATAAAGAATTGTTCTGTTTAAAATTAGAAAATACGTTGAGCAATGCTTATAAATTTACTAAATCTGGAACAATAGAATTAGGAGTATTATTTTATGAAAATAAAATAATAGCTTATGTAAAAGATACAGGTATAGGGATAGAGCCTAAAGATCAGATTAAAATATTTGAGAGATTTGAAAAAATTAGTACTTTCAGTAAAGGTTATGGATTAGGAATGTATCTTAATATAGCTATTAAAAATTTATCACATGGTAAAATAGGCGTTTATTCAGTATTAGGTGAAGGCTCTCTTTTTTGGACCGATTTATCTTCTTATGAAAAAACCCCATATAATGATAGCTATGATGAAGATAGAATTAAGGCATTATTGAATACTAGATGGGATGGTCTATGGTATGAAATAGATGAATTTTCTCATCGAAAAGAATATAAGGGGCCCAAGTTGAAATCAGCTTTAAAGGAGTTATATCATGAATAAAATTAGTTCTAAAATATTATTCCTTCTTTTATTTATTATAAGTTTTGTTTATTCTAGCACTATTAAAGCTAATAATGAAGCTAATAATATTTATAAAGTTATAGATAATGATAGTATCATAAAAGATACTGTTCATCTCTACTTTTTTGGTTCTGTACCTTTTGCTTTAAATAATAAAAATGGAGAAGTAGTGGGTGTAAATCCAGATATTATTCATGAAGTTTTAAGACGGAATGGTCTAGCATATTCTGATTTAATAGGAGATTTTGATAGCTTTAAAAAAGAAATAGAAGCTGGTAGGATAGATTTGCTTGTTACTGCTAATTTTATGAAACAATGGCATGTGAATAGTCCCGAAGTATTTATTAATTCCCAATATACTATCCCCCATTATTATGGATTTTTTACGCGTAGATTTTCTAATATTAATAAAGTAGAAGATTTAGCAAATACAAAAGTGGTTTTTCTCAGGACTTTTAATAAACAAAATATCCCATATGATCTTTGCCATATAAAGAAAGAAAATACTATAGAATGTTTGTCTTTTATTGAGGCATTAAAAATGTTAGATGAACATAAAGTAGATGCTATAGTTTCATCAGTTCCTAGTTTGATGTATTATATGAATTTATATAATGTCGGTATAGGATATGAATTTTTTGAGATGGGTGAAATGACTCGGTTACATTATGGTATTTCTCAAGGACAAAATTTAATATCTGTAAAACAATTTGATAGTACACTACTGGAAATGTTAAACGAAGGTTTTATAGATGAAGTCTGGAATAAATGGAGTGGACAGCCTCAGTCTCGTATCCTTATTGGAATACATATTGACCTTTTTATATTATGTATATTATCTTTTATTTTAGTAATAATCTTAATGTATTTTCTTAAACGTATTAATAAGTCTTTTAAAACTAGAAAGTTATATAATGATACTTTAAAAAATGTCTTAAACTCTTTTCCCCATGGAGTTCTAATCGAAATAGTATCCAATAAAAATATTACATATTTTAAAAATAATGCTTATAAAATATCAAATTTAGCTGATTGTGAAAAAGTTAAAAATGAAAACTTTTTATTTAATAAACATAATAGTTTCTATTATGATAAAAAAGATTATACTTTTTATCATTCTAAAAAAGAATATAAAATTTCTCTCTATACTAATATTACTGAATTAATACTTACTACTGAAGAATTTAAGAATAGTGAATTAATAAAAACTGATTTTATAACTAATATAGGTGAAGAAATAATGATTCCAGTAAATAATATTAGAATTATTGGTAAATCTATCACTCATCAAATGCCTATTGCTAAATATAAAGAGTTAGCTATAAAATTAGAGGAAAATTCAAGTCAAATATTGAATATGTTTTTAAATGTAATTCAATTATCTAAAATGTGTGTGGGATCTCAGAAAAATAATCTTTTAAGAGTAGATATAAATGAATTAGTAAAAACTAGTTTTAGTTGGGCTAATAAATATCTTGTTTATATGGGTAAAAAGAATGATAATAAAATCCGAATAATATATGATCAAATCTATGATAACCTCTTTTTAACTACAGATGTAGAGAGAGTAAAACTTTGTTTGAATAATGTACTATTAAATGCTTGTAAATATACGAATGAAGGAGAAATACATGTGGGAGTATATTGTACTAAAGGATATTTTTATGCTTATGTAAAGGATACTGGAGTAGGTATTTCCGAGAATCGCTTAAAAAGGATATTAAATAGAAATTTATATGAAAGTGTGGATGATATTACTACTATGGGATTTGGTATTGCTATGGTAAAGTTAATTATGCATAAAATTCCAAAAAGTGAATTTGATGGAATATCTAAAGAAGGAATAGGATCTATTTTTTGGATAAAAATGAAATTAGTACCTGATATTATCGAATTGAATGATGATAAGCAAGTATTTATATTATTACAAAATACATTTAAAATAATACTAACTCATAAAATTTGATCCTTAATAAAAATACAATAAATTATGATAAAGAAAACTATTAAACTAGATATTATAGATATTACTGAAGGCTATAATGTTATGGAATCTATTTCTATGAGGGAAAGTTTTAGAGACTTCAGAGATGAAGAAATAGGTACAAAAGACTTAGCTGATATTTTATGGGCTGCTAATGGTAAAGTAGGTAAAAATAAAAAAAGAATAGCTGCTCCTTCTTCTCATAATGTCCAAGAAATAACAGTATATGTTTTTAATAAAGATGGAGTCTATAAATATAATAATGATGAACATTTATTATTATTAGTAATAGAAGGGGATAATCGCGAATTACTATATGGTTCTCAGTCTATTTCTGCACCACTAGGGATATTAATAGTATCTGATTATACGAAAATTAATTCAAAATCTCTTTCCATAGAACAAGTAGCAGCTTTAGATGCTGGTATAGTTACAGAAAACATTGCTTTATTTTGTTCTTCTATAAATATAGGTAATGTGACACGAATGACTATGAATAAATCTGAAATTATTAAATTATTAAAATTACCAGAAGGACAAGTCCCTTTAATTAATAATTTGGTAGGTTATATCAGATAATGTTAGACATTAAATAAAAAAGACAAACTTAATGTTTGTCTTTTTTATTATGTGCGGGCGAAGAGACTCGAACTCTTACGCCGTGAGGCACTAGATCCTAAGTCTAGCTTGTCTACCAATTTCAACACGCCCGCATTTATTTGGATTGCAAATTTAGAAACTTTTTTCTGTTCTACAAATTTTTTATGTACTTTTGCTGCCCAATACATTTGCTGTCCAATACATTGGATTATTAATACGAAATATAATTATATAATATGAAAATAAAAGAATTAAGTAACGATGGCCTAACTAGTAAGGTCGAATTAATAATCGGTAAAGAAGATTACACCGAAAAAAAGAAAAAAGCCTTAAATAAATTTCGTAAAGAAGCTGAACTAAAAGGGTTTAGAAAAGGTATGGCTCCTATATCTTTAATCGAAAAAATACATGGCCGTAATGCATTAGCTGATACTATTAATGAGTTAATCCAAGAAGGAATTAACCAACATATCACTGATAAAAAACTTTCTATAATTGGTGAACCTCTTCCTATCGAAACAGAAGATAAAAATGACTGGATGAATCCAGAAACTTTTACTTTCCAGTTCGAATTAGGTTTTGCTCCTAAAGTAGAAATTAAGATTACTAAAGAAGATAAATTAATTCGTTACAAACCTACTGTTACAGCCAAAATCAAAAATGAATATAAAGCTAATCTTGAGAAACAATACGGTACATTAGAAAAATGTGACGATGTTAAAGAAGATGGGTTCATGTTATCTACTTTCGTACAAGGTGAAACCAGTATAAAAGAATCATATGTAGCTATGAAAGGTATTGCTGTCGATAAGAAAGCTGAGTTCATAGGTAAAAAAGCAGGTGATACATTAAAAATTAATGTAAACGAAATGTTTCCAAATGAAACAGATCGTGCTGCTATGTTAAAAATGAAAAAAGAAGAATTGGCTGCTATGGATCCTAATTGGATTATGACTATTACAGAGTGTAAAACTTATGTAGATGCTAAGATGGGTAAAACTTTCTATAACCAAGTATTCGGGGAAGATCAGGTTCATAATGCACAAGAATTCGAAACTAAACTTGTAGAAAGAATCGAAAAAGAATTAGAACAAGAAGTGGATTATAGATTTACGCTAGATACTAGAGATTATCTTTTGAAGAAAACCGATATACAAATATCAAGAGATTTTATGAAGAGGTGGTTAATAACTGTTAATGAAGGTAAATTTACTGAAGAACAAGTAGAAAAAGATATGGATTTATTCTTAAAAGATTTCCGTTGGCAGACTATTTCTCAGTATATAATGAAAGAACAAAAACTACAAGTAACCAATGAGGCTGTTATGGAACAAGCTAAATTATTTGCTAAATATCAGTTTAATATGTATGGTTTACAAGATGTTCCAGAAGAACAATTAACCAATTTTGCTAATACTATTATCAAAAATGAAAAAGAAAGTCGTCGTATTTTTGAAAAAGTAGAACAAGATTTAGTAATAAATTATGTGAAATCTGTAGCTACTATTACTGAAGAAAAAATAACTTCAGATAAACTACAAAAAATGAATCAAGAAGAAAATAAACAATAAAGTTTAAGTAATTAAGCAAAATAACATAGAATATGAAATCAGAATTTGAAAAATATGCAAATGGTCATTTAGGAATCAGTTCTACTGTCCTAGATAAATATTCAAAAGTAAGTGCAGCTTATATTAATCCTACTATTATAGAAGAGAGACAATTAAATGTCGCATCTATGGATGTTTTTTCTAGATTAATGATGGATAGAATCATATTTTTAGGAGTTCCGATCGACAGTGATGTAGCTAATATTATTCAAGCTCAGTTACTTTTTCTTGAATCCACAGATTCTAAATCTGATATTCAGTTATATGTTAATTCTCCTGGTGGAGAGGTTTATGCCGGTTTAGGTATTTATGATACTATGCAGTTAGTAGCTCCTGAAGTAGCTACTATTTGTACTGGAATGGCTGCTTCTATGGCTGCTGTACTATTTTGTGCAGGAGAACATGGGAAACGTTCTATACTTCCTCATTCAAGAGTATTAATTCATCAGCCTTTAGGGGGAGCACAGGGACAAGCATCAGATATAGAGATAGCTGCTAAAGAAATTAAGACATTAAAGACTGAATTATATCAGATAATTTCACAACATACTGGTCAAGTAGAGAAGAAGATTATAAAAGATGCTGATAGAGATTATTGGATGACTGCTAAGGAAGCTTTAAATTATGGTATGTGTGATAATATTTTAACATCTAACAAACATGATTAAAGAGTCAGAAAAAGAGAATTGTTGTTTTTGTGGTAGAGTAGTTCCAGAACATGAGAGAATTCAAAACACTAATGGTGGTTATATATGTATGGAATGTGCTATGACTATTAGCGATTATATGGTTCCTATAATGGAAGAATATGGTCTAAAATCTAAAAAAAAGAACAAACCCACAGCTACAGAAGAGTTATTATTAAAGCCTAAAGAAATCACAGCCTTTTTAGATGATTTCGTTATCGGTCAAGATGATGCTAAAAAGTTTTTAGCAGTGGCTGTTTATAATCATTATAAAAGGATAAATAATATATCTAAATCTAATGCTGATTTAGAGTTAGAAAAATCTAACGTTTTATTAGTAGGTCGTACAGGTACAGGTAAAACATTATTAGCTAAAACTATAGCTAGAATGTTAAATGTACCCTTCGCTATAGTAGATGCGACAGTATTAACTGAAGCAGGTTATGTAGGAGAGGATGTCGAAAATATATTGACTCGTTTATTACAAGTGGCTGACTATGATGTAGAAAAAGCTCAGAAAGGTATAGTATTTATCGATGAAATAGATAAGATAGCTCGTAAGAGTGATAATCCTTCTATTACTAGAGATGTTTCTGGGGAAGGTGTTCAGCAAGCTATGCTTAAGCTTTTAGAAGGTAGTATAGTGAATGTACCACCACAGGGCGGTCGTAAACATCCTGAACAAAAGATGATAGCTGTAGATACTAAGAATATCTTATTTATCTGTGGAGGAGCTTTCGAAGGTATCGAAAAAAGAATAGCTAATAGATTAAATACTCAAGTAGTAGGATATGGTTCTCAAAAGAAAATAGAAAATCTTGATAAAGATAATCTATTAAGATATATAGCTCCACAAGATCTTCGTTCTTATGGTCTTATTCCCGAAATTATAGGTAGGGTACCTATTATTACTTATCTTAATCCATTAGATAAGGTAGCTTTAAGAAGAATACTTACTGAACCTAAGAATGCTTTAATTAAACAGTATAAAAAAATATTTCAGCTTGATGGAATTAAATTATTCATAAAAGAAGAAGTATTAGAGTTTATAGTAGATACTGCTATTGAATATAAATTAGGTGCTAGAGGACTTCGTTCTATTTGTGAAGCTATTATGCTAGATGCTATGTACGAAGCACCAAGTACTGATCGTAAACAATTTACGATAGATCTTAAATATGCTGTTAAAAAAGCTGAGAATTTCACTGGTAAACTCTCTAAGGATTAATTACACTGAAATTTAATTACATACGAAATTTAGAGGCTGCTTCGGCAGCCTTTTCTGTGAAATCTTTTCCAGTAGAAGCGTAAATTATTCCACGTGAAGAGTTAATTAACAATCCTACTTTAGAATTCCTACCATATTTTAGTACTGAATCTAATGATCCACCTTGAGCTCCTACTCCAGGAACTAGTAAGAAATGATTAGGGCAATATTTTCTTATTTCTGAAAGTTTTTCTTGTTTAGTCGCACCTACTACGAACATTATGTGATTCATCGAAGTATCTAAAGGATCTGTGCCGTCTATGTTTAAATATTCTTCAGTAGAATTTATAGATTCACGAATAACTTTTTCATATAAAGGAACATGATGTCTGGCTAAAGCATTAGCAGAAGAACCCGCATTACCTATTATTGTCTGAAGTGTCTCAAATTGATCAGCGGACTTATTGGACGTCAGTGCTAAAATTATTACCCATTTATCTTTATATTTTAAAAAGGGTTTTATAGTATCAAATCCCATATACGGAGAAAGTGTAACTGCATCGAAATCCATTTTTGTAAAGAAAGCCTTAGCGTATTGGACAGCAGTATTGCCTATATCACCTCTTTTTGCATCAGCGATAATAAAAATTTCCGGATATTTTTCCTTAATATATTTTACTGTTTTTTCTAAATCTTCCCAGCCTTCTACACCTTCAGCTTCGTAAAAAGCAGTATTGAGTTTATATGCTACACAATATGGAGCAGTAGCCTCTATTATACGGCGGTTAAATTCAAATATAGGATGAGGCATAGCTGCTATATGAACAGGAATCTTAGATAAATCAGTATCAAGTCCTACGCATAGGCATGTTTTTTTAATTTTGATTTGTTCGTATAATGTATCGTAGGTCATTATTTGGAAGTTTAGGTTTTGTATGTTAATATTTATTATTTATTCGAAATATTGGTAAAATTTCGCAATAGATTCCATACCACGGAAGAACTGAGAAAGTAAATAGCTTTCGTTAGGTGAATGAATAGTATCTCTTTCAAGGCCAAAACCCATTAACAATGGATCTGCATGTAAAATTTCTTGCATATCAGCTAAAATAGGAATAGAACCACCACCACGAGATGGAACAGGATCTATGCCATAAACTTCACTAATAGCTTTAGATGCAGCCTTATAAGCAGGAGAAGATATGGGAATTAAGAATCCATTACCTCCGTGTTTTCTAATGATTTTTACTTTCACTTCTTTCGGAGCAATATTCTTAATATGTTTTTCGAATAAATCTGCAATTTTATCACATTTTTGATTAGGAACTAATCTCATAGAAATCTTAGCGTGAGCCTTAGAAGGGAGCACTGTTTTAGCACCTTCTTGAGTATAACCACCCCATATACCCATAACATCTAGACAAGGTCTAATACCTATTCTTTCTTGAGTAGAATATCCTTTTTCACCTTTGATATCGTTAATATCTAGGAAATTATTAAATTCTTTTTGATCAAATGGGGCTTTCGCCAATAGATCTCTGTCTTCTTTAGATAATTCTAATACATCATCGTAGAATCCTTGTATTTTTATATGGCCATCTTTATCTATTAATTCATGAATGATATCACATAAAGCATTAATAGGATTATAGATTGAACCTCCATAATGTCCAGAATGTAAGTCTTTGTTAGGACCAGTCACTTCTAATTCCATATAGGTAAGACCTCTCATACCACAGTTTATAGAAGGAACTTTTTCATCTAGCATAGTAGTATCAGATACTAATATTATATCACAGCTAAGGAGATCTTTATTTTGTTCAGTCCATTTAGCTAAGGAAGGAGAACCTATTTCTTCTTCACCTTCGAAAATGAATTTAACATTGTGTCGTAATAACTTTTGTTTATTAATGAACTCAAAAGCTTTAATGTGCATAAATGTTTGCCCCTTATCATCATTAGCACCACGAGCATAAATAGCTCCATCTCTAATTTCTGGTTCATAAGGATCAGAAGTCCATAATTCGATAGGATCTTCAGGCTGTACATCATAATGACCATATATTAAAATAGTAGGTCTACTTTTGTCTATTATTTTTTCACCGAAAACTACAGGATGTCCGTCAGTAGGATATACTTTCGCGGTATCAGCCCCAGCTGCTAATAAATATTCACAAAGTTTATCTGCACATTTTTTCATGTCAGGTTTGTGTTTAATAGAAGAACTTACAGATGGAATTCTAAGAAGAGCGAATAATTCTTTAAAAAATCTTTCTTTGTTATTTTCGATATATTGTTTCATTATAATTAAGTTTATTTATGATTCAAAAAAAAGCTAATTTAGTATTTAGTACTAAATTAGCTTAATGTATATTATATGATTTATTATTAAACTAATCTAGCTAAAATAGATTCGGAACCTTTTACATTGTCTCCTAGTTTTACTAAAACTTTAGAACCTAGAGGTAAAAAAACATCACAACGTGAACCGAATTTGATAAATCCTATATCATCTCCTGCTTTTACATATTGACCTTCTTCTGTATATGAAATTATTCTTTTAGCAAATTTTCCAGCTATTTGTCTGCAAAGTACTTCTTGTTTATCTTTATTCTCTATAATGATAGAAGTTCTTTCATTTAAGACAGAAGCTTTAGGATGAAAAGCCATAAAATAAGCACCAGGATGATATTTGAAATATGTGATTTTCCCAGTAATAGGATACCAATTAGCATGAATATTAAAGAAATTCATGTAAATTGATATTTGTAATCTAGTATCTTTAAAATATTCTGGTTCTTCGATTTCTTGTATCAAAACTATTTTACCATCAGCACCAGCAGTAACTACTTTATCTGTGCCAGGTGTGAATCTGTAGGGGAATCTAAAAAATGTAATAATAAAAAGAGTAACTATTAATAGTATAGATGAAACTACTATGCTCCATATAGAAAAACTGCTAAAAAACAGCAATAAAAAAGAAATAATTGCTGAAGTTAGAAAAACTAATAAAATAGTAGTAATTCCTTCTTTATGTATTCTCATAGTAAAATTAATTTATATTAAAATCAAATAAATGATAGCAATAGGAAAAGATAATAAGGCTCCATCAAATCTATCTAATAAACCACCATGGCCAGGCATTATTTTCCCACTATCTTTAACCCCAAAATTACGTTTTAATTGTGATTCTACCAAATCTCCTAAAGCTCCAAATACATTAATTAATACTGCTATAATCAAACTAGAAGTAAAACTTATATTTATTAAATCATATTTATAAAGGAGAAAACCTGCAAGTAAAGAACATATTAAACTTCCGAAGTAACCCTCCCATGATTTTTTAGGAGAGATAGAAGGGAATAATTTATGTTTTCCATTCTGGCCAAAAGCCATTCCAAAAAGATAAGCACCTACATCAGATGACCACAAAATAATAAATAGAGATAATAGCATATATTCATTAGACGAATCAAAAAGTATTATAGTAGTCATACTGAAAGGTATGGCACAGTATAATACAGAATTCATCAAGTAAGGATATATTTTATAATTATCATTTTTATTATATAAAAGTGATATATAAATTAATATTAAAGGAATTAATGGTATAAGTAAATATTCTATTTTTAATATAGAGCTACTAACATAAAATGATAATACAAATAGACTTACTCCAGATATTATAGCTAATAGTTTTTCTAAAGTATAAGAATTTCCTAGAGACATATGTAAGTATTCATGCATACATATTCCTACGATTAATGCAAATAAAATTAGAAAATATATAGGATGGACTAGTATCGCACTGACTATTAATGCCAGAAATACTAATCCACTAATACTACGTATAAGTAGCTGTTTCATATACTAAACTTCTTTTAATTTTACCTGTAATGGTTCATCAGCTTTAATAAGCTTTTTGATTTCTTCATTTTCTTCTACAGGTCGAGGGCCTAAGATTCGTTTAACATCTTCATTAAATATAACTTCTTTATCTAATAGTAATTCTGCTAATTCAGTGAACCCTTTCATGTTATTTTTAAGAACTTTTTCAGCTGAAGCATGAGCTTGATCTACCATTTTTCTAACTTCTGTATCCATGATTTCTGCTGTTTTTTCAGAATAAGGTTTCTGAAAATTATATCCATCTTGTCCAGAAGAATTGAAGAATGAAATATTACCTATTTTACTACTCATACCATAATAAGAAACCATAGCATAAGCTTGTTTTGTAACTTTTTCTAAGTCATTTAAAGCTCCAGTAGATATCTGTCCATTAACGATCTCTTCAGCTACACGCCCCCCTAAAGTAGCAGCCATCTCATCCATCATCTGATCAGTATTAATAATTTGTCTTTCTTCAGGTAGATACCAAGCAGCCCCAAGGGCTTTTCCACGAGGAATAATAGTTACTTTAATTAAAGGATGAGCATTTTTTAACATCCAACTAACTGTGGCATGTCCTGCTTCATGATAGGCTATGGTTTTCTTTTCTTTAGGAGCAATAATTTTACTCTTTCTTTCAAGACCGCCTACTATTCTATCGATAGCATCTAAGAAATCTTGTTTTTCTACTTGAGTTTTATCTTTACGAGCAGCTATTAAAGCAGCTTCATTACATACATTAGCTATATCAGCTCCTGAAAATCCTGGAGTTTGTTTGGCAAGAATATCTACATCCATATTTTTAATTAATTTAATATGACGAAGATGTACTTTAAATATAGCTTCTCTTTCAGTTAATTCTGGAAGATCTACTGATATTTGTCTATCGAAACGACCAGCACGCATAAGCGCTTTATCTAATACATCAGCTCTATTAGTAGCAGCTAATATAATTACACCTGAATTAGAACCAAAACCGTCCATTTCAGTAAGAAGTTGGTTAAGAGTATTTTCTCTTTCATCATTAGATGAGTACCCTACATTTTTACTTCTAGCACGACCTACAGCATCTATTTCATCTATGAAAACGATACAAGGAGCTTTAGCTTTAGCCTTAGTAAATAAATCTCTAACTCTAGATGCTCCTACACCTACAAACATTTCTACGAAATCAGAACCTGACATGGAAAAAAAAGGAACGTTAGCTTCACCAGCGACAGCTTTAGCAAGTAAGGTTTTCCCAGTACCAGGAGGGCCTACTAGTAGTGCTCCTTTAGGAATTTTACCACCTAAAGCAGTGTATTTACTAGGTTTCTTTAAGAAATCTACTATTTCCATAACTTCTACCTTAGCTTCAGCAAGTCCTGCTACATCTTTGAAAGTTATTTTTACCTTATCTGAATTATCGTATAATTTAGCTTTAGATTTTCCTACATTAAATATGCCGCCTTGAGCGCCACCTCCTCCGCCCATATTTTTCTGCATAGGTCTAAACATAACATACCAAAGTAATCCGAAGATTAATAATGGAAATATTATCCAATCTAAAATTCTACCTAAATAATCATTTTGTTGTTCGAAAGATACTTCAAATGGTTCTGAACCAGCTGGAATCATATTATTAGCTTTTTCAAATTCTTCTTCAGGTTTAAAAGTATCAGAAGTCATGAAAAAGAAATGTGGACCAGATTTAGGAGTTTGTCCTGCAAAATATTTATTAGTATAATATTTTAGGCTATCTTTTTTGATATAGACTTCACCTCTATGTAAATTGGTAACATATTCTATTTTTTTAACATGCCCTTTAGCGACCATATCAGTTTTAATAACAGTAGACCAGTCTTCTTTTACAGCATTATCGCCAGAATATTGACTGAAAATGAGGAATAAAAATAATAGTAAGAGTGGATAAATCCACAAAGAATTAAATTTTGGTGATTTACCTTTTCCTTTAGGATTTATGTTATTTGGGTTTTTACCGGAGTTATTTGGAGTATCCATTTTTAATCTTTATAATAATTAATTTCGACATCAGACCAAAGATCTTCTAATTTATAAAATTCTCTATATTCAGTTTGAAAAACGTGAACTATAATATTGGAATAATCAAGTATTACCCAAAAAGCATTTTCTTTTCCTTGCAGTCTAGTTACTTTACGATTACACTTTTCTATCATTCTTTTTTCTATATTGTCAGTAATAGCTAAAACTTGAGGTGCATTGTTGGCATTACAGATAACAAGCTGATCAGTAATAGCGGTTCCTATTTTACTAAGATCGATAGAACAAACATTTTCAGCCTTCTTTTCTAACATTGCTTGAGCAATAGTTTCAATTTCTTTCATTTATATTTATTTTTGTATAATCAAACATTTGCAAAGATAGTTTATTTTAAGTCAAATATTAAGCCAAAAAATACAATTAAATAATTAAATTGAAATAATGAAAGATATTTTAATAAAATGGTATAAATCAATAGATTCTACCAATTTAGAAGCAGAAAGAAATTTGTCAGTCACTAATGACTTTAGTGTGTTAGCAGCTGAATTCCAAACAGCAGGGAGAGGCCAGAGAGGAAATCATTGGGAAAGTGCTGAAGGAGAGAATTTGACTTTTAGTATTGTGTTAAAACCTAAGGGCTTAAAAGCTGTCAATCAGTTTGTTATTTCTGAGGTAGTTTCAGTGGGTATATGCGATTATTTAAAGAATTATGAAATAGAGGCACAAATAAAATGGCCTAATGATATATATGTAGGAAATAAGAAAATTTGTGGAATATTAATAGAAAATAAAATCTTTACTGACAGATTGGCAGCATCAATAGTAGGTATTGGTTTAAATCTAAATCAAACTGAATTTATTTCAGATGCTAGAAATCCTACATCTTTATTGCTTTCTCTTACTGATAGAGTATTTTCTCAAAAATTAAATCTTAAAGATGAATTACTATTAATAGTAGAATCTATATATAAAAATTATCTACCATTATTAAAGGAAGAACAAACTACTATTCTGGGAGATAAATGTATTAATCAAGAAAACAGTCATACTTATCCAAAAAACAGTCATACTTATCCACCTCAAATAGAAAAAAGATATTTATCACTATTATATCAAAAGGATATTTGGTGTAATTATGAATCTTTAATAAAAATAGGTGAGCTAAATAAAAATCAAATATTCGAAGCCAAGATAATAGGAGTTAATAAAAAAACTGCCTGTCTTGAAGTAGAGCTTCATGACAAGCAGCATTATAATTTTGCTTTTAAAGAGATAAGTTTTTTATAAAGATAGACTTTCAATAGCAGCGAAAGGATTTTCTGCTTTAAAAACAGCTGACCCGGCTACTAATATATCTACACCTGCTTTTTTTAATAAAGGTGCATTTTCTTTATTTACGCCACCATCTACTTCTATTAAAGTTTCAAGATTCTTTTTGCAAATCATATTTTTAAGATCATCTATTTTTCTTAATGAATTATCTATAAATTTTTGACCTCCGAATCCAGGATTAACAGACATAATCAAAACGTAATCACTATATTCTAGACAATATTCTAAATTTGATATAGAGTTGTGAGGGTTAAGAGCGACTCCAGCTTTCATACCATGATCTTTAATGTTTTGTAAACTTCTGTTTAAATGAGGACAAGCCTCATAATGAACAGATAGCCATTTCACTCCTAAATCGGCAAATTTACCAACATATTGGTCTGGGTTTATTATCATTAAGTGAGCATCCATAGGTATTTTTGCCTGGTCGGCAATAGCTTTAACGACAGGAAATCCATAAGAAATATTTGGAACAAACACTCCGTCCATAATATCGAGATGAATTAATCCAGCTTTAGAGCGATTAACCATATCAATATCTTTATATAGATGACCGAAGTCAGCTGATAACATAGATGGTGCTACTATCATTTTTATTTAATTTTAATGATTATATTTTCAAGCAGTTTTACGAACTTTTCTACTGTGGCTAATTCTAATTTTTCACCAGGAGCATGAACACCTTTCAAAGTAGGACCGAAAGAAATCATATCTAAATCTGGATATTTTGTTAAGAATAATCCACATTCAAGACCAGCATGAATAGCTCTTACTATAGGTTCTTTATTAAATAATTCTTTATACGCTTTTATTGAAGTTTTTAAGATAGGAGAGTCCATTTTTGGTTTCCATCCTGGATATTCAGCATTATGAATAGCTCTAGCATCAGCAGCCCTAAAAGCACATTCAATAGTTTCACTTGCATATTGACGTTCACTATCTACTGAAGATCTTTGACTAGTCAATATACGTACAGAATTTTCACCTTCCATTTTAATAGCTGCTAGGTTGGTAGAAGTTTCTACAAGACCGTCAATATCAGTACTCATACCTAGTACACCGTGAGGTATAGAATTTAAACAAAAAATTAATTTCTTAGCTACTGTAGGTTCGATAACATTACCTTTATAATTAGTTTGTTCCCAAATAGGTGTTACATTAGGGTCAGTATTAGCAAATTCTTTTTTAATAGCTTTAGCAGTTTCTATGTGGATGTTTTTAATATCATCAGCATTAGAACTTATAAAAGAAATAATAGCATAAGCTTCGCGAGATATAGCATTATCTTTATTACCACCGTCTATTATACAAATATCAATATCATGTTTCTGCATAATACGGAATAGTGAACGGGCTAATTGTTGGTTAGCATTACAGTGTTCTTTATTAATATCATCACCACTATGTCCACCTACGCCTCCTTTGAATCCGATTTTATAATAATTGTGAAAACGACATTTAGTAGGAATATAATCAAAATTTCCAATAGTATTTATACCACCGGCACAACCTATGAAAAGTTCACCTTCATCCTCTGAGTCTAGATTGATAAGAATTTTACCACTGATGAAATCATTACTAATACCGAAAGCACCATCCATTCCAGTTTCTTCAGAAGAAGTAAATAAACATTCGATTTTAGGATGAGATAATTCTTTATCATCACAAAGAGCTAATTCGGCAGCTATTCCGATACCACAATCTGCACCTAAAGTAGTGTCAGGAGCTATCATCCAACCATCTTTGATAATATATTTAATGGGATCTTTAGTGAAATCATGTTCTACTCCTTCATTTTTTTCACATACCATATCAGAATGGCTTTGTAATATAACAGTAGGGGCATTTTCATAACCTTTAGAGGCTGCTACTGTGATTAACACATTACCGACTTTGTCTTTTTTTACTTCAAGATTACGTTTTTTTGCGAAATCAACAAGATATTTTATAATATGTTGCTCATTTCCTGATTCGCGAGGAATTTTAGTGATTTCCTTAAAAATTTCGAGTACTTTATCTGTAGTCATAATATATATATTAAAGTATTAAAGGACTCAAATTACTTATTAAACAGGTTTGAGTCTATTTTTTATGTCGTGGATGTATTGACGAAAAGATCTATCAGTTTCCATTAAATCACAGACAGTGTTACATGCATATAATACTGTAGCATGATTTTTACCACCTATTTGTGTCCCTATATTGTTTAATGAATTAGTAGTCAATTGACGGCTTAGATACATAGCTATTTGTCTAGCTTGTACTATTTCTCTTTTTCTTGAATTAGAGATAAGATTATCAGAGGTTATATTGAAATAAGAACAAACAATCTTTTTAATCTTAGGAATCGATATATCATTTTTAGGAGTGGTTATAATTTTCTCGATAAGATCTTGGGCTAAGGTTAAAGTTACTTTAGTGTTAGATAAAGTAGCATTAGCCATAAGTGAAATCAAAGTACCTTCTAATTCTCTAACGTTAGAACAAACTTTAGAAGCTATATAATTTATTATTTCATCACTTAATTCTATTCCATCTTTAAAACTTTTACTCTTTAAAATATGAATTCTAGTTTCATAATCAGGAGGTCTTAATTCAGTAGTAAGACCCCATTTAAAACGTGACAGAAGTCTTTGTTCCATTCCTTGAAGATCTACTGGAGCTTTGTCAGAAGTCATAATTAACTGCTTACCTAGCTGATGAAGATGATTGAAAATTTGAAAAAAAACATTCTGTGTACCTCTTTTATCTGCTAATTCATGTACATCATCTATTACTAATACATCTATAGACTGATAAAAGTGTAAAAAATCTGTTAGTTTATTTCTGACATTGACAGCATCCATGTATTGAATCATGAATCTGTTAGTAGTAACATATAAAACTATTTTATCTGGATATTTTTCTTTAATTTCTATAGCGATAGCTTGAGCCAAATGTGTTTTTCCTAGACCAGGGCCACCATATAAAAAGAGAGGATTATAACTATTGTTTCCGGGGTTTCTAGCTATTTCTAAACCTGCTGATCTGCCTACTCGATTACACTTACCTTCTATGAAATTTTCGAAAGAATAATTCTTGTTTAAATTAGGATTAATGACGATTCTTTTTAATCCAGGCATAACATATGGATCAGCCATTTTTCCACCTCTTTCATCAGATACGGGAATAGATCTATTTTCTAAATTAGAAGGTTGGGTTCCTGGTATAGAAATTCGTTTATTTTTAACAATTTTTACATTATAAATAAGCTTAGCTCCATTACCTAATATCCTATGAAGAGTCATACTTAAAAGGTTAAGATAATGTACTTCTAGATATTCTCTAAAGAACTCAGATGGGACTTCTATCGTTAATGTGGATTTGTCCAAATGTACAGCCTTAATAGGCTCAAACCATGTTCTAAAACAATTTGGTGATATGTTATCCCTAATGATATTTAGACAATCGTCCCATGCTGTTATTTGATTCGTTTCACTCATTAATGGATAGTATTTGCTTTAGGTAGATAGGTTATTTTTGCTAAAACAAATGTCAGCAAATTTATTTGATAAAAAAAATGGAAATTTGTTAAAAACTTATTGAAAACTTATAAGTAATTGATATTCAAATAGAAAAAATTTATAATTTATTTTTGATAAAAAAATTGGAAAAAAGTAGTATTTTTCTATATTTTTATTTATATGAAATTATAAATGCATCAGGGAATGATTTTCTAATTTTTATTAACGAATCATCAGCTTCTTTTCGATTTTTATAATGACCAATAGTATATTTATATAGACCATCTACTTTTATATAATTTATAGTATATCCTTGAAAAGATAAATCTGAAGCATCTAACAATTTACTACTTACAAAAATTTGAATTCTAAAACATTCTTCTTCACCAGAAATAGAAGATATGTCAGAAATAGGTGCACTAGTATCGAGTGGTACTTTCGAAACTTCATAATCTGTATCATAATTATCTTTATAAATAGAAATAGCATTTGCTATTCTTCTTGCTATCTCATTTTGGCCTTTAGAACTTATTAAATATTTTCTATCTTGATAATTAGATAGGAAGCCTAGTTCTATTAACACAGAAGGCATGGTGCATTTCCATAAGACTACGAAAGCTGCTTGTTTAATTCCTCTATTATATCTGATCGGACCTCTAACTAAATTCTTTTGAGCTTGTTCAGCAAATAGTAAACTTTGATTAAGGTGAGAATTCTGTAGAAGTGAAAAAATAATGTAAGATTCAGGATCATTGGGGTCGAAGCCAGAATATTTTTCAGTATAATCATCTTCAAGTGTAATTACACTATTTTCTTTTTTACAGACATCCATATTTTGAGCATTCATTTTAGGATTCATAACCCAAGTTTCTACTCCATGAGCACTAGTATGATGTCCAGTAGAATTTACATGAATAGAAATGAATAGATCTGCTTTTTTTAAAGCTGCATATCTAGAACGTTCAGAAAGTCCTATGAATTTATCAGAAGTTCTTGTATAATATACATTGACATTGGGATGGTTTTGTTTGATTATTTTACCTACTTTTAATGCCACAGATAATACAATATCTTTTTCTTGGTATTTACCTTTAATACAGCCAGGGTCTTTTCCTCCATGGCCAGGGTCTATAACTATAGTTTTTATTTCTAATCCTTGATTTTGGGCAAATAAATTCCCGTAAAAAAGACTAAAAAATAGACTAATAATTAAAATAATTACATTTCTTATCATGATAAGTTTAAAGTTTCCGGAATAATACTAAATTTGCAATACAAAATTAGCAATAATACAAAAGTAGCAATAATTTTTCTTCTTATTATTAATAGTCGATGTATCGATTTATAACCCTTAAAATATATTTTGTAATATCTTTTTGCCTAATGGCAATAGGGATGACCAATATTTCTGCTCAAAATATTGGTCAGAAAAAATCTCTTATAGATAGTGTAAAAATAGATAGTGTAAAGGTAGCAGATTCACTTAAATTGGCTAAAACAGCAGTGTCACTTCCTGTTTTTTCTGCTGCTAAAGATTCTATCATAGAAGATTTTTCAGGTAAAGATGATAAAATATATTATTACGGAGATGTGACAGTGAATTATGGTAAGATGTCTATTACTGCTGATCAAATGATATATAATGTCAATACGAAAACTGTATGGGCATCCGGGATGGAAGATTCTACTGGAGTAGTGATGGGGAAACCTCATATGAAAGATGAGGATAAAGAATATGATATGGAAGAGGTCTTGTATAATTTTGATACTAAAAAGGCCAGAATAAAAAATATGATAACGAAAGAGGAAGAAGGAATCATGCATGGAGAGAAACTTAAGATGATGCCTGATAAGTCTATTAATATATCTCGAGGTAAGTATACAGTATGTCATTTAGCTCATCCTCATTACTATTTAAGAATGTCTGCAGCTAAAGTGGTAACAGAACCTTCTCAAAAGACTGTATTCGGACCCGCTTGGGTAGTGGTAGAAGATATTCCGTTACCATTAATACTTCCTTTTGGGTTTGTTCCTAAAACTCCATCTCGTTCTAGTGGAATATTATTTCCTACTTATGGGGAAGAAACTTCTAGAGGCTTTTATTTAAGAGATGGTGGTTATTATATGGTGGTAGGAGATTATTTCGATATAGCTCTAACTGGTGATATTTATACCTTAGGTTCTTGGGGCACTAAATTAACTTCTAGATATAAGTCAAAATATAAATATAATGGTAGTTTAAATATTAATTATTCTTGTGATAAAACAGGGGATAAAGGAGAAGATGATTATTTCGAATCTACTAACTTTTCTGTGAAATGGGCTCATTCTATGGATCCTAAAGCACATCCTGGAACTAATTTTAGTGCATCAGTGAATTTTTCTAGTCCATCGAATAGTAGATATAATCAGCAGGATATAAAGCAGGCTATTACTAATCAAACTTCTTCTTCTATTTCATATTCTCATAAATGGACAGGTATGAGTCTTTCTGTAAATGCTCTGCATAGTCAGAATTCAAGGGATAGTTCTTATGCTATTACTTTACCTAATGTGACATTTACAGTTAACCGTTTTTATCCGTTTAAACGAAAGGTATCTGTAGGTAAACAGAAATTATATGAAAAGATATCGCTTAGTTACAATACAGCATTTCAGAATAAAATCAGCTTTAAGTCGTATGAATTTTCTACTATGGATGTGAGAGAAAAGTTACAGACTGGAATAACTCATAAGTTTGCTATTGGACTACCTACATTTACATTGTTGAAATATTTCAATTTTACTCCATCTATTACTTATGGTATGAATTGGTATTTCCAAAAGCAGAAAAAAATATATAATTCTACTACAGGACAGATAGAAACTACTCGTGACGATATGTTTGATGATTTCGGAGTGACTCAGTCCTATTCAGGAAGTGTATCCTTGAGTACTAGATTATATGGTATGTTTAATTTCGGAAAAGATAAAAAGCTTCAAGCTATTAGACATATGATTACACCTTCTATATCTTTGTATTACCAGCCAGAATTATTCACTCCGATGAATGGTAAAGTAATATATAATTATATAGATAATGAAGGTACTGGTCAGACTTTAGAATATAATAAATGGTCTGGAGGATTATATTCTCCACCTAATACAGGTAGGAATGCGGGTTTATCTTTTTCTTTTGGTAATAATATAGAAGCTAAAGTAAGAAGTCTTCAAGATACTACCGGTACAGGTACTAAGAAAATTAAAATTTTAGATCAGTTAAGTATTAATGGATCTTATAATTTCTTAGCAGACAGTATGAAGATGTCAAATATTTCGATATCTGCTAGTACTAGTATTTTTGGAAAATTAGGAATTCAAGGAAATTTACAATTAGATCCTTATGCTATAAATAAAGAAGGTGAGAGAAGTAGTCAATATAATTTTCAACAAGAAGGGTGGAAACATCCCTTTAGATTGGTAAATGGTAGTGCTTCGATGTCTTATAGTTTACAAGGAAAAGGAAATAGAAAAGGTAATGATGGAGCTGATGCTGTTAGGGGACATCAGGCCCCATTGCCGGCAGGCATAGAAGCTGACCCGAGAGACATTTATAACAAAGTATACTATCATCCTATTACTGGAGAATATATTCCTGGTGGTTGGATGTATTATATGAATCCTAATGTGCCTTGGCAGTTATCTTTTAACTATAGTTTATCTTATGGGAGATCTTATAATTTCGTAAATGATGTGGTGCAAGTAAAAGATTCATATAGTCAAACACTTGGTATTAATGGACAAGTTAAAATGACTCAAGCTTTATCTGTTACATTGAATACTAGTTTCGATATTATGCAGCAGAGATTAACTAATACCCAAATGACTTTTGGATATGATCTTCATTGTTTCCAAATAGCTGTTTCTTGGATACCTACTGGTAAATGGCAGAGTTGGAGTTTTAGAATTAGTGCTAAGGCATCTGCTTTAGCAGATTTATTACAGTTTAAAAAAGGCTCTTCATTTTGGGATAATTAATAGAATGCTTATATTAGTATTTATGTTTAGTATAATAAATATCTTTTTACTAAATTATAAACACAGAACTATATAAAATTAATTAACTGATGTAAATCAAGTTAATTCAATAACAATAATCAAATAATAATTAAACAATAATATTATGAGTAAAAAAGTAATTGCTAGTCCATTAGCACCAGCTGCTGTAGGCCCTTATAGCCAAGCTATCGAAGGTAACGGAACACTTTATGTATCAGGAATGCTTCCTATAGATTCTAAAACAGGTGAATTTGTAAAAGGTGGAATTACTGAACAAGCAGAACAGATTTTCAAAAATTTAAAATATGTATTAGATGAAGCTGGTTATGCTTTTTCTGATGTGGTTAAATCTACTGTATATCTTTCTACAATGAATGATTTCGGAGCACTTAATACTGTATATGCTAAATATTTCTCTGCTCCATATCCTGCTCGTGTATGTTACGCTGTAGCTAGTTTACCTAAAGCATCATTGGTCGAAATCGAATTAATCGCCACTAAATAATTTTTGGGCTAATAGTATTATCTAGAGATTTTTAATCTCTAGATATGATATTAAGGTGGAATTTTAATATTAAAGTACTATTAATTAAATCTATGTGTAATATAATAGTTCGTATTTCTTATTATTTATTACAATATTACATTAATAACTATGATAAATTTGCAGAGAAAAGAAAATATACTATATTTGCAACAAGTCAGATGTCTATCTGATTGGATATTATCATATAATCAGATAATAAAATTTCTCCAAAATAATAAATAAATGCACGACATTATCGAATTGAACTCAAAGAGTCAAGCTGATCTTATAGATTTAGCTCATGAGTTAAAAATTAAGAAAGCTGAATCTTTCGGAAAAGAAGACCTTATTTACAAAATTTTAGATGAACAGGCTATTCAAAGTCGTGAGAATCCACGTCCTAAAAAAACAAGAAAGCGAATTGTTAGAGATAAAAAGCCTACTTCTACACTAGAAGCTAAATCGTCTCTTAATAAAACCTTAGATAATAGAAAGGTAACTAATAATAGAACTCAGGAACCTACAGCTAAAAATACTAATACTAAAGAGACGTCTAAGGCATCTGTTAATAATCAAATGAATTTATTTACTGATGTGGATAATAATGCAGTCTCTAACGTAGAAAAAATTAAACCTAAAAGAAAGCCAGGAAGACCTCGTAAAACCGTGGAAAAAGTTCCTTCAGAAAAATCATTTATAGAAACTTCTGTTAAAAATATAGGAGAAACTACAGAAAAAGAAGTTAATGTAAATAAGACTTCTAATAATCGTAGAAACCCAAATACAAGAAAGCTTACTAATTCTAATAATGCTATAGATTCTCAAGTATCTGAGCATGTAGAATCGTCTGATATCAATAAAAATTCTAAGCCTGCTGCTAGAACAGATAGTAGAACAGAAAATAGAACTGATAACAGATCAGATAATAAGCCTGCTGCTAGAACAGATAGTAGAACAGAAAATAGAACTGATAACAGATCAGATAATAAGCCTGCTGCTAGAACAGAAAGTAGAACAGATAGTAGAACAGAAAATAGAACTGATAACAGATCAGATAATAAGCCTGCTGCTAGAACAGATAGTAGAACAGAAAATAGAACAGATAACAGATCAGATAATAAGCCTGCTGCTAGAACAGATAGTAGAACAGAAAATAGAACTGATAACAGATCAGATAATAAGCCTGCTGCTAGAACAGATAGTAGAACAGAAAATAGAACAGATAATAGATCAGATAATAAGCCTGCTGCTAGAACAGATAGTAGAACAGAAAATAGAACAGATAACAGAACTGATAATAGATCAGATAAAAAACCTGCTGCTAGAACAGAAAATAGGACTAGTAAATATGAGAAGAAACGTCCAAGAGTAGAATTCGAGGGTATTGTCGAAGCTATCGGGGTATTGGAAATAATGCCTGATGGTTATGGCTTTATGAGATCATCTGATTATAATTATTTAAATTCTCCTGATGATATTTATGTGTCTCAGTCTCAGATTAAAAATTATGGTCTTAAAACAGGTGATACCATTACTGGTGAAATTCGTCCTCCTAGAGAAGGCGATAAATATTTTCCTCTTGTTAAGGTGAATAGTATTAATGGTCGTACTCCTGCTTTTATTAGAGATAGAGTTCCTTTTGATTTCTTAACACCTCTTTTTCCACAAGAAAAATTCGATATCACTTCTAATGGTCATAATAATCTTTCAGAAAGAGTAGTGGATCTATTCACTCCTATAGGTAAAGGTCAGAGAGGACTTATAGTCGCTCAGCCAAAAACTGGTAAGACTGTATTATTAAAAACTATAGCTAATGCTATCGCTGATAATCATCCTGAAGTATATATGATAGTTCTTCTTATAGATGAACGTCCTGAAGAGGTTACTGATATGGCTCGTTCAGTTAAGGCTGAAGTAGTAGCTTCTACATTTGATGAACCTGCTGAAAGACATGTAAAAGTAGCTAGTATAGTTCTTGAAAAAGCTAAGAGGATGGTCGAATGTGGCCATGACGTAGTTATTCTTCTAGACTCTATTACTAGACTGGCTAGGGCTTTTAATACAGTTCAGCCTGCATCTGGAAAAGTTCTTTCTGGTGGTGTAGATGCTAATGCATTACATAAACCAAAACGTTTTTTCGGAGCTGCACGTAAAATTGAAAACGGTGGTTCATTAACTATATTGGCGACAGCCTTAATAGATACTGGTTCTAAAATGGACGAAGTTATTTTCGAAGAATTTAAAGGTACTGGTAATATGGAGCTTCAGCTTGATCGTAAGCTTGCTAACAAGCGTGTCTTTCCTGCTGTAGATGTTACTCTAAGTAGTACTCGTCGTGATGATTTATTATTCTCTAAGGAAAAACTTAGTAGATTATACATTCTTAGAAATTATCTAGCTGACATGAATTCTGTAGAAGCTATGGAATTCTTGAAAACTAGACTTGAAAGGACACATGATAATAATGAGTTCTTAGCATCTATGAATGGTTAATATTAAAATACAATAATTTAAAGCCAACTATTAATTTAATTATCAATAGTTGGCTTTTTTATTTAAGAGCTTTTTAAAGCTATTATGTTAAGCTATTATATCAAATGATTTTAGTAATACTAGTATTTTAAAGTAATAAACCGATAGAACCGAAAATAATAGCCACTACTACATTTATGGATTTAGCTAGTAAGAAACTTTTTCTATTCGAAGCTAATAGAGGTAGAGTAGCATGTCCGTCTTGAGAGATAGAACTAGCTAATAATATAGCTATAGGAATTTGTCCTTGTACAAATAATGTGACGAATATTAAGTGTGGTCCTGATTCGGGAATTAATCCAATTAATGCAGCTAGAATCATTACTATCCATAAATTATTGTTTATCCAACTTCCTACATCTACGAAGTTAAGTGATATTTCTAATACTAATAAAGTGCCGAATGTCCATGCAAATATTTGAGGAATATGTTTTAAAATAACATGTTTCCAGATATGATCATTTATGAAATGAGCCTTAGCATTTAATGTGAAAAGTATTACAAATACAGAAATAATCGAGAATATTAAATTAATCCATTTATTATCTCCTATCCATCCGAATAATAAGGAAATGGTGTAAAGAATTAGAAATATTAGTATGGTTAGACGTTTTATTGAAAACTCTTTACATGCATTATATGAAGATAGTTTAAAAATGGATGGAAGTTGTTCATCGTGATCGGCATGGAATTCAAATTTTTGATCAGGCTGCTCACTTTTAATATTTACGTGAAAATATTTATCTATAATAAGTCCTACTATCATAGCGATTATAAATAATATACCAAAAAGTAGAAGTGCTTTTCTCGGCATAGTGGCTAACATTACGAAAGATTCATCTCCTGAAGTAGCTATCATCATAGCCGTTAATGCTCCGAAACTGATCATTTGGTGAGAGTATAATGATACTGTAGCGAATCCCCCTGGGCAACCTGGTAATATTCCTAGGATAGAACCTATTAATACTTGTTTGAAACTTGATTTTTTAATGTCTTTACTTAAAAGACCTGATGACTGAACATTTAAATATTCTATTAGCATCATCATTAATAGAACTAATCCGGTAATATTAATGGTACTTAATAAAACCCCTTTTAATATATGAACTATATTCATTACATTAAATTATATTTTTATATTTTTCTAATAATTCTCCAGCGGCTACGAAAGAATCTTTTTTCCCTAATAATACTTCATTTTCTAGTTTTTCTAGTAATGGTTTGATCTCATCATTTTCATAAAACATCGATTTTAATGAATCATTGATACTTTCAAACATCCAATATTGAGCTTGTTCTCTTCTTCGTTTTTCGTAATATCCGTTGTTTTGTACTAAAGTAAAGTAATCGTCTATTTTATCTAATATTTCTATTAATCCTGTTTTAGTTACTGCAGAACATGTAACGGTAGTAGGAATCCATTTGGATTCGGTCGGTGGATATAGATGTAATGCATTATTATAAAGAGACATTGCTAATTTAGCTTTATTAGTATTATTACCATCTGCTTTATTAATACTGATTAAATCTGACATTTCTATAATTCCTCTTTTGATACCTTGTAAACCATCTCCAGCACCTGCAAGCATCAATAAAAGGAAAAAATCACTCATAGAATGAACAGTCGTTTCTGATTGACCTACTCCGACCGTTTCTATAAAAATAGTATCGTATCCAGCGGTCTCACACAGAAGGATGGTTTCTCGAGTTTTTCTGGCTACTCCTCCCAATGACCCTTCTGATGGGCTAGGTCTAATAAATGCATTTTTATTATTACAGAGTGTTTCCATTCTAGTCTTATCACCTAATATACTTCCTTTGCTTTTTTCGCTTGATGGATCTATAGCTAGTACGGCTAATTTATGTCCTCTTTCAGTGATTATCCCACCAAAAGACTCTATAAAAGTACTTTTACCGACGCCTGGTACACCTGTTATACCTATTCTTCTAGATTTTATTTTATCCTTTCTGGCATTACAGCGAAGAATAAGTTCATGAGCCATAATTCTATGTTCTGGTAGAATACTTTCTACTAAAGTAATAGCTTGACTAAGTATGGAAGTATTTCCTTTTAATATGCCTTCCATATAATCATCTATAGTAAATTTTTTAGGCTTCATTTTCTTCTTAAAGTAAGGATTTACAATAGGTGGCTTAGCTATACCTTTATTAACGATTAAAGCTGAATTATCATTTTTATATTCTTCGAAAAAATCTCCTTGATGTATCTTAGTCATGATATGGTATATATTATTTGGTCAGGTAATTTAAATTATTTCACCAGAAACGATAATGTTAATTAATGGCCTAAGTGGTGAATTAGTTATAATAGTAAGTATTATCATTAATTCTCCTTTTTTCTTAGGTGTGGTAAAACTTACTTGGAAAGGTGAGGTACTTCCAGAATCTATAGTATTAGGATAATCTATTTTAACTCCTAATATGTTAGATTCTACTTTATATATTTTTAATTTTTCTCTGCCAGTATTTTTACAAGTAAATGTAATATTTTTTTTAACTCCTGATTTTACTGATCCTATATTAGAAGAGGATGAATTAAAATAGGGAAGAGATCCAGTTCTTTTTTGATTTTCATTTAGATTATCGAAATTTTCTTTAATAAGAATTTCGATTTTTAATTCTTTGGAATACTTTTTACCGTTTATTATAAACTTAGTTTTATAAGTATTTTTTCCCCATAATATTTTGGAATTTTTTTTAGTATCTATAATGACAGTAATTTTAACAGTTTTGTGAGCAGGTATTTTGTTCTTTTTTAATAGAAGTTTCATACCTGGAGTAGTATCTGCAAATTTTATAGTTATAGGTCTTGAAGATATATTTGCTATTTCTATCTCTTCTTCTATAGCTTTAGTCTGAGATAGTTGTCCTAAATCTATGTTTCCCATGCTTAATCCTAAGGCTCCTATTTGGTAAGGGTATAATTCACTTATGCTTTTCTTTTTCGCATGAGCTATGCCTCTAATCCTTAACTGTACAGGCCGAGATAATCCATATATGTAAGCAGTTATAGATTTGTCAAAAGGATAAGGACCTAAATCATTTGAATATTGTATTTTTATATAACCTATTTGTCCTGGTTTGATAGGACTTTTAGTCCATTTAGGATTTGTGCAGCCACAGCTAGTAATCACTCTATTTATTACAATAGGGTTTTTACTAATATTTGTTAATGTGAAAGTACAGCTTTGACTACCATCTGAGATTAATATATTTCCAAAATCATATATGGTTTTATCAAATTTTACTACTCCTTCGAATTCATTTTGAGAATAAACTAGGTGAATATTTAACATTAAATAAATAAAAGCAAGAAGGATAGTTAATATGTTAAATTTCTTTTTCATTTATTATGATTTAATCTAGTAAAATGATAGTTACAAATATATAAAATACTATTGATTTATTAATTTATAATATTTATAAATGATAATATTTATAAATGTTTTTTTGTAGATTATATACTTTTAATTATTTTTGCTTCAGATATGATATCAATAAATTTAATTAATTAAAAAACTAAACAAAATGGCACACAAAATTGATCCAAACGTATGCGTGGCTTGTGGCTCATGCATTGACGAATGCCCTGTAGGCGCTATCCATTCAGGTGATGTATATACTATTGATCCTGATGTATGTGCGGATTGTGGCACATGTGTAGACGCATGTCCAGTAGGAGCTATCAGCCCAGCTGAATAATTTCCCACTGAAAAAAATAAAAAGGTTATTCTTTTAGAATAGCCTTTTTTCATATCTATAATTATGGGCGTCAGCCATAAAATCATATATTTCTATTCAAATAAATAGAGTAGTCGGTTTTTTTGGGTGTGAATTCTTGATGATACATGGGAGAACTAATTAAGAAATCAGCAGTGGTTCTGTTAAAAGCTGTAGGAATATTATAAAGAACAGATATTCTAGTAAGAGCTTTTACATCTACATCATGTGGCTGAGGCTGCATAGGATCGATTAAGAAAATAAACATATCTATTTTACCTTTAGCTATTAGTGCCCCCATTTCTTGATCCCCGCCTAATGGGCCAGAATTAAGGCAAGTAATATCTAATTTTAAACCTTTACTTAAATTCTCTTCAAGAGCCTCTCTAACTTTTTTACCTGTAGTACCTGTACAAATTAATTTGTGTTTTTCTAAAGTTTTTTGATTTTCTTTTACCCATGCGATAAGATCTTTTTTTCTGTTGTCATGAGCTACAAGAGCTATATTATGAATTTTCATTTTTTAAAGTTTTTATATTAATTTTTATAAGCATTAACCATGTGGTGTTTCTTGCCGAAGCCTTTTAATCGTTTAACTATTAATCCTTTTTCCCTTAAACTTGTTTTTAAAATTCCTCTAGCTGAGTAGGTGGTAAATAATCCGCCATGTTTCAAATTATCAGCAGCATTATAAATGATTTCTGGAGACCAAAGTTCAGGCTGATTAGAAGGGGAAAAGGCATCGAAATAAATCAAATCTACAGATTCTAACTTGCCTTTAAAATCTCGGATATCGCATAAAGTTTTTTTTATATTTACTTTTATGGTACTATAATTGTTTAAAATCAGTTTATTAGGAATAGCCAATGTGAAAGTCTTATTCCAAGGAGCTTTATGAATAGGAATATAATAAGGACTTAATTTTTCGTAATCTAGAGAAGTGTATTCCTTTTCGGTAAGTGGATAAAGGTCCATACTTTCATAATTAATTTCAAGAGTTTTTTTAGGATAAAGAAGAGTTTGACTGGCGTCAATTAATCGGTTTAGAGTTAAAATAAGATTTAATCCAGTACCAAATCCATACTCGAGAATATTAATAGTTTCAGTATTAACATGAGTATCATCTGTGTCAGATATAGAAGTTCCTACGCGTTTCTCTAGAATAGTATCTAACCCATTATAAATGAAGACATATTTTGATTCTTCTATGGATCCTTGAGATGAGTGATATGATTCACCTATTTCGTCCCAAAATAAGGATTTGGACCCATCATCGAAAGTTACTATTTTTCTTCTCTGAGGATGCAGATGAGTTATAATCATAATTGGAATTTTATAGTACAAATATATGATAAATTTCTATCTTTGTAAGATGGAAAAAAATTATATGTTATGATTATATAACAGTATGACTGATATGTTATAACATTATATTAAGCAGGTTTAAAGATCATATGATTAAAATATGAACATGTGAACGAAATTAAAAAATAAAAGATGGCATCATTTAACGGTATTATAAAAAAGATGTTCGGCTCGAAAGCTGAAAGAGATATGAAAGAGATAAAACCTATCTTGGATAGTGTTTTAAAGGAGTATGATAGAATAGATAAATTATCTGATGATGAATTAAGACAAGAATCTGAAAATATTAAAAAGACTATTTCTGATTATATTTCTGCTGAAGAAACTAGAAAACAAGAACTAAGAGAAGAATTAGCTAACGTAGATATAGATATTAGTAAGAAAGAAAATCTTGCTACTGAAGTAGATAAACTTAGTGAAACAATAGATAAAAAAATAGAGGAAATTTTAGATAAAGAACTTCCTACTGCTTTTTCTATTATGAAATCTACTGCTCGTCGTTTTAAAGAAAATAAAGAAATAGTAGTTACAGCTTCTGATATGGATAAGGAGTTTGCTATTAAAAAAGACTTTGTGAGAATCGATGGAGATAAAGCTATATGGTTAAATCATTGGGAAGCAGGTGGAAATGAAATCACTTGGGATATGGTACATTATGATGTACAGATTATCGGTGGTATAATTTTACATCAAGGTAAAATAGCTGAAATGGCTACTGGTGAAGGGAAAACCTTAGTAGCTACACTTCCCGTATTCTTAAATGCATTAGCAGGTAAAGGAGTTCACATGATTACCGTTAATGATTATTTATCAAGACGTGACTCTGAATGGATGGGACCTCTTTATATGTTTCATGGTTTAAGGGTGGAGTGTATAGATAAAACTCAGCCTAACTCTGAAGAAAGAAAAAGAGCTTATATGGCAGATATTACATTCGGTACTAATAATGAATTTGGTTTCGACTATCTAAGAGATAATATGGCTATCGATCCTAGAGATTTAGTACAGAAGAAACATCAATATGCTATAGTCGATGAGGTCGACTCAGTATTAATAGATGATGCTAGGACACCTCTTATTATTTCTGGTCCTGTACCTAAAGGTGATGATCAAAAATTCGATGAGTTTAAACCTCTTATCGAAAAATTATATAATGCTCAGAAACAATTTGTAGCTAAGGAATTAGTAGAAGCTAAGAAATTAATAGAAAACGATGAAGAAGAGGAAGGAGCTAAGAAACTTCTTAGAGTTCACAAAGCTTTACCTAAATATAAAGCATTGATTAAATATTTATCTCAGCAAGGAATCAAACAATTATTGAACAAAACTGAGAATTTCTATATGCAGGATAATAATAAATTAATGCATATTATTACTGATGATTTATATTTTGTTATAGATGAGCAGATGAAGTCAGTAGATTTAACTGATAAAGGTCATGATTTGTTAGCTGAAAGAGCAGAAGATTCTGATTTCTTTATCCTACCAGATATAGGAGGTGATATTTCAGACTTAGAAAACCAAGACCTTACAGATGAAGAAAAACTAGAAAAGAAAGATAAACTTCTTACAAATTATGCATTAAAATCAGAAAGAGTGCATACAGTTAATCAGTTATTAAAAGCATATGCTATGTTCGAAAAGGATGTAGAATATGTAGTAATGGATAACAAAATTAAAATCGTCGATGAACAGACAGGCCGTATCCTAGAAGGTCGTCGTTATTCTGAAGGTTTACATCAGGCTATTGAAGCTAAAGAAAATGTTAAAGTCGAAGCAGCTACTCAGACTTTCGCTACTATTACACTTCAGAATTATTTCAGAATGTATCATAAGTTAGCTGGTATGACCGGTACTGCTGAAACAGAAGCTGGTGAGTTTTGGAAAATTTATGAATTAGATGTAGTGGTTATTCCTACTAATAAACCCATTATTCGAAAAGATGAAAACGATTATATATATAAGACTAAGAAAGAAAAATATAATGCTGTAATAGTTAAGACAGAAGAATTAACTAAACAAGGTAGACCAGTCTTAGTAGGTACTACTTCAGTAGAAATATCCGAGCTACTATCTAGAATGCTTAAGATGAAAGGCATTAAACATAATGTTTTGAATGCTAAACAACATGCTCGTGAGGCGGATGTGATAGCAAATGCTGGGAAAGCATCAGTAGTGACTATAGCTACTAACATGGCTGGTCGTGGTACTGATATTAAACTGGGTGAAGGTGTTAAAGAAGCGGGGGGATTAGCTATCATAGGCACAGAAAGACATGATAGTCGTCGTGTAGATAGGCAGTTAAGAGGTCGTGCTGGTCGTCAAGGTGACCTAGGGTCTTCTATTTTCTTCGTATCGTTGGAAGATGATTTAATGAGATTATTCGGTTCTGATAGAATTGCTCATTTAGTAGATAAAATGGGGATAGAAGAAGGAGAGGTACTTCAGCATAAAATGTTGTCAAATTCTATAGAAAGAGCCCAGAGAAAAGTAGAAGAAAATAACTTCGGTATTCGTAAGAGATTATTGGAATATGATGATGTTATGAATTCTCAGCGTGAGGTTATCTATAGCAGAAGAAAAAATGCATTATTAGGTGAACGTATCGATGTCGATGTATTAAATATGATGGATGATTACTGTGATTTATTTGCAGAAAGTCATTATGGTATGGAATATGAAGACTTTAAGATCGATATAATGAGTTCTATGTCTATTGATCCTGAATTTGATGAAGACTTTTTTAAACAAGCTAGTAAAGAAGATATTGCTGACAAGTTATTTGATCAGCTTAAGAGAGAATATGAAAGAAGGAATGAGCTCATGGTTAAACAAACTTGGCCTATTCTTAAGAGAATATATGAAACTAGAAAACAGCAATATGAAAATATAGCTGTTCCTGTAAGTGATGGTACCAAAGTAATGCAAGTAGTTTTAAATCTTGAAAAAGCTTATAATACTCATGGTAAAGAATTAGCGAGAGCTGTTAGTAAATTTATCACTTTAGCTACTATCGATGAGTATTGGAAAGATCACTTACGTGAAATGGATGATTTGAAACAGTCTGTACAGAATGCTTCATATGAACAAAAAGATCCATTATTGGTTTATAAATTTGAAAGTTTTAATCTTTTTAAGAAAGTTCTAGAAAATGTAGGTAGTGATGTTTTAGAGTTCTTGCTAAGAGTACATATCCCACTTAATGATGAGGTTAAAGATGTTCAGGAAGGAAGAAGAAAGAAAACTGATATGAGTAATATGCAGACATCTAGGAAAAATGATTTATCTACTAACGATGGCGAAAAGAAAACTAATCAGCCTATTCATAAAGAAAAGAAAGTAGGTAGAAATGATCTTTGTCCTTGCGGAAGCGGTAAAAAATATAAAAATTGTTGTGGAAAAGGTTTATAACTAGATAATTATGGTCGATATAAAAAAATTAAATAGACAAATGGAGAAATTTGATTTACTAGTAGTGGGTTCAGGCCCAGGTGGTTATGTAGCAGCTATTAGAGCTTCTCAGTTAGGAATGAATGTAGCAGTAGTAGAAAGAACTGAAGTAGGTGGAATTTGCTTAAACTGGGGTTGTATCCCTACTAAAGCATTACTTAAAAGTGCTCAGGCATTACATTATGCAAATCATGCTGCTGATTATGGATTTTCTGTAGAGTCTATTCAGGCTGATATAGAAAAAGTAGTAGAAAGAAGTAGAGGAGTAGCTTCTCAAATGTCTAAAGGTGTTCAGTTCTTATTTAAGAAAAATAAGATTAAATTAATAGAAGGTTCAGCTTATCTTAAAGCTGCTAATATCGTGGAGGTAACATCTAAAGATTCTCAAATAACAGAATATAAAGCTGATAAAATTATTTTAGCTACAGGTGCAAGACCAAGTTGTCTTCCTTTTGCTCCTATAGATGGTCAAAAGATAATTTCGTATCGTCAGGCTTTAGTACCTAAGACATTACCTAAGAGTTTAGCTGTAATGGGATCAGGTGCTATAGGAAGTGAGTTTGCATATTTCTATCATTCAATGGGTGTAGAAACTGTATATTTAATAGAATATTTAGATAGAATCGTGCCATTAGAAGATAATGATGTTTCTGCTCAGCTTAGTCGTTCATTCAGAAAAGCAGGTATTAAAGTTATGGTATCATCAGCAGTTAAGAGTGTAGATATTTCTGGCGAAGGTGTGGTACTTAAAGTGGATACTAAAAAAGGAGAACAAACTATAGAAGTAGAAAGATTACTATCTGCTGTAGGAGTTCGGCCTAATACTGAAAAGATCGGACTTGAAGATTTAGGTGCTAAAATGGAAAGAGGTAAACTTATCGTAGATGATAAATATATGACATCTGTTAAAGGTATTTATGCTATAGGAGATATTATTCCTACTCAAGCCCTAGCTCATGTAGCTTCAGCAGAAGCTATTAATTGTGTAGAACAAATAGCAGGCGTAGAAACTAGAGCTGTTAATTATGATAATATACCAGGATGTACTTATACTTCTCCTGAAGTAGCTTCTTGTGGTATTACTGAAAGAATAGCTAAAGAAAGAGGAATTAACTATAAAATAGGTAAATTCCCATTTACAGCTTCAGGAAAAGCTACTGCAGCTGGTGAAAGAGATGGATTTGTAAAATTAATCATAGATGCAGATACTGATAAAGTATTAGGAGCTCATTTAATAGGTGGTAGTGTTACAGAAATGATAGCAGGTATCGTTACTGGAAGAAATTTAGGAGTTACTGCTATGGATTTAATTCATTCAGTTCACCCACATCCTACTATGAGTGAGGCTATTATGGAAGCTGCTGCAGATTCTCATAACGAATCTATCCATATTTAATCAGAAATTATTTGGAACATATTTATAACATTATAAAACTTAATATATTATGGCAAAAGCAGAAGCAAGTGTTCAGTCTAACGAAATTTGTAGAATTTCTTATGGAACTAAAATAGAAGGAACCTTAACTACATCTTCAGATATTAGGATTGATGGTGAATTTGATGGAAATATCTATACTGAAGGAAAATTAGTAATAGGACAAAAAGCTTTAGTAAAAGGAAAAGTTGTTTGTACTAATGCTGATATTTGGGGTAAAGTAGATGGCGATTTGTATATTAAAGATAGTATTAATTTAAAAAATACTGCAAATGCTCATGCTGCTGTTAAAACAGCTAAGATCGGAATCGAAATGGGTGCTATTTTTAATGGACAATGCAATATCAATACAATAGAGGAATTTAATAAAAATAAAGGTATTATTTTCCCTGCTAAAAAGGTTTATAATCAAGAAACTACTAAACCAATTATGAATTCTAAACCAGTTATGAATTCTAAACCAGTTCAGAAATTCTAAAATTAGATTTTTTCTTTGATATTATAATTATTTCTTTCTTGACTACTTCTGGAAATTAATTCTCCTAAAAAACCAGTTAAGAAAAGTAATATTCCCATTAATAAGAAACATAAAGCTATATAAAATAAAGGTTGTTCTGTTACAGGTCTATACTTTAAACCGTTTACCTGACAGGAGACCTTATTTATTATAATCCATGCGGTTATTATAAAACCAGCTATAAAAGATAATATTCCCCATACTCCGAAAATATGCATAGGTTTCTTACCCCATTTGATAAAGAAATTTAGGGTAAGTAAATCTAAAAATCCATTAAAAAATCTACTAATTCCGAATTTACTTTTACCGAATTTACGCTTTCTATGTTCTACTACTTTTTCATCAATCTTAGAATATCCGGCATTCAGGGCTATATATGGGATATATCTATGCATATCACCATATAATTCAATATCTTTTACTACTTCTTTACGATAAGCTTTTATACCACAATTCATATCATGGAGTTTAAGTCCCGTGACACGTCTAGCAGTATGATTATATATTATGGAAGGAAGGTTTTTGGTAAAACGATTATCGTATCTTTTTTTCTTCCAGCCAGAGATTAAATCTAGATTTTCATCTACAAGTTTATGATATAAAGAAGGAATTTCATCAGGACTATCCTGCAAATCCGCGTCCATAGTAATTATAACATCACCTTCTACGGCTTGAAAACCGGTGAATAAAGCAGCAGATTTACCGTAATTTCTTCTAAAACTTATACCTCTTATATTTTTATTAGTGGACGATAGTTTCTTGATAATATCCCAAGATCCATCTGTGCTACCGTCATCGACCATAACGACTTCATATTCTTTATCTTTAAGATCTGATTTAGCCATAGAATGGGTTATCCAATCGGTTAATTCAGGAAGAGATTCTACTTCATTATATAGGCAAATAAGTATTGATATATCCATGTATGCGATTAGTTATTTAAATAATCTTGATTATCGTTATTGTCTGTATCTGTGTCATTGTCTGTATCAGAAGGACTATTTAATAAGTTATCTTTTTTTAGAAAACTAGAGAAGATAGCTGAGAAAATTAATCCCCAGAACATGCAGCTAATTAATTTGCCAAAAGCTAAATACATAGGTATTGCATTTACTATTTTATCATAATCTAATAACTCTACCCCTGGAGTGCCCATATTTTGCATCATTTGCAAATAATTTTCTATTTGTTGAGGTATAAAATCAGGGAATATTATTAATAATAGAATTTCTGAGAATACTATACATACTATAGCAGATAAGAAAGAAATTATAGTACCGAAACCAAATAGATCTTTGTTAGAAACATATTCTTTACCCAAAGTGTATTGTTTCATAAAGTAATGTAGTAGATATAAACAACCAGCTAATTTAACAAGATTAAGTATCCAATTGTATTTTCCAGCACTAGCAGGAGAATAATTTAATAGTAATACTATGATAGTTTCGATGATAATAGTAACCAAAGATAAATAGAGTGCATATTTAGACCCTATTTTCCATTTATTTCTTTTTTCCATTTTCTTATTTATTTTAGACAAAAATAATATAATTTTTTCATTATCTTTGTAAGTCAAAAGAAAATATAAAAAATATGATAAAGATAACTTTTCCAGATAGTAGTGTTCGTTCTTATGAAGAACCTATTTCTCCTTATGAAATAGCAGAAAGTATTTCGCCTAGATTTGCTGTACAAGTAATTAGTGCATCAGTAAATGATATTATGTATGATATGGATCGTAAAATAAACACCGATGCTACCATAAAGTTATTTAAATGGGAAGATAATAAGGCTCAGGAAGTCTTTTGGCATTCTTCATCTCATTTATTGGCGGAAGCCGTACAAACTCTTTATCCGAATGCTAAATTTGCTATAGGACCTTCTATTGAAACAGGTTTTTATTACGATATAGATTTTGGAGAAACTACTCTAGTAGAGGCAGATTTAAAGAAATTAGAAGATAAAATGTTAGAGCTAGCTAGAGAAAAACAAACTTTTACTAGAAAAGAAGTTTCTAAAGCTGAAGCTTTAAAGATTTTTAAAGATAAAGATGAAATATATAAATGTGAGCTTATTGAAGGATTAGAAGATGGCAATATTACATTTTATACTTTAGGTTCATTTACAGATTTATGTAGAGGACCTCACTTAAGAGATACTTCAGTAATTAAAGCTATAAAACTTATTTCTATAGCTGGAGCATATTGGAGAGGTGATGAAAAGAATAAAATGTTAACACGTATATATGGTGTGACATATCCTAAAAAGAAATTGCTTACTGAATATCTGGATATGATAGAAGAAGCTAAGAAGAGAGATCATAGAAAGATAGGTAAGGAGATGGAATTATTTGCTTTCTCTCCTAGAGTGGGACAGGGTCTTCCGTTATGGTTACCTAAAGGAGCTGATCTTCGTCAAAGGCTTATTGATTTTTTGTCAAAAGTCCAGAGAAGATATGGTTATCTTCCTGTAGTTACTCCACATATTGGTCTAAAAGAATTATATGTAACCTCTGGTCATTATGCTAAATATGGTGCTGAATCTTTTCAGCCTATTCATACTCCACAAAAAGGGGAAGAGTTCTTATTAAAACCTATGAACTGTCCTCATCATTGTGAAATATATAATTTAAAACCTCATTCATATAAAGATCTTCCTATAAGATTAGCTGAATTTGGTACAGTTTATAGATATGAACAAAGTGGAGAATTACACGGTTTAACTAGAGTAAGATCTTTTACACAAGATGATGCTCATATTTTCTGTAGACCTGATCAGTTAGAAGAAGAATTTGCTAAAGTTATAGACATAGTATTATATATTTTCAAGACATTGGATTTTGAGAAATTTACTGCACAGATATCTCTGAGAAGTAAAACTGATAGAAGTAAATATATAGGGTCTGATGAAAATTGGGAAAAAGCAGAATCTGCTATCATGAAAATCTCTAAAGATAAAGGCTTAAAAACTATAATAAAATATGATGAGGCAGCGTTTTATGGCCCTAAATTAGATTTTATGGTTAGAGATGCTATCGGTAGAAAATGGCAGCTTGGTACTATCCAAGTAGATTATAATTTACCTGAAAGATTTGATCTTACTTATATAGGAGCTGATGATGCTAAACATCGTCCTATTATGATTCATAGAGCACCATTCGGATCTCTTGAAAGATTTATTGCTGTATTGATAGAACATACTAGTGGGAAGTTCCCAATTTGGTTAACGCCAGACCAATGTATTATTTTACCTATTAGTGATAAATATAATGATTATGCAAAAAAAGTTGGTGAATCGCTTAATAATTCCGATATTCGCGCGGCTATAGATAACCGCAATGAAACTCTAGGTAAGAAGATTAGAGAGAGTGAGTTAAAGAGAATACCTTATTTGCTAATAGTCGGTGAGAAAGAAATGAATGCAAATAATATCTCGGTTAGAAAGCAAGGAGAGGGTGATTTAGGTTTTATGAGCATAGACGGTTTTATAGATAAAATTAATGATGAGATTAAAGAATTAATTGGCTAATCAGTAAAATTTTAGTCGATTAGTTTATTTATGTATAAACACATTTTATAATAATTAAATAAGGAGGATTACATATCGCAGCACCAAGAAAAAAGCGTCCATATCATGGACCAGCGAAACCTTTTAATAGGTCGAACAATACTCGTAGACCATATCAACGTAGGCCCCTATATAATGGCCCAAGGATTAATGAGCATATCAGGGCAGAAGAAGTTCGACTAGTCGGAGATAATATACCTGAAATTGGAATATATCCTTTGGCGAAAGCTTTAGCTTTAGCTGAGGAGTTAGAGTTAGATTTAGTAGAGGTTACCGATAAAGTGGTACCACCGGTATGTAAAATTGTAGATTTTCAAAAATATTATTACCAGCAGAAAAAGAAGGCTAAAGAACAAAAAGCTAAAGCTACTAAGGTGGTAATTAAGGAAATTAGATTCGGACCTAATACAGATGAGCATGATTATCAGTTTAAATTAGCTCATGCTATAGATTTTTTAAAAGATGGAGCTAAAGTGAAAGCTTATGTCTTCTTTAGAGGTCGTTCTATAGTTTTCTCAGAACAAGGGAAAAAATTATTGTTGAGATTTGCTGTAGAATTGGAAGAGTATGGTAAAGCTGAACAAATGCCTAAGTTAGAAGGTAAACGAATGATTATGATGATAGGTTCTAACAAAAACAAGAAAAAATAAGCTAGAAAGACTAGCTAGAAATAATATTTATTTTTAAATATTATAATTTTAATTAAAATATTTTATAACAATGCCCAAGATTAAATCAAATTCCGGTGCAAAAAAACGTTTTGTGTTGACTGGATCTGGAAAAGTGAAGAGAAGACATGCTTTTCATGGACATATCCTCACCAAAAAAACAACCAAGCAAAAAAGAAATCTTAATAAGGTGGTAATCGCCGATCCTACAGATGCTAAGAGGATTAAGAGAATGATTTCTTTCTAAATCACAAAATTATTGTTTAACTGAATGCACAGCAGAAAAAGCTCCTTAAAAGGGAAGGACGCTGACATTCTTAAAAATTAAAAATTATGCCAAGATCAGTAAATTCGGTAGCTTCTAGAGCTCGCCGTAAGAAGATTTTAAAAAGAACCCGCGGTAATTTTCTTGCTAGAAGAAATGTCTGGACGGTAGCTAAAAACACCTATGAAAAAGGTCTTTGTTATGCTTATCGTGACCGCAAAAACAAGAAACGTTCATTTCGTTCATTATGGATTCAGCGTATAAATGCAGCTGCCAGACTAAATGGAATGAGTTATTCTCAATTTATGGGAGCTATTCATGCTCAAAATGTAGATCTTAATCGTAAGGTCCTTGCAGATTTAGCGATGAATAATCCTAAAGCTTTCGAAGCAATTATAAATTCTGTAAAGAAATAGTTTAGGTGAAGTCTTTATTTAAAAATAAATGGTTTAAATTTGGATTCTGGGGTGTCCTTTATACTCTTTGGGTAATTTGGTTATCTAATGGTTGGTGGCTGATAGGCTTAGTAATCATTTTTGATCTAAATATTACTCATAAAGTTAAATGGCTATTTTGGAAGAAGGATTATAAAGAGGGAGAAAAACATAATGTGTGGTTAGAATGGCTTGATGCTATTATTTTCGCAGTAGTCGTAGTAACTTTCATTAATATTTTCTTTTTCCAGTCATACAAGATTCCTACTTCTTCGATGGAGAATTCTATGATGACAGGAGACTATTTATTTGTAAGTAAATCAGCTTATGGACCTAAAATTCCACAGAGACCTCTCTCATTTCCTTTCGTTCAAAATGTAATGCCTATTTCTGGACGTGAGTCTTATTCTAATTTAATTAAGAATGACTACAGAAGAATGGCTGGATATACTCATTTAAAACGAAATGATATAGTAGTCTTTAACTGGCCGCACGGAGACACAGTTCTGAAAAAAGTGCCACAAGATGATTATTATACTCATGTTCGATTTAATGGTAGAGCATATACTTTGAAAACGTTTGGTCCTATTGTCGTCAGACCGATAGATAAGAAGGATAATTATGTAAAAAGATGTGTGGCCATAGCAGGTGATACTCTTCAGATAAAAGATGGTAAGCGAATCGTAAATGGAGTTTCTCAAAAAATATTTTCTGGTATCCAAATGACCTATCAAGTTAGGACAAATGGGAACGTGATTAATTCTAAGATTTTAACAGATCTAGATGTTAATCCAAGTGAATATTATTTTAATGCAGATTTTCCAGGTTATAAATCTATTCCTTTAACAGCAGAGGGATATAAAAAGATTAAAGAGCTTTCTATAGTTAAGGAAATAGTACCTAATATAGATACATATCCTGCTGATTATCCCGATTCACCTTTAATGCTTTTTCCGTTTACGGAGGATTATCACTGGACAAGAGACAATTATGGTCCTATCTATATCCCTAAAAAAGGAGATGAAGTTAAATTGACGTTGAAAAATATAGCTCTTTATGAACGTATCATAAGAGTGTATGAGAGTAATGAATTTGAAATAAGAGAAAATAAATTTTATATAAACGGAAAAGAAGATAGTTTATATTGCTTTAAACAAAATTACTATTTTATGATGGGAGATAACAGACATAATTCTCTGGATTCTCGTTATTGGGGCTTTGTTCCTGAAGATCATATAGTAGGAAAGCCTAGAGTGATATGGTTTTCTTCAGATAAAAATAAGTCTTTTCCTAGAAATATACGATGGAATAGATTATTTAAGTTTATGTAAAAAGATTTGTTAAATAGATAAAAAAATGGGATATTTGCATCCCTAAAAGTTGTAAATCAATAAATTAGAAATATAATGGCACGAATTTGTCAAATAACAGGGAAGAAAAGAATGATTGGGAACAATGTTTCTCACTCTAAAAAACGTACGAAACGCGAGTTCGCCCCTAATTTAAAAACCAAACGTATTTGGTTTGAAGAAGAAGAAAGATTCGTCACACTTAAGGTTACTACCTCAGGTATGAGAACTATTAATAAAAAAGGTCTTGCTGCATGTCTTAAAGATGCACAGGCTAAAGGTTTAATTAATATAGTGTAATAAATTAAGATATGGCAAAGAAATCTAAAGGCAGCAGGGTACAAGTTATCCTAGAATGCACAGAACAAAGAGCAAGTGGAGTACCAGGTATATCTAGGTATATCACTACTAAAAATAAAAAGAATACTACAGAAAGATTGGAACGTAAAAAATACAATCCATTTCTGAGAAAAGTAACAGTACATAAAGAAATAAAATAACTCATTAATATTTACAAGATATGGCAAAGAAATCAGTCGCAACATTCGGAGGTGATAGGGCTTCAATAAAGAAGTATGTTAAATGTATCCGTATGCAGAAGTCAGAAAAATCAGGTTCTTATATCTTTAAGGAAGAACAACTTCCTATAGATGGGACTAAAGAATTTTTCGATAAAAAATAATAAATGAGATTTAATGATTAGAGCAGTCTTTTTAGACTGCTTTTTTTTGTGTAATTTTGTGTATTATAAATTTGATAAAACATGAAAAAATGATGAATCAATTAGAAGAAATAGCAGGTTATCTTTGGCAAAAAGGATGGGCTGAACGAAATGGTGGAAATATTTCAATAAATCTTACTAGAGTGGAGAAGGCTCATCCAGATAAGGCTTTTTTTAATAAATCTGAATTTATAGTAAAACCTGAAGTTTTCATACAGTCTTCTATAAACTTATCAGCTATAGCAGGACATTATATACTGATTACAGGCACAGGTAAAAGAATGAGAGATGTAGCTAAGGATTATAAATCTAATACTGTTATAGTGCATATTCATGAGAATGGGAAATATTATTCATTTTTATCGGATGTGGAACCATCTTCAGAACTTCCTTCTCATCTTTTGATTCATAATTATTTAAGTGCAAATAATACAAAAGGGCACCAGGATTCTAGAACTTGTATAGTTCATACTCATCCTACTGAATTAGTGGCTATGTCACATCATCAGCCATTTTTAGGAAAGAATGTCCTTTCAAATCTTCTGTGGAGTATGATTCCTGAAACTAGAGCATTTTGTCCCAAGGGTTTGGGTGTAGCTTCTTATAAAATGCCTGGATCTATGGATTTGGCTAAAGAATCAGTAAAATTGCTTGATGAATATGATGTGGTTTTATGGCAGAAGCATGGAGTATTGGCGACAGCCGAAAATATCCTTGAGGCCTTCGATATGATAGATGTACTGAATAAGTCGGCTATGATTTATAAATCTTCTAGAGAAATGGGCTTTGTCCCTGATGGTCTTAGCCAAAAGGAAATGAAAGATATAGCTAGAGCGATGGGAATAGAATAATTTTCTTAAATTTGTAGTATAAAATTTCATATATGGGATTATTTGGAAAAAGAAATAAGAAAGAGAAAGAATCTGAGAAAAAAGTATTGGATACTGGTCTTGAAAAGACTAAAAGAAGCATGTTTGAAAAGCTTCAGAGAGCAGTAGCTGGTAAATCTTATGTCGATGATTCTATTCTTGATAATATAGAAGAGGCTTTGATAGCTTCTGATATAGGAGTAGATACTACTATTGAAATAATAGAACGTCTCGAAAATAGAGTGGCTAAAGATAAATATATTAATTCTAAGGAGTTAAATGGTATTCTTAAAGCTGTAATGGAAGATATGTTAAAGGTAGATGAAGAGAAAGATGTTCCTATTTTTGATTTTTCGAAAAAGCCTTATGTAATATTAGTCGTCGGAGTTAATGGCGTAGGTAAAACTACTACTATCGGTAAATTAGCTGCTAGACTTAAAAATGAAGGGAAATCTGTAATCTTAGGTGCAGCTGATACATTTAGAGCTGCTGCTGTAGAACAGTTAGAAATCTGGAGCGAAAGAGCCGGTGTTCCTATAGTTAAACAACCAATGGGATCTGATCCTGCTTCTGTCGCTTATGATACATTGAAATCTGCTATTGCTCATAATGCTGATGTAGTACTTATAGATACAGCAGGACGTTTGCATAATAAAGTAAATCTTATGAACGAATTAACTAAGATTCGTAATGTGATGAGGAAATTAATTCCAGATTCACCTCATGAAGTTTTACTTGTTTTAGATGGTTCTACAGGTCAGAATGCTTTTCAGCAAGCTATGGAATTTACTAAAGCTACTGATGTAACGGCTATGGCTGTTACTAAACTAGACGGCACGGCTAAAGGTGGTGTCGTTTTAGGTATTGCTGACCAGTTCAAAATACCTGTTAAGTTTATAGGGGTAGGTGAACAAATAGAAGATTTGCAAATTTTTGATAAAAAAGAATTTATAGACTCGTTATTTAATTAATATGAATATTTCATTAAGTTGGTTGAAAGATTATGTTTCTTTCGACATGCCGGCTGAAAAAGTCGCAGAAGTTTTAACTTTTATCGGATTAGAGGTAGAAGACATGCAAATAGTAGAAGAAATTCCTGGAGGATTACGTGGTGTAGTAGTAGCGGAAGTTCTTGAATGTATAAATCACCCTAATTCAGATCATCTTCATATCACGAAAGTAGATATAGGAAAAGGTGAACCTCTTCAAATAATTTGTGGAGCTCCAAATGTAGCTGCTGGACAAAAAGTATTGTTAGCTACTATTGGTACTGAACTTAGAACTTCTGATGGTGAAATCTTTAAGATTAAAAAAGGTAAGATGCGTGGGGAAGTTTCTTTAGGTATGATTTGTGCCGAAGATGAATTAGGAATAGGTGCTGATCATGAGGGTATTATGGTCTTAGACCCTTCTGCTGTCGTAGGTACTTCTGCTAAAGAATATTTAAATTTAAAGAGTGATGTAATATATGGAATTGGGCTGACGCCAAATAGAGTAGACGGTGCTTCTCATATAGGTGTAGCTAGAGATTTTGCTGCTTATTTGAAGTACAATAAAATAGGTGGTGATCTTAATTTTCCTGATGTATCTTCTTTTAAAGAAGGTGACGGAAAAGGTATCGAAATATCTGTAGAAGATACAGATGCTGCTCCGAGATATACTGGACTTACTATGGAGGTAGAAAATAAAGAATCTCCAGAATGGATGAAGAAGAAATTATTAGCTATTGGCATTAATCCTAAAAATATTATTGTCGATGTTACTAATTTTATTTTAAATGAAACCGGCCAGCCTTTACACTCTTTCGACGCAGATAAGATTAAAGGTGATAAAATAGTAGTAAGAAAAGCTAAGAAAGGTGAAAAACTTGTTACTTTAGACGGAATAGAAAGAGAATTATCTACAGAAGATTTAATGATATGTAATTCTGAAGAACCTATGTGTTTAGCAGGTGTTTTTGGTGGTCTAGATTCTGGTATTTCTGAGAATACTTCTAGAGTATTCCTAGAGTCTGCTTATTTTAATCCTGTAACTATTCGTAAATCTTCTAAAAGACATACTCTTAAGACTGATGCTTCTTTCAGATATGAAAGAGGTGCTGATCCTCATATTAATGAATATGCACTTAAGAGAGCTGCTCTATTATTACTACAATATGCTTCTGGTAAAGTAGTGGGTAAGATTCAAGAAATATATCCTAAAAAAATAGAAAGAAAAGAAGTAGATCTTAATCTTAATAAGATGGAAGCCCTTATGGGTAAGAAAATAGGTCATCAGACTATTATAGATATTCTCAAATATCTAGATTTTGAAATATTGTCGTCAGACCAAGATCTTAATCTTGCTAGAGTAAGCGTTCCTACTTATAGGGTAGATGTTTATAGAGAATGTGATGTAGTAGAAGAGGTACTTAGAATTTACGGTTATAATAATATCGAATTACCTGAAAATATTAGTTCTTCTGTGAATTTTTCATCTAAACCTGATCTTCATGTAGTAAATGTTAAAGCATGTGACTTTTTAGCTGCTAAAGGATTTATGGAGATTATGTCTAATTCTCTTACTAAAGGTTCTTATTATGATGAATTAAAAACTTTCCCAGCGGAAAATTGTGTTAAAATCATTAATCCATTAAGTCAAGATCTTAATGTAATGAGACAAACATTATTGTTTTGTGCATTAGAGGCAGCTGCTTATAACTTTAATAGACAAGTTACTAATATCAAGTTTTTCGAAATGGGTAACGTTTATTCTTATAATCCTGAAAAAGGTCTTAGATCTGAACTTCCATCATATCATGAAGAATCTCATTTATCTATGTTAATGACAGGAAAAGATATTAAGTTCTGGCATAATCTAGATGAAGGAGGTAGCTATTTTGCCTTGAAAGGTTATCTAGAAGTATTATTACGACGTTTTGGTTTAGATTTATATTCTTTTGATACTGAATTAGCTCCGTCTGATATATATTCAGAAGGTCTTGTATATAAAGTCAATTCTAAAAAATTAGTTTCAATGGGTACTGTATCTCATGCCAGATTAAAGCAATGTGATATTAAACAAGCTGTTTATTATGCTGAAATTAACTGGACATTATTACAGAAACTTTATAAGAAAGAACAGGTAATCTTTCAGGAATTACCCAAGTTTCCTATAGTTAAAAGAGACTTAGCTTTAGTAGTAGATGAAAGTGTATCTTTTGCATCTATTAGAAAAGCTGCATATCAAGCCGAGAACAAATTACTTAAAGAAATAATTCTATTCGATGTTTATAGAGGGGATAAGATAGAAAAAGGTAAAAAACAATATGCTATTAGCTTTTTACTTCAAGATCCTGATAAGACATTAACAGATAAATATGTAGATAAAATCATGAGAAAATTTATGGGTTCATTTGAACACCAATTTTCAGCTACACTTAGATAATCAGTAATTGTCATCGACATATAATTAGTCTGTCGTCAATATAAAAAAGCTACCTTCTTTCGAAAGTAGCTTTTTTTATTTTAGTTATTTAATAACTTAGTTTAAAATGTATTCTATTAAATACTTATTTTTTAAGTACTTAGTCTGTTAAGCCATAAATAGCTGAATCTCCTAATTCTTCTTCGATTCTCATTAACTGATTATATTTGGCCATACGATCTGAACGGCTCATAGAACCTGTTTTGATTTGTCCACAGTTAAGAGCGACTACTACATCAGCGATAGTGGTATCTTCTGTTTCTCCTGAACGATGAGAAACTACTGAAGTATAACCATGTCTTGTAGCTAATTCGATAGCGTTAAGAGTTTCTGTAAGTGTACCTATCTGATTTAATTTGATAAGAATAGAGTTACAGCATCCTAACTTAATTCCTTTTTTAAGGTATTCTACGTTAGTTACGAATAAATCATCACCTATTAACTGACAGTGATCACCACTTTTTTCAGTATGAAGTTTGAATCCTTCCCAATCATCTTCAGCCATACCGTCTTCGATAGAATCTATAGGGTATTTCTGAATTAAATCTTCGATATAATCTACTTGTTCTTGTTTAGATCTCTTAGCTCCTTTAGGACCTTCGAAAATAGAGTAATCATAAATACCATCTTTATAGAATTCAGATGCAGCTAGGTCAATAGCTAAAGTTATGTCTTTTCCTGGTTTGTAACCAGCAGCTTTAATAGCAGCTACGATAGAGTCAAGAGCATCTTCGATTCCGTCTAGGTTAGGAGCGAAACCACCTTCATCTCCTACTGCAGTACTAAGTCCACGAGATTTGAAAATTTTCTTTAAAGCTTGGAATGTTTCAGAGCCCATACGGATAGCTTCTCTAATAGATTTAGCACCGATAGGTCTGATTAAGAATTCTTGGAATGCTATAGGTGAACTAGAGTGTGAACCACCATTAATTATGTTCATCATAGGAACTGGAAGTACTTTAGCATTTACACCTCCTATGTATCTGTATAATGGCATTTCTAAGTAATCAGCAGCAGCTTTAGCTACAGCTAATGAAACACCTAAGATAGCGTTAGCACCTAGTTTGGATTTAGTAGGAGTTCCGTCTAATGCGATCATTTTATTATCAATTTCTACTTGAGTTAAAGTAGACATTCCTAATAGAGCAGGAGCGATAATTTCGTTTACATTGGCGACAGCCTTTAAAACACCTTTTCCTCCGAAACGTTTTTTATCACCATCTCTTAATTCAAGAGCTTCGTTTTCACCTGTAGATGCACCTGATGGTACAGCAGCACGTCCGAAAGCGCCAGAAATGGTCGATACTTCTACTTCAATAGTAGGGTTACCTCTAGAGTCTAAAATTTCTCTAGCATAAATGTTATCTATTTGCATAATATAAACTTGTTTTAATTGTTTGAAATATGTGTTATAAAAATTCTCGATTTATTTAATAGTTGCAAAAATCGAGCAAAATATTCAATTATTTTATTAGAAGCAGTATTTAATACATAAACCACCTCCGTAAGAAGCATCTGCTTGATGAGTTAAACTAAACCCAGGGGTGTAATCCATAGAAATAGCAAGTGGTATTTCAGGAAATTTATATTCAATACCGACCATTACATTTATAGACATGTATCCATGTATACCATCATAATTATTATCGTTATAATAGTAAGTTCCTAAATATACACCAGGACCTGCATACCATGTTAATCCATCTATATCACTTACATTCCATTGCCATTCGTAAAAACCACTTACCATAGGAGTGATTTTATCTTTGAATCCAAAGTTACAAGATACATTTACGAAATTCTTCTGAGACAGATTTAGTTTATAAGATATACTTGGCCAATAGCCCACTCTTAATCCTATAGATTGTTTATATGATTGAGAAAATGCTGATGAAGTGAATGCAGTTAAACTTAGTAAAACCACAGTCCATATGATAATAATCTTTTTCATAATTCTAATAATATTTTATTTCTTTATTTTCTAGTTTTGATAATATGTTATTAGCCATGCGTGATGCTCCGAAACGAAATAATTCTTTGCATAGCCATTCTTCTCCCAATATTCTATCGACTATTTCATAATAAGTAAGAGCTTCTTCAGGAGTAGATACTCCACCAGCAGCTTTAAAACCTATTTTTAGTCCAGTCTTAACATAATAATCTTTAATAGCGGTACACATTATTTCTGCAGCTTGAGGAGTAGCATTAACATTAACTTTACCAGTAGATGTTTTAATGAAATCAGCTCCATTTTCCATAGCTAGGGTAGAAGCTTCTTTTATTAATTTAGGATCTTTTAGTTCTCCTGTTTCTAAAATAACCTTAAGAATCTTAGGGTCTACTACCTTTTTTTGTTCTCTAATTTCTTTAGCAGCTTCTTCTTTTTGGTTATCTAAGAATTTATTTAGAGCTAAAACTATATCTACTTCATCAGCGCCGTTTTCTACAGCCATTAGTGATTCCATAGTTTTAACTTTAATATAACTCTGAGAAGCTGGGAAACAGCCTGATACTACTGTACAGTGAACTCCTTTAGCAGTAAGATTATCTTTAACAGTCTTGCTGAAATTAGGATAGATACAGATAGAAGCAGGATATGGGTAATTAGGAAATGATTTTTTAAAATTATTTATTTTTTCCACCATAGTTTTTACACTACTGTGAGTATCAGTTATTTTTAAAGTAGTCAGATCTATTAAACCTAGGCATTTTATTAATTTTTCTCTTTCATTCATATTCTTTTCTATTTTTATTAACCTGCTATCTGTACTTTAATACCATGGGTACGAAGAGGTTCAGTTATTTGATACATTTTTTCTTCAGAAATCTTTTCTAACTCTTTAGCAGGAGTGTCCCTAGCTATAGTATAAACTTGAACTAATTTTGGATGAAGTTTTAAAACAATATCTATCCATTTTTTAGTTAAGATAGGATCTGCTGAATCTATATATTTACCTTTATATTTTCCTTTTAAAAACATAGTTTGAAGAATGAAATTACCTTCGAATAGACTTAAATTATGAATTAATTTTTCTAATGAAAATTCTTTTTGAGGGTTATTCATGAGATTTAAAAAATCTTGATCTCCACTATCCAATTTTAAGATGGGATTATCTATTTTTCTTAAAGCATTTCTGATTTCTTTATTATCTAATGTAGTAGAATTAGAAAGAACAGAAACTACTGCTTTAGGAAAATATTTATCTCTCATTTCTAAAGTATAATCAATAATTTGTGGGAACTCTGGATGTAGAGTAGGCTCTCCATTACCTGAAAATGTGATAGTGTCTACAGGAATATTTTTTTCATTTAAATTTACAAAATATGCTTTCATCTCTTCCTTAACTTCGGATAGTTTAGGAAAGGTATGATTTTTCGTTCCATTTTTATTCCAGCCGCACTCACAATAGATACAATCAAAAGTGCAAACTTTTCCGTTTATGGGTAAAAGATTAATTCCTAAAGAATTACCTAATCTTCTACTTTTGATAGGCCCGAAGGCTATTCTTTGTCTAAGTCTTGTCATTTATATTTCATCAAATTAGTCGTTTCGATTCACTCTTATTAGTTAATCGAATATTGTGCCAGTCGATATTATTAATTAACACTAAACCAGCTTTTTTCCCAATTTCAAAGCTACCTAAAATATCCTCTTTTCCCAAAGCTTTTGCTCCATTTAATGTAGCCCATTTTAGAGTATCTTCTAAACTAATTTCTGGGAAATGTTTTTGGATACATTTAAGCTCTTCTATCATAGATAATACATGATTAGAAGATAAACTATCAGTCCCGATGCTAATGTTTAATCCTTTCTTTTTCCATAAATTCAGGGGTGCTAACATCTTGTGTATAAATAGATTAGAAAGTGGGCATGTAACCCAATATAAATTTTTACACATAGAAGTAACATAATCCATAGCTTGCTCATCTGTAACAGTGTTATGAACTAATAAAATATGTTCATTAAAAGGGGCTTTATGTATATTTAATAACTTATCCATAAAAAAGTATATACCAGCTTTTCCATATCCTGCGGGTACACTCATTTTTCTACGATGATAATTTTCTGCTAAATGCCCAGTGTCAGAAATAAGTAAATCATCTTCTTCTTTAGATTCTTGATTATGATAAGAAAGATAACCTTCTTTTAAAGCGTCAGCAGATACTTTTTCTATAAGAATAGGACTAGTAGTATATGGAGAATGAGGAGTAGGCGCAGCATCTAAATTCATAGATTTAGCCTTAGCTTCTAATTTTCTAACAGATTTCATTACATCATCAGCATCTTCTGGTTCTGATCCGAATACTTCTAAGAAAGTCCTAGTATATATTGGAGATTTAACTTTTATTTCAAAACTTTCATCACCATTGGAAATGTCGCCTAATCCTGAAACACCAGCATTGTACATCGTATCCATAGCAGTTTGAATGCTTAAGAGGCGAGCATCTTTATCAGTAGAGTCTCTTAAACTGTTTATCTGATCTATAAAACCAGCCATACCAGTTCCTTCTTTAAATTTATCTTTTAAATATGATAACTCTGAATGACAATGAGTATTTACAAAACCAGGACATAATATTCCATTATAATATTCTGTACTTTCAGTTTCTTTCGTCATTTGGCCTATAGATAGAATAGTTCCTTCTTCATCTACTTCTACATATCCGTTTGGAATCGGAGCAGAACTAATAGGCATCACTAAATTTGCAAATATTTTTCTAGACATATTTTATTATTCTCTTTTATACTTCTATAATTCCCTTTTACCCTTAAATTCTTTTAATTTTTCGATTTCTTTTAATGGTTTCCGGTTATTTATGAACTTTTTTCTGTACTTAGAATTATCAGGATTTAATATTTTATTTTTATTTTCTAAAATTTTATTTTCTAAAATATTATTGAATTTATTTAAAGAAGTAGAATCTTTAGCAGAAAATTTAAAGAAATCATTTACATTTTCAAATATTATATAATTCATATAATTAGCAGGATCATTTCTATATTTTAAGAAAGAATTATCGATTCTATTACTATCCCAGTCTTTAATATAGGCAAGGTTCGAATATTCTGGATCTTTATAAAAAAAGAATGCATAAGCTCTTTCTCTTCCATTATTTATTAAACTAGTATCTCCCCACAAAGGAATAGAATCTATCTCTCTAGTAAATAAAAGACTATCACTAATACGATTTATTATATGATTTAATATTCTTTCCTTTTTTACTAATTTGTTTTTTACTTCTTCAAATATCTTTTTATACTTAGTAGGCTTTTTTAAGTAATAAGTAGTACTTCTAAAAAAATCTTCTCTTTTATACCCATATTTATGAAAAATAGGTTCATATACTAAAACAGAATCTTTAGAACCTATAGAAGGAGTGGCTATATGAGTGTTTAAATATGCATCAGTCATATACATATCTAAATATATATTTACCATAGTTTCTTTAGGTATAATGTCTGTTTTAGAGCATGATACTAATAAAATTAGTGTAAAGATAAGTATTGAGATTTTTTTCATCTGTATAAAATTATCTGACAAAGTTAATTTTTATTATTATTTTTGCCAATCTAAATATCTTATTAATGCTTATTCGAGTACCAAGAATTGTTAAAAGGCTATATCCTTCATTTATTTGGAAAATACCAGTAAATGATAAGAGAATGTTCCTCACTTTTGATGATGGTCCTTCACCAGTAGTTACGCCTAAGGTATTAGATTTACTTGATAAATATAATGCAAAAGCTACTTTTTTCTGTTTAGGTAAAAATGTAGAATTATATCCTGAAATATATCAAGAGATAATTAAACGTGGGCATAAAGTAGGTAATCATACTTATAGTCATCAGCAAGGCTGGCATATGGAAAATAATTTATATATCAGAGATGTAGATATCGCTGCAGAATTAATAAAATCGAATTTATTTCGCCCCCCTTATGCTAAGATTAAACCTTCTCAAGCTAAACTGATAGATGATAAGTATTTTACTATTATGTGGAGTATTTTGAGTAGAGATTATAATAGAAAACTTTCAGCTAAGCAATGTGCTAGAAATGTAATTAAGTATTTCTTTCCAGGAGCTATAATAGTATTTCATGATTCTGAAAAGTGTTGGAAAAATCTTAGTTATGCTCTTCCGATAACTTTAGAAATGATGACAAGAGCAGGATATGTTTCAGATTCTATAAGATATTAAATAAGATAAGACATTAAATAAGATATTAATTATGAAATCGACTTATCAGCATAATATAATAATTAGTTTATTTCTAACATTGCTAATGTTTATTAGTAGTTTTTTTATCGATATCGATGTAGAAAAATTATATTCTAATATAAATTATTTAAACATTTTTTCTAAAATAGGAACTTATTTATTTTCTCATTTAATATTTTCTAATTTCCTAGCAGTATGTTTTCTTATATTGATTTCAATATCACTGTATTATGTAAATGAGAGTTATTTGCAAGTAGCCAGAAATTCATGGACTTTATCCTTTATATTCATTTTTTTGGTATCGATGGCTCCGTCATGTATCTATTTTTCCAAGTATCATATAGCAGGACTTCTTATAATATGGGCCTTATATTATAATGTTAGATTTATAATGGAAGAAAAGTATAAAAGGTCTTCTATTTTTATGAATATATTAATCCTATCATTAATATCCCTTATTTTACCCAAGTTTATTTGGCTAGAAATGTTAGTATTAATATTTAATCTAATGTTCGGAAAGGTACATTTCTTGAAGTATTTCTTAATATCATTATCAGCCATTTTACTTCCATTTTTATATGTAATATCTATTAATTTTCTTAGTACTGGAGGTTTTGAAATACAAGCTTTTATTACAGGTTTTACTTCACGAATATTCTTTGATCCCTTCTCTATCCATATGGGAAGTATGACTTCTAATATATTAACAAGTCTAATAATATTTTCATTTATATATATATTAATATCTATGGTTAATAGGTATAATAAATTCACTGTAAATAAAAAAATATACTTGGGATTACTTACTTTTTATGCGGGGATAGTGTTTTCATTAATGGTATTTAATGATTTTTCAGGGAAACAATCTCTTTCTATAATATTTTATACCTTAAGTTCTACCTTAATATTTGAATGTTTTTATAACACTAAGTATAAGAAGTTTATATCGATATTAATAGGTGTAGGCATAACCATGATTTTCTTAGATAGAATTTCTATTTTTTTAATTTAACTGAATAAAAATAAATCAAAATATAATGAATTATAATGTATTAGTTTTAGGTTCAGGCGGTAGAGAACACGCTTTAGCTTGGAAAATATCCAAAAGTAAAAAATTAGAAAAATTATTTTGCCTGCCGGGCAATCCAGGTATGGAGAAACTTTCAGAGTTAATTCCAGGCTCCGTAGAAGATTTTAATCTAATTAAGTCCACTGTCTTAGAACATAAAATAGACTTAGTAGTATGTGGCCCTGAAAATCCATTAGTAAATGGAATTAGAGATTTTTTCGAAAATGATCCTAGTCTAAAAAAAGTGTTGTTTATAGGACCAGCTAAAACAGGTGCTATGCTTGAAGGAAGTAAGAAATTTGCTAAAACCTTCATGCAAAATCATAATATACCTACTGCACGATATAAAACTTTCACAAAAGGTGAAGAAAAAGAAGCAGCTGATTTTTTAGAAACTTTAAATCCCCCTTATGTGTTAAAAGCAGATGGTCTAGCTGCTGGAAAAGGGGTATTAATATTAGATGATAAACAAGAAGCCATCGATTCTATTAACGAAATGTTCTCGGGTAAATTTTCAGATGCAGGTAAAACTGTTTTAATAGAAGAATTTTTATCAGGAATAGAAGCATCTGTATTTGTTCTTACTGACGGTAAAGATTATATGATACTGCCTGAAGCTAAAGATTATAAAAGAATAAGTGAAAACGACACTGGATTAAATACTGGTGGTATGGGCGCTGTTTCTCCTGTTCCTTTTGCCGACAAGGCTTTCATGCAAAAAGTAGAAAATAGAATTATCAAACCTACTATTCAAGGTCTTCAAGAAGATAAAATTCCTTATTGTGGATTTATTTTTATTGGATTAATGAAACATGATAATGAACCTTATGTTATTGAATATAATGTAAGAATGGGAGATCCTGAAACTGAAGCTGTTATGCCCCGAATAGAAAGTGATTTTCTTTCACATTTAATAGCTGCAGCAGAGTTTAGATTATCAGAAGAAACTATAAAAATCAGCAAAAAAACAGCTCTTACAGTAATAGCTGTTTCTAAAGGATATCCTGAATCTTATAAGAAAGGATATACTATTACAGGTTTAGATAATATGGAAACGGAAGACAATGTTATTCTTTTCCATTCTGGAACTAAGTCCGACGACCTTGTTATTAAAACTGCAGGAGGTAGAGTATTAGCTATAACAGCTCTTTCAAATAATATTATAGGTAGTAGAGCTAAAGCTTATGATAATATAAAGAAGATAGAATTTGATGGTATTAATTATCGTCGTGATATAGGATTTGATTTATTAAAATAGATTTCTATAAAAAATAGCGAATTATAATTTTAGATATAAAAAAAGACTCCAATGTATTTAGAGTCTTTTTTATGATATTTATCGATTATTTAAATGTAGTTCGATTATTTAGTACGACCTGGATATACTTTAAGAGCTTCAGCTAAGCATATAAGTGCCTCGTGAAGATCCTTTTCTTTAAGTACATATGCTAGACGAACTTGATTTATACCTGAATGAGGAGTGGCATAAAAACCTTCTAATGGAGCTAACATAACAGTTTTATTGTTATAATTATAGTCTGTAAGTAACCATTTAGCGAAAGTTTCAGCATTATCCACAGGAAGCTGAGCTATAGCGTAGAAAGCACCTTTAGGCATAGGACAAATAATACCATCTATTTTATTAAGACCTTCTACTAATATATTTCTTCTATTTATATATTCATCATGAACAGCTTTAAAATATGAATCAGGAGTAGCTAAAGCACCTTCTGCAGCTATTTGACCATAAGCAGGAGAACAAAGGCGAGCTTGAGCAAATTTTAAAACGCCCTTCATTACATCTTTATTTCTAGAAATAATAGCACCGATACGAACACCGCATAGAGAATATCTCTTAGAAACAGAATCTATTAAGATTACATTTTGTTCACAACCTTTAAGTTTCATACAAGAATAGTGTGGATCATCTGTATAACAGAATTCACGATATACCTCGTCTGTGTATATAAATAACTTATATTTCTTAGCTATTTGACCTATTTTTTCAAGTTCTTCTTTAGAATATAGAACTCCAGTAGGGTTTCCAGGATTACAAATAATAATACCTTTAGTTCTTGGAGTAATTTTCTTTTCAAATTCTTCAATAGAAGGAATATTGAAACCATCTTCGATGTAAGTAGTAATAGGCACTAATTTAACATTGTTCTGAAGAGCAAATGAATTATAATTAGTGTAGAAAGGTTCCATTATGATTACTTCATCATCAGGATTACAAGTAGTAGCAAGAGCTATTTGAAGGGCTTCACTACCTCCAGTAGTAATATTAATATCAGAATATTCAACATCAATACCGATGTTCTGATAATATTTAGCAAGACCTTTTCTATAACTTTCATTTCCAGCAGAATTAGGATATGATATAAGTTTTAGATTATTAGTTTTTACAGCATCTAGAGCTTCTTTAGGTGAAGCTATATCAGGCTGACCTATATTAAGGTGGTATACTTTAATACCACGTGCTTTAGCTTCTTCTGCATAAGGAACTAATTTCCTTATTGGGGAAGATGGCATAGCCAAAGCTTTCTTTGATAAACTTAACATTTTAATTTATTGTTTTGTATTAGAATTCTTTTTATGATGACAAAGATATATAAAATTAAATAATTTAGATTAAATTTGCATTATATATGAAACCAATAGAAAATCGTTATTCACTAAGAGGTGTTTCATCATCTAAAGAAGATGTACACGAAGCCATAAAAAATGTAGATAAGGGCTTATTCCCTAAAGCTTTCTGTAAAATAGTACCTGACTTTTTAACAGGTGATCCAGATTATTGTCTTGTTATGCATGCAGATGGTGCGGGGACTAAATCTTCTCTGGCTTATTTGTATTGGAAAGAAACTGGTGATATGTCAGTTTGGAAAGGTATTTCACAAGATGCTATAGTCATGAATACAGATGATTTACTCTGTGTAGGTGCTGTAGATAATATCTTACTTTCTTCTACTATCGGTCGTAATAAAAATTTAATACCAGGATTTGTAATTTCTGAAGTAATAGGAGGCACTCAAGCTTTTTGTGACCGAATGAAAAAATTTGGTGTAAATATGGTTTTAACTGGTGGAGAAACAGCTGACGTGGGAGATTTAGTTAGAACTATCATAGTGGATAGTACTGTTACTGCTAGAATGAAACGTTCTGATGTAATAGATAATGCTAATATCCAAGATGGAGATGTCATAGTAGCTTTAGCCTCATATGGTAAATCTAATTACGAAGAAGAGTATAACGGAGGGATGGGTAGCAATGGTCTTACTTCAGCTAGACATGATGTTTTTTCTAAATATTTAGCTGAGAAATATGAAGAAAGTTATGATCATGCTGTTCCTTATGATTTAGTTTATTCAGGTAGTAGAAAATTAACAGATATAGAACCAGAAACTGGATTAACTTATGGTAAATTAGTTCTTTCTCCTACTAGAACATATGCTCCAGTAATTAGAGCTATATTAGAAAAACATAGAAAAGATATTCATGGAATGATTCACTGTTCAGGAGGAGCTCAGACTAAAGTTTTACATTTTATAGAAAATTTAAAAGTAATTAAAGATAATATGTTCCCAGTACCACCGCTTTTTAAGACGATTAAAGAAGAGTCGGGCACAGACTGGAGAGAGATGTATAAAGTATTCAACATGGGTCATAGAATGGAAATTTATCTTAATAAAGAAATAGCTCAGGATGTGATGAAAATTTCTGAATCATTCGGCATAGAAGCTAAATTATTAGGACATGTAGAATCTTCAGATAAAAAAGAAGTTTTAATAAAAAGTGAATTTGGCGAATTCCAATACTAAATAATTATTATGTATTATGAAAAATTTTATTGATAAAATCGGATTAAGTTTAATACTAGTATTGACAGTAGTAATGACTTATTCTTGTAACAGCGAACAAGCTACTGTAGAAATACTACCTATAGTTAATAAAGCTGTAAGTGATACCAATTCTCCATTTTATGTGAATTTTGCAAATTATCCTAAAGATTTATCTAAACTTTCAATCGGTATTTTCGATGAAGGAATAAGTGGACTTGTCGTCAATGAAAACTTTCTGAAATTAGATAAGTACAATAATATAACTGGGAAAGAAGAAAAAGATGGTATTCCTGATATGGCAGGAGAAAATTTTCAAGTATTTTTAGATGTAGCTAACAGTCCCTACGTAACATATTTTTCTCAGGATAATATAGATTATTTAAGAGAATTATTAGTTAAGAATTCTATATTTTTAATGCAGAATCAATTTTATAATCTTTCCATAGATAAAAAGCCTACTCTTGATAAAAAACAAGTTAAAATTATTATCAATGCTTGTGATGAAAATATCCTTAAAAGTTCTTCTGATATTAATACTATGTTAGATAAGAGTAGTACAGGAATAAAAATAATAGGAGTATATGAGTCAGGTATTTTATCAGCGTTAGCTAGAAAGAAAAAAGATGAATATATAGGAATTATTACTTCTGATGAAGCTTTAAAATCAGGTGATTTAAATAAACGTATTAAAGAGATCGCTACTAAATCTGGATATACTGATAAAGTGAATTTATTCGTTTTCTCAGATAATTATTTATTAGAAGCCATGAAAGATAATCCTGATTATATATCTAAAAATTTATTTTCTGTAAGAGATTCTTACAAAGGACCTATTTTAGGGAAAAATGAAAATGATATAGATTTGGAGATATTAGATATTTATAATTTTAATTTTTCTAATAATGGAATTTTATGTACTATCAAAAATGGCAAATATGATTGTTTACAGTTAAATTCCTTAGAAAATTATATAAGATATCAGGTAGTAACTATTTTAGACAGATATCGTAGAAGTGGTATTCAAAAACCCTTAAATAGCCTTTTACTTAGATATGAATATTCTTATCAAGTAGAAGAATTAATAAAAAAAGTCATATCTGAACTTCAGAAAAAACTTATTAATGGAGTTCCTATATATAAGAATCTTATATCAGAAAAATTCGTTCTTATTAATCCATCACAAGCAGCAGCAGCTAGATGTTATAGACTCATGAGAGCTCAAAAATTATTAGCTTTAAATATAGAAGAGGGAACATTATCCATATATATGTCGATACCTTCTTATCAACTTCCTTATTCGGTATTAACGAATGATGGTGCCTTGTCTTTTTCATTTAAATATAGTAGAAAAGAGGGATCTGATAAATTAGATACTAAAAATGTATTTGCTACTAGAAGATATTTCGGATCTAAAAATATCGAAGTTATTAAAAGATATACACCATTAGTTTACTCAAAAATAAAAAATAAGATATAGAATATGAATTACGAAGCTAATATTTCTAATGCCGAGGTTGAATCTTTAAATTTATCTGCATTTGAAGGACCCATAGGAGTTATCACTGAAAAAGATGCAGAATACGCTGAGGCTATAGAATATTTATATCAGCAGACAGTAATAGGATTTGATACTGAGACAAGACCTGTATTTAAAGCGTGTGCTAAAAGGAATGAAGTAGCTTTACTTCAGCTTTCTGGTGGTGATAAAGCTTTTGTTTTTAGGTTGAATAAATTAGGACTTCCATCTGCATTAGTTAATATTTTAGCAGATCCTAAAATAATAAAAGTAGGAGCAGCTGTTAGAGATGATATTAAAGGTTTACAGCGTTATACTAAATTCGTAGATAGAGGTTTTGTCGATTTACAAAGTGTAGTAAGTTCATATGGTATTAATGAAAAAAGTGTAAAGAAATTAGGTGGTATTATTTTAGGTATTAGAATTTCTAAAGCTAAACAATTATCTAATTGGGAAGCTCCTATATTATCAGGTGCACAGTTAAAATATGCTGCTACAGATGCTTGGATATGTCGTAAGATGTATATAGAACTCAATAATAACATGTCAGCTAAAGAAGTAAAATATAAAGATATTATACCACAGTTAGAAAGTTTGATAAGCCCAGAAGAATTATTAGTCACAAATTTATCTAATATATGTGCAGTATTAAAATCTGAATTTAATTTCTGGTGGGTAGGCTTCTATTTTAATAGTAAATATCAGGATGGTAATTTCGGCAAGAAGAGAAAATTACTTTTGGGCCCTTATCAAGGACCATTAGCTTGTTCTAGAATACCTTTTAAATTAGGGGTATGTGGGACAGCATGGCTTAAGAAAAAGACTATAATAGTAGAAGATGTAGATAAATTTCCTACTCATTTAGCTTGTAGTTCTTTATCTAGATCTGAAATAGTAGTGCCTATCTTTATTAACAAAAAACAGTCTAATAAGATAATAAATGAAAACAAGGATATTAACTCAGAAGCAGCTATAAATAATTATAATATTAAAGATGTATATGCGGTTTTAGATATTGATAGCGAAAAATTAGCGGAATTTGATGAAACAGATAAAAAATATCTAGAAATATTGGCTTCAGCTATTGGTGAAATTATAAAATAATCGTATATTTGCAATCCTCAAATCGGTACCATGGCCGAGTGGTTAGGCAGCGGTCTGCAAAACCGTCCACAGCAGTTCGACTCTGCTTGGTACCTCATAAAAAAGTCCTTTAAGAATTATACTTAAAGGACTTATGTTTTTTTAAATGAGTGTTTTTTTAGATGAGACTATTATAGCTGATCGAAATCTACATCAGAAAAATTCGGAGTTTCATCAACTTTTGTACTAGAAGTACTAGAAGTTTTATCTTGAATACTAGGTTCGAAATCATGAGATTCAAAATGTCTTTCTGGTATAGGACAATTAGCCCTAATGAAATCCACAGATTCTTTTAAACCATCAGAAAATTTGTTAAAATCTTCCTTGTATAAAAATATTTTATGTTTGTCATAAACATAACGACCATCTTTCTCGATTCTTCTTTTACTTTCTGTGATAGTAAGATAATAATCACCACCCTTAGTCGCTTTAACATCAAAAAAATAAGTTCTTTTTCCCGCTCTTACTGGTGTAGAGAAAATATCATCTCCATTACGCTCTTGAGTTTCATGTTTTACTGTATCTTCAGAGTCCATATGTAGTTTTTTTTAATAATTCTTTACAAAGATAAAAATTTATTGTTCTTAAAAGTTTATATTTGCAATAATTATAAAAATTAATGAATATGATTACTCGTCGTTTGATAAGGATAAAGGTTTTTAAAATTCTATATAGCTCCATTTTTTCTGAAAATAGAAATATAAATACCGCAGAAATTAATTTATTAACTTCATGTGATAAAACTGTAGAGCTTTATTATTTCTTTCTAAATTCTCTTGTGTCTATGAAAAATAAGGCAGAGATGAAGATCGAACATGGGTTTTCTAAATATCAGAAAACAGAAACGGATGAAAATCCTAATAGAAATTTTGTAGAAAATAAATTTATCCTTTCCTTAACAGAAGATGATAAATTTAATCTTTTCTTAGCAAGACATAAAAATTCAGAATGGGCAGATGAGTCTGAACAGGTTTTAAAGAAAATGATAGCTTCTATCCAAGAAAAAGAATATTATCAAAAATATATGTCTTTGGAAAAAACTACGTTAAAAGATGATTGTCTTTTAGCTAGAAGAATTTTCGAAAATGAATTTGAAGATAATATAGACTTAGAAGAACTTCTAGAAGAAAAATCTCTTTTATGGATAGATGACATGAATTTTGTGTTAAATGTAATTCTTAGGAATATTAAACATTTTTATACATGCCAGACGAAGGAATCAGAAGAAAAAAATGCAGATTTATTTTCTATGGCTGATGTTCAAGCTTTTATGAAAGAAGAAGATAAAGACTTCGCTGTAGAACTTCTTAAATCTACTTTAGTTAATTATGATGAATATTATGCTAAAGTAAATGATATGGTTACCAATTGGGAAAGGGATAGAGTAGTAGCTACTGATATGGTACTTATAGTGCAAGGAATAATGGAAGCTATTAAATTTCCAGAAATACCTACCAAAGTTACTATTAATGAATATGTAGAAATATCTAAATATTACAGTACAGATAAATCTAAAATATTTGTTAATGGTCTGTTAGATAAGATTATATACGCTATGGTATCTTCTGGAGAAGTCGTTAAAAAAGGAAGAGGGCTGATAGAGTCCTAAATTTTTACTATTTTTGTATATATATATTAATTTAATTTAAATTAAATGATGAATTTATTATTTTTACTAGAAGTAGGAGCTACAGCAGCTCCTAAAGCAGGAGGAATGGGAAACTATTCACTTCTAATTATGATGGTGCTGATTTTTGTTGTGATGTATTTTTTCATGATGAGACCTCAGCAGAAAAAACAAAAAGAATTGAACAAATTCAGGAATTCTTTGAAAAAAGGTGATAAAGTAGTTACCGTAGGTGGTATCTATGGAACAGTTTCTGAAGTAAAAGGTCAATTCATAATTATGGAAGTAGACAATAATGTTAAGATTAGAGTAGATAAAACCTCTGTAGTGAGAGATATGGCTGATATCCCTCAAAAATAATTTTAATGAATCCAAACCTTAAAATAGGAAAGGATGTAAGGACATGGGCTAAGGAGGGAAGAAAGTGGTTAGGACTACTTCTTTCACTCCTTTTGGCTTTTTTTATATGGTTTTTACATAATTTATCCCTTGAATATTCATATGTATTAGTATATAATGTACAAGTTACTACGAATATGGAGGATAGGAGTCCTATTGCTTCTTCTAAAGACATGTTAATGCTTAGAGGTACTAGTAAAGGATTTTATATTTTAAGTAATAAATTTGGAGACAAACCTACCATCAAAATAGAATGTGATTCTTCATGTTTTGAAAAAGATTCGCTGAAGAGTAATTTATATTACCTATCTCTAAAAAATAAAGAAATAGATGATAAAATTATCAGTGAGTTAAGCCATGATGTAGTAGTAGATTTTTTTAATACAGAACAGCTTTCATTTACATTACCTTCAGTCTCTCATAAGAAAGTCCCGATAGAAATAAAATCCGATTTCGCTTATGATTCACAATATATGCCAGTAGGAGATATTAAGTTAAAGCCTGATAGTGTAGAAATTTATGGAGAAGAATCAGTTATTTCTAATATAAATTCTATCGTTACAGATATAGTAAGTGAGCATGGAATTATGAAATCTCAGCAGGGAATAGCTAAATTAATAGTTCCTAGAAAAATGAAATTGTCTACTAAAGATGTTTTTTATTCAGTAGAAGTACAGAGATATATAGAAAATAAAGTAGAAATACCGATTATCGTAAAAAATGTTCCAGAAGGTAAGAAATTAATGATTTTCCCACCTAAAGTGGAATTAATATACAGAAAGCCTTTTGAAAATAGAAAATCATATCAAGCCAATGATTTCGAATATTATATAGATTATCATGATTTCGAAATCTCATTAGATTCTAAAGTGGTTCCTAAACTAGGTATAAGTCCTGCAGTTTTCTCTTATAAATTAATTCCTCCTTATGTAGAATGCGTTCTGTCGGACAATAATAAAGAATTATGAAAATATTAGCTGTTACAGGCGGTATAGGAAGTGGAAAATCTTATGTAATCAATATTTTTAATCATTTAGGTATTCCATCTTACTCTACAGATGAAAGAACTAAAGCTCTTTATCAGAATGTAGAATTATTAAAAGCTATTTCTAAAGTGGCTGGAGATGATATTATCAGTAATGGTAAGCTAAGAAAAGATATATTCGCATCACGTATTTTCTCATCAAATGATTTATTAGAAAAAGTAGAAAAAATAGTTCATCCTATAGTATTAAAAGATTTTAATATGTGGAAAGATGGATTCAATATAAATATTAAATCAGACCATAGTATAAATAACGATTCTCCTAAAAAGGTTCCTTTCGTAATAATAGAATCTGCTATATTCTTAGAAAAACCTTTGTTTAGAGATATAGCTGATCTAATAGCGGTAGTATCAGCCCCAGAAGATTTGAGAATAAAAAGAACTATGAATCGTGATAATTGTACTGCAGAGATAGTTAAGAATCGTATTTCTAAGCAATGGCCTGAAGAAAAAAGATTAGCGTTAGCTGATTTTGTCATAGATTCAGAGGGTAAAAGTTTGCTATTGGCACAAGTATTGGAAGTATACCACAGTATGCTTAGATAATAATTTTAATAAGTTAGTGAATTATGAATAAAAAATGGATAGCTGGGATAATCGGCTGGGCTATAGGTGGTCCCATAGGTGCACTATTAGGATTTACTTTAGGAGCAGCTATTGACTCTCAGGCTTTACCAGAAACAGAACATATAAATAGAAGTCCTTTGGGGCAACGTAATAGTTTTTTATTATCACTGTTAGTACTTTCTTCTGCAGTCATGAAAGCAGACGGAAAGGTGATGAAATCAGAACTCACTTATATAAAGAATTTTATAAGACTAAATTTCGGTGAACAAGCTGTTACAGAAGCATTAAATATATTAAAGGACTTACGAGATAAAGAAATAAACATTTATGAGGTAAGTGCTCAGATACGGATTAATACTAATATTTCTCAGAGATTACAGCTTTTCCATTATTTATGTGGTATAGCTACTGCAGATTTAAATCCTTCTGCTTCTGAAAAAGATATTTTAATAAAAATAGCACAAGCTTTAAAGCTTCCAGATTATGATATTAATTCTATCATGTCTATGTTTGGCAAATCTATAGATGATGCATATAACGTATTAGGAATAAATTCTGATGCTACTGATCAAGAAGTTAAAAGAGCATATAGAAAAATGGCTATGAAACATCATCCCGATAAAGTAGCTAGTTTAGGAGAGGATGTAAGAAAATCAGCTGAAGAGAAATTTAAAGCTATATCTACTGCATATAATACTATTAAGAAAATTAGAGGTATTCAATAAATACTATTTAAGAGAGTAAATAAACTATATTCGAGATATTAAATAAACTATATTCGAGGTTAAATACACGACATTTAAGAGAGTAAATAAACTATATTCGAGATAATAAATAATTATAGAGATAAATTAATGTGAATGATTTTAAAAAAAATATTTACTTTTATAAATTATTAAAATAGACTAACAATTAAAATAGACTAATAATAATATTTAGATAAAAAATAACATTAGAAAAACATAAAAATGAAAACAGATTTAAAAAAAATATTTTCCATATCTGGAGAGACTGGTCTCTTCGAATATGTATCACAAGCCAAATCAGGTATTGTCGCCAGACAACTTTTAAATGATAAAAAAAGCTCTTTTGGCATAAATGCAAAACTAACAGCTCTTTCAGATGTTTCTATTTATACAGACGAAGGTGAATTGTCTCTTAGAGAACTTTTAATTAAGTTAGAAAAGCATCTAGAGGGTAAGGCTGCTATGGATCACAAATCTGAAAAGAAACCAATAATCGCTCTTTTCGAAGAAATAGTACCTACTTATGATAGAGATAAATTCTATTTTTCTCATATGAGGAAAATTATCCAATGGTATAATATTTTACAAAAATATGCTTCATTAGATTTTGTGGATCCTGAAGAAGAAAAAGCTGAAGAAGAAAAAGCAGAACAAGAAAAAGCTACTGAAGCAGGTAAAACTGATAAAACAGAAGCTACATCTAAAGTTAAAGCTAAAGCTACTTCTAAAACTACAGCAGCTGCTAAACCTAAAGTTAAAGCTCCATCTAAAACTAAGACAGCAGCTAAAGCTAAATAATTAATGAAAATACAATCTCTAACTATGGGCTGCTCTAAGAATAGAGTAGATACTGAACATATTTTACGACAATTAGAACTTAATGGTTGGGAAATATCACCTGAAAATTATTCGCTCAAAGATGGAGATGTAGATGTATTATTGATTAATACTTGTGGCTTTATAGAAGATGCGAAAGTAGAATCTATAGAAACTATTCTAGAAGCTCTTGAATATAAGAAGGCGGGATATATTTCTAAGGTAGTCGTAATGGGCTGTCTTTCTGAGAGATATATGGATGAGCTTAAAGAATCTATTCCAGAAGTAGATGCATATTTAGGTGCTTATGATTTAGAAGATACTCTTAAAGTATTTAAGGCTGAATTAGATAAATCTAAACTGACCGAGCGATATCTAACGACTCCTTCACATTATGCCTTTTTGAAAATTTCTGAAGGATGTGATAGACATTGTTCTTATTGTGCTATACCCGGGATTCGTGGCCCTCAAGTTTCTATTTCGATGGAAGATTTGTTAATCGAGGCCAAAAATTTGATTAAGGCTGGCGCTAAAGAACTCATTGTTATAGCTCAGGATACTACTTATTATGGAGTAGATCTTTATGGTAAGAAAATGCTAGGAACATTGCTGGCTAAGCTTGATAAACTAGAAGGGGTCGAATGGATTCGCATTCATTATTCTTATCCTCAGTCGTTTCCAGAGGATGTACTTGATATAATGAATACTTCTAAGAAAATCGTAAAGTATATGGATATCCCATTACAGCATTCATCTACACCTGTTTTAAAGGCTATGAGAAGGCACATAGATGAAGAAGGCACACGAGCTATCGTCCAGAAGATGCGTGAAAAAGTCCCAGGAATAGTGATACGTACTACTATGATGGTCGGACATCCAGGAGAGACACGAGCTGATTTTGAAAATCTATTACAGTTTGTAAAGGATAATCGTTTCGAAAGATTAGGTGCTTTTACATATTCTGAAGAAGAGGGAACTTGGGGTGCTAAAAATTTAGAAGATAATATCCCACAAGATGTAAAAGATTCTAGATATGAAGAGCTTATGGAAGTACAGTCAGATATTTCTTCAGAGTTTAATCTATCCCGTATCGGTTCTATCGAGAAAGTATTAATAGATTCATATAATGATAATATGTATTATGGAAGAACATCGAAAGAGAGTCCTGAGGTAGATGGAGAAGTCTTGATAGAGTCTGATGACAATGGGAAATTAGTAGGAACATTTCAAAAAGTAAAAATAGTAGGTGCTGATGAGTATGATTTATTTGGAAAATTTTATTAAATTTGAGGTATTAAACTAATTATTATGAAAAAAACTTTATTATTATTAGCTTTTATATTTGCTATTCTTTCTATTACAAGCTGTGGACCAGTAGTGGAATCCATATATTTAGATTCTATGAATCTTAATGGAGAAAATGTTATTTTACAAAATAGGAACACCGCTGTCGTCGGTGTTTTTTCATCTAAAAAAGATAGTGCAATAGTAGCTCAAATGGCACTAGGATTATCAGAAGGATTAGAAACAGATTTTATATTACCAGAAAACAGTATTGAAGTTTTTATGAATCATCCTAAAGACATAAATGTCAATAATGTAAATTCATTGTATAAATACTCTACTATTTCTAGTAATGATGTGCTATTTGTAATGGATTCTCTCAAATTAGGACATTTTTCTATGCGTAAAAATTATTATTTCGATATGGTAGTTAATAATAATAATTTGTATCAGTATAATGTTATCATGCCTGTAGAAGTTAGAGTAACTGAGTATGATGCTGATAATATGACTAAGATTCAGCATAAAGTATTAATAGACACTCTTTCTTGGGTGCTAGCTAGTGCTAATAAATTATCAGAGACTGTAGCTTTTAAAAAAGCCAATGATCAGTTATATCCTTCTTTGAATTATTTTGGACTCACCATAGCTAAACAATATTCTCCTGCATGGACTACTAAGTCTTATGACTTTATTGTATATCTTTCTGATGATAAATGGAATAAAGCTTATAGTTATGCTCAAAATTTAAATTGGGGGGAAGCTAGAAAAATATGGATGAGTTTAGCTAACACAGATAATGATATAGCTTCATCTACTGCTTCTTATAATGTAGCCATCACTTTATATATAGAAGGATATTATGATTTAGCTGAAAAATGGTTAAACTATTCTATCGATATATTTCAGTTCGATGAACAGAATGATTTAAAGCTACTTATTGATGATAAAATACAGTCAGAAAATTCTAAATAAATAATTATAGAATATTTAATGATTGTTCTTTAATCTTTTCTAATTCGTCTTTCATTTTTACTACCCATTGTTGGATTTCAGAATGATTGGCTTTAGAACCCATAGTATTTATTTCTCTACCCATTTCTTGAGATATAAAACCTAATTTTTTACCTATAGAGCCTTCGATTTCTATAGTTTCTAAGAAATATTTACAATGTTGACGAAGTCTAACTTTTTCTTCGTTGATATCTAATTTTTCTATATAGAAGATAATTTCTTGTTCTAAACGATTATTATCAGGAACGATTCCTAATTCTTTTATTCTACTAGATAATCTATCTTTAATATTATCTATTCGTTCTTTTTCATATTTTTCTACTTCATCTACATAAGAAGATATATTATGAACACGTAAGCTTATATCCTTTTTTAAAGATTGGCCTTCGATGATTCTGAATTTATCGATATCTTCTAAAGCTTTTTTTATACCATTAAATAATCTATTCCAACTTTCTTCATCTAAATCTTCTTTTCTATTATCTATTACATCTGGCATTTTAATTAATAAGGGAATAAGATCTTTGTCGTCAGGACAAGGTATATTATTAGCAGCACTAATTTCTTTTAATTGTTTCAAATATGAATTAATAACTTTTGCATTAATAGTCTTCGAAGAAACATTTTCATTAAATTCTTCATTAATAAATAAATCTATATTTCCTCGTTCTAATTTAGACTTAATTAATTTTCTGACCTCTAGTTCTTTATCTCTAGGAATAATCTGTGACTTAATAGATACATCACAATTCTTACCATTTAAAGACTTTAGTTCTATAATAAACTTTCCATTGGGACTTTTAACTATGGATTTCCCGTATCCTGTCATTGATTTAATCATTTCTAATCTTTTATATCGTAAAATTATATAAAATTTTTGGGAAATGCTTAACTTTGGAGTTTAAAATACTTATAGGATGGTAAAAATTAACACAAATGAGGCTGAGGCCAGAAACAAAAACTTTATCGAAGACATTATCGAGAAAGATTTAGCTGAAGGGAAATGCAAATCTATAGTAACTAGATTTCCTCCAGAACCTAATGGATATCTTCACATAGGTCATGCGAAGAGTATATGTTTAAATTTCGGTCTTGCCAAGAAGTATGGTGGGGAAACTAACTTACGTTTCGATGATACTAATCCTGTAAAGGAAGACACAGAATATGTAGACTCTATTAAGGAAGATATAAAATGGCTAGGGTTTCAGTGGGCTAGAGAAAGATATTCTTCTGATTATTTCGACCAACTATATGAATGGGCAGAACAGCTGATAAAAAACGGCAAAGCTTATGTAGATGATCAAACTCAAGAACAAATACATTTATCTAGAGGTACAGTTCAGAAACCAGGTATTCTTAGTCCATATCGTGAAAGATCCGTCGATGAAAACTTAAAACTTTTCAGAGAAATGAAAGAAGGGAAATATGCAGACGGAGAAAAAGTATTACGAGCTAAGATCGATATGGCAAATCCCAATATGCTTCTTCGTGACCCTTTAATGTATAGAATTATTCATACTAATCATCATAGAACCGGTGATAAATGGTGTATATATCCTATGTATGATTTTGCTCATGGAGAATCTGATTCTATTGAAAATATTACTCACTCTATATGTACTTTAGAATTCGATGTTCATAGACCATTATATGATTGGTTTATTAAAAACCTAGGTATTTTCCCATCTCACCAGTATGAGTTTGCTAGATTAAATATCACCTATACTATGATGAGTAAAAGAAAATTACTTGAATTAGTTAAATCTAAAACAGTAGAAGGATGGGATGATCCCCGTATGCCTACTATTTGTGGCCTTAGACGTAGAGGATATACTCCTGAATCTATTCGTATGTTTGCTGAGAAAGTCGGTGTAGCCAAGCGTGATAACTTAATAGATTTAAAATTATTGGAATGGTGCTTAAGAGAAGATCTTAATAAGTGTTCTAATAGATATCTAGTCGTACAAGATCCAGTTAAGTTAATCATAGATAACTGGGAAGAAGGTAAAATAGATCATTGTTCTGCTCCTAAAAATCAAGAAAAACCTGAAGAAGGTAATAGAGATATAGAAATAGGTAAAGAACTATATATAGAAAGAGCTGATTTTATGGAAGAACCTCCTAAAAAATTCTTTAGATTAAAACCAGGAGGAGAAGTTCGTTTGAAATATTCTTACATTATTAAATGTGAAAACATCATAAAAGATAATGAAGGACATATTACAGAAATCCATTGCACTTATGATCCTACTACTAAGCCAGGAGAAGGACCTTGGAGAAAAGTAAAAGGAACTATTCACTGGGCATCATGCACACATTGTAAAGAAATAAAATTAAGAAACTACGATAGATTATTCTTAAAAGATGATATGGGTAATATCCCTGATGGAAAAGATTACCAAGATTACTTAAATCCAGATTCATTAGTAGAAATTAAAGCATACGCTGAACCTGCCTTATTAGAAGATAAGTCAGGAATCTCAGTACAGTTCGAAAGAAGTGGATATTACATACGTGACGATAAGGCGACTGCTGCAGAAAGTTCTATGGCAGGTGAGCAAATACAAGTATTTAACAAAGCTACTGGCATGAGAAGTAGTTACTAAAATATATGGATATGTATTTAAACATGAAACAAGTTAAAAGAGTAGTGGCTGTATATTTTTCTCCCACTGGTAATAATCGTAAAATTATTAGAACCATAGCTAAAGGTTTTAATGTTAGTAACACCATAGAAATAGATTTGACTTTGCCTGAGGGCAATAAAAATTATAAAGGAATACATGATGATTTTCAAGCTGAACCTGCAGATGTCGTAATAGTAGCATCTCCTGCTTATAATGGAAGAGTCCCAGGTGTTTTTCGTGAACGATTAGCTCGAATAAAAGGATGTGGAGGTCCACTTGTAATAGCATGTACTTATGGTAGAATAAGTTACGGAGATGTATTTCAAGAGATAGGTACAGTTATGAAAAATAACCATTTTGTTACCGTAGCGCTAGGCAGTTTCGTGGGTTATCATTCATGGTCTAATACTAAAAGATATATAGGTTATGGAAGACCTAATTATGATGATTTATTATTAGCAGAAGAGTTCGGAAATGCATGTCACCAAAAAATATCGAAAGCATATCAAAATGAAGGAGCTTTCTCTGAAGAGGGTATTGTAAATATGAATAATTATAAAACAGCGATAATAACACTGTCTAATGACGATGAAATTCCTGGCAAATTTCATGATAAGCTATTTCGTATGCCTCTTTTATCTAGATCTAAACCTACAGCCGATTGTGTAAAATGTAATACCTGTGTAGATGTATGTCCGACAGGTGCTATACGGCCAGTAGGTTCAGGTAAAAAGGAACTGATATGTGATCCTAAAAAATGCTTACACTGTTATGCATGCGTAAGAGCCTGTCCACATGATGCTAGAGTCTTAAAAGATCCTGTAATTTCTATTATTACATATTTCTTATCTAAAAAATATTCCAGATAAAATTATAAAAAGAACGAATCTATAAACAAGGTAAGTAATAAGATTAATTTCAATCTTATTATTTACGACCTATAGTATCCCATTCTTTATCAGGATATACTTTTAGAAATGACATCATGCGATTAGACATATTATAGAAAGCAGTAATGCTAGCTATATCCCAAATATCTTCATCATTTAATCCATGAAGGCGTAATACAGAGAAGTCATCTTCATTTATAGCAGCTGAATTTAAACTTACTTTCATAGCAAAATCTATAATAGCTTTTTCACGATCAGTAATATCAGCTTCTAGATGATTTACAGTCACTTGTTCATTTTTTCTAATATCTCCAGAATGAATTCTATACTGAGCACCATGAGACTGAACACAGTAAATACAACCGTTTTTAGCTGAAAATGCTACTATTAAAAGTTGTTTTTCTGCATCAGTTAAATTACTGCCTTCTCTATGCATTACTGCATTATCATAAGCCATAAATGCTCTAAGTTCATCTGGATGATGTGAGAGAGCAGATAATACGTTAGGAATAAAACCAAGATTTGCTTTAGCTCCGTTTAAAATATGTTGAATATCTTCTGGAGTTTCATTTACTGCAGGTACTGAATAACGACTGATTTTTTTTGTTGTCATAATTTCTACGTTTTTAATTGTATTTGTTATAGTAACTTTACTTTTTATAGTTGCAAAGATATGTATAGTATATTTATCATACAATAACGGATAAAAATATCCGTATAAAAATACATGTTACAGACCCTATAAGAATGAAATAAAAACTATAAAAAGTAAAGTTGCATAATTAAATAAAGTATATTAAATTTGTTACTTAATTAATAATAACATGATGACAGAAGAATTAGATAAGATGAGTAAAATCATTGCTGAAAAAGAAGAGGCGGATTTGGCTTATAATAAGCCAGTGAGTAATTTAGAATATAATGGAAAGGTTTATTCTTGTACGACCAGTGTAGCTATGAATCTTATAGGAGGAAAATGGAAAACTGTTATTCTAGTTCATCTTATTAATAGTAGTAAACGTTATAGTGAACTTCATAAGTTAATTCCGATTATTAATGAAAGAACTTTAAGCATACAGCTTAAAAAACTTGAGGATGATGGTATTATCTCACGTAAGGTATTTACCAAGAAACCCCCTCTTAAAGTAGTTTATTCATTGACTGATTTCGGAAAGACTTTAATTCCTTCTCTTCTTTCCATAGCCAAGTGGGGATATGATTTAGTGATAAAAAAATAAATTATGTCAGATATATTTAATGATCAAACTTTTAAAAATTTAAATCTTACTACTCCTTTTAAAAAAGGAGAATACGATACATGTATATTTATACATTGTGATTTTTCAAATATTGATATTTCAGAGACTCATTTTATTGATTGTAAATTCGATGAATGTGAATTCTTGAACAGCACTTTCAGTGATGCGAACCTAGAAAGGGTAGATTTAAGAACTTCACATGGTTTTATAATAGATCCTAATCATAACTGTATTAAGAAAGCTAAAATATCCTTGTATGATCTTCCAGGACTCTTAACTCAGTATGATATTGAGATAGAAACTTGAATATTAACTAAAAAATTATAACTTTATACGAATCATCTATTAAAACGAAAACATCATGAAAACATCATTTAAAACCTATAAGTTGTTAATACCTATAAGAATAGATATGATTATTCAATATCTTTTTGATAATATAGGCAGCCAAGAATGGTCAGGTATTTTATACTATGACATGAAAGGAAAATTTGAAGATGATTCTTTAATGATAGTTTTTGAAGATATGGATATCACTACTGTAGAAAAAAGAAATCTTGAGAATATAATGTTTTCTCACAATAGGGAGTTAAATAAATCTTTTCGAAATTATTTAGAATATTACAAACATGGATATGTTACTTCGGCTTTAGATACTGATGAGTCACTTGAAAAAAATGTCATGATTCCTCTTGAATCTAAAAATATCGAAGATTTTAAGGAAGATATATATGTTTCTATAGCTGTAAGTAGTTTAGGTGATTATAAAGCTGTATTAGCTAGAAAAGAGGATCAAGATATTACATTATATAATTTAGATATAGAAGTATCTGATAATATACGATCAGATGCTCTTATTACCCGAGATGTAGTAATAGGTAGTGCTAAAGGCCATGCTTCTGATGAAATAAATAATGAGAAGATTAAGCGATTTACTACTGAGAGCAATAGGTCAGAGCATACAGAATTTTCTTCTTCTGTGGCTTATGGAAAGAATCATTTGAACAAAAAATTATTGAATAGTATTCTTAACCAATTGCTTTCTGGTGAAGTGTTAAATATCGATGACTCTGATTCATATAAGAAATTATTTAGCAAGTTCAATGAAAAATATGATTCAAGATTTTATAAGGATTTAGACGAGTTTTATGATTGGGTGTGCGGAATACTTAATTATCTAATGGACTTCGCTGTGCATCACGATAAGGCTCTTTATAAAGAGATATGGGATGAAGAGGAGATGAGAGCCATAGCCGCTTATGATATTAGTGAAGTCTTAAGTAAAATACCACAAAATGATTATATCGATATTATCCTAAGAAAGCTCGAAGATTATTTCGTTTGGGATGATTAAAAAGATTTTTAATATTTATAAATACGTTTGTTCATATAATTCCTTGAATTTCTTAAGAGTATCTATTTTTTGAGTTATAACAGAAGTATCTAAATCATATCTCTTATATTGAGCCAATAAATATTTAAATCTTGTATTATATTCTTTATCAAATATGGAATAAGAAGTATCTTCAATTCTGTATTTCATAATATTGATGAATTTAGAGAGTAATTCTTTATCAATAGCATCTTTATTGCCTAAAATGATATTTTCCAATAAAGTGGAAGAATCATCAGTAGTAGTTAATGATTTTCTAATCTTACTAAGATTAATAGCCATAATTATTAAAATAATTATAAGAACAAGCACAATAATAACTTCAATAATAAGAGTTATATCATTAGATAAATAGATATGTGCGGGAGTGTAATAATTCATAATTTTATTTAAATTTTTATTTATTAAAAAATAAAGATATTCCTTACAAACGTCAGAACAAGACGCTATAATAAATTTTATAAAAATATTTTACTAAAAAGTGCAAATTTGCATATTTAAAAAATTTGATTATATTAAAAAAAAATAATTATTTTTATGATAGAAACTAAGGTATTTAATACCACAAACAGACCCAGCCCAGAAGAAAAAAGAAATTTGATTGATTTTTTATTTGAACACTTGCAAGAATATGGAGATCCACTATCAGATATAGAGAAAGCAGTAAATTATGCATTGGAAGAAACTACCTCTTTCGGAGGATTTATTTTAGTATCATACTCAGAAAATAAAATTTTAGGTGTAGTAGTAGTTAATAAAACAGGAATGAAAGATTATATTCCAGAAAATGTTTTGGTTTATATAGCCACTCATAAAAATCATAGAGGTGAAGGAATAGGTAAACAATTAATACAAAAATCCATTGATATAGCTGAAGGCAGTATCGCTTTACATGTCGAGCCAGATAATCCTGCGAAGTATTTATATGAAAAGATGGGATTTAGCAGCAAGTATATAGAAATGAGATATAAAAGACAACAATAATGGCATTCGTAATATTAGATCCTAAAAAACTAAAATCAAATTATGATTATCTTGGTACTCTTTTTAAAAGAAATAGTATTAAGTTTTCTGTAGTAGCTAAAGTGTTGTGTGGTAATAAATTGTTCTTAACAGAATTATTAAAATTCGATCTTGCACAAATCTGTGATTCACGGGTGACTAATTTAAAAGAAATTAAACAAATCAATCCTAATATAGAAACTATTTTCATTAAACCACCTGCTAAACGCTCCATCCCAAGTGTAGTTAAATATGCAGATATTAGTATGAATACAGAAGTAGAAACTATTAAACTTCTGTCTAAAGAAGCTAAAAAGCAAGATAAAATTCATAAAATAATCATAATGATCGAGCTAGGAGAACTCAGAGAAGGAGTACTAGGTGAAGATTTTATGGCTTTTTATGAAAGTGTTTTTACATTAGAAAATATACAAGTAGTAGGAATCGGTGCTAATTTATCTTGTTTATATGGTGTTTTACCAAATCATGATAAATTAATCCAATTAAGTTTATATAAACAGCTCATAGAAGCTAAATTTAATAAAAGAATTCCATATGTTTCTGGTGGTTCTTCTGTAACTATCCCTTTAATTTTTAAAAATCTTTTACCCAAAGGAATTAATCATTTTAGAGTAGGGGAAACCTTATTTCTAGGGACAGATGTTTATAACAATAGAAAGTTTAAGAAAATGCACTCTGATGTATTTAGTTTATTTTGTCAAATAATAGAATTAATAGAAAAACCAATCGTCCCAATGGGTAAAATGGGAACGAATGTAGAAGGTGAAAGTTATGACTTTAATAAACAAAATATAGGTAAAACAGCCTATAGAGCTATTATAGATTTAGGTCTACTAGACGTAGAACTTAATCATATAGAATTAGTGGACAAAAACTTAAAAGTAGCTGGAGCCAGTTCTGATATGATCGTAATAGATCTAGATGAAAACAAAAAGAAATATAAGGTAAGTGATTTCATAGAATTTAGATTAGATTATATGGGTATTCTTAGAATAATGAATTCAAAATATATAATCAAAAGATTAAAAAATCAATAGAAAGAATTAATAGCTGAAAGCTATCTTAACATACAAGGCGACATCTAAAATAATAAAGATTAGATGTCGTTTTTTTATTTATACATGAACCCTAAAATATAATAAATGTCAGATTATGTCGCTATTACATTGTAAACTTATAATTTATATCTATTTCAATAAAAAATATACTGTTTAAGAATATAGATTTTTATAAAAAATTGTATTAACTTTAATTCTTTAATATTTATATGAAAAACTTTAAATGTTACAGTAAGTGTCGTGAAATATAGTTTGTGTAAATTAAAACTTTTAAAACTCGGTGGGATTCTTTCAATTGGTGAATTATTAAGATGTTAATCAATCTTAATAAAAATAATGAAAAATTAAGTAGCCCAAATTATGGCTATAACAGAATATAAAAAATGACAACTAATATAGCAGTAAATTTATTAACTGGAATAAGTACGGTAGTCGGCTACTATTTATATAATAACAGTTATATACAAGCTGAAAAAAGTCAAAAAAGCTATTTTTTAGCCAAGGTTCGGACAAAAATAGAAATGAAAAAGTATTTTTATAAATTTGATTAACGGATAATAAATATATATGGCAATAAGAAAATCAGAATTATACAGTTCGCTTTGGAAAAGCTGTGACGAATTAAGAGGGAGCATGGATGCAAGCCAGTACAAAGATTACATATTGGTTTTGCTATTTATGAAATATGTTTCTGATAAAGGTGGAGCTTTAGTAGATATTCCTGAAGGTGGAAGCTTTGAGGATATGAAAAAACTCAAAGGTCAATCCGATATTGGTGATAAAATCAACAAAATTATTGGAGAGCTTGCAAAAGCAAACGACCTTAATGGTATTATAACCGTTGCTGATTTCAATGATGATGAAAAACTTGGAAAAGGAAAAGACAAAGTTGACCGCTTAAGTAATCTCATAGAAATATTTGAAAACGAAGCATTAGATTTTAGCGGAAACCGTGCAGAAAATGATGATATTCTTGGCGATGCTTATGAATATTTGATGCGACACTTTGCAACAGAGAGTGGGAAAAGTAAAGGGCAATTCTATACGCCTGCAGAAGTTTCAAGAGTTATGTCTAAAGTTATTGGAATTGAAAAATCAGAAAGCCAGTCTGATACAGTTTATGATCCTACTTGTGGCTCTGGTTCGCTTTTATTGAAAGCGGCAAATGAATCACCACACGGACTTTCAATTTATGGACAAGAAAATGATAATGCTACGCGTGCGTTGGCGGTTATGAATATGTGGCTGCATGGTAATCCGGATTCTGAAATCAAACAAGGTAATACTCTAGCTGAACCATTATTCAAAGATGAAAAAACTGGTTTGTTAAAAACTTTTAATTACGCAGTTGCCAATCCTCCGTTTAGTAACAAAAATTGGAGTAACGGATTGGATGCAGAAAATGACATCTATAAACGATTTGAAGGCTTTGGAATACCGCCCAAGAAAAATGGTGATTATGCTTTTTTACTTCACTTCATAAAATCATTAAAAAGTACAGGCAAAGGAGCAATTATTCTTCCGCTAGGAGTATTGTTTAGAGGAAATGCAGAAGCAGAAATTAGAAAACGTATTATTGACAGAGGTTATATAAAAGGAATTATTGGCTTGCCTGCAAACTTGTTTTACGGAACAGGAATAGCAGCTTCCATTATCATTATTGACAAAGAAGAAGCAGAAAACAGAGAAGGCATCTTTATGATTGATGCCGGCAAAGGTTTTATAAAAGACGGAAATAAAAACAGACTCAGAGAAGAGGACATTCATAAAATCGTAACTGTTTTCAATAAACAATCAGCCATACCCAAATACAGTAGGTTAGTTCCATTTTCTGAAATCAAGGGTGCAAAAAATGATTATAATCTTAATATTCCAAGATATATTGACAGTCAGGAAAAGGAAGATATACAGAATATTGAAGCACATTTAAAAGGTGGAATACCTAATCAGGATATTGAAGATTTAAATAATTATTGGAAAGTTTATCCAACATTAAAAAACAAGTTGTTTAAACCCAATGAAAGACCAAATTTCTGGGATTTGAATATTCCGAAAGATGAAATAAAAGATGCCATATTCAATCATCCTGCATTTATTAATTTCTCTTCAGAAATGGATAAAGTCTTTACAAAATGGCAAACCCAAAATACCATCTATTTAAAATCTTTACAAAAACAGTGCTTACCTAAAGAAGTTATTAAAGAAATCTCAGAAGATTTACTTAAAAACTATGAGGGAAAAGACTTGATTGATAAATACGATATCTATCAACGTATGATGGATTACTGGGCAGAAACTATGCAAGATGATTTATATCAAATAACAGCCGATGGATGGGAAGCAGGGAATGTAGTTACCAGAATCATTAAGAAAGCGACTAAAAAAGGCGGTAAAGACAAAGACATTCCAGGCATTGAAGGTTTGGAAGGACAACTGATTCCACCGCGTTTAATTATTCAGGAATATTTTGAAGCTGAACAAACAGCTATTAATAATTTGCAGAGTGATTTGGACAGTACCGTTTCTGAAAAAGAAGAACTAATAGAAGAATATGGTGGCGATGAAGAAGCTTTGCAAAATGTTTCGAATAAGCAGGAAGCGGAGCAAGCGCAAAGAGAATTTACAATTCAAGCTTGGCAGGAATATTTGCCTGATTCGTTTAAAGCATTTGATATTATTTATCGGAAATATAATGAAGGTGAAAACCACTTATTAAAATGCTTAAGAAATCCATACCTCGAAAATCTTAAAAATAGTAAGGGAAAAGTAACGCAAAAAGCCATCAATGAACGCCTAGAAAAAGAATTATTGGCGAATGAAAAGATGTGTTTAGAAGTTTATTTACAAACTATTGAAGATGTAACTGTCTATAAGAGAAAAGTGAATTCTGCAATAAAAGAAACTTTTATTAAAATCAAAAAGCTTTTAAAAGAAAAATCAAACCGGGATTATTTATTTGAATTATCACTTATAATTAAATTTTTGGAGCTACTTGAAAAAGAAACTAAACTAAAAGCTGAAATAAAAAAGGCTTTGTCAGAATTAGAAATAAAAACGATAAAGCAATATCCTAAACTCAGTATTGAAGAAATTAAAACATTAGTAGTATATGAAAAGTGGATGGTGGCAATGAAAGCTAGAATTAAAACTGAAATGGATGCCATTAATCACCGACTAACAGAACGTATAAAAGAATTGGCAGAACGTTACGAAACACCAATGCCAAAGCTAACTAATGATGTAGCTGATTTAACAAGTAAAGTTGAAAAACATCTTAAAAAAATGGGATACACATGGTAAAAGATATTAAAATAGCAGATGGTTATAAACAAACTGAAGTTGGAGTGATTCCTGTGGATTGGAAAGTTGAGCTACTTTCCAAAATTTCCCATTTTGAAAATGGGAAAGCTCACGAACAGTTTATTGATGAACATGGAGATTTTATTGTAGTCAATTCAAAATTCATTTCTACGGAAGGCAAAGTTAAAAAATATTCCAAAAAAAAAATTTTTCCACTAAAAAAAGGCGATATCACAGTTGTTATGAGTGATATTCCAAATGGGAAAGCACTGGCAAAATGTTTTTTAATTGACAAATCAAACAAATACACTTTAAACCAACGTATTGGTGGAATAACCGCAAATGAAGATAACGACAATAAATATTTGTTCTATAAACTCAACCGTAATAAATTCTATTTGTCATTTGATAGTGGAACAGGACAAACAAATATAAAAAGACAAGAAATTTTAGACTGCCCAATCCCCCTTCCCCCAACCCGCGCAGAGCAAACTGCTATTGCAACTGCCCTTTCGGATATGGATGCTTTAATTGAAGGCTTGGAAAAACTGCTTGTTAAAAAACGAAACATCAAGCAAGGAGCTATGCAGGATTTACTGAAACCTAAAGATGGGTGGGAAATTAAGATGTTAGGGGAAGCTTTGACATACGAACAACCAACAAAATATTTAGTTTTAAATACGGAATATAATCCTAATTCTGGTATCCCCGTTTTAACCGCAGGAAAATCATTTATTCTTGGTTATACAAATGAAGAATTTGGTGTATTTAGTAAAGTCCCTGTAATAATTTTTGATGATTTTACTACATCTATTCAATTTGTAAAATTTAAATTTAAAGTTAAATCTTCAGCTTTAAAAATTCTAAAAAAAAGATCTAATAAATTCAATTTAGTGTTTTTATACTCATTAATGCAATTGATAAAATTTGATGCTACCGATCATAAAAGATATTGGATTTCTGAATATCAAAATATCAAAATAAAAGTACCTGATTCTATAGAACAAACCAGAATTGCCCAAATATTATCCGACATGGATACCGAAATTTCTCAATTAGAAACGGAATTATCCAAATACAAAATGCTAAAAACAGGCATGATGCAGGAATTGTTAACCGGTAAAAAGAGATTGATATGAATAAAGTAGGTCAATTAGAAAGAGTTACCCAAGATAGAGTAATCAAACTATTTCAGGATAAGTTGAATTATCGATACTTGGGTAATTTGGAAGATAGAGAAGACAACAGTAATATTGAGGAAGAAATTCTAACCCAATATCTTAAAAAGAAATACAGTGGCAATCTAATTGATAAAGCTCTTCATAAATTTAAAAAAATAGCTAATGACCAAAGTAAAAGCCTTTATGATGTAAATAAAGCCGTTTATTCCATGCTACGTTATGGAGTAGATGTTCAACCTGGTAGTGGACACAACAAAGAAACAATTCGGCTAATAGACTGGAAAAAACCTCTAAATAACGATTTTGCTATTGCTGAAGAAGTCACAATAAAGGGTGTTCATGAAAAACGCCCAGATATTGTAATCTATGTAAATGGAATCGCTTTAGGCGTAATTGAACTCAAACGAAGTACGGTTTCCATTTCGGAAGGCATACGCCAAAATTTAGATAATCAAAAAGATATCTTTATTAAACCTTTTTTTACTACAATCCAATATATAATGGCAGGAGCTGATAATGAAGGACTTGCCTATGGTGCTATAGAAACGAAAGAAAAATATTATTTAAAGTGGAAAGAGGTTAATAAAGAAAATAATCCTAATGATGCTTATTTGCTTGAATTAACTAAACCTATTCGTCAATTAGCAGAAACAGTTGGACATCGCTTAGATAAAAACATCATTGAAATGCTTAACAAAAAGCGTTTCCTTGAATTGATACACGATGATATCGCTTTTGACAGAGGGATAAAGAAACTTTCAAGACCTAATCAATATTTCGGAATAAAAGCATGCCAGGACCATATAAGAAATCGTGAAGGCGGTATACTTTGGCATACTCAAGGGAGTGGTAAAAGTTTGACAATGGTTTGGCTTACTAAATGGATTCGTGAGAATGTTGAAAATGCACGGGTTTTGGTAATTACCGACAGGATTGAGCTTGATGAACAAATAGCACATGTCTATAAAGGGGTTGGCGAAAATATAAAACGAACTAAAAGCGGAAGTGATTTAATTGATAAACTTAATGCGAATTCCCCTTGGCTATTGTGTTCATTGGTGCATAAATTTGGTAGTAGAGAAGAAAGTGAGGGGAAAGATATAGATGAATACATAAAAAGCTTAAAAGAAAGTTTACCAACAAATTTTAAAGCCAAAGGTGATATTTATGTTTTTGTTGATGAATGTCATCGTACCCAAAGTGGAAAATTACACGATGCAATGAAAACTCTTTTACCTGATGCACTTTTTATTGGTTTTACAGGAACACCATTACTTAAAAAGGATAAGAAAAAAAGTATTGAAGTATTTGGTAATTATATTCATACCTATAAATTTGACGAAGCAGTAAAAGATAAGGTTATTCTTGATCTAAGGTATGAAGCAAGAGACATTGAACAAAATATTACTTCAAAGGACAAAATAGATCAGTGGTTTGATTCTAAAACAAAAGGTCTAACAGATTTTGCAAAAACAGAATTAAAACAAAAATGGGGTACAATAAAAAAAGTATTTAGCTCAAAATCACGTTTAGAAAAAGTGGTTGCTGATGTTATGCTCGATATGGAAACCAAAGAAAGATTGCAAAATGGCAGAGGAAATGCCATTTTAGTTTCTGAAAGTATTTATAATGCTTGCAGGTATTATGAGCTATTTCAAAATGCTGGTTTAAAAAAATGTGCTATCGTTACATCTTTTGCTCCTTCTTATGTTGATATTAAAGGAGAAGAAAGTGGAGAAGGTTACACTGAAAAATTGCGGCAATATAAAATATATAAACAGATGATTGCCAGTTATTTCAATGAGGATCCCGAAAAAGCAATCAATAGAGTAGAAGAATTTGAAAAGGATGTAAAGAAAAAATTTGTTGAAGAGCCAGCTCAAATGAAATTACTTATTGTTGTTGATAAATTGCTTACTGGTTTTGACGCACCTTCAGCGACTTACCTTTACATTGATAAAAACATGAAAGACCATGGTTTATTCCAAGCAATTTGCAGAGTAAACCGATTAGATGATGATAAAGAGTACGGTTATATTATTGATTACAAAGACCTTTTTAAAAGTTTGGATAAATCCATAAAAGATTATACCTCAGAAGCATTTGGTTCATATGACGGAAAAGATGTTGAAGGGCTATTGAAAGATCGTTTGAAAAAGGGTAAGGAACGTTTAGAAGATGCACTGGAAACTATCAGAGCATTAATAGAGCCAGTAGAACCACCAAAAGGACAAATTCAGTTTCAACACTTTTTTGTAGGTAATTCAGAAAATCATGATGATATAAAAGATACTGAACCACGTCGAGTTGCTCTTTATAAATCTGTTATTTCATTAATTCGTGCTTATGCAAATTTGGCTAATGAAATGGCTGATGCAGGTTACACCGTTTCAGAAATTGAAAAAATAAAAACAGAAGTCAAATATTTTGAGAATTTACGTAAGGAAATTCAGCTCGCCAGTGGAGATTATATTGATTTGAAACAATATGAACCTGCCATGCGTCATTTGATTGATTCGTATCTGGGAGCAGAAGAGAGCAGAGTACTTTCAAAATTTGATGATTTAAGTTTAGTAGAATTACTTGTTGAAAAAGGGAAAGATGCTATTGATGAAATACCAGAAAAAATTCGTAAAAATAAAGAATCAATGTCGGAAACCATTGAAAATAATTTACGTAAAGTAATTATTGAAGACAGCCCCACAAACCCATTGTATTACGAAAAAATGAGTATTCTTTTGGATGAGCTCATTAAATTCAGAAAAGAAGAGACAGAGGAATACGAAAAATACTTGGATGAAATTGTAGCACTTGCAAGAAAAATCAAAAAGCCTAATGTAAATACTACATATCCAACGTCTCTTACAACAAATGCTAAGAGAGCGTTATACGATAATCTGGGAAAGAATGAAGATTTAGCAAATATGCTTGATGAAAAAATAATGACGACTAAAAAAGATGACTGGCGTGGTACTAAGATAAAAACCAAAGCAGTAAAATATGCTATCAAGGAAGTTTTAGATGAATATAATGTTAAGGAACCGGATGTTGAATATATTTTAGATATTGTTAAAAATCAACGAGATTATTAGAAAAATGAATCAAATTACTGTAAGCAATATTACCGTTGATATTGTCCGTAAGGACATAAAAAATATTCACCTGGCAGTTTATCCGCCAATAGGTAGAGTTCGTATCGCTGCACCATTGCGAGTAACTGACGATGCAATAAAATTATTTGCAATTTCAAAATTAGGTTGGATAAAACGTCACCAAAGAGATTTCGAAAATCAGGAGAGAATCACACCAAGAGAGTATAAGGAAAGAGAAAGCCATTATTTTCAGGGCAGAAGATACTTACTAAGAATAAAAGATACGAATGGTGCTGGATTTATAGATTTAAAAGGAAAAACATATTTAGATTTATACATCAGTAAAAATGCAAGTTTTGAAAACAAACAAAGAGTAATAAACGAATGGTACAGAGAAGAACTTAAAAAGATGCTTCCCGAATTGATCGCGCATTGGGAAAAGAAGATTGGTGTTAAAGCAGATTTTTATAGTATAAGACAGATGAAAACAAAATGGGGATCATGTAATATTGAAAACAAAAGAATTTGGATAAATCTCGAATTAGCGAAAAAACCAATTCATTGTCTCGAATATATCTTAGTCCATGAAATGACTCATTTACTTGAACGTAATCATAACGATCGATTTAAAAATTATATGGATAATTATTTACCCAATTGGAAGCAGATTAAAGATGAATTAAATAGAATCCCTGTAAGCCATGCAAACTGGAATTATTAAAGCTAACGCAAAAGCCATAAACATTTGTAATTTGCACGAGTTAACACTTGATAAGAATAAACGTAAGTATCTGAGAAACTTTATATTTTAGGGCTAGTCATAAGTGTTTAAGTTTGTCCCATAAAAAATTAGAAGCTAAAAGATCAAAAATAGATTTTAGTATTAAAGTATTTACTAGAATATACGGAATTTTTTATAATTTAAATTATTATTGATATAGAAAATTATTTAGAAATTATCAGAATAAATTTTATACTCTGTCATATTTTGTTGTTATGTATATTTATCTTTATTTTCAGAAACTGATGAATTGGAATTTGTAGATTATAAATAGTATCAGTATATTTATTAACTAATTTAAACTGAAAGACTTCCTATGTAGTATTCAAATAATATACTTTAGAATTACATATCGAAAGCAAGTTATTATAAAGCTTGCTATTGAATATAATCGTGATATTATCTACTAGGTGAAGCAACAACATATTTCGATTTGATGAATGATTTAAGATATATAGAATAAACCGAAATAATACAAACCAGAGATATCAATTTAATATAAGTTTATTATACATAAAAATAAGTTACAACAAGTTGGAAAACTGGAATAACAGAATGAAATTAACAAGAGAACCACCGATTTTTAACGCTTATTTAAAGTTTGTATTAAATTGACTGAAAAATATTTAATGGAGTTTAGAGATCATTAAAAAAACGAGATGTAACCTAAAAATTTTACGAGTAATAAAATTAAAATAATCATGAATAAACAATCAATTACAATTATATTATTAATAGGAATAATATTATTCTCCCCAAGCTGTGCTAGTATTGTTAGCACAAGCAGTTATCCATTGTTGGTAAATAGTAGTCCTTCAGAGGCAAATATTATCATTACAAACAAAAAAGGAATTGAAGTTTATAGTGGAACTACTCCAACTGTGATTCAACTGGATGCGAATTCTGGATTTTTTGGGAAAGCATGTTATCAAGTAAAATTTACTAAAGAAGGGTATGATTCAAAAACTGTTCCTGTTTTTTTTAAATTAGATGGTTGGTATTTTGGTAATATTATTTTTGGGGGTTTAATCGGAATGTTAATTGTAGACCCAGCAACAGGAGCTATGTATAAATTAGATACAGAGTTTTTAAATGAAACTCTAACACAATCTACTGCAAGTATTACAATAAAGAAATTAAAAATTTATTCATTAAACGAGATTCCTAATGAGTGGAAAGAGAACCTTGTGGTATTGTCTAAATAAATAATATTCTAATATTTCTTTTGCTGAAATGCTTAATTTATCACCTAGAACCTTTGGATTTAAAAGATTAGGACCAGATATAAAAACTACAATTACTGCTATATATGAAGAGTCAATAGAAGAGAAAAAAATATCTTATTCCAATGATTGTTTAACTCTATTTGTTTAATTATTATTGGTAAAAATTAAAAATAAATATTGATTATGAAATTTAGAAAAACCATAAAATTATATTTGATAGACGGGAGCACAAATGGAAGATTAACTTGTGAATTATCAAATTGGATAGGTAAGGCGTATAAAATTCCGAGAAGTCTTATTAAAGAATGTACAGATAGACCAGAATTGTGTACTACAGGGGTATATATGTTATTAAATAAAAGTGCAGATTTATCAATAAAAGGGCAATTGTATATAGGAGAAGCAGAAAATATCGTTAAAAGACTTAATCAACATGTAAAACAAAAAGATTTTTGGAATGAGGCTATTGTATTTATAAGTAAAGATGAAAATTTGAATAAAGCCCATATTAAATATTTAGAAAACAGACTTTATGAAGAGGCAATATCTGCTAAGAGATATGAATTGATGAATACTCAAGTTCCAACTCAATCAAGTATCTCAGAATCGGATAAATCAGAAATGGAAGAATTTTTAGAGAATATTAAAACTCTAGTTAATATCTTAGGCTGTAATGCTTTTGAAGCAATTAGGCAAACTAATATAACAGAAACAGATGATGATATATTTTTTATAAATGCTGTTAGAGGAGCAAAAGGTAGGGGGAAAATAACAACAGAAGGTTTTGTGGTATTTAAAGATAGCCAAATAGCTAATCCTGTAACTCCTACATTTAGTAGTACCTTAATAAATTTTAGAAATTTGTTAATTTCTAAAGGTATAATTGTTGAGAAACAGAATCAACTGATAATGAATGAGGATTATTTATTTAGTAGTCCTTCCACAGCAGCAAATATAGTTATGGGAAGAAATGCTAATGGATTAACAGAGTGGAAAATGAAGTCAGGTAAAACCTTAAAAGAGTATGAGTCTGGAGAAAAATAGTATTCTCCGTATTATAATTTAGGAAATAATATTATAAATATATAACTGTAAAAACTAAAATAATAGAATTTAAAACTGCAGTAATTAATAATTTAAAAATGGAAAAATATATTGCTTTACTTCGTGCTAATAAGAATTTAATTTTAACTGGTGCTCCAGGTACTGGTAAAACATATTTAGCTAAACAAATAGCAAAAGCTATGAATGCTGAAACCGAATTTGTACAGTTCCATCCTTCATATGATTATACAGATTTCGTGGAAGGGTTAAGACCATGTAAAAAAGATGATTCTGATATAGGATTTGAATTAAAAGATGGAGTATTCAAAAACTTTTGCCGTCAGGCTATAGAAAGTAAGAAAATTAATAATTTCGATGAACAATATGAGAAATTTATAGATGATTTGACTGAAAATAGTATTGAATTAGAAACTCCGAAATTAAAGAAAAAATTTAAAGTAGAAATAAGTTCTAAAAATAATTGTGTAGTTATTCCTTTAACTGATATAGGAACTAGAATGACAGTTACCAAAACTATAATAAAATCTTATATTTTCTCTGGTAAAATTTTAGACTGGAAACCGTATACTGTTCCGATTGGAAATTATCTTAAGAAAAATTATCATATCAAAGATATTAAATCAGAAAATGAGCATAAAGATTTTGTAATAATTATAGATGAAATAAATCGTGCTGAGATTTCTAAAGTATTTGGGGAATTGTTCTTCTCTATTGATCCTGGATATAGAGGTACTCAAGGGAGAGTTAAAACTCAGTATTTTAATCTTCAAGAAGAAGGTGATGTTTTTAAAGAAGGTTTTTATGTACCTGATAATGTTTATATTATCGGTACGATGAATGATATCGATAGAAGTGTAGAATCATTTGATTTCGCTATGCGTAGGCGTTTTGCTTGGAAAGAAATTCAAGTAAAAGATAGAATAGAAATGTGGGATGGTATTATAGATAACTGGAAAGATGAAGCACATATCAGAATGGATGTGCTAAATAAAAAAATTGCGGCCACGCAAGGACTAGGATCTGCATTCTGTATAGGTCCAGCATATTTCTTAAAACTTAAACTTTATAACGGTGATTTTCAGCAGCTTTGGGATAATCATCTAGAGGGTGTAATTTCTGAATATCTTAGAGGCTTCCCTAATAAAGAAGAAACTCTGGAGGAATTAAAATCTGCATATAATAATCAGATGATATCAGAACAAGATGTTGAGAACTAACGATAATAACTGTGGTATCAACATAGAGGAGAACCTGATTCCTGACCTAGATATAATAGCAAATAAAAAAATATCTAAGTTGGTTTCAGAAGGGAATCATAATTTGCTTATTTTCCCTTCAGATTTAGATGTTAATAAAGATAAAATAGGGGAGTCCAATATCTTTGATTTGGATAATAATCTGCTTACCACCCATAATGTTATGGGTTTTATAGGTATTAATAATACTGAGGTTACTATTCAATCTAGATTTGCTCAAAACGGTAAGGATTACTTCTTACATTATATGCTTAAGAAAGTTTTTTCTATTAATCTAGTAGATCTTAAGTATAGTTTCAATAATGAAAATGTATTTGATTTTCTTTTATACATATTTCCATATTATTTAAAAAAGGCATTGAGACAAGGTCTTTATAAAGAATATCATAGGAAAGAGTATAATAATGCAAATGTTAAAGGTGCTATAGATATTAATAGGCAAATAAAGTATAATATGCCGTTCCTAGGTAATATCGCTTATCGTGTGAAGGAATATAGCTATGATAATAAGATTACTCAGTTAATACGGCATACAATCGAATTTATCAAACAAAGAGATTTATCCCAAGGTATCTTATATACAGATACCGAAACTCAGAATTGTGTAGATCTAATTAAACAAGCTACTCCTACATATACTAATAACGACAGAACGAAGATTATTAACGAGAATCTAAAACCATTCTCTCATCCATACTTTTTTGAATATAACGGATTGAAGAAAATTTGTCTTCAGATATTAAGACATGAAGGTCTTAAGTTCGGGGAAGATAAAGACAAAATCTATGGATTGCTTTTCGATGGGGCTTGGCTCTGGGAAGAATATTTAAATACATTCTTGATAGATTTGGACTTCAAACATCCACAAAATAAAGTTTCAAAGGGTGCTTTTAATCTTTTTAAAGATAGATCAGGATATAAACGTTATCCAGATTTTATAAAAGATAACTTTATCTTAGATGCTAAATACAAGCGATTAGACCATAATGGCAATGATTGGGTAAATAGGGATGATATGAATCAGATAATCTCTTATATGTATATTAAAAGTGCAATGATAGGTGGATTCATTTGTCCAAATGATGATAATTTTATTAATACATGTAGAAGTAGATTAGGGGAACTTAATGGTTATGGTGGGGAAGTTTTTATTTGGAGGCTAAGAATACCTAAAGGAGCTGAAAGTTTTACAGAGTTTTGTGAGAAGATGGGAAGTGAAGAAGAGAAGATGAAAGATAAAATTAATGAAGAATGTTTATAAATCTTATATTCTGTCGCATTCTGTCGTTATGAGTATTTATCTTTAAATTTTAGAGTATGTGAAATAATTAATTTCTAAATAATTAAAAATGCGTTAACAATTTTTACAAGAAATAGAAATTAAACTGAAGTATTTATTTATAAAAGAGTAGTGAATAACTTTTTCAGAAAATGATTAATTAATATTTGTAGATTATAAATAGTATCTGTACATTCGATAACTAATTTAAACAGAAAGACTTTGCATGCACGTATCTAAGTAGTGCTCCCCAAAACTACATACCGAAAGCAGGTTTTTATAAATTTTGACTTTGAATATAATCGTGGTATTATCGACCATTTGAAGTAAATAAACTTCAGATTGATAGATGATTAAGAAGGTGGTACAAAAAGCCGGGATAAAAAAGAGAGTATGTTTCCATAAAGATATATATTCAAGTGATTCAGAATAGTATAAATGAGTTAAAGAATCCAATGGATGAAATATTTGAATAACAGTAACTCTAAAAACAGCAAAACATTGGGTTATTCCCTGATATTGGACGTAAATCCAAAGTTATATAATCGAAATAACCCAATGAGTTGGGTTATACCTTCGTTACCAATAAGGCGAATAAGAAGCATAGCTTAATTATAAAACTAAAACCTATTCATTATGAAAGATTCTTACGATAAAAACATTAAACTTCATTGCATTGTATGTGGAGGTGTTGATTTTCAATGCAATGATGACAATTCTTATATTAAATGTAATCGTTGTGGAAAAGAATATATGGGTGGTTATGAAGAATTGGTTGAATTAAATAAGGAAAACATAAACCAAGAGACAGAAAAAACAAAAGAAGAATTATTCAAAGACGTAGAAAAAGACTTCACTAAAAAGCTTAAGGATGTATTTAAAGGAGATAAAAATATAAAATTTGAAGGTTAAAATGGGAATATTAGGAGTCATATTATCAGCGGTTGCTTTAATTTTTTCAGTCTTCACCTATTTCAAACATGACAAAAAAATTAAACAACAGTCTTTGCTTTTAAATAAATATCATCTGGAGAAAATTGAAAAAGAAAAAGAAGAAGATAAAAAAGCAACTATCGAAGCTAGTGTTATGTCAAGACATAATGGTCCAATAATAGTTAAGGTATCTAATCTTGGAAAAAGTATTGCACGAAACGTAAATGTAATAATTCCAAAAAATGATAGGTATCGTGTTATTACTAATCCATGCCCAATAGAAATTCGACCTCTTAATAGTATCGAAATTATAATAGGGGATTTGTTGATCAACTATCCACAAAAAATTGATATTAGATTTGAATGGAGTGATGATTTTAATAAAAAAAATAGTGATACTCAAATGATTCAAATTTGAAAAAAATAAACGCCCAGTTGGTAACACGTATTATAAAAAATTGCCTAGATAGTAAATTATTAAAGGGTTGTAGCCCGCTAAAACTCCCATGTAACTTAACAGGGAATAACCCGCAACCGGCAACTTTTCATAGTACCACTCGTTACCGCCAAGTGTAAAAAAAGACAGAGACGACAGACAATTTGCTACATGAAGAATGAGAATATCAAAAGCCCACCCACAAATAGCACATTTGGTTTTTTGCCGACACACAAAAAGTCCAACCCTAAAAAACCAAAAGAGCTATTTCTTTCCACCGCTTGTAGAAAACTGTTAACAAATATTGATTAAAACATCTCAATAAGTGAGATAATAAATAAAAGTTGAATATTTTTACTTCTTAGAAGTTTTACAAAATAATTCAATGAATAGAATCAAAGAAGTATTGGAAGAAAATGGAATTAAACAAAAGTGGCTTGCTGAGAAATTAGGGAAGAGTTACAACATGGTTAATTCTTATGTTCAAAACAGACAGCAACCAAGACTTGAAATTTTGTACGAAATCGCTGAAATACTAAACGTAGAAGTAAAAGAACTGTTAATCGAACGAAAAGAAAACAAATAATTATGGAATATCAGAGCAAACACATTGACACTTATTTATCATTGGCGAATAGCCTGAGATTTAAACTTTGGGCAATTGTAGGAAAAAACAACGACAAAAAAGAAAAGATAATTAACTACTTACAAGAGAAAGAATACTTGTTAATTGACGTTGCAAAGGAATTAGACTTTCTGTACAAAGAGTTGAATGATGAAAATGAACCAAGCCATGATATCGGACAAAAAATTAAAGAGTGGTTTCTTACAAAGCCAGACAAAATTATTCTGACAAATGCGAGCATTTTATACCATAAATCATTTACAAAAATTTCACCTGTCGGTGCTTTTAAATACAATTCAAGGAATAAAAGCAGTGTTTTATTCCTCGAAGATGAGCAGGTAATTAGTAACCGTGTTTCTTATGGACAAGCAGGAACAGAAGAATATTACGATAAAGATATTAACGACATTCTTCTCACCAACATAAAAGACATTGAAGAAAACTATAAAAGTATTTTACACGATCCTTATGGAAAATATGTAAGTCCTGATGACCTTCCTGATAATGCAATTGGGAAACTTTTCAACTACACAGAAATAAAAGACGTAGTTGATATTGATACTGACATTCAGCAAAGTGAACTTCAAAAAGAACTTGTTTCAAGTTATATTATTTCCGAAGGATTGGAACAACAAATAATTGATTTTTTTGATAATCTGAAAAAACCAAATCATAAAGCAGTAAAAATTATTGGTAACTATGGTAGTGGCAAATCTCACTTAATTGCTTTTTTAGTGAGTGTAATAAATAAACCAGAATTACGACAATTAGTTAAGAACCAAACAGTTCAAAAAGCTACGAATGAAATTGAACGTAAATTCTTTACTGTTCAGTTTGAATTGCAACCTGTTGATGTTGATTTATCCTATTTCTTTTTTAGAGAAGTAGAGAAACAGATTAAAAAAACTTATGGTTTAGATATACCAAAATACATTAAAGGAGAAACCTTAAATTTTAAAGACCACCTTGCTGAAATTATTTCATACTTAAAAGAAAAGGATCCTGCCAAAGGTTTATTGGTTGTTGTTGATGAAGTTTCAGACTTTTTACAAGCAAAACAAAGTTTTCAAATAAAAAGAGATTTTCAGTTTTTAAGGGTCGTTGCACAAGTCTGTCAGGACCAAGATTTATTATTGGCTATTTCAATGCAGGAGGACATTTATTCTAGTCCAAAACTAAAAGAAATTGCTGGTGATGAAGCTCGAATAAGTGAAAGGTTTCAGAATATAATTATTCGAAGAGAAGCAGTAAAAAAAGTTATTTCGCAAAGAATAGTTCCTAAAACTAAAGAACAAAAAATTGAAATTGGCAATAAATTAAAACCATTTATTGCCAAAATTGAAGATGTTGCCAATAAACAAGACGAATACATTGAATTATTTCCATTTACACCAGGTTTATTAAACTTGTTCCATGAATTACCATATTTTGAAAAAAGGGGAATTATTCAGTTTGCTCAAACAGAGTTAAAGTATGTTATTGACAAACCATTTCCATACTTTTTTACATTTGACAGAATTTATGATATTCTGGCAAACAATCCTAACAACAGAAACCTTGAAGGAATTTACGATTTAGTAAAAACCGTAAATATTGTTGTTCAAAAAATTTCGGCTAATCTCGAAGAAAAACTTTATGCCGATGCTGTCAAATTAATTAAAGGACTTGCAGTTTATTCACTTTGGAGCAAAGGTCAAAACGGAGCAACCGCAAAAGAACTTTCAGAGCAATTATTGATAATACCACAAAACAATTCCATCGAAGCGTTTATGCAGGTTTCAATAATAATTAAAAAGATAAAAAACATTACCGATGGTTTCTACATTAAAGTTGTAAAAGACGAAGCCACAGGAAATGATTATTTCAAATTCGACCCTGCAATTGACGGACAAGACCCAGATGAGAGAATTGAAAATGAAATTATTGCTGTTGGAGGCGATGAAGGTAAACAAGAAGCTGTTTTGTTTGAGCAGATAAAAGAGATTCTTGATAGTGAGCATTATAAAAATAGCCCGAATATTTTTATTGATGAATCCATCTGGATGTATGTTAAATCTTTCAGAAAAGGATTGATCGTTTTCCAAAGGAAAGGACAAGAAATAATAACTGTTGATAAAGCGGATTACGTAATAAATTTTATTTCGCCATTTAGTAATAAAAAATCAGTAAAATATGTTGATAACCAACTAAATATCAAGCTAAATATTGGTAAACAAGAAAATATCGAAATCATAAAAAGAATTGTTGCCATAAAATCGTTGATTGATAAAAATATGTTGGTTTCTGCAATGAGCAAACGACTTGGCGAAACTGTAAACGGTTATAGAAATCCGGCTGGTGTTGTTGTTCCGGGAATCAAATATCGCATTGCAATGTGGGTTCAGAATATTGCAGAAGCAGATTTGAATGGAAATAAAATTTCAATAAAATCCACACTGGGCAAAGAATTTAATAATCTTTCGGAAATTGTATCAGAACTTAAAGAAAAGTTGTTAGATAAACTTTTCAATACAGAATTTCCTGAACATCCAAAATATGCCGAAACTTTATCCTCAAACAATATTATTTCAACTTTAACACATATTAGCCAGGAAGTTGCCAAGGGAAATTTTAGAGCATTATCCAATAGAAGCAAAAACTTTTTAGATACCTTAAACTTGCTCAACGATAATGGTGACCCCGATGTTGGTTCAAATAAAATAACACAGTTGATTTTGACCAGTATTTATGCTAAAAACGGTAAATTTGTTGACATTGACAAAGAGATTGTTGCTGAGTTAAACAAAATCCCATACGGACTTGAACCGGAAGTAGTTTACTTTTTATTAATTGTTCTTACAACTTTGGGTAAAGTGTTGTTAAAAGGTCGTGGTGGTGATGAAATCGACATTTCTAATATTAAAGAGAAATTCAAAAGTATTAGTCAATTCGAAAACATTGTTTATGTAGTAAAGAAAGATGATTTATCTTACGATTTTGCTCAAAACCTTTTGAATGCTTTAGGATTGAATGGAGCTAAGATGTTGCAGGAAAAACATCGCAACGAAGCTTTTGTTGAGTACAAAACCAAAGTGAAAGAAATTATTGACCATATTTCTTCGGTTGAATTTCTTATCACTAAACTGGAAAGTAAATCTGCTCTTTATCTGAATATCGATAGTGCAAAACACATTTTAAACGATGTCAAAACTATTGATTGGAAAGCAATGGATATTTCAAATCATGCTAAGTTTAATAGCATAGAATATCTAAATGCAGATTTGGCGAAAATTACCAAAATGCTCGTTTCATTAGACAATCTTAAAACCACATTGCTAGAATACAATTCAACTATTCACAAAGGACTTGAATACATGAATGATGCACTTGAAATTTTGAGAGCAAATAATGAATTTGTAAACGATGGACAGGTTGAAAGTAAATTGGAACAATTTTTTTCTGACACGCTATCCCTTGTTAAAGATTTTAATAAACTCATTCAGTCAAGCGAACGCTTCCCTATTTCGGGCAAAATTAATGCTTTCAAAAATTTGTATGTAACTGAGTTTTATTATCCTGCATTACAAAATACAATAGGTAATAAAGTAAACTGGAAAGTGTTTGAGAATTACAGAAAGCATCCACTTTTTAATAAAGCAGAATTGCTCTCGAATGCGAATTGTAACTTAAAACAAAAGTTACAAGCTAAAATAAATTTATGGAATTCCTTATTGAACTTACGTGCTGAAAAAGTGGATGCTGAAAGACTTTATGACATTCCTTTTGATACAACAAGTAATTTCATGAAAGTAGAACGCAACTACAAAGAAATTGCGATTGAGAGTAAAAATATTGATAAAACCATCGAAAATATTTTTAAAGAATATGCCGAAACAACAATTGCTGAAGTAAAGAAAAAAGAAGGACAATTGGAGATTGTAAAAATTGATAATGAATATAAAACTGCCATTAAAACAATAATAGAAAAATCGCAATTACCTGATAGTATTACTCCGCAACTGATTGATGCAATAAATAAACTCTTTATTGATATTAAAATAGTTAAACTCAACAAAGAGCAAATGACCAACGAATTGTTTAAACAAGATGAATTATTGACTTTTGAGCAAATTAGAAAATCGTTTTTCAATGTGTTAAACCAATTGGAAAAGCAGAAGTCTGACGAAACAAGATTTAAAATTGACTAAGAAAATACAATGGATAAAAATATAGACTACAAAAAAGACCTTGCCGAAAAACTCGAAGAACTAAAAAAAATAGAGGGTTTTCCTATTGGCACAGATGAAGATATTTTGGCACTATCCAAACCACCATATTACACCGCTTGCCCAAATCCTTATATAAAAGATTTTATTGAAGAACACGGCAAACCTTATAATGAGGAAACGGATGATTATCATCGAGTTTCTTACGAAGGTGATATTGAAGTTGGTAAAAATAGTTCAATATATAACTCACATGCATACCATACTAAAGTACCACCAGAAGCAATAACTAATCTTATTAATTATTTTACGTCCGAAAATGATATTGTTTTAGACGGGTTTTGTGGTTCGGGAATGACAGGTGTAGCATCAACTTTGAACAAACGAAATGTTGTAATTTCTGACTTATCTCCAATTGCAACACAAATATCATATAATTACATTGCTGAAACAGATAAGCTTCAAGTTCGAAATGACTTTAACAAGATTTTGTTAGAACTTAAAGAAGAGTTTGGATATTTTTTTGAAACATATTACAATGGCAAAAAAGGAGAAATAATAAACATTGTATGGAGTGATGTGAATATTTGCAAATTTTGCAATAATGAATTTTTGCATTCTGAAGCTGAAAAGAAAGATAATTATTGCTGCCCAAATTGTAATGCAGAATTAAAAACATCAGATTATCAAAGAGTTTTTATTAAAAAATATGATGACATATTAAATGAAGAAATAGAGATTGCAAAACAAGCCCCTATAAAAATCAATCTAAGATTAAACAAGAAAAGAATTGAAAAAAATGTTGAAGAATTTGATATCAAATTGATTAATAAAATTGACGAATTAAGTATCCCTTATAAAATTCCCATTTATAAACTTCCTAGAGGTTTTAACACTAAGCAACCCATATCTTCTCATAAATTTACGCATTTTCATCATTTTTATTGGAGAAGAAATTTGATACTAATTGCAGGTTTCTTTGAAAAAGCCAAAAAATATGAGACTAAAAACTTTTTGTTTTATATCATGACTTCGGCTATTAATAATCTTTCGAAAAGATATAGATTTAGAACAACTGGAGGCGGAGGACCTTCAGGAAATTTATATATACCATCTTTAAGCAGAGAACTAAATTTTTTCTTTTCAATAAAAGATAAATTCAAATCTATATACTATAATAATCCAACTGGTAATTATATAGTATCAACCCAATCATGCAGTGATTTAAAGAATATAGAAGACAATTCAATTGATTATATTTTCACAGACCCGCCTTTTGGTGCTAATATCATGTACAATGAGCTTAATTTTATGATAGAAGTTTGGCTTAAATGTTTTACTAATTCAAATTACGATGCAATAATTAACAATGAACAATCAAAACCAATTGACTTTTACGAAAAAAAATTAACTACATCTTTTGAAGAATATTATAGAGTTTTAAAACCAAAAAGATGGATAAATATAGAATTTAATAACTCAAAATCGATTATATGGAACATATTAAGAAAGTCAATAAATAAGTCAGGTTTTATAATTTCTCAGGTTAGTGTGCTTGACAAAAAGCAAGGAAGTTTTAAACAAGTTACTTCACCTGGTTCCGTATCAAAAGATTTATTGATTTCTGCATTTAAACCAACAGTAAATTATAGTGATAGAAATAGCAAGGTAATTACAAAAGAAGTCGTTAATTCTTTTATTAATGACTTATTAAACCACATTAAACCAACAATTATTAGTGAACGAACATTTCAAATGCTTTACTCAAAGTATATTTCATTATGTATGACCAATAATTATTCAATCGATTTTGACGCAAGTGCTTTTTCAAAATTTCTATTCTCAAATTTTACTGAAAAAGATGGACTTTGGTTTACACAAAATCAAGTTGATGTTTATTTGGAATTCAAAAAGAAAATGAAATTGGAAGGAATTGAAGATATTAAAACGGGCAGTTCCTTGCTTTTTGTAAACGATGAAAAATCAGCATTAGTTTGGTTGTATAATTTCTTATCCAACGCGCAATCGTATTCTGAGATTTCAATTGCCTTTAATCAATTGCCAAGTATCGAAGATGATGAAGTGCCAGAATTAAAAGAAATATTAGAGCAAAATTTTATTACAGAAGGAGGTAAATATCGAAGACCACATGGTGAAGCCGAACATAATTCAATAGCAGAAAAACGCCAAAAAAGCCTAAGCCGTGAATTTGAAACTTTATTAGTGGAAGCACAAACTCAAAAAGGCAAAATAAAATTAGTACGTAAAGAAGCATTGGCTTATGGTTTTGAACTTTGTTATAAAGAAAAGCGCTTTGCCGATATTTTAATTATTGCCAAAAAGTTAGACAAAAAAATATTGGAAAACAGCGGAGAACTAAACGACTTTGTTGAAGCAGCAGAAATAATGATTGAAGGAATTTCGTAAACTATGAATTGGCAGGATTTTATAGATATTAAACTAAATTACCAAAACAATTTACCTCGTTTGGTTACCGACCAAACAGGTATTTTGTATTCTCCTGTTTACTTATCTTGGCTTTCAGGTAAAAATGTTGAAGTAATATTTTCGGATAAGTTTTCGGAGATTCGACCTTTGGTAGACTACGATAAACAAGTTTTAATTATAACCACAAAACAAGATATTCCGGCTTTCATAATCAATAAAGTGGAACACATTGTTTTTTCGTTTTCCGATTTGCCACTTAATGGCGATATTTATTTGGCATTAAAAGGAATTGAGTCAAAACAAATAATTGAGATTTTAGATTATGTATTCACCACAAATCAACATCAGGTTTTATCGGCAAACGATTTAGATTTTGTTTTGAAAAAAGCGAAGCAATTTGCTTCAAAAAAAGCTTTATCAATTCTTTCAGAGCAAATCAGAAAATTAATTGAACAGGAAGCCAACGTAAACAATGTTTTGGAATTATCTAAACTTTGGGCAGATTTGGTTTTTCAATCTTTTAAAACTAACAGCACTGCATTTCAAAGTCTAATTCCGCAAATAGATGCGTTTTCCGATGCATTTATCAACTCTAATGGGATGGAGCAAGCATTTTATGCTTCAACCAATAAAAAGCCCAAAACAGCTGATAAAATACTTTCTAACATTAAAGCTGACAAACAAAAGAAAGTGGCGTTGATTTGCTTCGATTGTATGGGTTTTGCTGAATGGAATTTGCTGAAAGAGTTTTTCAGTAATCAGAAATGGGATTTTCAAGACACAGCGGTTTTTACTCTTTTGCCTTCCTTAACTTCAGTTTCACGTTCGGCAATATTTCAGGGGAATACAGATGTATATAATTTAAAATATCCTGGCAGGTCAACAGAAGCAAAAGCGTTTGCAAATTATTTTAAAAATAAGCAAACAAAGTATTTCACTGAATCAGACGATATCAATTCAGATTCTTTACTTGGTTATGAATACATAAGTATTTTATACAATTTCTTTGATGATTTAAGCCACTCGGCTCAATTTGCGCCAAACACCGAAACGAAGGAATTATATTTCAAATCGTTGCAGGCATATCTTCAAAAATCTACAGTAATCAAAGACTTTGAAAGCCTAATTGAGAACGATTTTCAAATTTACATTTGTTCTGACCACGGCTCTGTTGTGGCAAAAGGAAATGGTAAACGAATTGAAAAATATTTATCGGATGATTTTGCAAAAAGAGGGGTAATTGCAAACCAAGAAACTAAGGAGTTAATAAACGAACGGAAAATTAAAATTCCTTTTGTTGAGGATAAAATATTGGTGCTGCCTGAAGGTAGAACAATGTTTGCCAACAAAAATCAAATAGAAGTAAATCACGGTGGAATAACTATTGAAGAAATGGTTGTTCCATTTATTAAATTGACAAAAGAATGATGGGATATGACAGACCGCTCAAACCAGAGTGGATATATAAAACGTTGAAAAATATTGAAGTCGGCACAAAACCGGAAGACTTTTATGAAGCTTATAACGAAATTGCTGTTGAGCTAACCGGAAAAGATGGAAGAAGAAAAACAAGAACTGTTTTGTTTCGCACTTTTATTTATAGTTTTCAGGAAAGCAAAACCAAAATTGAAAATAACCTGATAATTGAATTAAGCAAAAAGCATGATTTTGAATATATGAAGCCAATTTATATGGCAATGTTTATTCTCGATTATGAGATTTTGAAATATTTCACTCAGATGTTTTACAAAATATTTGATGAATCACAAGAAGTTAGTTCAGTTGCTTTGACTAAAAAAATGACTGAAACTTATGGAGATACAGAGATTGTAAAACGTTCAACGAGAGCCTTTTTAAAGACACTTTCAGACTTTGGATTATTAGAACCAAAATCAAAAAATAATTACGAGCAGATAAATAAAACGACTTTATCATCAGAACAAATCGCTGACATTTTGGAATTGTACGCAGTCGTAAATAATACAAAACAGATAAATATTAGAAGCTTAGACAAAACAATATTTGCGTATTACAATATTCCTGACTTGACAGAAATGGCAAATAAATATCACACGGACAAATGGGAATATATAAGAAGCGTTGACAGAGAATTATTAATGATGAAATAGCCAACGCTTCGTAGTCAAGCACATTGGCTGGTCGCTCAAAAAAGCCAACACACGACCAAAACCAGCCAAAGAGCTTGCCTACCCAAACGCACAGACAGACAGAAAAAGTGTAGCAAATTGAAAGAGAAAATGACTGAAATGAATGAACACCAGGCGGTAACACGCGGTATAGTTAATTGCCGGTTCAGTGCTTATTTGAGCGTTATAGTCCGATCAAAAGTAGTTATGATTTGCCAGGAAGTACTTCGAAATCGGCAACTAACCATACCGCCACCCGTTATCTGCAATCCCTTTGGGCTTGCAGATAACGTGGTTCGGGTTAGTGCCATTAGTCTGCCCTTCGGGACAGACTGATAACAAAGGGTTAATGTAATTCGCTTTGCGAACTACACCAACCCGAACCACGTTATGCTTTATTAGAAAAACAATCGAAAAATGAATATATTAAAGGATATAATTGATTGGGTAAAAGATAAACCCATTTTTTGGCAAATTGCAATTGATAGATTAATTAGAAATAATAATCTTAATAATTCTGACTTAGATGATTTAAAAGAGATATGTAAGGTAGATGGAGGTCTATCAAAGAAAAAAATCACACCCGTTGATTATACGGAATTATTGGGGTATGTAAATAATTCAATTGGGAATAAAAGTTTAATTCTAAGTCGTATTTATGATGTAGAAAACATAAATGCACTATCTGTCAATAATGTGTTAAAGTTTTCTTTAACAGGTTTAACTGTTGTATATGGAGATAATGGGGCAGGTAAATCAAGTTATGTTAGTATTTTAAAACATGGATGCAATACAAGAGGTCAAAAACCCGCAATAAATAATAATATTTTTGATTCTAATTCGAAAGAAAAAGATAATAAAGCAAAAATAGAATATACAATTGATAAGACTACTTTTAACTTCGTTAAAATAATTAATCAAGACGTAGATAATACTATCTTAAAAAGCGTTGATGTTTTTGATTCAAATAGTGCTGATCATTACATTGAAGGAGAAGATGAAATTGCATTTATACCTCAAGGCTTATCTATATTAGAAAAATTTGCAAAAGCAATTAAATTTGTAGAGACAGGTATTGTTGATGAATTAGATGAAATAGATTTATCGAAGTTTAACTTTTCATTGTTACAACTGAATCCAAATACAAAATCTCAAGCCTTTATAGACACAATAAGCTACAAAACTAAATTAGACAATCTTCTACATTATTCAGCCTATACAAAAGAGAAAGATAAAAGGGCAACAGAATTAAATAAAATCATACCTAAACTTAAAGCTACTGACCCTAAAAAGAAAATAAAGAACAACAATGATAAAATTCAAAGGTATAAGGTCATTGAACAAAAATTAGAAAGAATAGAAAATATTTTTTCGGAGATAGCTCTTGGAAAAATTAAATCAAGTCTAAATAATTATGCTATAGCTAGCAATACATTAAAAGCAACAACTAAAAAAGTATTTACAGACTTGCCTATTGAAGGAGTGGGGAGTGACACTTGGAAAATTCTTTGGGAAAGTGCAAAGAACTTTTTCAACAATAACAATGAGGGTGGTTTCCCTAAAACTGAAGAAGGTAGTATTTGCCCTTTATGTTTGCAACCTTTGAGTAAAGAAGCTAGGAAGAGATTTATAGGATTCGAAGAATTTGTAAAAGATGATGTTCAAAAAAAATATGATGATTGTTTAACTTATTATAATAAGGTTTTAAAAGCAATAAAAGATATCTCTTTTGATTTTAAAGAGCAAATGCCAACAATAGAAGAACTTGGAGAATCTATTAAAGATTTTAAAAAGAAATTTGAAGCATATATTTTAATTTTGGAAAATTATAAAGAAGGTCTTCTTAAACTTTTAAATGATAAACAAAAAGTTGAAACTATTTCACCGATAAAAATTCAAGAAAATGTAAAAGATTTGATACTTAAGCAAATTAGCTTTTTATCAGATGATATTGAAAAATTAAAAACTCAATCAATTGAAAAAGAACTAAAACCATTAGAATCTGAATTAGCAGACCTTGAAAATGAAAAAAAGGTATTTCATTTTAAACACCAAATAACAAGCGAAATATATAGGCTTAAAAAAGTTAAACTACTAACTGATTGTAAGAAAATGTGCAACACTCGGTTAATGACTTTATTGAGCAATGAATTAACTAAAAAATATATTAGTCAAAATTTAAAAGATAGTTTTAAAGAAGAATTAAAAAATCTTGGTTTCAAAAACATAAAAATTGAAGCTGAAACAAAAGGGAAAAAAGGGAAACAGTATAATTACCTGAGACTTAACGAAGTAAATGCGAATAATATACCATTAAAGGATGTTTTAAGTGAAGGGGAACATAGGTGTATTTCTCTAGCTACATTTTTCTCTGAATTATCTATTTCCGACAATAATAGTGCAATAATTTTTGATGACCCAGTTTCTTCATTAGATCATAAATGGAGAAACAAAATATCAAAGAGAATAGTAAAAGAATCTATAAAGAGACAAGTAATAATTTTTACTCATGATATAACATTCCTTCAAATGATTCAAGAAGCTTCTTCTGAACTAAATTCCAATTTAGAAATAAGAAGCTTAACAAGAACGAGAACCGAAACTGGTATAATAGCTAGTAATCCACCCTGGGATGCATTACCCATAAATAAAAGAATAGGAATACTCAAGTCTGACCAACAAAAACTTGCCAAAACAGAAAGAAATGAAACCGAAGAAATTTATAAAGACAAGTTAAAACCTCTATATGGTAAGCTTCGTGAAGCATGGGAACGATTTATTGAAGAAGTTCTACTTAATGGTACCGTTCAGAGGTATAATAGAGCAATTCAAACTCAACGTATCAAGAAGATAATTGATATTACAAATGCTGATTATGAAGTAATCGAAATTAATATGTCAAAGTGTTCTAAATATTTCTTAGGCCATGATTCTGCAGGAGCAATTATGGAAGAAATGCCTGATTCTGCGGAATTTTTAGATGATATAAAACAATTAGAAGACTTTACAAAAAATATTAGAAAAAGAAGGATTAACAAAGCATAACACGTGTTATAAAAAATTGCCTAAATAGTAAGCTATTAAAGGATTGTAGCCCGCTACAACTCCCATGTAACTTAACAGGAAATCACCCGCAACCGGCAACTTTTCATAGCACTCCTCGTTACCTGCAAGGCAAAGAAAGGAACTTCAAAACATAAAAAAAAGATATGATTAGATTTAGAACTTAAATAATTTTGTTTTTTCTCACCACACAAGTCAATACAAAAACAAAAGAGCTATTTCTTTGCCAACACTCGATAAATAATATTTAATTCCAGATTTTTAAATAGAAGTGCGCTACAGAATTAAACCCGAAATAAATAAAAAATATTTTGACGCGTAAAAAGTAAATTCATATGATAGACCAAACATTTTCAGCAAAAAACTTTCAAGAAATATTCGATTTGCAAAATCGAAAAGGAAGTGATATTGAGAGAAAGTTCAAGGCTATTTTTAATCAATCAATAGAGATACGCAAGGAGATTAGAAATACAACTAAGGAAATAAGAGAATCAAATAACAAAGAGCACCTAAAAGCTCTATACGATTTAAGAGATGAATTAAAAGCTAGGAGAAATTTATCAACACTAGAAACCTTAGAACAAGTTTCTATCAATGTTAATAACCCTAGCCACACAGTAAATATACAAGAAGGGGGAATGTATGGCAAACAGAGCTATAAATTAGAAAATACATCTGAAATTTTTTTCCTTTCCAAACAGTTACAACAAAATATATATAGAAACTACAAAATAAGGCAAGCATCGAGATTTGAAGTGTTAAGCCAATTGATAATATTACTTGAAGATAATTTTCCGAAAGTTGTTATTCGCACTGATATAAACAGCTTTTATGAATCAATTCCACAAAAAAAATTAATCAGCAAAATCAAAGACGATAACCTACTCAGTATAAAGTCGCAAAGTTTCATTGAAAAGATATTAGAAGGGTATAATAAAATAACGAAACAACAAGATAATGATGAGCAATTTGGTTTACCAAGAGGTGTTGGCATAAGTGCGTATTTATCTGAATTGTTTATGCGAAGTATTGATAATGAAATCAAAGACCTAGCTGATGTTACATTTTATGCAAGATATGTAGATGACATTGTTGTTGTATTCACACCACAAAAGGTTGTAAAAGAGCAGGCTAAGATATATCGACACAGTGTCGAAGAATGCATAACAAAACACAATCTCAGTGTTAATATCAGTAAAACAGATTCATTCAATTTAATTGGTGATTTAAGTGCAATTGATATTGATGCAACTCCTCCTAGAATTATGAATTTTTTGGGTTATGATATTGGAAGCACAAAAAAAATTAAAACTCAAATAAATGAAGCAGACAAAGCACACTACACACTATCATTATCAATGACTTGTAAAAAGAAAAATAAATACAAGGAAAGGATAGAACTAGCTTATACGGAATTCAACAACAAAAAATCTCATAATAGAAAAAGAGCATTTAAAATGTTACTAGCAAGAATGCAATTTTTAAGCTCAAATACTAGGCTTCGAAATAATAAAAGCAAAGTCTTCACAGGTATCTATTATTCAAATCCATTTCTGCAAAATAGCGTTTCCCTAGATGAAATTCAAAGCTTCAATGTCGATAAAATTCAGGATAATGACTTTACCAGTAAAGAAAAAGATATGCTATTGAAATGCGATTTTAAAATAGGCTTTTTAAAGAAAAGGTTTATATGCTTTCCACTTGCAAACAAAACGTACAAAAACCATAATAGTAAATTAAAAGAGGAACCTAATAATGGAATATTACAATTTGGATTGTCGGAAATAACTAAAATTTGGAAAAATGCATAAAGCAAAAGGCAAAATTGTTGGATTAAAAAAAGAACGAGTTGTTCTTTCTGATATATTACCATACGAAGTTCCACCATACTTCTCAAACAGATTTTTCTACAATTTTCTTGTGACCAACAAAGTATGTTTTGTTGATGACGAATTGAGATTTAAAAAGGACAAAAGTAGAGTTACCGAGAAAATGATTTGTCTGATGTTTGGATTAAGAAAAGATCGCTCCAAATACTCAGCTGATGGATATGACTTCTATAAGATTGATGACAAACATCTAATTACAATACCATATAGCTTCAGAATTGCTCATAAGATTGACGATTACCGTGAACTAAAAGTTATTCATCCTATAAACCAATTGCAGATTATACAATTCTATGATAAGTATAAGTTCACAATTAAGGATGCAACTAGTAAAAGTAAATTTTCTTTAAGGAAACCGGATAAAATAGCTTCATTAAAATATTACAAAGACAGTACTCATACAAAAAAGCAAAGTGTCAGTCAAGAACTTGAAGTCGTCGAAAGCTCAAATAAAGAATATACAAGCCTTAAAACTTTTTTTTCATATCAGAGATGCAATAATATATTTGAATTTTATGAGTCTTATGAATATCAAAGAGCTGAAAAACGATTTAATAAACTCCTAAAATTTGATATTTCTAGATGTTTCGATAGTGTATACACTCATTCTATTTCTTGGGCATTACTAAATAAAAGAGCAGTAAAAGAGCGACTTGACCGAAAAACTACATTTGGTCATAAGTTTGATGAGTTAATGCAACGTATGAATTACAATGAAACAAGTGGTATAATTATAGGTCCAGAGTTCTCTCGTATTTTTGCGGAAATTATCCTTCAAAGTGTAGATGTTAAAGTTAATAAAGCCTTAAGTTTAAAAAATATTGAAGTATATAGCTCACCCTATCAATATAAAAAAGATTATGATATATATAGATATGTAGATGATTACTTTGTCTTTTTTAATGATGATAAGGTTAAAGATGAAGTATTAAAATTATTCAAAATTGAATTGCAGAAATACAATCTATATTTTAATGAGTCTAAAACTGAATTATTCAATCAACCAATTATTACAAATATATCAATTGCAAAAGAAGAGATAAAGAAATTAGCAGAGCACTCTCTTATTTTCAAACTTGACAAAAGTGAAAGCGATAAACAATTGGGAATAAAGTATGATAAAGCCAAAGATATAATCACAAATTACAAGATTATTCTGGCTAATACTCATACAACTTATAAAGACCTCCAAAATTACTTCTTAGTAGTGATGTTTAACCAAGTTAAGAAAATGGTTAAGAAAATGGAGAAGGAACAAAAAAAACTAATTAGACTATACGATAAGAAAGAACAAAATCCTGATGAATTCGACCAATCAGAAATAGATGATCAAAAAAAGATAGTAAAGACATACTTCTCAAATATATTTTACAACTTAAATGAAGTAATAGAACTTTCATTTTTCGTATATACAGTATTACCAAAAGTTTCATATTCAATAAAGCTGTGCCATATTCTTTATAGAATCATTGATTTTATAAAGAATCAAGAGAAAACCAAACAACAATATTCATCGCAGGGCAAATTAAATAGTGATGCATTACAATACATTGCTTTCGAATTCGACCAAAAGCATACCATATTCAAAAAGATATTCGATGGAATATTGTTAGTATTGTCAAAGAATAAACTATCGAAATACTCAGTTGTAGAGACGCTTTATCTTCTACCTATCGTAAACGAACTTGGAAAGCATTATTCTTTTTCTGAAGAAACATTATGCAAGCATTTCAAGATAGTAGAAAGTGATATAAATCTAGATTATTTTACTATTATATCTTTATTAAATCATATTGAGTGCAAGCCTGAATATAGGGGTATAAGAAGAATAATAAACAATATAGTTAGAAAAAAAATGGCTAATTATGAAGAAAATAAAGCAGAAGATGTATATTTGCTGATGGATATGTTGGTTTGTCCTTATATTGAAGAAACTCAAGAAAAGTTAACTGAATTTAGGACTACACTTCTTCATATCTCAGGCTATTTTGACGAACATTATAATGAAGAATTACTTCTAAGTATCAATAGTCGCTTTTCAAATGTATTTTGCAACTGGAACGAAAAAAACTATGGCATTGAATTAAATACGAAACGAGGTCATAGTGTTTATTAAAATATTGGGCAATCCAACTTCTGTTAGAAGGAGGTACTCCACAACCGTCATTTTCTAGTTGAGGAACTAACACACACAAGCCCTAAAAGTGTTTTCACTTTATAGTCCAGAGGGTGGAGTCTCTGGATTATTTTTAATATCAATACAAAAAGTCATACACATTTGCAATTCACACTATCCATCGCTGAAGCCAATAATTGCAAAAGAGTATGCCTTTACTCAACGCTTTTCCTGCCATCAAAAAAATAAAATTGTGGCATGATAAACTCTATAATGATAAATAAAATAAAAACATAAAATATATAACCCAGCAGGTAACGTGGTTCGTATTGGTGCTATCTGTCTGCCCTCCGGGCCAGACAGATAACATAGAGTTAATGTAATTCGCTTTGCGAATTACATTAGCAACAAGCAAAAAAAGCTTCACACGACAACAACAAAACAAAAGCATTATATCGACTAAGAAAATGGAATCCTAGAATTAATATAAAACTATATACTAAAGTATAGACGAAAATCATTACTAAAAGAGACAAGAATAACTTAATAGATATACATTTGTATATTATAAACTTAAATATAAGAATATTATGGGATTAAAACCAGGCCCAAAGCCAAAAGCAGAGTCAACTGGAAAACTTGACCAAAGACGTCGTGACAATAAAAATACGCCAGGGAATACAAGTAAGCTGAAACCTTCAAAAAGTTCTAGCACAAAGAAGTGATTGTGCTTGCCATTAAGATATCCAAAGGTTATTAACCTTTGAATAAAAGAAGGAATGAAATCTATACAAAAAGGGACTAATGTCCCTTTTTGTTTTAAACGGTAAATAAGTAATTGTATAGAATGAAAAGCTATGAGCATAGAACGATGTAAAAAAAGGCTAAGCAGATAATCAATACCCTTGAATTCGGAAATAGTATAGAATGACTATCAAAAGGAATAGATGCATTCTTAAAGAACATATGTAATATGCAAACTTAATTCTCGCATATTATGAAAATTTCATCCACCGCTTTGATTTAAAAAAAGTTTTTTTATGTAATAGTGAAGGGTCGAACATTATATAGGAGTAGAATGTCGTTTAGAGAGAGTTTTTTGTAAATAATAAAGCACTTCTGACCTAGTATAGTAAAACAGAATTGTACCACTTAAGAGAAATTTAAGGATATTATAAAAAGCTATTTTTTGACCATTTATTAATACTATTTTCTATTTTTTTAGATGGTAATCTATTGTTTATAGCTGATAATTCTTTTAGCTTTTTGGCTCTTATTTTAGGTGTAATAATATTATATTTTTCTACTAACAAATCGAAAATATATAAAATTCCAGAGACTTTCATTTTTGATTTCATGATGTTTCTAACATGGTGCTTATACTTATAATCTCCAGCTATTTGCTATGAAATAATTTGTGTCTTCAGATTATAAATTTCATAATCCTTTTTAGTAATTATTAGCATCGTCTTAATTATCAGCATCGTCGTTAGATGACTATTTCCAAATTAATTTATACTATGTCGTGTCCTGTCGTTATGAGTATTTATCTTTATTTATAAATACTATGAACTAGTTAGATAAGGAAATTTAACCGAATTAAATTAACCAATTAAATTAAATAAAAATGGTAGATATTTTAATAAAACTAGGAGATATATTTTACGATATAGTATTAGGTGTTATCTTTTTCATTCCTATTATAATATGGGGTATATCCTTGATGAATGATTGTTTATCAGGTAAAGATAAAAATTAACAGGGGTTTTCACAACAAATGTAATTAAGTAATAAATATCAAATTAAGAATTATGGAATAGATGTAATTCAAAGATTAGATATTTTGAGCTTTTAGAAAAAGAGATTGTCGCCAGACAAAATGTGCATAAATTTTGATGGATTGTAATCAAGGTTACATTTTTTGTGGAATTATTTTCTCAAATTTGTATTATTAAAAACAATTAAACCCTATTATTATGAAAACAAAAGTAGATAAAGAATTATGTATCGGTTGTGGACTATGTGAAGGTGTTTGTCCTAATATTTATGAGATGGATGATGACGGTAAATCTCAAGTGAAAATCAATCCTGTACCTGCTGAATTTAAAGATTGTGCACTTGAGGCAGAAGAAGGTTGCCCCGTTGATGCAATATCTCATGAAGATTAAATTTAATATTATGGGAAATATAGATTTTAAAAATAAAGAAAGTTTCATAGAATTCGATGTAAGACAATTAAAAGGAAATTTTCTTTTAGCTATTCTTAAAAAAGCAAAAAGCCTTAAGGTAGGAGAGGGAATTAAAGTGATTCAAAATTTTGAACCTATTCCGCTTTATTCTACAATGGAAAATATCGGGTTCGTATCAGAAACCGAAAAGTTAGCTGACAAAAGCTATGTTGTATATTTCTTTCGGACTGAAATTAAAGAATCAGATAATGTCGAACTTCCATTGAAGCCGATAGTAATGCCACGTTATGCAGAAATTGATAAAACTATAGCAGATCTTACTGTTAATTTTTGGGATAATATATGGAATAAGAAAAATCCAGCGATTGAATTAAAAACCAAACTTTTACTTTCGATGACTAATGCGGTAGGGTCAGGTAGAATTAAGCAGGCTACTCGTGAACTTATAAAGTCATATTACCTTGGAACTAGTGTGGCTGAATTATCAGAGGTGTTTTCTTTAATTATCTGGAATCAGGGGATAGGTCATTTTTCTTCAGAATTAGCTCAGTCTGCATTGTTTAAAGCTTTTATCACGATTAAAAAGGCTGAGAAGAAAGGAATGTCTAAAAAAGAAATAATGGCAGTATTAAGTGAAACTTTTGGAGAAAAAAATCCGGAAACCGGGTTTAATAAATAGAAGCGGTAATAGTGTTGGTTTGTGTGTATTCTGTTTTTTTTAGGCTTTATATATCGGAATATTAAATAATTAAACTTATCTTTCCTTCAAATGGGGAATTCTCTGTTGTTGTTTAAAATTTTACCTAAAGAAGAAAACCAATGAAAAAAAGCAAAAAAATACTCATCATTATAGCCTCTGTCTTAGCGGCTTTATATTTATTGAATCTGTTCTTGAATTACTATGGCGATTGGCTTTGGTTTAATAATCTGAATTTTGGATCGGTATTTAATACCATGCTTATTACCAAAATCGTAATTTTTACTTTGTTCTTTCTGCTTTTCGTCTTGTATTTTAGGCTCAATATTCGAACTGCTAACAAAAGAGGAGCTTCTACAAGGGGAGAATTCATTCTTCCAGATGACGATTTAAGACAGCCTATTTTAAGTGTTTATAAGGGAAAGACTATCTTTTGGATTTGGACTGTATTGACTGTGTTTATTGGTGTTATTATGGGTGTGAATGCTCTTGGGCACTGGAACGATTTTTTGCAGTTTATACATGCTTCTTCTTTTAGTATTCAGGAACCTATTTTTGGTAAGGATGCTGGATTTTATGTATTTAAACTTCCGGTATACCAGTTTATCACTAGTTGGTACATTTCTATGGTGGTAGTGACTTTCATCGCCGTTATATTTTCGTATTATCTCGATAATGCTTTTTCATCTACCCAGAGAGGTTTCCATATTTCCAAATCTGTAAGAAGACATTTGTTTATTCAGTTAGGATTCTTCTTAATAGGTGTTTCAGCTTTATATCTCTTGAAACTTTATAATATTTTATATTCTTCACATGGAGCTGCTTACGGACCTTCCTATATGGATGTACATGCTCAAATTCCTGCTTATTGGATCATTTTTGTTCTAAGTATTGGCATAGCCTTAGTTTTATTTCTATCTCCGATTTTCAGGAAAAAGAAAATTATTTTGTATGCCTCTGGAGTATGGTTCTTGGTATTAATTTGTTTAGTGTGGATTTACCCTACGGTAATTGAACAATTCGTAGTTAAACCTAATGAACTGGTAAAAGAAACACCTTATATTCTGAATAATATAAAATTAACGAGGGAAGCTTATGGCTTAAATAAAATTAAATCTGAACCTTTTCCTGTAGACGAAACGCTTACATATAAAGACATTCAGAAAAATCAACTTACTATCGATAATATACGGTTATGGGATCGTAGGCCTTTGAAACAAACCTATAAGCAATTACAGGAAATTCGTCTGTATTATAATTTTAATAGTGTACAGATAGATCGTTATCATTTCGATAATTATACAGAAGTAGCGCTGGCAGCTAGAGAATTGCCAGTTTCGCAAATACCTGCTCGTGCAAAAACTTGGGTTAACGAACATCTTATTTTTACACACGGTTATGGTATAGTTATGAACCCAGTTAATGAGATATTGCCTAATGGAATGCCTAATTTAATAGTTCAGAACATTCCTCCGACAGCTACAGTTCCCCTTAATTTAAAACAAATGGGTATTTATTATGGAGAAGAATCTAATCAGTTTGTGCTGGTAAATACTACAGCTAAAGAGTTTGATTATCCTAAGGGGGATGATAATGTTTATACAAGTTATTCAGGCCAAGGCGGTGTTCGTATTTCCAATTTGTTTAAACGCATCGTTTATGCTTGGAAATTTTCTGATATAAAGATTCTTTTTACCGGTTATTTGACTAATCAGAGTCGTATCATGTTTAATCGTAATATTACTCAGCGTGATAAAATTATAGCTCCTTTTCTTTCATACGATAGTCAGCCTTATTTAGTAGTGGGAGAAGATGGACAGCTGTATTGGATTCATGATGCCTATACTACTAGTAATATGTTTCCTTATTCTGAGCCTATTTCTTTAGGTTACGGGAAGGGAAGTATTAATTACATTAATAACTCTGTTAAGGTGGTCACCAATGCTTATAACGGAGATGTTTCCTATTATGTGATTAATCCTGAAGATCCTATTATTCAAACCTTAAAAAAGATATATCCCAAACTTTTCAAACCATTCAGCGATATGCCTGAATTTTTGAAAGCACATATTCGTTATCCTACTGATTTGTTTAATATACAAACCCAAATGTATTGTATTTATCACATGACTGATGCCAATGTGTTTTATAATCAAGAAGACTATTGGGCAGCTCCTAATGAAAACTATGATAACGGAACGCAAAGAATGTTCCCTTATTACATTATTATGCGTTTGCCAGGAACTCAAGAAGAAGAATATATTCTTATGCTACCGCTTACACCTTCTAAGAAAGATAATATGATAGCATGGATTTGTGCTCGTTGCGATACACCTAATTATGGTGATTTGATAGTCTATTCGCTTCCTAAGGATAAGCTGATATATGGGCCAATGCAGGTCGAAGCTAGAATTAATCAGCAGCCAGATATTTCTTCTGAACTTACCCTTTGGGGACAGCAAGGATCTAAGGTTTTTAAAGGAAATCAGTTAGTCATTCCGATAAAAAATTCTTTCCTTTATGTAGAACCTGTTTATCTACAGTCAGAACAGGGACAAATTCCTGAATTAAAAAGAGTTATTGTCGCCTATAATGATAAGATAGAGATGAAAGCCACACTAGAAGAATCACTTCTTGCGATTTTTAACAGTTCCGGGTTGCAGGGAGAAGTGCCTATTTCACAAGTAAAAGATATAAAAAATATTATTATGACTTCGCTTTCAGTTAAAGCTCAGAAAGCACTTAATCATTACAATAAAGCCACAGAATATTTAAAACAAAATAATTGGGCTGGTTATGGTAAAGAACTTCAGAAAATGAAAGCTGTTTTATCTGAAATGAGTACAGAGAATACCACAAGCCCAGAAAAAAATCATAAACTATTATTAAAATAAAAAATATTATGAAACGATTTGCTACAGCCAATTGGCAAGGGACAGGTAAAGAAGGTAAAGGAAATCTTACCAGCCAAAGTACAGTATTAAATAAAACTCAATACAGTTATAAAAGCCGTTTTTTAGATGGTATTGGAACAAATCCGGAAGAATTGATTGCAGCAGCGCATGCTGGTTGCTTTACCATGAAATTAAGTTTTTTATTGACTGAAGCGGGTTTCCCTCCTGAAAATATTGATACTCGATGCGATATTACCTTAGATGCAGTAAAAGGTGAAATTTCTCTTTCTCATTTAACTGTAAATGCTAAAGTACCGGGTATAAAAAAAGAAAAGTTTGATGAGGCGGTGGCCAATGCTAAGGAAAGCTGCCCTGTATCAATGCTTTTAAATGCAACTATTACTTATGAGGCCACATTAAATTATTAGTCATGAATAAAATTAAACTTATAAAAACAGCACAGGCTCTGGTTGCTAACGATAAGGGCATCTTAGCCATGGACGAAAGTGCTCCTACTATTAAAAAACGATTTAATCAGTACGATATTCCTCAAACAGAAGAATCCCGCCGATCATATCGCGAACTGATAATAACTACTCCAAATCTAGGTAATTATATTAGTGGTGTAATCCTTTTTGACGAAACAATACGTCAAAAACAGAAGGATGGAACTTCATTCGTGAAAGTCATTACAGATGCAGGAATCATACCCGGCATTAAAGTCGATAAAGGAGCCAAAGCTATGGCAGGACATCCTGGAGAGAAAATTACCGAAGGATTAGATGGATTACGTGATCGATTAACTGAATATGCCCAAATGGGTGCCCGTTTTGCTAAATGGCGCGCAGTAATTACTATTGGTGACGGAATTCCAAGCAATGGTTGTATAGAAGCCAACGCTGATGCACTTGCTCGTTATGCTGCCTTATGTCAGGAAGCTGATTTAGTTCCGATTGTCGAACCAGAAGTACTCATGGATGGTAGTCATTCTATGGAACATTGTTTCAATGTAACTGAAAAAGTTCTTAGAATAGTTTTTAAACATCTATACGATCAAGGTGTAATATTGGAAGGAATGCTATTGAAACCTAATATGGTGCTTCCAGGTATGACATGCGCTAAACAGGAAACGGTAAACGAAGTAGCTGATTCTACTGTAAGATGTCTTATGCATGCAGTTCCTGCAGCTGTTCCTGGAATTATGTTCTTATCTGGCGGACAAACCTGCGAACTAGCATCAGCTCGATTAAATGCTATGAATGAACGATTCAAAGGAAAATTGCCATGGGGACTATCATTTTCTTACGGACGTGCCATTCAGCAGCCTGCCCTCAAGATTTGGAAAGGCGAAGAATCTAATTTACAGAAAGCACAGCTATCATTATTGCTTCGTTCTAAACTCAATCGAGATGCACGCCGTGGCGAATACCATAAGGAAATGGAATAATTATGAAATATGATACTAAATTAGCACTTCGGATTTTTATAATAGGAACTATTATCCTATCTATTGGCTTGTATGCTACTTATAGATATACTTATTCTACTATTATACAAGAGGAATTGAGCAATACAGCATTGATTACTAATCAAGTATCTGTTAATTTCGGACAACAACTTAGAGAAAAAATAAAAACTAATCAGACACTTTCTATTGCACCTGTTTTGATAAATGCATTAAAAACTAGCAACGGTGCACTTAGTAAGTTTTCTGAAAAAGAAAGAAATGAAGTAATCTACCATCTAAATGAAAAATGGAAATTCATTAAAGATGAAAACAATTCATTTATTCTTAAGTACACAGACAATAAAGCAGCACAATTCTTAAAAGCACAGCAACATAACCTTAAAGGAGAATATGGCGAAATTTTCCTTACAAATAAATATGGTGCATTGGTAGCTTCTACTTCTAAACTTACCACTTTAGCTCACGCTCATAAATATTGGTGGCAGGGAGCTTATAATAATGGATTAGGAACAGTGTTTATCGATGATCGTGGTTATGATGATAGTGTGGATGGCTATGTATTAGGTTTGGTTATTCCGATAAAAGAAGATGACCAAATAATAGGTATGTTAAAAGTGAACCTTAATATACTGGGTGTAATAAGTGAAATGATTTTAAGTACGCAGAATGATGATGCTGGAGATTTAAAACTTATTCGAAGTGGTGGTGAAATTATTTGTGAAGAAGGGATGGATCCTTTGACCACTCGAATATCTGATTTATTATATCAAAAATTAAAATTCAGTAATGAGCATTCTTTCCTATTTAATGACTCAGATAAAAAATGGATGATAGGAAAGTCAGAAATAGCAATAACATCAAAAGATGCCAAATGTTGTATTTTTGGGGGTTCATTTGAATCCAAAGATCATCAAAAGGGTAACTCAGGAGAATCTTGGTTTATAATAAATTACCGAGAGATTGATAACATTATTAAACCCCTTAATGACTCTCTTTCTATTCTTTTATCTATTAGTCTTTTGCTTCTAATTATTTTAGCTTTTACTGCATATATATTCGGTAAAACCACTATCAAACCACTAAAGGAAATAATAGATCAAAGTAAGAAGATAGGCCAGTCTGATTTTAGTGGACGAGTAGTAGTTACACGAACAGATGAAATCGGACTTTTAGGAAAATCCTTCAATAATATGGCAAAAGTACTTGAAAAAACTACTACATCCATAAAGAAACTTGAATTATCGGAACATAAAATATTACAGCAAAACGAAGAGCTACAGAGATTAAACGCTACCAAAGACAAAATATTTTCAATAATTGCACATGATTTACGAAGTCCGTTTAATACTATATTGGGTTTTTCGAAACTATTAATTGAAAACTTAAATAATTATAAAGCTGCAGAGACTGAGAAAGTTTTAGGCATTATAAATGTATCAGCTAAAAATACGCTTACTTTACTTGATAACTTATTAGACTGGGCAAAATCACAGACTGGACAAGTTAAATTCGAACCAGAAAAAGTGGTTTTATCTTCTATAATTCATGAAATATTTGGACTTTTAAATCCAAGTGCTAAAAGTAAAAATATATCACTAGAGTACATTCCATCACATGAAATAGAAGTTCTTGCTGACCTAAATATGATTAAAACGATTTTAAGAAATCTTATTTCCAACGCTATAAAATTCACTAATTCAGATGGCCAAATAAGTGTTCACACATTACAGAAAGACAATTTTATTGAAATCACAGTTTCTGATACTGGAGTAGGGATGAATGAAAAAACCCGAAATAATTTATTCAAGTTAGAAACCAATGAATCCACTATAGGAACAGCCAACGAAAAAGGTTCAGGATTAGGCTTAATACTTTGCAAGGAATTTGTAGAAAAACAAGGCGGAAAAATTTGGGTAGAAAGTGAAGAAGGAAAAGGTAGTGATTTTAAATTCACATTACCTTTGAATAAATCAAAATAATTTTGAAAAATTAAATGCCTATATTATAATGTAAGCTCCGACTATTTCTCCCATAAACATAGTATGATAATCTTTATTGGAACCAGGGAAATCAGTTCCTTTATCTTGTGGATAAAATTTAGATTTAAAATCTTCTGGTATAGATTCTTGATTTTGAAGCTGTGAATAAACTATTTTACATTCAAGTGTTAAGGGTAGCTCTTTAATACCTGGAACATTTATATTATCACTTTCTACAAGTGTTAGACCTAAATCTTTTATTTTATCATGATCTTTACCGCTTTGGGTACCACAATATCCTAGAATCTTTCCTACATTTTCATCCATAGGAATATTTACAGTAAATTCTTGGTTGGTTTCAAACATCTGATGAGTAAAGCGACCTGTTCTTATAAAAGCCGTGAAAAGAGGTTTGTTCCATTCAATTCCTAGCTGTCCCCATGAAATAGTCATACTATTAACTTTATCATTTACTTTAGTCGTTATTAGTACTCCCTTTTGTAATTTCTTAAGAATATGACTTGCATATTCAAATACATCTATTTTTTCTTTCATAACTTTTCTTTTTCCTTTCATGATTATCCTTTTTTATTAATTCTAAGATAAGAACATTTTTAAATATAAGTGAAAAATTAATATATAATTTACATTCTGCCGTATTATGGCGTTATCGGTATTTACCTTTGTTTTAAGATTAAATTTAATGTTTTAATAATATTTTTTAATTTTTTATAATATTTTTTATAATGTTGGGTAGATGTGTTTGTTAGATGTGTTTGTGTGTTATTATTTAATTAGTTAATTGAACCCCGTCAGATTTTATTTTGTCGGGGTTTATTGTCGTTAGACATTATTATAACTGCTATAAAAACGCTCTCCTGAAAGTAGAGACAAATCTGAATCCCCTCTGGCTGTGAGGGACTCTTAAAATGTATAAAATTCTTTGGTTAAATATCTCCAGTTTAAAATAAAAAAACTTACTTTTGTAAAGTATTGTATTATCAAATAGATGGTAATAAAAGTAATTAGATGGTAATAAAAGTAATAGAGGGTAATAAAAGTATGATTAGAAATGTTATTTTCTTTTACAAAATATTATAATATAGAGAATTTTAATAAAAACTATTATGAAAAAAAAACAGTTACTACTCACATTAGCGTTATTATCAATTTTGAGTATTGATACGGCTTTTGCTCAAATGGATAATTTAGCAAATATGAGTTCAGAGTGGATTCGAATGAATAATCGTAATGCAGCTTTAGATGCTGCTGATATTGTGAATTATAATCCTGCAGGTTTAGTATTTCTAAAACCAGGATTTCATTTTAATTTAAGTAATCAAACATTAATTCGTCAACCAAAACATACTTATAATTTTGGAGATGAATTGGGAGGAGAAAAATCTTTTAAGCAAGATGGAATAGATGCATTTTTACCTATGTTTTATGCTACTTATGTAAAAGAAAATTGGGCTATAGGAACAGGTATTTATATTTCAGGAGGAGGAGCTTCTGTGAATTATCCTGATGGATCCATATCTACAGATCTTATGACACAACAAATACTTTATACGACTGATGCCCCTGATCCTTTTCCAGCAGGCACACATCTTAATGATATATATGGTGCAAATCAACAATCTCTTAAAGCATCTTCGTATTACCTAACGGTACCGTTAAGTTTTTCTTATAAAATAAACGATATATTTTCAGTTTCTGCTGGTGTTAGATACATTAGAGGAATTAACAACACTAAAGCATCTTTAACTTTATTAAGTTCTCCTTTTGGTGCTCCAGATACCGATATAAATATTGATTACAATGCTACAGCTAATGGATTTGGATATGTATTAGGTTTCAATGCTGCCTTATCTGAAAAATTAAATATTGCTGCTCACTACGAATCTAAAGTGAAATTGGATTTTGAAAATGATGTGAACGAAGATGGAACAGACTTGTTTACTGATGGAGCAAAAAACAGACGTGATCTTCCTGCTACACTTAACACTGGTATTTCATATAAAATTACAGATAAGTTAAGAACAGAAGTAAACTACAATTATTATTTTCAAACAAATGCTGATTGGGGTATAACACTATTTGATACACCTTACGAAGAAGAAACCTCAAAACTTGCTGGTAACTGCTATACTTTAGGTGCAGGTTTTGCGTACGATATGAACGAAAAAGCACAAGTTAGTTTAGGCTGTTCATATACTCACTTTGGTTATGAAAATGATGAAAATAAAGAAATATACTATTCTAATTTGGGATGGTATGAAGCTTTAAAAAACACAAACTTAAATATCGGTTTCGGTGGATCTTACGAAGTGCTTAAAGATCTTAAACTAAATCTTGGTTTTGGTATAACTTTCTGGAAAGATTATAATATTAGTTCAGTCGGTGCTGAAGGACTAAAACCTTTTATTCCTACTACTATAGCAGATACTAATGTTAAATGTGAAGATCAAAGTTATGTCATAAGTATTGGAATAGACTATTATTTATAAATATTGAAATTTATAATATAGTAAAAAGAGGCTTTCTATTTCAGAAAGCCTCTTTTGCATTTAATATTGTCGCTAGACAAAACGTGCATGAATTTTGCATGCGTTTGGAACATGAAACTAAAAACAATATTTTTCAATCTAATCTTATTTTTTCTTTTATTTATTAATGGTAGTCAAGTTCTGGCTCAGAGTCAGCCTCAGGATAATATACCTGATGGTGCTGTACCGATAGAATTTATAGGTAATCATATTTATGTAAAGACTGTGACTGATGGTGTTCCTGGTACTTTAATTTTCGATACAGGTGCTTATAATTTAAGTTTGGATAGTTTATATTACCAAAATCATGTTTTTCCTTATTTCGATTTGGTCAAGTATAGGGTAGGTGGTGCTGGTGATGCTATGGTTACTATCGATATTATTAGAGATATTGTTCATTTTTCAGTAGCTGATACTTCTTTTATTACTAGATTAGTTCCTATTTATTCTTTAAAACCTTCTCTTGGTGATTATGTGGATGGAATGATCGGTCTAAAGTTTTTCTTGAATGAGGTGTTGGAAGTTAATTATGAGAAAGAATATTATAAGACTTATGCTTCTATTTCTGAGAAGTTTAAAGATTTCGAAGCTGCTAAGAAAAATGGTTGGTCTAAGATTCATCTGATTAAACAAGATAAAAAAATATTAATTCCTGTAGAAGTTTGTGTGAATGATTCTATTTATTTTACTAAGAATTTTGTACTGGATTTGGGTTCTGGAAATCAAGTTTCTATTAATAGTCCTATAGCTGTGGAATATGATTTAGTAAATAATATCGAAGATCAATTAGTTTTTTATTCTAATCATGATGGTATAGGTGGCGGTGCTGTTTCTTATACTTTTAATGGGGCAAGTATTAAAATAGGTGACTATAAAATAAATGATGTGCCTATGTCTTATAGTAAAAATAAGTCTGGTGGTTTAAGTGTAACAGATTGGGCTGGTTTATTAGGTAATGGGATATATAGTAAGTTTAATATTTGTTTAGATTTTAATAATTTAGATTTATATATTCAACCTAATTCTAGTTTTAAAAAGCCTTATGATAGATATAAATTAGGGTTCGCTCCTTTATATAGAAGTCAAACATTGAAGGCTTGGGTAGTTAGAGGTTTATTTAAGGATTCTAATGCTGAAAAGGCTGGTTTACAGATAGATGATAGAATCGTTAAAATCAATGGTGAGGATATTATTAAGCTGTCATATAAAGAGGCTAGAGGATATTTCGATGATATAAACCACTTAGATTTAGATATTATTAGAGCAGGAGAACCTATGAAAATCAGTTTTGATTTAGAACCTATGTTGAAAGTTAAATAAAAAAGAAACCCGAATATTTAGATTGATTCTGTGACCAAGTTAATCCAGTTACATTAACAGTGATAGTTTCATCTCCACTATCTGTATAAGACATAACTTCAGTTTTTTTTAAGGATAAACTTCTTACTCTGTCATATTCTGTCGTTATGCATATTTATCTTTATATTTTATATAATGATAAGTCTAAGTTTGCAGATTGTAAATAGTATCACTACATTCGTTAACTAATTTAAACAGAAAGACTTTGCGGCACATATCTAAGTAGTGCTTCCCAAAACTACATACTGAAAGCAAGTTTTTATAAAGCTTGGTGTTGAATATAAACTTATCATTTATCTTTTTGAAGGATAAAATAGACAATAATGCTATTTGTCACCAATAAGGCTAAAAAATGAAATCGACATTAAAAATTATATAAAATGAAACTTGAAAATATATTAGACAATTTAGGTTCGTTAGAAAAAAATTCTTTTATAAAAATAATTGATAATCTCATTTCGCAAACTCCAAAAAACTGCAAACAAATTGAGAAAATATTAAGTGTTTCAGATAAAGGTCTTAAATCAGCAGATAGTCAAAATATTACAAAAATATTTGAACTAATTAATGAGGAATTTACTGAAACTGTTAAAGCGGAGTTTGTAAATATATCTTCTCAGCTTGATATATTAATTGATATTATTACAAGAGATGGAAACAATATAATGAAAGAAGATTGGTTTTCAAGATTATATGAATTAGAATTAAAGAAAATCAAGAAAAAAATTAACGAATTAAAAGCATCTATAAAAAGTGAAAAATCTGAATTATCAGATCAACGAAAACGAGACTATAAAATTTATCAATCTTGTGTAAAAACAGCTTTTATAAATGACCTTGAAAATAATAGAGAACCTAAAATTACAGATGATGAACTTTCGATTTTATTAACTCTTTCAGATAAGTTAGAATTATCTCAAGAAGAGAAAAAGTTACTAACTTATATGGTTGTTCCTGTAAAACAGCTTGATATAAATGAAATAATTAATAATCTTAAACATATAGGAGTAATTTTTTATTCTAAAAAACATAATAAAATCTATGTTCCTGACGAAATAGTAAGGATATTAAGAAGATTTAGAGGAAAAGAAATAGCTGACAAATATTTACGAAGAATATTAAAAGGTTTAAAAGCACCCGAAATAAATCTAATAGCAAAAAAACATAATATTGATAGAAAATTAAGCAACGAAGAAAAGATTAAAGCTATATTAAAAGACGGAATTACTATTACTTCTATACTTTCATCAGAAGTTCATAAAGAAGGAACAAACCTTTCTGACAAGAAAAAATATCTAAACGAATTTTGGTCAAAAAAACTTAATATTTCAACTCCGTTAAAAGGAGTTATGTTAGAAGATAAAATTGCTAATTTAATTTTATATTTTAAAAATCTTGATAAAGATGAAAAGGTAGGAATTTCAAGAGACGGTTACGAAAAAATGTTAATAGAATTGAATGAAACACTTCCTACACTAAATAAACAGGTTAAAGATGTTTTTGAATTACAAGATGAATTTATACTAAAAAGCGATTTTTTACTGAATTATAATATTAAACCTAGAGATATCCTTGACTTAATTTCGGAAAAAGAAATAAACAATTTTATTACTGAAAGAAGTATAAAAACAAGAGGAGATAAAATCTTAAATATCTTAGATTATTATAAAGATGCCGAAAATTTATATTTAGAAAACTATGAAAATATAGGTTTTAGGAAATATTCGGAACTTAAAGAAAACGGTCTTAATATTAAAGAAAGTGAAATAGGAATAAAATTCGAAGATTTAACAAAAACCATATTATTAAAATTGGGGCTTTTTGTAGATGAAGATTTAAGAAAATCATTAAATACGCAGAAAGATAAAACTGACATTATCGTAAATCTTGGTAATAATGAATTGATAATAATTGAATGTAAAACAATTAAGGAAAGTGGTTATAACAAGTTTAGTTCAGTTTCAAGACAATTGAAAGCCTATAATGATTTGGCAAAGAAAAATGATTATAAAGTTCGTAAGCTTCTATTAATTGCACCTGATTTTAGCGATGAGTTTGTAGAAGACTGTGAGCTTGATGTTGAATTAGATTTATCATTATTAACGGCATCATCATTATTAAACATACTTGAGGGATTTAAAAAGTCAACTAAATACAAGGTTTTTCCTTATAAACTTTTTATGCGTGATGTTTTAATTAATGCAGATAGAATAATAAAAGCGATAGGAAAATAAAAGTCCAGTTAGTGTAATTATCTGATAAACTTATGTTTTAGGATTAATCATATAAGTGTTCAAGTTTGTTCCATAATCCTTTTAATTAGCTATTATCATGGTCGTCAGACAATTTTTAGAATTCATCTGGAATATTACCTAATATATTTTATCTTTACATTATGTGATTATCTGAATCTTACAAATGTTTTCCTGTCGAATCGACTTGCTGTCAAATATTAAGAAGTATTCGAGAGAAATAGGATGCTATTTGTAAAAAGTGTGGATCACTATTAAAAAAAATGGAGATATATTATGATAACAAAAGAACAACAAGAACAGTTTGAACTTGAAAATAAAAGAATTGCTGATAATATTAGTCAGATCAAGCATCGTATTGTAGTTTTCAGTGGTAAAGGTGGTGTTGGTAAAACCACAGTAAGTGTAAATCTTTCTTACGGCTTACATGTACATGGTTTTAAAACCGGAATTCTGGATGCTGATATTACAGGGCCTAACGTTCCTAAAATGATGGGGATTAAAGGAGAAGTACATACAAAGGATGACAAAATTATACCACAAGATAGCCGTGGTGTTAAAGTTATTTCTATGGCAAATTTATTGCCGCCAGACAAAGCAGTAGTTTGGCGTGGACCAATGCGTTCTAAAATGATTAATGAATTTTTAGGGAATGTTAACTGGGGTGATTTAGATTTTATTGTAGCAGATTTACCTCCAGGGACCGGAGACGAAAGTCTTACTATAGCTCAAAGCATGAAGCCTGATATGGCAATTATCGTTACTACTCCTCAGGAAGTATCGTTAATAGATTCTGCTAGAGCCATAAATATGGCAAAAGAAATGAATATCCCTGAAATTGTACTAGTCGAAAATATGTCTGGATTAATATGTCCTAATTGTGGACAGAGAATTGATTTATTCGGTTCTGGAGGTGGGAAAAAACAAGCTGAAGAAATGAATATACCTTTTCTAGGAGCAATACCTATTAATTTGGAAGCACGAAAACTGGCAGATAACGGGAAATCCATTATTATTGAAAATAAGGAAGCTGATATATCTATAGCAATTTATCAAATTGTAACAGAGATAGAAAAAATTTTCAAGAGTCACTTAAATGATAAATCAAATTAAACTATTTGAAAAACAAAAATTATTAGACGCCCTTAATTCCCAAATTAGGGCTTGTGAAAGATGTAGTTTGTCTGTTACTCGAAAACATGCACTTATTGGCGAAGGAAATGTAAATGCTAGCATCATGTTTATTGCTTTATCTCCAGGGACTAAAGAAGATACTGAGAATGCAATGTTTATAGGCCCTTCGGGCAAGGTTTTAAATAGGTTGTTTCAAGCTGCTGGCATAGAAAGGGAATCGGTCTATATGACTAATTTAGTAAAATGTACATTACCTAAAAATCGTAAACCGAAATCAAACGAAATTGAATTTTGCAGCATCTTTTTGAATGAGGAAATTGAAATTATTAAACCTCAAATCATAGTCCCTTTAGGTTTTTATGCTACTCGCTCGATTTTAATAAAATATCACGCTGATCCTTCAAGACAGGAAATGAGTTTTAAAAATATAAACGGGCAATTATTACATTTAGATGGTATGAAAATATTTCCATTAACACATCCATCTGCACTTCTTTATAATCCGTCTTTTGAACCAAAAACTATAGAGAATTATATAAAACTAAAATTATTATTCTAATTTAAATAGGTGACGAGGCATAAAACAGAATCTCAGACAGTTAAAGTATTCATTAATAACATAAAAATATGAAAAACAGATCTAAGATTATCCTAATCATTACATCTTTTATAGGTGTCGTAGCCATTGTAGGTGGCGTAATTTGGTTCTCTATGTCTAGCGAACAAAGAAATATGATTTCGTTTATGATGATGAATAGAGAAAGTTATAATAACTATAAAGAATATCAAGTCATCGATCGTAATGATGAAGTATTAGTCCCTACGTCTTTTAACCCTAGTGTAGCTTCTATTGTTAAGGGAAGTAGTAATTGTAATATATGTGCAATTACAGAAATGGTGAAAAATGAAAATTCAAAAATGCTCAAAAAGGGCATGGTGCAATCTTTAGGTGTTGATAATTATACTGGATGGCATCTAATTGCTGACGAAGGTGCTGATGAAGGTTCAAATCCTTTTGGCCCTTCTCCTCTTAGTTATTATACTGCAGGGTTAGCTGCAAATTTACATACGCAGATTCTTAAAGCAGCCCAAGTCAAAGGCGTTGAATTAAATAATGTAAAAGTAGAAGTGTTAAATAAATTTCGTTGGAATGAAATGCTGTCTCCCGAGGGAGCTGGATTTTTAGATGAAACCAATACGAATATAATTATAGAGAGTAAGGTCTCTGAAGATATTATTCAAGAAATAAAAACGATGGCTCTTAATTCATGGACTGCCGGGGAAGCGTTGAGAAATGAAACAGTAATTAAACCATCTTTAGTAGTAAATGGAGAAAATTGGGAAAATTATAGAGCTACTCCAGGTACCACTCTTTCTGAGGAATCTTTTGTAGATGATATAAAATTAAGTTCTATCACTGATGTACCCAAAAAACCAGAGTATCTAAAACCTACTATTAAAGGAAATGTATCTGATGGTTTTAGTTTTAAAAGCATGTCAAATTTAGAGTTCGAAATGTTTGCTATATCTGAGTCTGCAGAGAATAGTGAAAGACCATACTTGAAAAAGATTACTCTTTCTACGCCATCACCGGAAACCTGGGAAATGTATTCAGATGAATTTATGGGAGAGAATGATAAACCTTTAGCACCTACTTCTTTAGAATACTTTACTGTCGGAACAGCTTTATGTTTAACTTCACAGATGACGTTAGTTAGTACTATGATGGGGCTGGAGTTTATCGATTATCGTGTAGAAGATCAGATAGATTATAGACAAGAAGCTATAAATTCTACTGAAATGGTGGGTTATACTGATACAGTTCATTCGTATATTCTAATAGAATCAGATGAATCTAAAGAAAGATTAGAAAGATTCTACAATAAATCTTTATCATTGTGTTTTGCAGGTCAGGGACTAAAAGGTGCCACTGATATGAATATTAACTGTTATTTGAATGGAAAACTTATCAATAAATAGTTTAATTGGCTATCAGCATGGTCGTCAGACAACTTTTTCTAAATATATTTAATATTCTGTCATGTTATGACGTTTTGCATCTTTATCTTCGTTCGAAGTTAATGAAAAATAGAAGTTTGCAGATTATAAATAATGTTATTACATTCGTTAACTAGTTTAAACAGAAAGACTTTACATATACCGAAAACAATTTTTTATAAAGATTGGCTTTGAATATAAGCCTAATATTATCGATTAGCTAAAACAACAAGATAGTATAAGTAAGTTAAAGAACTTAACTGACGAAATATTTGAATGATACAAATAAAACTTTTGGTTATTTAATCTTTAGCATCAACTAAAAAAAACAGATATGAAAACAAAGCCCACATATCAAGAATTGGAAGAGAGAATTAAAAAATTGAAGGAAAGAGAGCAATTTTTTCTTTCAATGATTGAAAATAGCCCAGCAGCAATATCTATAATTAACCCAGATACAACGATGTCGATGGTAAATAAGGAATATTGTAAATTAAGTGGTTATTCCAAAGATGAAGTTATTGGGATGAGTTGGACAAGACAAATTACGACCACAGACCTTGAAAAATTTAAAGATTTTTACCTCAAGACTAAGAATAACCATCCCTATGATACCCCATATAAACATGAATTTGCATTTTATAAAAAAGATGGTGAATTAAGGCATGCCATAATGCTTGTCGTTAACTTAAGTGATAATAAAAAGATGGCAACATTTGCAGATATTACTGAGGACAAAAATGTGGAGCTGGCACTTAAAGAAAGTGAAACTAAACTTAGAGAAAGCAATCACACAAAAAATAAGCTTTTTAATATCATAGCCCATGATTTAAGAAGCCCGTTCAATGCAATACTTGGATTTTCTAACTTATTATTGGAAAATTACACACAATATAACGAAAAAGAAAGGGAGAAGTTTATTAAAGTGATTAATAATAGTGCAAAACAAGCATTTTGTTTATTAGATAACTTACTTAATTGGGCAAGAACGCAAACAGGTACATTTGTTTTTAATCCTAAAAAACAATCTCTTGATAAAATACTTAAAGAAGTAAAAAAATTGAATAAGAATAACGCTAAGATGAAAAATATTAAATTGTCTTATAGATTATTAGAAGATATTAATATTTACGCCGATTATGATATGATGGAAATAATATTAAGAAATCTAATTTCTAATGCTATTAAATTTACACATAAAAACGGAGAAGTAACAATAAAAACAGAGCAAGATAAAGATAATGTAATTATTTCTATATCAGATACTGGTGTCGGTATGAGTCAAGAAAAGGTGCAAAAGATATTTGACGTAGGGGGAAAAATATCAACTGCAGGTACCGAAAATGAAAAAGGAACAGGCTTAGGCTTAATATTATGCAAAGAGTTTGTAGAAAAACACGGTGGTAGAATTTGGGTAGAAAGTGAAATTGAAAAAGGTAGTAATTTTATTTTTTCAATCCCTAATAATCTTAATTGATAGTTTTATTTCAAAACCTGTAAGCGTAGAAACTTTAAAAGAAATAATGAATAAACTTCTGACAATAAAATAATAGCCGAAATAGTAGTAAATTCAAGGTATCTAGCCCATTTCGGATTTCCTGTAACTTGACGGTAAAGTACTACGAAGTCGCTACATGGATTTTAATATTGGTTATTTTGGGAAAAGAGAATAAAACTATCACCAAAGAAAAGAATTATAGTTCATTTAATTAAAATAAACTTATATAATAATGGAAAATATAAAGATTTATATAGATTATGTTACTAGCATAATAGAAGCTATTGGAGTACTGACCATCTTTATAGGTTTGTTATACTCCTTAATCGTATTTATAATATCATTATTCAAAAGCACTTTAAATCGATTCGGAAATCTCAGACAAACATTGGGAAAATCAATTCTCTTAGGATTAGAGATTCTTATTGCTGCTGATATTATAACTACTGTTTCGACCGAACCTTCACTTGAATCTGTTACTGTTTTAGGATTAATAGTTCTAATTCGTACTTTTTTAAGTATGTCGTTACAAGTAGAACTTGAAGGGAAATTTCCTTGGCAGAAAACTCGACCTGTAAATTGATAAGGAAGTACTATGAACTCCTAATCAATTTATATCACAAAGAATGAATTTAATTTGTAATTGGTATTAATGTAAAGTATATTTGTCCTTTAGAACAATAAGCTTTACAATTATAAAATTCAATAACAATGAATAAAACCCAAAAAGACTTAAGGTTATTACCCACAAATTTCAAAAAAGTGGCATTCGGAATAATGTTATTAAGTGCTTTGTTTGTGATTCTGTACATATTCAAAATAATAACAATAGACAAGGATATGGTTAAGACAATTTCAAAATCAGGTTTTCTAATCTCTTTATTATTATTAGTGATAACTAGAAATAAAATAGAAGATGAACTAACATTGAAGATTAGACTAAAAGCCTTTTCTGCTTCATCTATTTATGGAGTAGGAGTTGTAATATTAGAACCATTTATAAACTTACTTTTTGATGGAAGTTTCCTGTCAGATATGGGAGTAACAGAACTTCTAATTAGTATGTTTTTCTTTTATTTTATTATGATGTTTATAATGAAAAAGAATAGATAGTGAAGAATAAGATTAAAATACAGAGAGCTATTAAGGAATTAACACAAGAATCACTGGCTAATAAAATAGGTGTTTCTAGGCAAACTATTAACTCTATCGAAAAGAACAGATATGTACCATCCACAATACTTGCCTTGAAAATATCAAAATTGTTTGGAAAGAGTGTGAATGAAATATTTGAATTAGAAGAAAATGATTAAGTCTAGGGCATAACGAAAAAATGAGATAAAATTAAAATTTATAAGATTTTTTTAGTATTATTTCCAATCTTTTTTTATAAAACTTGGTTTTGAATATAAGTCTAATATTATCAATTATCTAAAATAGAATCTGAAATAGCGAATAATTTGTATATCCAAACAATAAAAAGTATTATATTTATGGTATGATAGTGTAAATTATATCAAAACAGTCTAAACAATAATGTCAAATAAAAATATTAATGGGAATAAGAAAACAAGTATATTTAAAGTAGCATTTTTTACTAAAAAAGACCCTATAATTATAGGATGGATGTCTCGTAATGGATATTTACTTTTAAGAATATCCATAGGTATTGTGTTTGTTTGGTTCGGATTTCTTAAGTTTTTTCCTGGACTAAGCCCTGCACAAGAATTAGCTATTAAAACTATTACACTATTAAGTTTTGGTCTTATACCTGAGTTCATAATAATTAATGGTTTGGCTTTTTGGGAGGTGCTCATAGGTGTTGGCTTCCTATCAGGCAAATTTATGAGAGCGACATTATTATTGCTGTTTCTGCAAATGGCAGGGACTTTCACTCCGATATTTCTTTTTCCTCATGAAATATTTACACATTTTCCATATGCTCTAACTTTAGAGGGGCAATATATCATTAAAAATCTTGTTATTATTTCAGGAGGGATAGTGTTAGGAGGTAAACTGAAAAAGATTTAAAAATTAAGATTATGTCAAGTTCAAAACAAATTCGTCCTGCTGCCGTAGCAGGTGCTTTTTATCCTGGAGAAGAATCCACACTTACAAATCAATTGAAGATTTTTTTTAATTCTTTTCGTGAGCAAAAAATAGTAGATAATGTCGCTGCTGTTATAGTACCTCATGCAGGATATGTCTTTTCTGGAAGGGTAGCGGCCTCAGCATTTGCTAGGATTAATCCTGAAAAGGAATATGACCATATCTTTCTTATAGGTCCAAGTCATTATGTTTGCATGGACGGAGCTTCCGTTAATAATGAATATGGATTTTATCAGACGCCGCTAGGTAAGGTAAAAGTAGATACCGAACTCTGTGATAAGCTAATAACAGATTATCCTTTCTTTGCTTGTCGTCATGATGCACATCTTAAAGAACATTGTTTGGAAATCCAGTTGCCTTTTATTCAGTATCATTTTAAACATGAAATTAGTATTGTTCCTATCATAATAGGAACGCAGTCAGCTGATATGATTCGTAAGATAGCAAATGCACTTGAACCTTATTTCAATGGGAAAAATTTGTTTGTTATTAGCAGTGATTTTTCTCATTATCCTACATATAAAGGAGCTGAAGAATCAGATAAAAGAACAGGAGATGCGATAGAGACTGGTTCCCCTGATAAGTTTATACAAGCATTACAGCAGAATAGTGATGCAGAAATTTTAGGATTAGAGACTAGTGCCTGTGGGCAATGTGCTATTTTAACCCTACTGTATCTTTCTTCTGATGCGAAAAATATTTCTATCCATCATATAATGTATGAAAATTCAGGAGATTCGGAATATGGAGAAAAAGATCATGTGGTAGGCTACCATTCTTTTCTGTTTACAAGAAATCAGTCAGGTCCAGAAAAAATGACATTTTCTCTTTCTGATAATGAAAAAGGTGAATTGTTAAAGATAGCCCGTGAATCTATTAACAGCAAACTAGAAAATAAGGAATTACTGGACAATTCTTCATATAATTTAACAAAAACTCTTATGATGCCATGTGGTGCTTTCGTTACTTTAAATAAAAGTGCTAGGCTGAGAGGATGTATAGGACTTTTCGTAGTTCACCATCCTCTTTATGAAATAATCAGAGAAATGGCAGTAGCAGCTGCTTTTGAAGATCCCCGTTTCCCTAATGTGGAAGAAAGTGAAATGGAAAATATTAGTATTGAAATATCTGTATTGTCACCTTTGAAAAAGATAAATAATATAGATGAGTTTTCTTTGGGTAAACAAGGGATTTATATAAAGAAAGGCATGTTTAGCGGAACTTTTTTACCTCAAGTGGCTAAAGATACAGGATGGACAAAAGAAGAATTTTTAGGTCATTGTTCTCACGATAAGGCCGGATTATCATGGGATGGATGGAAGGATGCCGATTTGTATACTTATGAAGCGATTGTTTTTAGTGAATAGTTGGCTTTATATGGATATATCTAGAGTATAAATTTTAATTAAAATGAAAAAAGAAGCTTTGTTTTATGAGAAAACTCTGCACGGAGTGCAATGCCATATTTGTCCTAAGGAATGTGTTATTCTCGAAGGGAAATCGGGATATTGCAGAAGCCGTGTTAATCACAAGGGAATTTTATATACAATAGCATACGGAAATCCATGTGCTGTAGATGTGGATCCGGTGGAGAAGAAACCATTATTTCATTTTTTACCTGCAAGTAAATGTTTATCTATAGCGACTGCAGGATGTAATCTGGCATGTCTGAATTGTCAGAACTCGGAAATTTCACAGAAGAGTCCCACAGAAACAGAAAATATAGATTTGTCTCCTGAAAAAGTTGTTTCCTATTGCCGACAGGCAGAATGCTCTTCTATTGCCTATACTTATACTGAACCTATTACTTATTATGAATACACTTATGATACTTCTGTCATAGCCCATAAGCAGGGGATACGTAATATTATGGTATCGGCAGGATATATTAACCAGGAACCTTTGCGAAAATTATGTAAAGTTATAGATGCGGCTAATATCGATTTGAAATCTTTCAGCGATGAAATTTATAAAAAACTGAATGGTGGGAAGTTACAGCCTGTTTTAAATACTTTGAAAACTTTAAAAGATGAAGGTGTCTGGCTGGAAATTACCAATTTGGTGATCCCGTCGTGGAATGATGATCTTGATATGATAAAACGTATGTGTCACTGGTTATATGAAAACGGTTTTGAAAATACTCCGCTTCATTTTAGCCGATTCTTTCCGATGTATAAGCTGACACAGCTTCCGCCTACACCTATTAATGTTCTGAAGAATGCTAGGGAGATCGCCATTCAGGAAGGACTGAAATACGTTTATGCAGGTAATGTGCCTGAACTGGATATGGAAAATACCATTTGCCCAAAATGTCACAAAGAAGTAATTAAACGACGCGGATACAGGATTCTAGAGAATCATATAACAGATGGAAAATGTGAATTCTGCGGTGAAAACATAGCTGGAGTCTGGAAATAGAAAAATAGTCAGTAATATTTGGAAAGTATTTTATAGAGATGTAATTTTAGGTAACCTTTAATGAAAATAAATAATATAAATTAAAATTATGGCAGCAATAAAAGATAATAAGCCTTACAAGAATGGCTATATAGATGTTTCTGATGGTCACTCATTATATTTCGAATTATATGGAAATCCTAATGGAATTCCAGTATTGTTTTTACACGGAGGGCCAGGAGCCGGGTTTTCAGATAGCGACAAACAATTTTTTGATGAAAAAAGATATAATGTTGTTTTTTTCGACCAAAGAGGATCTTCCAAAAGCAAACCATTTGGTTCCATTGAGAACAACACTACACTAGACCTTCTAGGTGATATTAATAAAGTGCTGGATGATTTAGGTTTTGGGAAAGTCTATGTCTTTGGCGGTTCTTGGGGAAGTACGCTTTCACTAGTATATGCTATTCATTTTCCTGAACGTGTGAAAGGTTTAGTCTTGCGTGGTATATGGCTGGCTAATAGATATGGACTGGATCATTATATAAATGGAGGAATAAAGAATTTCTTCCCTGATGTTTGGGATAGGTTTTCCAAATTGGTACCTGAAGGAGAAAATCCAGTTTCTTACTATTTAAGTAAAATGTTATCTGATGATAAAAAGATTAGTGATAAATATGCCTACGAATGGGCCTATTATGAAATGTCGTTTTATACTATAAATAAAATGGTAGATCCAGCAGAGTCTTTAAAAACTCTTTCATTTAAATCCATGGCAATACTTGAATCTTATTATATTAAAAACAATTGTTTTTTAACTGAAGATTTTATCATAAAGAATGCTGATAAAATTAAAAATATTAAAACTGCGATAGTGCAAGGAAGGTATGATTTTATCTGTCCACCTATTCAAGCTTTCAGATTACATTCCAAATTAAATAATTCAGTATTGAATATTACCAATGCAGGACATTCTTCTTCTGATATAGAGAATAAAAAAACCTTAATCAGTGAACTTAAAAGAATAACCACCACTATATAATTCTTATATAGCGATGCTGTTTAAACAGTGATAATTGACTTATAGACTTTTTAGCAGTTATTAAAAAACATAGATATGAAATATAAATACACACTAGTATTACTTATTAGTATTTTAGCATTAGTAAGCTGTACAGAAAAAAAAGAGGATCAAATCCCTAAGGGAGCTTTCCCCATTATAGTATATCATGGACATATATATATTAAGGGAGAAGTAGATAGTGCTAAGGGTAACTTTGTCTTTGATACAGGATCTCCGAATCTATATTTTGATAACACATATTATGCAAATAATGGTTTTAAATATGATAATATTTTTAATGCTATGCTTCCAGGTGTAGGTCTTACAGCTCAAAAAGTAGTAGTAATTAAAGATTCAATTGACTTTAAATTCGGGACTGATTTATATAAAACATCGTATGTACCAGTTATTCAATTAAAACCAATACTTGGAGATATAGCAGATGGAATGTTGGGACTTGAATATTTTAATAATTCAATTCTAGAAATTAATTATGAAAAAGATTATATGAAAATTATCCCAAGTATTGATTCTATAGATATACAAGGATATACTAAAATCGCTTTAATTAAAAAGCCCGGTAGATTATATATTCCACTTCAAATAAATATTAATGATACCATTAATATTTCTGGAAACTATCTATTAGATTTTGGTGCGGGCGGATCTGTCCATCTCACGAGTTCAATCGCTAAAAAATATAATCTTAAGGATAATATTGAAAATAAAGCAGCATTTTTTGGCAAGTATATGGGAGTTGGTGGAGAATCTTCATGCTATGATTTTATCGCATGTCGATTAAAAATAGGAGGTTTTAGTTTTCATAACGTGGTAATGAGTTTTAGTGAAGATAAACAAGGATTTTATGCTTCAGGAAATAATCCAGGGATATTAGGAAATATAGGAACTGACATATATGAGAGGTTTAATATTGTCATGGATTTTATTAATAACGATTTATATTTAAAACCCAATAATAAGTATAATGATTTATTTGAAATCCCACAATTGGGCTTTTCTTATGTGGACAGAGTAAAAACATTGAAATCTTGGATTGTTACTGGCCTTTATGCTTCATCGTCAGCAGAGAAAAGTGGATTAAAGATAGATGATAAAATTATAGCGGTGAATGGAGTAAAAGTAAGCGACATAAATTATAAACAGCAAGCTACATTCTTTAAAAAAATAGATAAAGTCCATCTTAAAATAGAAAGAAATGGCAAACTGATTCAAATAAACTTTAGATTAGAACCATTATTGAAAACTGCTAATAATATTGAAACTGCTAATAATGAATATGCAAAATAGCTTTAAGTAGGGGAGATAATAATCATTTATTTTAAATACCCGCATGCACTATAACATGTGTTAGCACTATAATAGGTGTTAAGCGTAATACTTCAGTATTTAATATTTTTCACAAGTATTTTAGAAGTAAAGACTGTTTTAGAATCCTTTACTCGATTACCTTTAAAAAACACTTCATGATTAGTGCTTGATTTAAGCTTGTTTATATTGCTAAATATTTCGATATTATCTTCTAAAAATGTTTCTAAAGAGAAATTAATTTCATATTCTTTAATCATAAATGATTTGTAATAATTAAATGGAATAGAATCAAGAACCCATTGTGTATATTTTATATTATTTACATGATTATTCATATCAAGGTCGCTAATTCTAACCTCAAACGTTTTTATAAAATCTAATTCTTTAGGAAGCTTGACTTTCTCAGCTGAAAAATTTAATGAATAATTCTTTCTTGATTTAAATAATTTATCAAAGGTGTCTAATTTTTTAGGTTCTCTACTTCTATTATCTAAAATCATCCAAGTAGTAGAACATTCTCCTATTTTTTGATGATTAACAAATATTTCATATTCACGAATTACATATATGCTAAAAGCTGGTTTTGTCCATGTTTTAATCGTTACTATATCATTTAAGTTAGGCCAAGCATTCATACGTAGTTTTTGTCGGACTAATACCCAAAAGAATCCTTTTTTGATAGAATTTTCGTACCCAGCCCCAAGCTTTAAAGCGTGTTCGCTTGCGACATCCTGCAACATTTGCAACAATCCACATAAACCTAATTTTTTGTTAGTATTTATATTGATATTATTTATTTTATAATCTTTATCTAAAATTGAATCCATGACTTTTATTATCTAAATTGGTCAGTATTATCTCGTAAACCCTCTTTTTTTTAAGTCCTTAATTTTTTTATAATCCTTTGTTGTTAAGCCTGACCATGCTTTCGTAATTTCATCTGTAAGTATGGCATACTCTAATCCTTTTTTAACTCCTCTTGAATCCCATTCGTCGGTTAATTCTTTTCGAATCTCAATACTCTTTACTCTTTGGTTTATCCAATTTTTTGAGTATCCTTTCTTAAGATAGGTTTCCATTGCTCTCTCAAAAGCTTTTTCTGGATCTTCTGTTTCTTCAATCCGTTCGTATCCGACTTTCGCTAACCAAATTTTAAAGGGTTCAGCTTTGGGTGAAGGAATAGATTGAATTATTCTTAAAAGTCCTTCCGTATCAGCACAATCCGTTATATATTTTTTCCCGTCAGAAGATTTTAATTTCAGTTGTACGATAATTTCGTACAACTGAGTAAAACCTTCTTTTGATAATTTTCTTTTCAAATCACTCCAATATCTGCATGGTCTTTAGGAATCTTTACAAGAAACAAAATTCGTATGCAATATAACATGTTATGCACTGTTATTTTATTTGTTTTAAAAATTCATCAATTCTTTTTTCAGTAATTTCTCCTGTATTAATTAATAATTTTTGAAATTTTTTCAACTCAAAAAGTCTCGGATTTTCAATTTTTGAAGCTAATATTTTCAATAATGACCTTGAAGATATTAATGAGGTAGAAACATTTGTTTCAAGTTTAATATTGATAATTGCTTGATCCGTGGTAGATTCAAATTGACTGGAAACAATAATCAAATAAATAGTTTGGAAACCTAAATTAGCAAGAGTTTTTTGATATGTTCTAATGTATTCAATAAATGTTCTGTCGTCAGTTCCGATTTTATATCCGTTTTTTCTAGTTTTTGAGTCAATAATAATAGCGTATCTATTTTCCGGATCTTTTGCTATACCGTCAGGATTCCGCCCAGTCCCTTGTCCATATTCAATTACGTCAAATCCCAACAAGTGGAAAACCTGATTTACTTGTTTCTCAAATTCTTTAAACTTTTCTTTATCATAGGATAAGTCAATTAAATTTGCAACGATTGGTGGAAGAAATTTTTGATATTTATATTCTAGAGTTCCAGAAACAAGTTCACCTTTTTCATTTTCGTGATTCTCAAATGTTTTACTTGGAATAAGCTCAATCACATCTATCCACTCAGATTTAGATGAATAATTTTCAAGAAATGCATAGGGTATGTCATTCCATTTTAAACCATGTGTTCTTTTTATATTACCGATTTCTGGTTTACAACCGTTACATTGCCATTCAGCGATTACAGGTAATTTGCCTATTTTTCTAGTTAAGTTACCCCATTGAAGTAATATTTCACTTAATTCAATTTTCTCTGTTGAAAATACATTGGGACTACCGCCGGCTTCTTGAACAAGTTTTGTAAATGCACTACTTCCAAAAACAGTTTCTATTTTTCTTCTGGAAATTCCAGTCTCTTTGTAAAAAATCCGTGAAGAAGGAGGTTTTCCTATATGCTCTTTTAGCTTATTATATTCTTCTTTCAAATTTTCTTTTGAGTATTCCATTTATTGTCGTGGTTTAATAGTGCATAACAAGTAAATAACCCAACTATTTGGGTTATTTCTACTATATAAGTTTGGGTTTACATTCCATATTAAGGAATAACCCAATGTTTTGCTATTTTTAGAGTTACAGTTATTCAAATATTTCATCCATATGAATTAAGTTTATACACAAATTTACAACAACTAAAGATTATCTCCAAAATATGTATTAGAACATATTATCGAATATTTCTAGCCCAGTTTTAGAGTCGATGAGTTTTCGGGCTATGGCTGTTGATTTGAAGTAGCCTTCGGTCATGTTTACGATGGCGTCTGCTTCGAATAGTGGCATGAATTTAAATTCTATAGCTTTGGGTTTCTGATGATGATGTCCTACCATGTATATGATGTCGGCTTTGATCTTATTGGGGACTTTAGAGTAGTAGTCATTGGTTAAGATTTGTTGTGCTACTATCATTCCTTCTTTTTCTTGATTATCAGGTAGGGTGTTGCTATATTTTTCTTGGGAATTAGGGCAACCTATATCATGCAGTAGGGCAGCTATTTCTAGTGTTTCTATTTCTTTATCTGTGTATTTTTCTTTCTCTGCTATGGCTCTAGTGAAGTATGCTACTTTTATGGTGTGATCTAATTGACTGATATCCTTTTTAGCATAGTATTGGATTATATCCTTTAAGACTAAATCTTTGACTTCGACAGCATTGGCGTCAGCCTTAGTAATCTTAGTAGTTTTCTTAGTTTTTCTTATCGCATGACATTTCTTAGATGGGTGATATCCTCCCTTGAATATGTGGCCTATTTCAGTATTTAACTTTTCTGGGAAATCATTTATGGATTTAATTCCTGCTTTCTTAAAGGCAATTAGGATTAATTTGGCAGTGGCTTCACTATCATCTCCTGCTCGATGGTGTTTAAAAGTTATGTGGTTCATTTCGCATAGAGGGGCTAGACCGTAGGATGGTATATCAGGCCATACTGTCTTAGAGAATATGCAGCTGCATGAATAATCTAGTGTCGGAAATGGAAGGTGATAGAGCTCAAGTGTGTTACGTAAAATTCTCATATCAAAGGCAGCATTGTGAGCTATAAGGAATTGATTTTCTACTAGTGGCTGGATTTCTTCCCATATTTGATCGAATTCAGGTTCATTTTCTGTTTCTTCTGGCTGTATGCCATGTATCTTTATATTGTACCATGAGTATTCGTTATTTAGTGGCCTAATGAGCCATGACTTGGTTCCTATTATGCGGTCATTTTTTACAAAAGTTAAACCTATTTCGCAAGGGCTTGCATATTTATTGGAGGCTGTTTCGAAGTCGATAGTAATAAAATCCATTGGACAAATTTAAGAAAATTATCAGTATATTTGAGTTATTGCTTTTACTTTAAAAGGCCTATCATGAAAAACATTTTTAAATATTTTATTCTCATATTAGTTACTTTAACTTTTTCTTTATCGGTTTCGTCGTGTAGTTCTATTTATTATTGGACTAATAGTTCTAAATATCTAGTAGTTAAGAGGGTGGTGGATGGTGATACTTTTTGGGTGGATGATGGTTCTGAGAAGGGGTTGAAGGTTAGGCTTATTGGGGTTAATACTCCTGAGACTGTAGATCCTAGAAAGCCTGTGGAGTATTATGGTAAGGAGGCTTCTAATTATGTCAAGGGTTTATTAAATGGTAAGAAGGTTAAGCTTAGATATGATGTGAATCGTTATGATAGGTATGGTCGTATTTTAGCTTATGTGTATCTTAAAGATGGTACTTTTCTTAATGCTGATTTGATTAAGAAGGGTTTTGCTCAAGTTATGACTTTCCCGCCTAATGTGAAGTTTTCTAAGAAGTTTGTGGAATTACAGAGGGAGGCTAGGGATGCGAAGGCTGGGCTGTGGGGTCGTGAATAGTTTTGACAAAGAATGTCGTTATGGAAGTATGAGTTGGCTGAAGAGAATAAATATTGTAGCTGTGGAATATATAGTATGGTGTATAGGGTGTAATATGATGGAATGGAAATGTCATATATTTTACTTGAAAATATTATAATTATTTTTATACCAAAACATAAAAACTATATACTATCTTTATATTCTAATTAATACTTTATATTCTAATTAATTTAACTATAAAACATATTTAATCTTACAGCTATCTATGGATTTAAAAACATTGTCAGCAGATATAAAACTCAGCATTGTCGAAGACAGAGATCTATCTTCCCTTAATCTCGAAGGCTTGGATTTTTCAGGGATTACTCTTAAAAACATAAATTTTAAAGGGAATAAACTAGAAAGAGTTTTATTCGAAAATGCTAGTCTAGAGAATTGCGATTTCGATGCTACTATTCTTTCCCAGGTATCTTTCAAGAAATGTAAATTAATATCTTGTAGATTCCGTAATGCGAAGATTTATTGGAGCGATTTTAGGTATGCCGAGGTTAGCCAAATCACTTTAGAAGGTGCTAAAATAGATTATTGTGACTTTTATAGAACCTTTTTTATGGGTGTGGGTATATTTCGCAAGACTCGCATTAGTAACAGCAGTTTATACTATACCTATTTCGATGAGGGCTCTACCTTACGTAAAGAGAACATCGTGGATAATAAGATTCTTCAGCAGGATAAAGACAATTATGAGAAATTTTTAACTGATTGGAACCTATATGGAACAGGAGTAAGAACGAATAATCAGCAATGTGTTTCGGACTGGAGTCCAATGTCTTCTTTACGTTCTAGATATGCGGATGCTGAGGATATTTATAAAAATCTGAATGGTTTGTGGACTAGCAAGGGCTTTTTAAGTGATTCTAACTGGGCATATGTGCAAGGAAAAAGAATGGAGCGTTATCGTATGTTTTCTGAATTACTTTACGAAAAGAATAACTTTTATATAAAGATTAAGAAAGTATTATCTATTATTATGAATTTTTTCTTGGATATGTTTTTCGGATATGGGGAAAGTATGCGAAAAATGATATTTACATACATAGTAGTAGTGTGTGTGTTTGCGTATATCTTTTATGCTTCTAATGATGTTTCAGTTCATACTTATCTCCGAGCTATAGGAATTAGTTTTAAAAACATGGTAGCTATCACCTCAGATGAGGTATCATCAGTATCACCATTCATCGATTTTCTTAATGTAGTCCAAACCACTATAGGTATTCTTTTAACAGGGATATTTGGTTTTATTTTAGGTAATAAAATAAGGAATCAATAAAAGAATAATTATCAAATACTAGTTTTTATTTCTAAAACTTTTCCATATGTCTAATATGAAGTTTCCTGATATGTTTGTGAAATTATAGTGGGAGGATAGGGATGTGAAGGCTGGGTTGATGGGGTCGTGAATAGTATTGTCGTCAGACAGCTTTAAAAGTTTATACATCTTAGAAAATGAGATCTGCTAACTCCATGTTTTCTGATTTCTGTCCATATGTTTTCTTTTTCTGATGGTGTTAAATATATAAAGGTTTTATTTAAATTTTTGGCTTTAATATATCTTTCGATAAAAGTGCATATTCTTATATCTGTTACTCTATTTGCTTTAGTTATATGTTCATCATAATTATAGTATTCACTGTATGTTTGGGATTTAAATGATTCTTGTTTCATTTTCGATTTTATGTCTGCATATTTATAATTTTTAATTAATATAAATTCAATTTCTTTATTGAGTGGCTTATTTATATGGTTTATGTATGATCTTGCATTGCGATATAGATGGGTTAGTGTTTTTGTTTCTAAAAAGGTACTGGGTAGTATTAAACTTTCGTTTATTATTTCCCATTCATTAGGAATAATAGTATGTCCAAACATTTTTCTATATGTGGAGTTTTTTAATTCTGATGCCTTTTTATTAACTGGTTTTGTGTTTTCTTCAAAATAGTTTTCACAAATAATGTCGTCATGAAAATATGAGTTGGCTGAAGAGAATAGATATTGTAAAGCCGTGGAACATATATTATGGTGTATAGGGTTTTGATGTATATAATCTGCACAGTTTAATATTTCACTGTTTGCTTTAATGTCTGTTTTCCCAATATTAAATAATTTACCTTTATATTGATATTTAGCATTAAACCATTTCGTGTAGCTAGTGGAGTAGTGTTTAACAAATTTTTCATAATTTAATGTTCGAAGGAGTATATGGAAATGAGTAGACATTATAGCAAAGGCTAAAATTTCAGATTTGGTTTGGTGGCTTACTGAAGCTAGGCGATTTATAGCTGTAAAATAATCTTCTTTTGTTCTGAATATTATTCTGGGTGATTTGTTACAAATATGATAAATAGGTGATATCATAGGTTCTGATTTTTTAATTTAGTTGTTTAGTTTAATTTAGGTTTAGTCGTTTAGTGCAGGAGAAGTTTAGGTTTAGTCGTTTAGTTTAATTTAGTTTATTCGATTAGTACAGTTTAGTCGTTTAGTCGTCTAATTTAATTTAGGTTTAGTCATTTAGTTTAATTTAGTTTATTCGTTTAGTGCAGTTTAGTCGTTTAGTTTAATTTAGTTTATTCGATTAGTGCAGGAGAAGTTATAAAACTAAATTTGATTATTTCTCATTAATGCTTTTTGGTAGTGCATATTTATCTGTTTTTATATTTTTTAGTGGTTTATTTTATTTTTAATGGGTTATTTATTTTATAATGGGTTATTTTCAATATAAATCATGTGTTTTTCATAAATCTTTATGTTCTTCATAAACCCCTAGATACGATTAATATTTAATATTATATTTTAGGTGTGTTTAGGGTATGTGGGCGTGGAATCGGGTTTGTGGAGCAGTTTTTACGCCCAAGTGTGTAGATTTTAGGAGTATTTGGGGTATGTGGGCGTGGAATGTGGTTTGTGGAGTGGTTTATACGCCCAAATGTGTATATTTTAGATGTATTTGGGGTATGTGGGCGTGGAATGTGGTTTGTGGAGTGGTTTATACGCCCAAGTGTGTAGATTTTAGATGTATTTGAAGTACGTGGGCGTAGAATGTGGTCTGTGGAGTGGTTTATACGCCCAAGTGTATAGATTTTAGATGTCTGTGGAGTGGATCGTATAAATTTAAGTGGGGAGATGAATAGTATTGTCGTCAGACAGGGATGAATAGGTTTGGAGATTTAAAGAATTCTTACTTTAAACTCATGATGGAGTATCCTAAGCGATTTTGAGCACCTTCCATGGATCCGAAGAATGAACGGAATAGTTTGCCTTCGCGATTAATGATTAGCCATTGTGGTGTGCCTTTTGATTCGAATTGTTTATAGACGGAATTGTCTTCATCTAGATATATGGGGAAGGGTTCTTTTCCTGTGGTGAAAATTTCGCGTATTTCGTTAACGGTCGTTGGTTTGAAAGATGCTTTTGCACAAATGGATTCATTGTGGTCGAATCTTGTGTGTATGGCTATTGGTTGAATGTGTCGGAATTCTTTTCCTAATTCATATGCTAAAGGGATTCCTCTGCCTGTGCATCCTAGACATTGATTGTTATAGATTATTATTAGAAGGTTCTGACCTTTATATTTTTCTATTAAGTTTATGTCGTGATTTTTAAGGTCTTTAACATTGATGGAGCTTATTTGTGTTCCTTCTTTCATTTTCGTACTTTTTCTTCTGTATCGTTTATTTTGTTTCGCTTATTGTCGGTAAGATAATTATTCTTATTTAAAAATGGAGTATTATAGTTTATGATATGGAAGGGGTGGTGGTTAAGTATTTATAATGGTTTTAATATATAGCATGTGTTTGGTAATCCTTTATTTTAATTCAATTTTTCGTATATTTAACTTTTATGGAATTTAATAAGAATTAAATAAAGTATTAAGCAGATATTAATTTAATAAGTTCACTTTAAAGTATTAAGTAGATATTATTTTAATAAGTTTACTTTAACGCAGTAGTTTACATTAATTTAATAAGCTTACATTAACGTATTAAGTAGATAATAATTTAACGCAGTAAGAATTAAATAAAGCATTAAGCAGATATTAATTTAATAAGTTTATATTAATGTATTAAACATACATTAGCTCAATAAAAATTAATTAACGCATTAAACAGATATTAATTTAATAAGAATTAAATAACGCATTACATAAATATGAGAGGTAAAAATGTATTTTCTTTTACGCTATTATTAATAGTGGGTGTTTTACTTTTTTCGAATTGCCGACAAGGCAGTAAGAAAGATGTAGAAGGAGCTAAACTATCTATTCCTAATCAGGTTTTTAATTTTAATTATTTGAATGATAATATATTAATAAATGGGATAATAGATAGTGTAGAAGGAAATTTTGTCTTAGATATAGGGACAGATAATTTGTGTTTAGATGGAATTTTTATTAGTCTTAATGATTTTCCTAAATTGAATTTGAAACGATATAATATTGGAGGAATCGGTACTACTTATCCTTTAATTAACTTAATAGAAGACACTTTAGTTTTTAATTATAATAACTATAAAATGAGTTTTTCTAATATCCCTTTTGTAGCATTGAAAACTATTATGGGTGATAATGTAGATGGAATATTAGGCTATTCATTTGTTAAAGATAAAGTGTTAGAAATCAATTATGATAAGGAATATATAAGAATGTATTCATCGATTGATTCTATGTTTATTAAAAAGGATGATATAGCTATAGGAGGATGGAAAAAAATTCATATGATTAAAGAAAAGAAAAATTTTTCTATTCCTCTAGAAATAGCTATCAATAATTATCTTAGTATTAAAGGAAATTTTTTATTAAAATTAGGTTTGTCTACAGGTGTTTCTATTTTTAGTAGTACTGCTTATAACTATAATTTAAATAATTATATAGAAAATAAAATTTATTACTATTCTAAATCTCATCAATTCGGTGCTAAATTTTCGACTTTTAAATTTTATTCTAGATCAGTTCAAATAGCTGATTATAAGTTAAATGATTTTATGTCAGAATATGAATCTGGTAATAAAAATGGGGTTAAAAATGATAATTATTTAGGAGAAGTGGGTAATGGTTTATTTGAGCATTTTGATTTATGTGTAGATTTTATTAATAATGATTTATATCTAAGACCTAATAAGAATTTTAATACAAAAGAAAAATCTATAAAGTTAGGTTTTACTTATTTGGATAGAACTAATACATTTGGCTCTTGGGTAGTATCTACTATAATTCATACTTCAAAAGCTGAAAAAGCTGGACTTCATTTATCAGATAGAATAGTTAAAGTTAATGGCATAAGCATAAAAGATATAGGAATACATGAGCAGCAGACCTATTTTGATGATTTAGATTCTTTAACTTTAGAGCTAAATAGAGGAAACCAATTAATTCAAATAGGATTTAGACTGACGCCTATACTTAAAAATATAATTGGTGAAAAATAAAAGGTCAAAGAATTAACTTCGACCTTTTAATAGTTTATCTATCAGTTTAATAGTTTACCTTATACAGTGTTTACTATTAATAAGATTTATATATGCTTTTTGCATTTTTATAAATCGTTAGTTTTATCAGTATACTTCAGTACTTTAATTTTCTTATAAATCTATAAATTTACTATTGTTAAGATTTATAAATATCTTCAGTATTACTGTCTAATCAGTTTTTTCAGTATTATCTGAAGTTTCAGTATTACTGCCTAATCAGTTTTTTCAGTATTATCTGTATCTTCAGTATTATCTGAAGTTTCAGTGTTATCTGCCTTGGTAGATTTATTAGTATTATCTGTAGTTTCAGTATTACTGCCTAATCAGCTTTTTCAGTATTATCTGTAGTTTCAGAGTTATCTGTGTTATTTACTTCGTCTGGCGCGTAATCTCCTTCATCTAGTAATTCTTTTTCATCGATTCCGAATCTATTGGCGATAGTTTTGGCTCTTACTTTGTGAATTTTCTGTTTTATAGCATTGATTTTATGTCCATGGATTTGTGAAAATCTATAAGCTACGCATGCTGTAAGGAAATAGAAACCTGTCTGAGCCCATAGGCCTAGATAATCTCTTGGAATTTCACTAACTAAAGCTCCAGCCGAATTTATCTTAATATAACCTTGAATTCCGAAGGTAGAAGGGAATAAGTAAGATACTAATCTCCAGAAGTTTGAGATATTAGATTCTGGCCAAGAAAAACCTGACAAGAATAATAATATAAGACTAAAGAATAGGAACAATATAAGTCCTGATTCTCTTCTCTTTATTATGGTACCGAAAGTAAGAGAGAAGAATATAGTAGCTAATAAAAATGGAAGCATTAATTTCAGCATTTCTCCATAACTACCTATATGAGGCATATTGAATATATATGGGATTAATCCTAAGCCATATGCTGTCAATACTGCATATATTAACAAGTAAACTAGGGCTTTGCCGAATACTACGGCTATAATACCTCTAGAGTTTATCTCTTTAGAGAGTAGGGTGTTAAATCTATTTTCCTCTCGGGCTGTACCTCCTACCATACAAATACCGAAGAAGATAGTCTGATGAAGTATAACTATTAATATAGCTGGTAGCAGGAATGCTCCAAATCCACTAGCTGGATTATATAATGTATTTTCTTCATAGGGGACAGCATTAATAAACTGCTGTGCTTCTTCTCCAGAATATCCTAACATTTCATACCTTTCTAGATGGATTTCATCCATTTCATCTAGCATGACATAGTTAGTAGCCATGACTATATTTTTATAATATAGAAAAGCACTCATATCAGAATATGTAGAAATAGTAGCTTGTTCGTGGTGAATTAATTTTTCATTATAATTAGAAGGTATAAGGATAATTCCGTTTACCTTTCTTTTTTTCATTAATTTAGTAGCCTCATCCATATCTGTACAGAAGTCAGTAATAGATACGTATGGAGTAGCATCTACTTTTCTGAGATAACGACGACTAGCTGCTGTACCTGATTGATCTATTATAGCTACTGGAGTTTCTTCCAATACATCATTATAATAAATGAAATTATAAAGTATAGGATAGACAATAGCTGCTACGAAGAATATAAGTAATACCCCTGAATCATGAAAAACTAGGCTGCTTTCCATTCTGAATACTTTCCAAATAGTTTTGAGCTGTTCTTTCATTTTTATTATTTTAAAGGGTAATTCTGTTTAATTAATGCGTTTTCAAGTCTCTTGTAAATAGCTATAGGGAAAAATCCAAAAGCTAACATACCGATAACCTGAGGCCACCATCCGGCAAATCCTGTCGCGAACACAGCTTCTTTAGAATAAAATAGGAAGAAATGACGTAATGGAAATAGATTTGCTAATCCTGACCACACTGGGTGCATATATTCTACGGGGAATGTGAATCCTGCTAAAGAGAATGCTAAAATTCCGTAGAATGAACAGAAGAATATGGATTCTCTAAGTATAGGGAATAGTCCGATAGCGAAAATACCCATACACTGAGATGAGAATACAAATAATATCATATTTAACATCATATTATATTCATGTCCGTTTATAGGGTAACCGCAGAAGTCATATAAGATGACATTACTACCAATACCTAAAATGACGAACAAAAAAGAATAGGGGAGTAATTTTCCTACCATCGCTGCTATCATGGATCCATTAGCAGTTTCAAGCCATTTCTTAGAAGATTTGGATTTTAATTCATAACCAATAGCAAAAGCTGTAGTTAATAGAATTAGTAACTGTAGTACACCGGGAATTAATAGATTTAATAAATAAATCCCATAATTAGTGTACACATTTCCTATCTGATGAGCATCTATAATAATAGGCTGTAACAGTCCCATGAGTTGATCTTCCTGTACTCCTTTCATCCTAAGGACTATTCGTTCATATGCTCCAGATGCTAAATTACCTAAGGTTAGCATACCTCGATAAGAGAGGGTACCACCCAATAAATAAGCATTGTTTACATATATAGTAAGTTCAGGTCTTTTATTTCCACCTACATTGGCATACCAGTCAGTAGGTATTTCTACAAACCCATATATTTTACCGTCCTGTAAGTCTTGTCTAGCTTCAGAATAAGAGGAATAATTTTTGTTAACATGTACCGCTTGAATAGCGTTAAACTCTCTCACTACTCGTCGAGACATGGTACTATGGTCGTGGTCTACCACTCCAATAGGTAGTTCCTGAGGGACTCCTTCTTGAAAGAATGTCAAGAAGAAAACAAAGGTAAATGCCATAACTATTATAGGCGCGAATACGTATATTGGCCTAGCAAACATTTGTCTTAATTCCCTTTGGAAGACTGCCTTAGTATTTTTCCAAAAACTCATTATCTAGTATTATTTTAAAATAGTTTTTATTATAGTACTCATACCTGGACGAAGATTAGGAATATCTTTTACAGGTACAGCATGTACTTCGAAGGTTTTAGCATCGAACTGTCCATTTACTTTAGTAGCACGCCAAGTAGCATATGAGGCCATAGATTTCAAATATGTAACTTTTACTTTATATGTGTTGGTCTGGCTTAATGCAGGAATCATTATTTCTAATGTAGATCCCATGGTAATATTATTTAAAAGATCTTCACGGATATTGAATACTACCCAAATATCCTTAAGGTCTACTAAAGATAATATAGGAGAACCTGTTCCTACTAATTCTCCATTATGATGATATATTTCAGATATTTCACCGTCACAAGGAGCGGTAAGAGTAGTTTCTTTCATATATGAATTAACTTCTTGTACAGCACCTTCTGCACGAGCTACTAGGGCTAAAGCTGCTGCTTTATCTTCTTTTCTAGCACCTTTCATAGCCATATCATATTGTGATTTAGCTGCTTTTTCAGTGGCTTCTGCTGCTTTGTATTTAGCTTCTATTTCATCTTTCTTTTGAGCGCTTACTACTTCTTTTTTATAAAGATTGTTAATACGATTAAAAGATTTTTCGTAAACGTCTCTAGCTACTTTGGCTTTTTGCCATAACTCAAACGCACCAGTGATTTGTTCTTCTCTAGCACCATTTTCAGCTTTTGAATTCATAGCTTTGGCCGCTGCTACAGCTGCATTAGCTTGAACAAGTTTGGCTATAAGTTCTGGACTTTCTATAAATACTAGAGTATCACCTGCTTTTACTTTATCACCTTCTTTAAAAGCATAAGCTTGAATTCTCCCTGGAATTTTACCAGAAATTCTATATTCAGTGGCTTCAGCTTCACCTTGTAAAATAATTTTTTCAGGTTTTGAAACTAAATAACCTATTAATGCTAAGATTATTATAACTCCAGCTAGAGCTCCTAATCCTACAAGGAGATTTTTTCGTGTATTATCTTGTGACATAATTGTATATATTATTTTTATTTTCGTTTATAATTATTTCTCTGTGGTTGGTTGATAGATATCTTCGCCTTGTGCACGTTTAAAGTATAGGTTACACATTCTTAAATCTATACTAGAGTCTATGCGATCAGATTTAGCTTTTATCCAAGCTGTTTGAGCTTTCATAAGATCAGATGCAGTGATTAATCCTTCATTATAAGCATCTTGTGCATAATTTAAATTTTCTTGAGCTGTTTCGACATTTTTAATAGTCATATCTAAAGATTTATTAGATTCTTGTAATTTAAAATGTTGCTGGCTTAACTGCAGTTTAATTAAATTTTCTGCTTGTTGAGTTCTAAGTTCTATTATTCTGCTTTGATGTTTAGCAGCTCTATAAGTAAATAATTCATCACCCCAATGAAGAATAGGAATACTAATAGTAATACCAGCATTAAACATTCCGCCAAATTCATTTACATAACCATTATAACTATTAGGATTTGAAACTATATAATTAGCGTTAGCTATAATATTAGGCATAAAACGAGATGCCATTATTTTTCTATTAGCTTCAGCAATATTATAAGCCATATTTAATGTTTTAATTTCTGCTCTTTTACCTAATACTTCTTCAGGATCTACAGGAGCTTCTATTTTTACTAATTTTTGTTCTATATTATTATCAGCTAATTCTACATTTGCATTTATATCCATTCCACAAATTTCGAAAAGGGCCATTTTACATAGTGCATATCCGTTTTCTGCACGAGTAAGAGACATTTGTGCCTCGTTAAGTTTTACTCTTATATTTAATAAGTCTACTTTAGTAGCGACACCCTCATCTTCTGCTATTTTCACATTATTATAAAGTTTCTCTAGAAGTTTACAATAATCTTTAGCAAGTTCTTTTTTATTATATACCGATACTATTCTCCAATAATTTTCATCTACAGATATAATAAGTTTTTGTAAGGCTTCATCATTAGCTAAAGCAGCTATGTTTTGGGTATTCTTAGCTATATTATATAATTGAATTATTTTAGTTCCCATGAAAATAGGCTGTACTACACTAATAGTTCCTACAAATATATTCTGTGTGTCGAATTCCATAGCAGACTTAGGTAAGTAAGCATAATCTTTAAACTGGATTTTTTCTGGATTTGTCGTAGGGTCAAATGCGTTTCCATCACTATCAAGTATACTAGGTACACCTCCTGGAAGTAAAGTTACTGCATTATTAATTTGATCCATTCTGAAAGAAAAAGAGCCATCAGATGACTGAGTACCTACAGGTAATAGAGCATCAGCAGCCAATAGAGAAATGTTTTTTTGATTCCACTGATATGATCCATTAGCAGTGATTTTAGGAAAAAACTGTGTGAAAGCAGCTTTTTTCAAATTTTCTGCCACAGCAAGCCTTTCCCTGGTAATTTGAATAGATTTGTTAGCATCTATAGCTTGTTGATGGAAATCATCTAAGCTATATATTGTTTGCCCAAATACTGGTACTAAACAAAATGTGCATAGAATAATTGTAATAAATTTTTTCATATATCTTTTAATTATTTTTTATCAAAGGGTGTAATATTCTTTAGTGATATTATTTTTATATATAATAATATTATCTTCTTTATTTGGTAATATTATCTTCTTTATTTGGTGATATTATCTTAGTTATTTAGTGATATTATCTTCGTTGAGAAGATTATCATGCATCTTAATAGCTAAATTTTGCATAATTTCTATTTCTTTAGCAGAAATGCCTCGAGTGGCTTTTCTATAATATTTTTCTATAATGTTTTTTGCCTTTTCTACTAATTCTGAGCCTTTACTAGTAAGTTTAATTATATTAGTTCTTCTATCATTTGGGTGGCTGATCCTATGGACATATTCATTTTTAACTAGAGCATCTATTAGTCGAGTAATACTACCTTTACCCTTGAAGGTGTTAGTACTTAAACTATGTTGAGACTGAGAATCTTTTTTACATAGAGAATTTAAAATAGTCAATTGCTCTGTAGTAATATCTATGTTTTGGGCTTTGAATGCTCGATTAAGTAATTTATTTATCATCGATGAAGCATAACCATTGACTAGATATAAAGAATAATCCATATCTATAGTTTTGCTCATTATGTCGTCTATAGTTTTGCTCATTTTTTAATTTTAATAAGTTTTTAAATATACTAAATAATAAATTGATGTAATATAATGATATAGTTTCGTTAGTTATTTATAAACTAGTTGGCTAATCAATAGTTATTATATCAATAGTTGTAGCAATGTTAGTTGTAGCAACGATAGTTGTATATGCAACTATTAAGCCAGAAATATTAAATAAAAAATATAACTTCATAGAAGTATGTAGAATGTTTAATGTGAGTATTTAAAATATTGATTTACTGGAAATTGAATATGTCAATAATAATAAAGATTATATCTGACAGTTTTAAGATATCTTAGAATAATCAGTTATATCAGTTTCATTTCTAAGTCTTTCGATCTGGTAATTAAATAACTGATTTTCTTTAGCTTTTAATAAAGGATCATTATGAAGTATGCCAATGGCTCTTTTTCTAGCTAATGACAGTATGGCAGAATCTTTTCCCAGCTGAGCTATATGAAGAGGAATCGCAAGACCGCTCTGACGTGTTCCTTCTATATCACCAGGACCTCTCATCTTCATATCTTCTTCTGCTAATTCGAACCCATCATTAGTATAGCACATCAGTTCTATACGTCTTTTAGATTCTTTACTCATTTTATATCCAGTCATTAAAATGCAATAAGATTTGTCAGAACCACGACCTACACGACCACGTAACTGATGAAGCTGAGAAAGACCAAATCTTTCTGCACTAGCTATAATCATAAGGGATGCATTTGGGATATCGACACCTACCTCTATAACAGTAGTGGATACTAATATATTCGCTTTCCCTTCCACAAAAAGTTTCATATCGTAAGCCTTATCCTCATTTTTCTGTTTTCCATGTACGATAGCAGTTACATATTTGGGTGGTTTAAAAATAGATGTAATTTCTTCGTATCCGTCTTGTAGATTTTTATAATCCATTTTTTCAGATTCTTTAATTAGCGGATACACAATAAAAACCTGCCTTCCAGTATCTATTTCCTTTTTAATAAAGGAATAAACTCGATCTTTTTGATTTTCGGTAACATGAATAGTTTGTACAGGTTTTCTGCCTGGCGGCAATTCATCCAATACTGAAATCTCTAGATTGCCGAAAACTGTCATGGCTAAAGTACGAGGGATAGGAGTGGCAGTCATTACTAAGATATGAGGACTTATATCAGCTTTAGTTCTGAGTTTTGCTCTCTGAGCTACTCCGAAACGATGCTGTTCATCTATGACTACAAATCCTAGGTTCTTAAATTTGACATTATCTTCTATTACTGCATGAGTACCGAATAATATATTTATAGATCCATCTTCAAGTCCTGCGTGTATTTCTCTTCTTTTAGCGGTTTTAACACTACCAGTAAGAAGTTCTACTTTAATACTACTATTTTTTATTAGAGCGAATATACCTTCATAGTGCTGAGTGGCTAATACTTCTGTAGGAGCCATAATACATGTTTGGAAACCATTATCGGCTGCTATCATAGCAGAAAGAATAGCCACTAAAGTTTTACCACTACCTACATCACCCTGAAGAAGTCTATTCATTTGCTTAGAACTTCTCATATCTTCTCTTATTTCATGAATAACTCTTTTCTGTGCGTTAGTTAATTCATAAGGTATATTATTAAAACAAGTATTGAAGTAATCACCTATGCGTGTGAAAACATGGCCAACAGACTCGTTCATTCTTACGTTCTTCTGTTTAAGTAAAGAAAGCTGTAGATAAAATAGTTCCTCAAATTTTAATCGATATTGGGCTTGTCCCAATGCTTGCATATTAGTAGGAAAATGGATGTTTTTTAAGGCGAATTTTAATGGGCACAAATTGTTTTCTTTTATAACCATTGCCGGCAGGCTTTCATGTATTTGTTCTAAGTATTTAGAGATAAAACTGTATTCAAATTTGCTGAATGTCTTAATCGTAATACCAGCGTTTTTTAATTTGTCAGTGCTGGAATAAATCCCTGTCATAGAACTACCGTAGGGCATTTGAGATTCAGTTACTTCGTCTATTTCAGGATGCACCATATTGTATTTACCATTAAAAGCGGATGTTTTTCCGAAGACAATGTATTCTGTGTTAGCTTTTATCTTTTCTTGAATCCATTTGATACCTTTGAAAAATACTAATTCGATGCTTCCTGTGTCGTCATAAAAGTATATTACTAATCTGCGACCTCTTTTAGCACCTATAATATTCATGGTTCTAACTTTGCCACGAAGTTGAATATAAGTCATATCAGCATCTAATTCAGCGATGGCATATATACGACTTCTGTCTATATATCTATAAGGAAAAGTGTACAATAAATCTCTAAAAGTTAAAATATTTAGCTCACTAGCTAATATTTTAGCTCTTTTAGGACCTATACCGTTTAGGTATTGTATTTCCGTAGAGAGTATATCGACCATAATACAAAGTTAAAAATAAATATTTATTAGTAACTTGCAGACTATAAATTAATAATAGTTTATAATAATTATTATCTTTAAAATTAGATTAAAATATTTAAAGAATTTAAGAAAAAAATAAATACGATATGAAAAATAAAATTAGAATAGGTATCACTCAGGGAGATATGAATGGTATCGGCTATGAAATTATTATCAAAGCTTTAGCTGATGCGAGAATGAGTGAATTGTGTATTCCTATAGTTTATGGCTCTTCTAGAGCTTTTGGATTTTATAAAAAGACTATAGCTGCTACTGATGATATGACTACTAATATTATTAATTCTGCTAAGGATGCACGTTCTAAGAGAGTTAATATTATGAATTGTGTACCGGATAATTTTCATATTGATCCAGGTCAGCCGACACATGATAGTGCTGAGTCTGCTATTATTTCTTTGAAAACTGCAGTGAAGGATCTTAAGAGTGGTGATATAGATGCTATGGTAACAGCTCCTTTTAATAAAAAGGCAGTATCAGATGATAAATTTGCTTATCCTGGGCATACAGAATATTTAATTAATGAGTTCGGTGTTAAAGATGGACTTATGTTTTTATGTGCGGATAAGATGAGAGTGGGTATAGTGACTAATCATCTTCCTATAGCTCAAGTGTCTGCTGCTTTAAGTATTGAAAAGATATTAGGTAAAATGCAGTTAATGAATAATTCTTTAAAACAGGATTTCAATATTATTAAACCTAAAATAGCCGTTTTAGGACTTAATCCACATGCTGGAGATAGAGGCTTATTAGGTAATGAAGAAATAGATATTATTAAACCTGCAATAGATAAAGCTAACGAAGAAGGAATATTGGCCTTCGGCCCTTATTCTCCTGATGGATTTTTTTCTAATAGTATGCAATATACATTCGATGGTGTATTAACTATGTATCATGATCAGGGTCTTATACCTTTCAAAGCATTAGCTTTCGATAATGGTGTGAACTTTACAGCAGGACTTCCTGTGGTAAGAACATCTCCAGATCATGGTACTGCTTATGAATTAGCAGGAAAAGGTCAAGCAAATGCAAGACCTATGGCTTCAGCTATTTATGCTGCTATAGATATAGTTCAGAATAGAATAAATTATGAAGAAATGACTAAGAATCCTCTAAAGGTAGAAAAAGAAAGAAATCTTAGAGGTCCTCAATAATGGCAGATAATACTATATATATATATACTGATGGTTCTTCTTTGGGAAATCCTGGATATGGAGGGTATGGAGTAGTCTTGAAATCTGGATCTCATTATAAAGAATTATCAGGTGGAGATTTAAATACTACTAATAATAGAATGGAGTTATTGGCTGTCATAATAGGACTAGAGGCTCTTAAGAAACTTAATTCTAAAGTGATAGTCACTAGTGATTCTAAATATGTCGTTAGTGCTGTTACAGAAGGATGGCTTTTTAATTGGGAGAAAAAGAAATTTGACAAAAAGGCAAATCCTGATTTGTGGATCCGATTTCTAAAAATATATAGGCAGCATCAAGTTGAATTTAGATGGGTAAAAGGTCATGCTGGACATCCTGAAAATGAAATATGTGATCGTCTCGCAGTTCATGCTGCAGAGAACTTACGATATCTTGATAAGAAAAATGATAGACAATAATAAATATGATGAAGAAAGCTAGAATATTACTCCCTCCGAAAATTTCTTTGATAGGCAGTGGAAGTTGGGCGACAGCCCTAGCTAAAGTATTGGTGGATAATGGAAATAATCTTCTTTGGTATTTTCGTAATCCTAAGAATATCGAATATATGAAACTAAATGGACGTCAAAAGAATTATTTACGTACTTGTGAGTTTGATTCGTCATTGTTTCGTATGACTAGTGATATTCAAGAAGCTGTAAATGATGCAGATATACTGTTATTCGTAACTCCATCTATGTTTTTCGAAGATGCTATGGGTAAGATAGATTCTGAAACTATTAAGAACAAATTTATAATTTCGGGGACTAAAGGGTTTGTTACAGATAAAAATATCACTGTTGCTGAATACTTTCATACTCAGCATAATATTCCTTTCGAAAAAATAGGAGTTATAAGTGGTCCTTGTCATGCAGAAGAAGTAGCTGCAGAGTCATTATCTTATATGACTTTGTCTTCTAAACATATAGAAACTGCAGAATATTTCTGTAAGTTATTTAAAAATAAAAATGTTTATACGATAGCAGGTACAGATATTTATGGAGTAGAATATTCAGCTGCTCTTAAGAATATATATGCTATAGCTTCAGGTATTTGTCATTCACTGGGATTTGGTGATAATTATCTAGCTGTTTTAGCTACTAATTCTTATCATGAAATGATATCATTTATGGATACTACTCATCTGGATGAAAATAGAATTATGTCTAAGTCTGCGTATTTAGGGGATTTGCTTGTTACTATGTATTCACAGTTCAGTCGTAATAGAACTTTTGGTGCTATGATCGGTAAAGGTTATTCTGTTAAATCAGCTATTGTAGAGATGGAACAAGTAGTAGAAGGTCTTTATGCTTGCAAGGCTTTACATAATATTTGCAAAGAATATTCTATTGAAATGCCTATAGCTGATACTATTTATAAAATTCTTTGGGAAGGCGGAAATCCAGAACTTTGTATAAATAAAATGAACGATCATATTCAGTAATGATAATATCTATAATAAATACTAGTTATGATAAAACTTGAAGCAAATATTACTTTAGATATACTTGAGGAAGGTAAAAAAGCATTAAATACTTTAATAAACGAAGATGGCCAAGGTCATGATTTTTTAGGATGGAAAAATCTTCCTGTTAATTCAGATGAGGTCTTAAATGCCTGTGAAAATCAAGCAGAATTATGGAGCAAAAAAAATCTAGATGCTATCGTAATAATAGGTATCGGTGGTTCTTATCTAGGAGCCAAGGCTGCCATAGAAGCTCTTAAAAATAGTTTTAGTGATTATAACTCTCCACAAATATTGTTTGCTGGGAACAGTCTTTCAGAAACTTATCATTCAGAATTATTAGATTTTTTGTCAGACAAATCATTTGCTATCGTAGTTATCTCTAAATCAGGGACTACTACAGAACCAGCAGTCGCTTTTCGTCTATTAAGATCATTATTAGAAAAGCAACTAACAGCTTCGCTAAATACTGTATGCTCGGAAGATCATAACGATTTTAAAAAAGAACTTGCTTCTAGAATAGTAGCTATAACTGATGCTAAAAAAGGTGCGCTAAAAACTTTGGCTGACCAGGAAGGTTATAATACATTTTCTATTCCAGATGATGTAGGAGGTCGTTTTTCTATATTGACGGCAGTCGGTTTATTACCCATAGCCCTAGCAGGTTTCGATATTAGAGAATTAATGGATGGAGCTAAATATATGAGAAAAAGAGTATTGCTGAACGCTGAATCTAATGCTTCAGAAAATCCTTCAATCATTTATGCTTGCTTAAGAAATTATTATTTACGTCACGGAAAAGATATCGAAATCTTAGCTTCATACGAACCTAAATTAAAATATATCGGCGAATGGTGGAAGCAGCTTTTCGGCGAATCAGAAGGTAAGCAAGGAAAAGGAATTTTTCCTACTTCTGTATGTTTAACTACCGATTTACATTCTATGGGTCAATATATTCAGGAAGGTCAACGAATAATATTCGAAACGGTCATTTCTGTGGCTAAGCCTGGCGGCAATATTATTATTCCAGAAGACAAGGATAATCTTGATAATTTGAATTATTTAGCTGGTAAACATCTTAGCTATTGTAATCATATGGCTGAGCAAGGTACTATTGAAGCTCATCAGCAGGGTTCTGTCCCTGTTATCAAAATAGAAATAGACCAGATCGATGAATATACATTAGGAGAATTATTCTACTTTTTCGAAACTGCTTGTGGAATATCAGCTTACATGCTAGATGTTAATCCATTTAATCAACCAGGAGTAGAAGTTTACAAGAAAAATATGTTTAGATTACTTGGAAAACCGGGTTGCTAGTATCTTCTATAAGTTAACTAACCAACGCCGATTTATGGCGTTATTAAGGTATAACTTTGTGTTATTGTAAAATATACCATTATATTATGAGAAAAGAATTTTTGCTTCAAGTCGCAGAGATATTTGTGAATAATTATGAAGATGAATTAGAAGATATTAATTTTATCTTTCCTAATCGTCGTTCTTCCGTGTTTTTTCAGAGATATTTAGGACAAGCAGCATCTCATCCTATTTTATCACCTAAGATATATACCATAAATGATTTATTTACGAAGATTTCAGGCTTAGTTCAAGAGGATAGATTACATTTATTGTATGACTTATATTTGTCTTATAAGAAATTTGTGCCAGATTTTCATGAAGAGTTCGATGAATTTATTTTTTGGGGAGATACTATTTTAAGTGATTTTGAAGATGCTGATAAGTATTTAGTAGATACACAGATGTTATTTACTAATATAAATGACTTAAATGAAATAGATGCTAATTATTCATATCTAACTGATAACCAGAAAAATGCTATTAAAGACTTTTGGGGTCATCTTTTACCTTATCGTGAACAAGATAAAGAAAAGGATTTCTTAAATATATGGGGACATCTTTCTGAAATATACACAGACTTTAATACTGTTTTAGATGCTAAATCTATGACATATGAAGGAAAAGCTTATCGAAAAGTGGTTAATATGTGTAATGAAAATCATTTAAAAGATATATTCAGTGATGAGGAAAAAGTGATTTTTGTAGGCTTTAATGCATTAAATGAATGTGAGCTTAAGTTCTTTGATTGTTTTAAAAAGAGAGGTATAGCTGATTATTATTGGGATTATTATGGTAAGATGATTACCGATAAAAAGAATATGTCTTCATTTTTTATGAAAGATAATGTTATTAGATATCCTTCTAAGTATGAATTAGATGGTGGTACAGATGGATTAGGTCCAAAAGCTGGAGGTGTAAGGATGGAAGATAGAAATATAGAATTGGTAGGTGTTCCCTCAGCTAATGGTCAGGCTAAGATAGTTAGTGAAATTCTAGAGAAGATAGAAGGGGAAAAAGCTTCTCTGCAAATAAATAGATTAGATACAGCTGTAGTGCTTCCTGATCAAAAAATGCTTCTTCCTATATTGAGTTCTATTCCTGAGTGCATAGAAAAAGTTAATGTGACTATGGGTTATTCTCTTAAGAATTCTAATGTGGCATTTTATATGAGCCAAATCATAGAACTTCAGAGAAAAGTGAGAATTAGAGATGGTAAAACATATTATTATCATTCGAATATTTTCCAAATTCTTAAGAATCCTCTCACTAAAAAATATGCAGAAAAATTTGCTTCTACTAAAATATGTAAGAATATAATAGCTTCGAATAGTATTTATGTTTCTGTAGAAGATTTAGCTAAGAATGATTTCTTTAAATTGATTTTCGATGAAAAAGCAGGGTCAGTAGATACTAATTCCCATGAAATGAATTTATATCTTTCAGATTATTTTCAGAGGATATTGATGTTCTTATCAGATTATTTGAATAAAGGAGATAAAGAATTTGTTTATTATTATTATACAGCTATTAATAATCTTAAGGATTTAAATTTACCATTAAAGAGGAGTACTTATTTTAAACTTTTAGAACAAACAGTAGCCTTGACTTCTATACCATTTAGAGGTGAACCTCTCTCTGGTCTTCAAGTGATGGGTAACTTGGAAATGAGATCGTTAGATTTCGAAAATTTGATTATTTGTTCTGTTAATGAAGGTACTTTTCCTTCTAAATCTGTGAAAAATTCTTTTATTCCTTATAATCTTAGGAAAGGGTTCGGATTGCCTAATTACGAATATCAAGATGCTGTTTCAGCTTATCATTTCTATCGTTCTCTTTATAGGGTTAAGAACCTATATTTAATATATGATACTCGTGTAGGGGGTATGACTACTGGTGAAGTTAGCCGTTATGTTAAACAGCTTAAATATCAACATCATCATCCTATTAAGGAACATAATGTGATTTATTCTATTCCTAATATCGAAGAAAAAGAATTAATCATTGAAAAGGATGAAGAATATTTCGATAGATTAAATAAGATGAAATTTTCAGCTTCAGCTCTAAATAATTATTTGGGCTGTCCTATGAAGTTTTATTTCCAAAAGATTAAAGGAATAGAAGAACCTGATGCAGTAGCAGAAGAAATCGAACCTAATATCTTCGGTACCTTATATCATGATACGATGCATGCTATTTATAAGGATTATGAGCATGAACTAATAACATCTTCATTACTAAAAAAATTGTCGTCAGACCAAAACATTGAAAATCATGTAAATAAACAATTCTTTAAGCAGAATATTTACCATGTGGGTGGGAAAAATAAGATAGTAGAGGCTCTTCTGAAGCGTTATGTTAAACAAACTCTGGCTTATGATAATTTGATTTGTGTGAAATATGGTTCATTTGATTATGTGGAAGGTGAGAAGAAATGTTTCTCTTCATTCCCTATTTTTAATGGTAAAAACTCTGTGAATTTAGTGGGTTATATAGATAGATTAGATAAGGTAAATGGTGAATTGAGGATCATAGATTATAAGACTGGTGGCTGTAATTTAAATTATAAAAAGAGTGTAGAAAATATGTTTGACAGGGAATGTAAAACAAGGCCCTATACTGCATTTCAGTTGTTTTTCTATTATTTACTATGCGATTTAGATATGCCAAATTTGAAAGATATGGATGTAGAACTGAATATATATTCTCTTAAGGATATATTTAAAAACAATATTCTTGTTTGTGAAAATAATTATGATTTACTGATGGAGTATAAAGAAAAGTTGAAGGAACTACTTGAGGAGATATTTGATAAGAATCAGCTTATAAGATGTACTGATAATACAGATATATGTGCTTACTGCCCTTATAAAATTTTGTGTAACAGGTAATAGATAGAGTAATCTATAATTATCTAACATTAAAAATTAAAAGAATATACAGATGATAAATATATGTAAAGCTTCCGCAGGGTCAGGTAAAACCCACGAATTAACAGGAAAGTATATTGAATTACTTTTTGAAAAATACGTATCTGGTTATAGAGATGAAGGTGTTTTTTTTGGCTATAGAAAGATATTAGCTGTTACTTTTACTAATAAAGCGACTGATGAGATGAAGCAAAGGATTCTATCTGAATTATATGATATGAGTGAGGATGCAGTTTCTTCTGATTATTATTCTATTATTAAAGATAGATTTGGGTTAAATGCAGAACAAATAGCTAATGATGCAAGAGATATGCTACTTTCTATTTTAAATGATTATACAGCATTTAATGTCAGTACTATAGATGCTTTTTTTCAGAAAACTCTTAGAGCTTTTGCTAGAGAAATGGGTCAATATTCTTCTTATGAAGTCGAGTTAGATAGTGTTTCTGTATTATCTCAAGCTGTCGATGATATGATGGATTCTTTAGAAGATCCTGATAAGAAATCTTTGTTAAAATGGCTTATTGATTTATCTATAAGTGGTATAGAACAGGGTGATAACTGGAATCCTACTAATAAATTAAAAGAGTTAGGGACTAATCTTTTTAATGAAGATTTTAAGCTTAAATATAATGAAAATAATAATTTATTAACGGATAAACAGTCTTTGTTTGACTTCAGGAATTCTCTTTTTAAAATTATTCGTGATTTCGAGGCTAATGTTAAATCTATAGGTACAGATGCGATGAATTGTTTTGTTAGTGCCGGATTCATGCCCATAGAGATGAAAGGTAAAACTAGATCTCCATTTATTAGATTTCAATGGATGGCTGATAATAGTGTTTTAGATATAACGACTAGTTTTAGAAAACTTCTTGATAATCCAGATGCTTGGATGACTGGAAAAGATGTTTCTACTGGTGTCAATGCTGATTTTTATCAGAAAATGAATGGATTGGTTAAACAGGCTATAGAAATTAGTGATAATGAGGTTAAGAAATATAATACTGCTAAATCTGTAGTAAAAGATCTTTACGCTTTAGGTGTACTTTTCGATATTCGTGAAAATATTCTTAAGTATTGTCATGATAATAACGTAGTATTGCTTTCTGAATCTACTGAATTTCTTAATAGAATTATTGACGGCAGTGATACTCCTTTTGTTTATGAAAAAATAGGGGGTAGGATAGAAAATTATTTGCTAGATGAGTTTCAAGATACTTCGAAGATGCAGTGGGAAAATTTTAAACCATTGCTAACTGATTCCAATGATGGTGGTTCTACTAATCTAGTAGTAGGTGATGTTAAACAAAGTATTTATAGGTGGCGTAATTCTGACTGGAATCTTCTTAATTCTAAAGTAGAGGAAGACTTTGGTGAAAATAATGTTAATGTAGAAATCTTGGAAAATAACTGGAGATCTGCTAAAAATATAATAGAGTTTAACAATGACTTTTTTTCAAAAGCTTCTGATATGATCGCTGGTTTATATAATGAAGAAGGAGATAGAAGTTTTAAAGGGGAATTAATTAAAGATATATATTCTACTGTTATTCAAAAAGTTCCTAAAAATCATTCTGATTTCGAAGGTCATGTTAGGATTAATTTCTTACCTGAAAAAAATAAAGATGTAACTTTTAATGATAGGGTATTGGAAAGATTACCTAAGACTTTAGATAACTTGTTTTCTTTAGGTTATAAAAAAAGTGATATAGTATTCTTAGTCAGGAAAAATAATGAAGGTACTCTATTAGCTAATTTTTTAATTACTAATAATTACTCTGTGCTTTCTGATGAGTCATTATTAATATCTAGTTCTAAGGCTGTTCAAAAGATAGTTACAGCTCTTAAATATGTATCTGATGATGATAATGAAGTTAATAAATTCTTGTTTACTAATAAAAAATTCGATTATAAGGAAAGAACTTTATTCGAGATATGTGAAGAGGTTTGTCGTTCTTTAGATGAAACTGATAAGAAGCAAGCTGTATTTATTAATGCTTTTATGGATTTAGTTTCTAATTATATGATTTCTCATGGTTCGGATATTATAGGATTTTGTAATTGGTGGGATGAAGCCGGAAGAAGTAAGAGTATTTCAGTGCCTTCAGAACAAGATTCTATTAGGATAATGACTATTCATAAATCTAAAGGTCTAGGGTTTAAAGTAGTGATATTACCATTTTTTAAGCTGACGCTCAATAAAAACCGTAAAAATGTGGTTTGGCATGTGGCTGATCCTATAACTGAAGCTCCTTACGATAAATTGGGGATTGTTCCTGTTAATATTTCAAAATCCACTAGTGATACTTTGTTTTCTAGTGTGTTGGATAAAGAAGACCTTTATTCATATATTGATTCTTTGAATATGGCTTATGTAGCATTTACTAGAGCTAAAGAAGAATTGATAATATGGACTCCAGAATCTGAAAAGAAAAATAAAATTAATTCTGTTTCTAATATTCTGTTTAAATTGTATGAGGATAAAATAAAAAATGTTCTTGTCGATAGTCAGGATATTAAAGTCCTAGATATCGGTTCTTGGTGGAGGACTGAAACTTCTAATGAGACTGATTCTAAAGATAATATACAAGTTTCTGATTATGAGTCTTATCCGATAGGTGATAGAATTAAATTAAGTATGATAGGTGAAGATTTCTTCGATGGAAATAATAGAAATAGGGGTACTATTATGCATAATATATTATCAGAGATGTCTGAGGAAAAAGATTTAACTATAGCTATAGATTCGGCTATAGCTTCTGGTGTTATAGATCAAGTGTCTGCTGTAGAATTTAAGGAGATATTAGCTGATGGCCTTTCTAAGATAAGGGATTATCATTGGTTTGATGGTACTTATTCTCATATTAATGAAAGAAAAATTATTACCGAAACTGGTGATTTCTACATTCCAGATAGACTTATGGTAGGAAAGGATAAATTAGTAGTTCTTGATTATAAGTTCGGGGTACGTCACAGTTCTTATCATAAACAAGTGGCTCACTACATGAAACTTATGGAATCTATGGGGTATAATAATATTGAGGGTTATCTCTGGTATGTGGAAGATATATCGGCCTTAGATAAGGGTGTAGAGCCTATTCTTGATAATTTTTCATAAAAAAAAGTATTTAGTTATAAATAGTTATCTTTACATTTAATTATTATTAATTGAATCTTAATAATAGCCTATTAAATATGACTTCCAATATCCATGTCCTAATAAACTTTTGAATAAACTATTTTTTAACTAATAAACATTTATAAAATCCAAATTATTATTAATCATTTTAGTCATGATAACTACGTTATTTTTAGTTTCGTGCTGTGTGGCTACTTATGATATTACTGAATATGTATCATAACTTATTAGGCTGAATTATAACCTATTTTTATAATTTATTAATAATCTATTAACTAGAAAACTTAAACGTAAAAGAAAAAATATGAAAAAGAATTATTTATTAATGACCGCTCTGATCGTGATTATGATTTTAGGAGCAGGGTGCTCTAAAGGAAAAATAAACGGAGAAGAAAATCCTACTGGGGAATTGAAGATTACTACAAACATGGAAGATAATAATGTATCTCCCACCAAGTCTCTTGTAACGGATTTTTCAAACAATACTATCGGTGTTTTTGTAGATGATGTAGCCAATGTGTATAAACCTACAACAAACTCCACGGCTATCGTAAGCACAGGCACTAATTCGGTAATACCATTTCCTTCTATTTATATCAATCCCGATGCCACTGTTTATTCTTGGTATCCGGCTACGGCTGACGAACTGACAGCTCCGGACAGTACTTTCACAAAAAGTATTACGTTGGTTTCTACAGATGATTTTAGTGCGACAAACCAGACGGATTACCTTTGGGCCACTCCTGTAAATGTCACTAAATCCAATTGTGACACAGTCCTGACTTTCCATCATGCACTATCGAAAATTATTTTTAGTGTCACTTTGGGGGATAATTATAAAGGAGCCGGAGAATTGACCGCTATATCACTTACATCTACTAGCACTCCCTTTCTTTCTGGAACTGGAAAAATGAAAATCGCAGACGGTGTGGTTACAGAATTAACAGCTACCGATACTTTTACATATAACGGTACGCTTTCTTTGAGTGATGAGGCTACCGAGGCTGTAGCTCTTGTAGCGCCTACAATCCTGGCGGAAAATACTGACGCTACTTCCAATATTACGATTAAATTGACGATAGATGGTTACTCTTATTCAGATATATTTCTTGTATCCACGGTGTCTGAATGGGCTGCGCATACCGAATACACCTATAATATAACGGTGAACAGCGGAGTGCTTACGATAGGCACTGTAACTATTGCGGATTGGACAGTTGGATTATCTACCGATATTTCTGTTAGCTAGGATGACATAAAAAAGGGAAAAATTAATGTATGGAATAAAAAAAGAATTAATGTGGCATTGGAATAATTATATAAAGAACTGCTTATTTGGATTGGTGATTATATTGGTTTCTTGTAACAGGGATAATGTGGTCGAAGAAGGAGATGATCATGCTCCGTTGCAAATCGGGAATATTAGTTTTCTTGGTGTTAAACGTTCTACATCAGAACTTTTAACCGGGAATATTGGCGTTTTCCAGTTGGAAAATACGAAATATTTAAGATCAAGGAATAATATACAGTACACTAACAGTGGTAGTGGTTGGGATGTTGCTTTGGGCATGGAACCCATTTATCTGACCAAAAACGAGGCTAGCTTGTGTGCCTACTCTCCCTATAACAGTGATAAGGATTATACAGACGGATCTTTAACTTTAACCTCGCAGTTATATACTGAGAGTGCAGATCTCTGTTACCAGACCGGTGTTAAAGCCGTCAGCGGAACAGTGGTACCCTTTACTCTGGACCATGCCTATGCAAAACTCACCTTCACTCTGACGCATAATGCTACTTATATTGATAGCTGTGCTGTGAGTGAAATCAGTATTGTCAATGATGGAATCTTGGCCTCCAATACGTTGGATATGACTAAAGGTATTTACGGCAGTGGAACTGCTGGAACGGTTACGGTCAATCCTGATATTAGTAGTATTACAAGGGGCTCTTCTGCTGAGGTAACCGTACTTATGGTACCAGTCTTAACCTTGTCTGGGGATATTGCGCTGACTTTTACTGTAGATGACAGGATTATAAGAACTACAGTAGGTCTTAATTCACTGGAAGCTGGCAGTAATTATAAAGTTAATATTATGATTAATAGTTCTGTTTCCGAGGTTACGACCACGGCTAATTGTTATATAATTGCTTCGGGTAGAAGCCTTAATGTTCCAGTAGATGTAAGAGGTAATGGTGAAGATGTAGCTGGTACGGGATTAGAAACGAGTATCAGTCCTTTGTCCGTAGGTCTTTTGTGGGAAGATACGCAAGGATTAATTTCCTTGGGTGATATGAGTAGTGATAAGAAAGTTATTATTACTGCGAATTCAAGGTCAACAACAGGTAACGCTGTTATAGCTGCTTATAGCGATGTTAATCAACAGGGGGATATTCTTTGGAGCTGGCATATCTGGGTAACAAATTACGATCCAGACGTTCCATTCAATGGAACGACATACCTCGTCACCAATTCAGCAGATTCATCTTATACCTTCATGGACAGGAATCTTGGAGCAACTACAGTTACACCAGGAGAGGTTACCACATACGGTCTGTATTACCAGTGGGGTCGAAAAGATCCTTTTAAAACAGAAGGAACTGTTACGACTGCGGATGCTTCTAGCTTATCCAATTCTATTTTAAATCCATCGACTTTTTATATAGAAGCATCTGGAGTTAGGTATGATTGGTGTACTACTCCGAATGATGCCTTTTGGGGTGGAGCATTTATAAGTTCTCCAACAGAAAAAACAATATTTGATCCATGTCCTGCTGGTTGGCGAGTTCCTGCGTGGAACGGATCAGTATCGCCGTGGAGTGAGTTTACAGCGATGAATTTTATATGGTCAGATACAAATCACGGAGGAACATATAGTGATGGGGCTTTCTATCCGGCTGCTGGGTTTCGGAGCAACAGCAGTGGGGCTCTCCGCGACCTGGGTTGCCGCGGCAACTATTGGTCTGGGTCACCTAATGGCAGTTACGGGTACAACCTGTTCTTCCTCAACGGTATCGTGATTCCGAATGACGGCGACTATCGGGCTAACGGCTACTCGGTTCGGTGCGTCAAAGAATAAAAAGGGGTTTTGTACCCCGTATTCGCCTATTTGATTCTACCCTAAGTGGTCGAAAAGATTTTAAAAAGAATTATTTAAAGATATGAAAAAGAATTATTTATTAGTGACCGCTCTGGTAGTGATTATGATTTTAGGAGCAGGGTGCTCTAAAGGAAAAATAATCGGAGAAGAAAATCTTACTGGGGAATTGAAGATTACTACAAACATGGAAGATAATAATGTATCTCCCACCAAGTCTCTTGTAACGGATTTTTCAAACAATACTATCGGTGTTTTTGTAGATGATGTAGCCAATGTGTATAATCCTAAAATAAACTCCACGGCTATCGTAAGCACAGGCACTAATTCGGTAATACCATTTCCTTCTATTTATATCAATCCCGATGCCACTGTTTATTCTTGGTATCCGGCTACGGCTGACGAACTGACATATCCGGACATTACTTCTACAAAAAGTATTACGTTGGTTTCTACAGATGATTTTAGTGCGACAAACCAGACGGATTACCTTTGGGCCACTCCTGAACCTGTCACTAAATCCAAGTGTACCCCAGTACTAACTTTTAATCATGCACTATCGAAAGTTATTTTTAGTGTCACTTTGAGGGATAATTATAAAGGAGCAGGAGAATTGACCGCTATATCACTTACATCTACTAGCACTCCCTTTCTTTCTGGAACTGGAACATTGCTTATAGCAGACGGCACAGTAAGCGGAACAAGTATCGATAGCCTAGTATATGGAGGTAATCTTTCTTTGAGTGATGAGGCTACCGAGGCTGTAGCTCTTGTAGCGCCTACAATCCTGGCGGAAAATACTGACGCTATTTCCGATATTACGATTAAATTGACGATAGATGGTTGCTCTTATTTAGCTATACTTCCTGTATCCACAGTATCTGAATGGGCTGCGCATACCGAATATACCTATAATATAACAGTGAACAGTGAAGAGCTTACGATCGATCCTGTAGTAGTCATTACGGATTGGACTATTGGTGGTAATTATGATCTTGATATTACTATTGATCCTCTCCCAACTGCTAATTGTTATATGATAACACCAAGCAGTAGTTTAGAGATACCAGTAGATATACAAGGTAATGGTGGAAGTGATGCAGGAACTAGAATAGGGACTATCCTTAATCCAGCTTCCGTAGGTATTTTATGGGAGGATACTGAAGACTTAATTTCATTGGATCCTATGAGTTCCGACAAGACAGTTACTATTACTACTTATTTGAAATCAGGTAACGCTGTCATAGCTGCTTATAGCGATGTTAATCAACAGGGGGATATTCTTTGGAGCTGGCATATCTGGGTAACAAATTACGATCCATACGTTCCATTCAATGGAACGACATACCTCGTCACCAATTCAGCAGATTCATCTTATACCTTCATGGACAGGAATCTTGGAGCAACTACAGTTACACCAGGAGAGGTTACCACATACGGTTTGTATTACCAGTGGGGTCGAAAAGATCCTTTTAAAACAGAAGGAACTGTTACGACTGCGGATGCTTCAAGTTTATCCAATGCTATTTTAAATCCATCGATTTTTTATATAGGAGTATATGCAAGTAAGTGGGATTGGTGTACTACTCCGAATGATGCCTTTTGGGGTGGAGCACTTATAAGTGCTCCTACAGAAAAAACAATATTTGATCCATGTCCTGTTGGTTGGCGAGTTCCTGTATGGAACGGATCAGCATCGCCGTGGAGTGAGTTTACAGTGATGAATTTTATATGGTCAGATACAAATTACGGAGGAACATATGATGGGGCTTTCTACCCGACTGCGGGGTATCGGTACTTCACTAGTGGGGCTTTCAACGACGTGGGTCGCTCCGGTAGCTGTTGGTCTGGTTCGCCCGGTAGCAGTCGTGGGTACAACCTGTTCTTCCTCAACAGTTTCGTGGATCCGGATGACGGCTACTTTCGGGCTAGCGGCTACTCGGTTCGGTGCGTCAAAGAATAAAAAGGGGTCTTGTACCCCGTATTCGCCTATTTGATTAATTATCTTCTGGCATTTAAAGCCGGGAAATTTATTTTAGGCATATTAGAATTGAGTAATATTGAGGGTTATCTCTGGTATGTGGAAGATATATCGGCCTTAGATAAGGGTGTAGAGCCTATTCTTGATAAATTTTCTTAAAAAAAAAGGTATTTAGTTATAAATAGTTATCTTTACATCAAATTACTAGTATTATTGTTAATTGAATCTTAATAATAGTCTATTAAATGCGAAGAGTTATATAAGATAAGATTATATAACTCAGATGTGATTTCTAATATTCATGTCCTAATAAACTTTTTGAATAAACTATTTTTTAACTAATAAACATTTATGAAATCCAAATTATTATTAATCCCTTTAGTAATGATAACTATGTTCTTTTTAGCTCCTGGTTGTGTGGCTGATTATGATATTACTGAAGATGCATCTTTTGATGAGACTATAAAGATAGGTAGTAATGTAAAAATACCTATTGGTACGATAAAACCTATATTACTTTCTGAAGAATTAGATTTAGAAGATGGTAACATTATCAAAATGAATAGCGAAGGAAATTATTATATATCTTTTAATGAAAATGATGATATGTCTTTCAATATTACTGATAAGGTTCAAGGTCTTACAATAGATGGTACTACAGCGAATCCTCAGACTATAACATGGAATGTTCCTATTATTCCTCCTATTCCTGGAGTAGATATTACTAGTGCGGATTTTGATCCTTTTACTAGTACAAATCTTTATACAGCTATCGAGCAGGATTATGAATTGATTTTAGATACTTTAATTATTCCTATTAATGCTGATTTTTCTACTGCAGATGGGATCAAAGAAATACATAAAATATTATTCGATGGTGGTGGCTTAATTACTAATATTTTGGCTAATTTTTCTAATAATACTTACTTAACTAATGATCCTGACTTAAATATTGTTATGAAATTCCCTGATAAATTCATCTTTGATGAACAAGAAATTAAAGATGGAGATAAAGTAATATTCTCTGTAAAAGACGATGGGGAAGGATATGTATTCATTACTGTTAATGATAAAATATTCGAAGGTGAATATTCGATTCCTAATGTTAGAATTAAAGGTGTTAAATTAAATTCTGAGAAAATCATTAATGAGACTATTAAAGTATCTTCTAAAGTTTCTATTCATTTAGATAAGAATGATATTTTAAATCATGCTGGAGATGAATTAACTGTAATATTAAATAGTAGTATCGGATCTCTAACTCCTACAGATTTCTATGGTATATTAGATTATGAGTTGGAAGCTATGGAAACTACTATTCAGTTTGATGATATTCCTGATATGTTAAAAGAAGATGGTTCTTCTATGGATTTATTAAATCCTTCATTAAAATTCCTACTTACTCATAATATGGGTATGCGAGTTATCACAGATCTTAAATTATCATCTTATAAAGATAATGAGTTATTAAATGAAGAATCTACTAGTTTAACTATTAATGCATCAGACGATGGGTCAGAAGTATCTACTGGTTATATTCTTTCTAAATCACAAATAACTGATCCTGATTATATATGGCAAGAACTTGATTTGGGTGGGTTGATTAAAACACTGCCGGATTATATAGTAGTAAATGTTACCGCTTATCCAGATGTTACTACAGAAGCTCATATTATATTGAATAGTACTTATTCTACTGATTATTCTTATGATTTTAAAGCTCCGTTTGCATTCGGTGAAGATTTTAAAGTATTTGTAAAAGACACTTTAGATGATATTACAGAAGATTTTTCTGATATTATTAAAGATAATGAAGTTTCTATAAATGGTAGCCTTGAAAATTCTTCTCCACTAGCATTTAATATAACTATAATACCAATAGATAAAGAAGGTAATGAAATCGATTTAAATATTTCTTCTTCTTATATTAAAAGTGCTAAAAATGGAGAGGCTGTAATTACACCATTTGCATTAACTCTCGATGGTAGTAAATTAGGAGATAAAATAATAAATAAATTAATAATAAAATTGGATATTATTTCATCTGAAGATTCAGGTAATCAGACGCTTTCACAAGATGATTATATTTCTGGTTCTTTATATCTATATGCAGCTAACGGAATCATTATTAAAGAAGACGATAAATAATAATAATTATGAAAAATTTAACTAAATATATATTATTGGTATCAATAATGTTTTCTATTACAGTTTCTGCTCAAGAAATGAAAACAGCATATTTTATGCAGAATTCTACCTTAGGTCATTATATGAATCCTGCTTTTGCTCCTACACAGTCATATGTGGGAATACCTGCTCTATCATTTATGAGTATTAATCTAGAGTCTAATGTGGGTTTTGAAAATTTTATATTTGATTTGGGAAATGATAAATATGGTACTTTTTTACATCCTAATGTGACTTTAAACCAATTTTTAGATAAGTTACCTGATATGAGTTCTACAAGTTTTGATGGTAGTAATACTATTCTTAATACTGGATTCTATATTAATGATGATGCTTTCATAACTGTAGATTTAGGTGTTAAATATCAAACTGAAATGGGAAATCCTAAATCTTTATTCGAATTCTTAAAAGACGGGTTAGGTAATTCTTCTAGGACATATGATATGAGTAATATGCATTTTAATATAAATGCTTATACTGAGTTAGCTCTTGGATATTCTATGAAAATTCATTCTGTAGAAGGCTTAAGGGTAGGGGCTAAAATGAAATTTTTAGTAGGTTTAGCAGATCTTAATATCAATATTAAAGAAATGAACGCTTCTATGGATGAAAATCAATGGGAGATTACACAAACTACTGAAGGTTATCTTACTAGTGGTATAGCATTAGAATATGATGATGACAATAAAATAAGTGGATTAAATACCGATAATGTTACACCTAATGGATTCGGTATAGCTTTCGATTTAGGTGCTGAATATCGTTTCCATTTAGATAATTTTATGGATAATATTACTTTATCTGCATCTATTTGTGATTTGGGGTTCTTAAACTATTCTGCTGAGGATTCTAAAAGCCTTAATGCTTTGAATAAAACATTCACTTATGATGGATTTGGTGAAATAGATTTCGATGATGTGGATTTCGACGATCAAACTGAAGAAATAAAAGATGATCTTATGGATTTATTCCACTTTGATCAGAATACTCCTACTGAAAATATTAAATCTCATTTAGCCCGTAAAATTTATATAGGTGCAAAATATCATTTTATGGATGAAAAAATGAATGTGGGTATCTTATATCATAATCGTGTAGGTAAATATATTAATAAAAATGAAATAATGCTTTCTTGGGCTTATCAGCCTACTAATTGGTTTGGATTAGGAATAACTTCTACTTTATTATCAAATGGTCAAGGTTTAGGATGGATGTTTAATTTTACTCCAAGAAGAGGTCTTAACTTTTTTATGGGTTCTGATTATATGGCATATAAGATTTCTAAACAAGGAATTCCTCTTTCTAAATCATCTACTAATTTCTTCTTTGGTTTAAGTATTCCACTTGGAGAGATTCATAATATTAGACTATAATTATAAAGTGCTAAGTATCTAATAGAGGGTTAAGCCTTTATTTAAATAGGTTAAACAAAAAAAATATCGATAATTATTATCGATATTTTTTTTACTAATTATTAAATTACTAACTATTAAATTTCTATTTAATTTACAATTTATTTTTTAAAAGCACTTTTGCTTTCTATTCTTGATTTTACATTTACTATCACATTCCCATGCATATCATATAGAACACTTTCTATAGTACCAATATGTCTTTTACTATCGATATTAGTACAATTACAATAGAATTCATAAGGTTCTTCTACGTATACCGGCTTTATGTACATTACTTCATTTGAAATGAAATGAGAATCTAATTCAGCTGGCCATTTTAATCCAAAAATCTTAGAAATAGCACAACTTATTAAAGCACTTTGTACTATTTGTTTTTTAAAATGAGTTCTAGCTGCATATTCACGATCTAAATGTATTGGATTCCTATCTCCAGTTAAATCTGCAAACATCTCTACATCTTCTTGAGTAAAGATAGTTCTATACTTATAAGTGTCACCGATTGATACCATAATATGATTAATAATAATGTAATTGTACAATAAATATAATTAAATAATAGAATATTTCCAAATATGATGGAATTAGACTTCCAAATCCTAAATCCTAAAATTTAATATTTAAGCCATCATATGCTGGATGAATATTATCAGGAAGGGCTTTATCTAAAAGGGTGCATCTTTCTAACTGATGAGAGAGATGAGTTAAATAATTTCTTTCAGCACCGATTTTATCCATAACTTCTAAAGCTTCTCCTAAAGAAAAATGTGCAATATGTTTTGTTCTTCTAATACAGCTAAGTATTAATACTTTTACGCCTGCTAATTTAGCCATAGATTCTTCTGGTATAAAGTTAGCATCTGTGATATAAGCTAAATCACCGAAGCGATAACCTAGGATAGGAAGTTTGTAATGAATAGCTCTAATAGGAATAATTTTATGTCCTTTTATTTCAAAAGGAGTTTCATCTATCGTATGTATATCATACAGAGGAGTTCCAGGATAAGGATGTTCTTCGAAAGCGTAATAATATTCTTTTTTTAGAGAGTCTTGTACTCTAGTTTCGGCATAAATAGGAAATGATTTTTTTTGAAAATAGTTAAATGATCTTACGTCATCTAATCCACCAGTATGATCTTTATGCTGATGGGTAAGTAGTATAGCATCTAGATATGATATATTCTCTCTAAGCATTTGTTGTCTAAAATCTGGACCACAGTCTATTACTAATTTCAGTCCTTCGTATTGAATATATGCTGATGTTCGTAATCTTTTATCTTTAGAATCAGGTGATTTGCATACTTCGCAGTCGCATCCTATCATCGGAATACCTGAAGATGTCCCTGTACCTAAAAAGGTGATAGAGTTTTCCATGACGTAAAGGTAATAATTTAGTTTATCTTTTTTGTTTATCTTTGCGAGAATGAAAGGAAGATTATTTTTGATACCTTCTCCATTAGGAGATAATAATCCTGGAGAGGTTATTCCTCAGCCAGTATTAGATTTATTACCAAAAATTACCCATTATGCTGTCGAAGAAGTACGCACAGTAAGAAGATATTTATCTAAAGCTGGGTTAAAAGGTAAAATAGATGGTTTAAGTTTTTATTTACTTAATGAGCATAGTGAGGAAAAAGATGTAGAAGAAATTTTAGAAATTCTTCTAGATGGAAATGATGTAGGTATGATCTCTGAAGCTGGTCTTCCAGCAGTAGCAGATCCAGGTTCTAGATTAGTAGAATTATCTCATTTCCAGGATATAGAAGTAATCCCATTTGTGGGACCATCTTCACTTATGATGGCATTAATGGCCTCTGGTATGAATGGTCAGAGATTTGCATTTAATGGATATCTTCCTATAAAGCCTTTAGAAAGAAAGACTGCTATAAGGAATTTGGAAAAACATTCTAGAAAAGAAGGTTTTGCCGAACTTTTTATAGAAACTCCATATAGGAACGATTCGATTTTATCTGATATATTATTAGTATGTGATGATAATACACGTATATGCGTCGCTACAGACATTACATTACCTACACAGAATATAAAAACAAAATCAGTCAGAAGTTGGAAAAAGAATAAAATACAAATAGGCAAGAGACCTACTGTATTTATAATACAAGCTAAGAGCTTAAATTAATAGAACAAAAATAATGGGTAAATTAGAATTAAAAGAAATGAAGTTTTTTTCTAATCATGGATGTTTTGAAGAGGAAAGAACTATAGGTAATCCTTTTATAGTAGATTTTGAAGGAGAATATAATACAGACAAAGTAGCAGAAACAGATAATTTAGATGAAGCTTTAAATTATCAATTAATATTTAATATAATTAAGGAAGAAATGGCTATACCTTCTAATTTATTAGAAAATGTAGCTGGTAGAATTTTAAAAAGAATAAAAAAAGATTTTCCAGAATTAGAATCTGCTTCTATTTCAATAGCGAAAATGAATCCACCATTAGGCGGACAAGTAGGTTCTTCTAGAATGACTCTATCATTCTAAATTATTTTATCTTTTTTATAAAAATCATCTAATATTATAATCATAAATAATGAGTAAAGTAGCATTTTTTACATTAGGTTGTAAATTGAATTTCTCTGAGTCTTCGACTTATGCGAGAGATTTTATCAAAAATGGATTTGATTTAGTTCCTCATTCTTCGAAAGCTGATGTATATGTGATTAATACTTGTACAGTTACTGAACATGCAGATAAAAAGTGTCGTAATGTTATTAGAAAGTGTCACAGACTTAATCCTGATGCAGCTATTTTAGTAACTGGCTGTTATGCTCAGTTAAAACCTGATGAAATCGCTAGTATAGAAGGAGTAGATGTTATTTTAAGTGCTCAGAACAAGGGTGATGTTTATTCTGAATTCTTAAAAATATTAGATAGGAAGAAAAATAATGACACTAAAGATTTAATAGCTCCCAAGATTTTTAAATGTGATATAAATAATATAGATTCGATTTATCCTGCATATTCTACTGTAGGGCGTACTCGTTCTTTCTTGAAGGTACAAGATGGCTGTGATTACGGTTGTACATATTGCACTATTCCTAATGCTAGAGGTAAGAGTCGTAGTATGTCTATTGATTCTATTATTAAAGAAACCTATGCTATTGCCCAGCAGGGTATAAAAGAGGTGGTTTTGACTGGTGTCAATATTGGGGATTTTGGTAAAACTATAGGGGAATCATTCTTAGATTTATTAAAGGCTTTAAATGAAATAGAAGCTATAGATAGATATAGAATTTCTTCTATCGAACCTAATTTACTTAAACCGGATATCATAGACTGGATATCATCAGGGACTAAATTCCAACCTCATTTTCATATCCCATTGCAGTCAGGCTGTGATCAAGTCTTGGCCCGAATGAAAAGAAGATATAATACTTCTATGTTTCGTGAAAAGATGGACTATATAAGATTACGTATGGGCGATGTTTTTTTCGGTATAGATGTAATCGTAGGATTTCCTGGAGAAACGGATGAAGAATTCATGACTACTTATAATTTCTTAAAAGAAGTGAATCCTGCTTTCATACATATTTTCCCATATTCAAGAAGAGAAAATACTCTTGCTTATGATATGCCTAATCAAGTAGATGATCGTGTCAAATCTAATAGGGCAGCTAAGCTAAAAGAACTTTGTGATACATTACATGATAATTATTGCAAATCTTATGATGGTAAAGAATTACAAGTCCTTTTCGAAAGTACTGATAAGCATGGAAAAATGTATGGCTATTCAGAAAATTATATTAGAGTCGAACACGATTACGATAAATCTTTAGTTAATCAAATCCGACAAATTAAGTATCACTTTTAGGATTAATTATATTCTATCGGGTTTACGCTATTTAGTTTTACTTTTTGTTTAACTACATGAGATTCGCGTTGTAATTCTTCTTTAGCTTCTTTAAGCTTCTTGATTTCTATAGCTTCTAAACGTTTACGACTGTAGAAAATGTTTCTAAAGAGTTCTCCTATATTGTCGAATTCATCCTGATAGGTGAAACCAAAACCTGTTCTCTGAGTATTATCTAGATAATTAGAATAATCATCTTGAGCTTGAGAGAATATATTAATTCTGAATTTACCTTTATTATCTATTTTTATCTGAGTTTCGATATTACCCATGACTTCTTCAGTAGCTTTTTGGCTACTACCTACATTGCCATTTATAATAACTCGATTATTGAATATCTGATAAGATAATGCTACATCAAACATATTGTTTTGGCCAGATTCTCCAGGCTGATAATTTAAACCTAAATCTAAAGGAATATCTAACTGACGGAAGACATTGTTAAATTGATTTGAAAGGATTTCACCAGCGTTAGAATAAAGTAGGGTAGTATTGTTTACGATACCTGACTGTTCATCTGGTACGAAACTTCCAGATATAAGAAGTGCCATAAACTGTTTCTGAACTTTATCACTAGAACTTAATGCACTTTCAGCTTTAGCTTTAGTTATAGGGTCTAAGTCAGGTATATCTATATCAAATGAGATTTCAGGATTGCTTAGAGCTCCTTTCATCTTGATACCACAGTTTACATCTCTACGACTTTCTACCGCTGAATTATCACCTATAAGAGTAGATACGGATGCTTTAGTGCTGTAAGTAGCACCGACGTCCATAGTAGTATTAGCTATATCTCCTTTAAAGGATATCTTACCACCTTCATTTAGGGTTAAATTTCTAGAAGTTATACCACCTAAAACGAATGTATATTTTCCTTCTTGTACGGAATAATCGCCTCTGATGTCTGTAATACCTTTATTAGGGCTTATATTAAAATCTATTACGCCACTACCTTGGCACTGCATCATATTTCCTAGATGTTTATCTATTTCTATGAATAAAATAGTTTCAGGAGTAATAGTAGCTTTTCCTATTAATTCTAATTTAGTTTTATTTTCTTTCTTTTTTTCTGCTTTTTTCTTAAGAGCTATCATTTCTTCATATTTATCTTCGAAGACTTCATGTTTCTGGAAAGTTAACAGATTTTGATTAGTGGCAGAAGAACTTGTACTTATAGGAATATGAATATTAGAGGAGTTTTCAGTAGTAAAGTCTATATCCATTAATAAATCTTTAATACCGCCTTTTATGTTCACTTCTCCACTTCCATAAAGATTACCATAAAAAGAAGAGTTTTCAGTTTCTTCTATATTGATAAATTCTAATTTATTGAAGTTTAAACGGGTATCAAATGATATATTATGAAAATAGGTGTAGAATAAATCTCCTGATAATACTCCTACATTATTTTTCCTATCAGTAATAGTAATATTATCGAAGTTTACCCCTCTCTGGGATATTTTAAAATTGCCATCTAAAACATATGGAACATTGGTATAGACTGGAGTGAAATTATATTTATTAAAATGTCCATTGTTACATCTTAGATTTAATTTATTTAAAGTGCCGATTACTTTAATATCTCCTGAAAGAGAACCAGAATTACTAGTTATAATGTTTTCCATAAACGGTTTTAAGTATGATAGATGTAACTCATTTAAGTCTACGTCTAAATCTAATAATTTGCCGTTAGGCTTATAATAACCCTTTATATATAATGGTTTTTTCCCATGATAATTATTGGCTAATTCTAAATTAATCCAGTTCTTATCATTATTCCAATAACTATTAATGTCTAAATCACCTAATTCTTCATCACATATGTAAATGTCTTTTCCTGATATCTTAGCCAATATATTAGAAGTACCGAAAATATCAGAAAGACTAATATTACCGTTAAGGTGTCCTTTTAAATTTATAGAATCAGTAATGGAATCAATAAAGCTGAGGTCAAAATCATTTAATTTTATTAATAATGAATCATGTCGATTTTTAGATAATTTACCGTGGGCACTAAAGCTTTGATTTCCATTAGAGATTTTGAAATTAGATAAAGAATAATATTTGTTTCCTATTTCGATATCAGAAGGATGAAAAACAAGATCATAATCTTTAATAATCATATTAGATTTATTGATATGGATCTTAGTAAGAGTATTCTGATTTTTATCTTTATCAAATGATATTATAGAAGATAAGTTCAATGAATTATTATCTGAATTGTTGTGGTATTTTAGTGATAGGTCTATTAACCCTTCTTCGGCAATAGCTAATAAGTGGCTATTATCAAGAGTGATACCTGACAATACTGTTTCATCACTAGTTATATAGCATCGTAGTTTATTAGGATTGTTTACACTGATTTTTAAATTCTTAAGATAATTTTCTCCATAAGCTATTCTATCAGAATTTAACTTAATAGCTATTTTATCGTTTTTTAGTAATTCAATATTTATATCGGTACTATCTGCAATATATAAGTTAGGATATAATAAAGCACATAAAGGTCTAGTATCTTGTGTTTTAAGAGTGAATAATCCTAATGAATTAGCTTTTAATTTATTAAGGTTAGTAGTAGGAATATCATTTTTAGCTATTTCTTGTTTTTTTAATCCGATAGGGACTAAGAGGTCTTTCATTAGACTATTTACGAAAGCTATGGGAGAGATTTTTCCTGAGTATTGTGCTTGTAAAAAAGGAGCATTAAGCTTAAGGTTAAAATTACCTTTATTCATGTTTGAAGTCAGCAATAAAGAATTAATGTCATAAGTATTTATACTGTTTTTATATGATAAATCCTTTAATGAAACTGAACCAAATAAGAATTTTCCTCTGGAATTAATTTGGGTAGAAGTGATAAATTTTATTTTAGATATTTTGTCTCTTTTATCTATATTAAGGGCATGTAAATCACAATAAGGTACTGAAGCGAAGAAATCATACTTTTTATCTTGGCTTTTATTAGTAGAATATAATCCCTGGAATATTAAATCTAGATTAGGATCATGAACTATTATTCTACCGTCAAATTTATTATTTATATATGAACCTACAGCGAAAATATTAGAGTAGTCATAATCATTGTATCCAAATCGGTCTATTTTAAGACTATCAATATGAAATTTAGGAGATTTATTTTTCTCGATATTTATAGACATATTAGTCTGTAGGGTTACTTTTCCTAAATTTTTATTATTTATAATTTCCCCTAGATTAACGTCAGTCGTATATACGCTACCACTAATATTTGTAAAATAATCTGTAATAGATAAATTTACTTTATGCCATATTTTACCTACATCGGAATCAATATAACCTGTAGAAAGTAAATCATTTAATGAACCTTGAAATTGTCCACTATACGAATAAGTGGAAGTCGGAGTTATCTTCGCAAGGTTTTCATTTGGGTTTACTCCCTTAAAATCAGCTATTATATTAGCTATATCAGAACAATTAGTCAGCAAAGAAAAGATATTTACATCGAAATTAGCATGTTTAATCTTTGTAATATTATTTATATCAGCAGATAGAATTATTTTGCTATCTAATGATATTATTTTTAATCTTTTAGTAAATAAATGATTTACTGGACCAGAAACTTCTCCGTCTAGTGTTAGTTTGACAGAATTATCTTTTAATGAGGGGATTATTATTCCTAGTGTTCTAAAATCCAAAGAAGACATATTGAATTTAGCTCCTAAATTAACCTTGTTTAGGAAATTATGCATTTCTGAGATGTGATTATAAGATAAAGAAATATAATCTGTATTGATGTAGGAGTAATTATCTTTAAAAGTCATTTTTTTTAGAAAGAATCCCTTGCTATTCATGTAATAATCGCCTTTAAGGTCTATTTTCCAGCCACTTTTCTCAATACATGTTAGTTGTTTTATTTCACTTTCTATTTTTAGGCCATTTATTTCTAGTGTAGATTTTTTTAATCTGATATTTATATTTTTAACGTCTATATCTGCAAAATTAACGTTAGAAGGGTCTTTACTTTTGTAATATTTAGGTCGTTTAAGAAATCTAAAATTAAAGTTTTTTAATCTAAGATCTGAGACAATGATTTTAGGGAAAGATGATTTATTCTTTTTTTTAGGATGTTTTTTGATTCTAAAAATTCTATTTAAATTGGTTTTAGTTTTATCTGTATCATTTTCACCCAGCAAATTAAAACTACCATTTTCGATAAAAAGTTTATTTACTTTAATTCTACCTCTTAATAATAATTCCGTAGGTACGAAATTTACAGAGAGTTTATCAAAACAGATAAGTGTGTCATTATCTTTATATCCTACTACTGATGCTTTTTGAATTATAGCTCTATTAAAGAACACAAGATAGATTTTCTCTATATTTATGGTACCATCTATTTTATCTTCGATAGAGTCTATTACCTGGTTAGCAGTCCAAGTTTGTACCTGTGGAATCTGGAATGCTAGATAGATACATAGGGGAATCGTCACAATAGTGATGACTAGAATAACTAATATTTTTCTAAATGTTTTAATATAAGGATATTTTATCTTACAAAAATACTAAATTTGTACAAAATTTTACGATATGTCGTTAACTATTTTAGGTATAGAATCATCATGTGATGATACTTCTTGTGCTATCATTCAAAATGGGTACTTACTTTGTAATATTATGGCTTCTCAAGATGTTCATAAAAAGTATGGTGGAGTAGTGCCAGAGCTGGCTTCTAGGGCTCATCAACAGAATATTTTGCCTGTAGTAAGTGAAGCTATTAAGGAAGCTCATATTAAAAAAGAAGATATAGATGCTATAGCTTTTACTCGTGGTCCTGGTCTTTTAGGATCACTTCTTGTAGGAACTTCTTTCGCTAAAGGATTATCTTTAGCTTTAAATATTCCATTGGTAGAAGTTAATCATCTTCAAGGACATATTTTATCTCATTTTATTATAGAAAAAGGTAAAGAAAAACCTATTCCTACTTTTCCATTTTTAACATTGCTAGTTTCAGGTGGTCATACACAAATAGTTAAAATTAATTCTTTCTTAAAATTTGAAGTATTAGGTCATACCATCGATGATGCTGTAGGTGAAGCTTTCGATAAATGTGCTAAAATAATGGATCTTGGTTATCCTGGAGGTCCTATTGTCGACAGACTAGCTAAAGAAGGGGATGAAAATCGTTTTAAATTTTCTAAACCAAATGTCGATGCTCTTAATTATAGTTTCAGTGGGATCAAGACTTCTCTTTTGTATTTTTTAAGGGATAGAATGAAAGAGGATAAAAATTTTATAAAAGATAATATGTCAGATATTTGTGCTTCTTTCCAGAAATGTTTGATAGATATTTTGATGAAGAAGTTAATTATGGCTGTTAAGCAAACTGGTATCAACAGTATAGCGATAGCAGGAGGGGTTTCTGCTAATTCTGGTCTCAGAGATCGTATTACTGAAGAAGGTAAGAAAAGAGGATGGACTACATTCCTTCCTGAATTGAGATTTACGACTGATAATGCTGCCATGATAGCTATTTGTGGTGTCTATAAATATGAAGCAGGGATTAGAACTCCTAATGATGTAGGTCCTATTTCTCGTGCACTTGAATATGATAAATTATAATGATAGAATTTGAATACTGCCTGTCGGCCATGTCTTATTTGGATGAAAAAGAAGTTAAAAAGTTAGCTGCTAAGAAGTTGCGAATTCCAGCTTCTGATGTATGTTTCAGATTAAAACGAAAATCCTTAGATGCGCGTTCTCGTGAAATAAAATATAGGTATCAAATTCAATCATGGTCTAAAGATGATATAGAATCTGAAAATCAATTTTCAAAAGCTACTTTAGATAAGAAGTATCTTGATTATAAGGACGTTACTTATGCTAAACCTATTATTATAGTAGGTTGTGGTCCTAGTGGTTTATTTGCTGCTCTTAAAGCTATTCGCTTAGGTATTAAACCTATACTTTTAGAAAGAGGTAAGGATGTGCATGCTCGTAAGAAAGATATATCTGCTATTTCCCTAAAAGGATTAGTGAATGAAGATTCTAATTATTGTTTTGGCGAAGGTGGTGCAGGGACATTTTCTGATGGTAAATTGTTTACTAGATCTAATAAAAGGGGAGATCTGATGGAGATTCTTTATCAATTTGTGCATTTCGGGGCAGATCCTTCTATTTTAGTCGAAGCTCATCCTCATATAGGTACAGATAAATTATCAGTTATTATAGAGAATATACGATATTGTATAGAAGAACATGGTGGAGAGTATCATTTCAATACCTGTATGACATCATTGAAAAAAGTTTCTGGAAAAATAGCAGTTTCTTCTGGTTCTAAGATATCTGAAACAAGTATAGCCAAATCTTCTAATAAAGTAACTACTTCTAATAAAGTGATTACTAATGATAAATGGATTGTAAATAATGAGTTCGAAGCTGAAAATGTTATTTTAGCTACTGGACATTCTGCTAAGGATGTCTATGAAATGTTAAATCAGATGGGTTGGGAACTTCAGCCTAAAGGATTTGCTTTAGGAGTACGTGTAGAACATCCTCAGTCTTTGATAAATGATATTCAATATCATAATAATTACCATCCATCTTTACCCGTGGCAGAATATTCTCTGGTGACTCAAATAGAAAATAGAGGTGTATTTTCTTTTTGTATGTGTCCGGGTGGTAATTTAGTTCCGGCTGCTACATCTCCTAAAGAGCTGGCACTTAATGGTATGTCTAATTCTTTACGTAATTCTAAATGGGCAAATGCTGGAATAGTAGTTTCTATTGAACCTGAAGATATTCAAGTCACTGACGCCCTTTCAATGCTGAAATTCCAGCGTGATGTAGAAAAGAAAGCTTTTTCTGTAAGTAATTCTTTAGCAGCTCCTTCACAAAGAATGACTGATTTCGTAGAGGGTAAACTGTCGTCTATGCTTCCAGAATCTTCTTATGTTCCTGGTTTAGTATCTTCTGATTTAAATCAGGTTCTTCCAGATATAGTCGCCAGACGATTAAAAAAAGCATTTTTACAATTTAACCAGAAGAAAAAGGGATTTTATACTAATGAGGCATTGCTTTTAGCATGCGAATCTAGAACTTCTTCTCCAGTGAGAATACCACGAGATAAAGTGACATTAGAACACATAAAACACCCCGGTATATATCCCTGCGGAGAAGGTGCAGGTTATGCCGGGGGTATAGTTTCATCCGCCATAGACGGAATTAATTGTGTCTTAAAAATTTATTCAAAAAATTAGCAACTGCCGCAGCCTTCACAGCATCCATCACATGAATGTCCTGCTTCTGCTTCTTGTTTAGCTATTGCATCTCTTTGTGCTTTAATTTCGCCATGTAGACCGTCGGCTAATTCAGTTTCATTAGCCTTACGTACTGAAATAATTTCACCTACGAAATGAAGATTTTTACCTGCCATTTGATGGTTAAAGTCTAATTTGACTGTAGATTCTAAAATTTCTAATACTTTACCAGGCATAACTCCACCTTGATTATTCATCATAGGAATAACTTTACCTACGACTAGTAAGTCTTCACGTATTTTACCATCTTGTTCAAAAATATTTTTAGGTAATTCTACGACAGCGTCAGAATTAATTTCGCCATATCCTTCAGCAGCTGTTAATTTGAAATCAAATTTATCACCAGCTTTTTTATCTTTAATATTTTCTTCAAATTTGGGTAAAAGGAATCCCATTCCAAAAATGAAATCAAGAGGTTTTTCTTTAGTTGTTTTATCTGCTACTTTACCATCTACTGTTAGAGTGTAAAAAAGCTCTACTACTGTTTTTTCTGTAATTTCCATAAAATTTGTCTTGTATTAATTGTATAAATCGATGAATTATTATCTGTTATTAAATGTTTATAAACATTTCTAACTATTTATAAACGTTTCTAATCATTTTTATTAGCCTATACTGACGTTTTTAAATGCTAGACTAGGCATTCTCCAGAAGCTATTTGGTTTAAAATCTGTACCAATGTGTAAAATTTGTTGCCACAAAGATATTATATTCCCTGAAATATTAAGTTCTTTTATGGGATGAATTATTTTCCCGTCTTCAAAATATTGACCTTCGATGCCATATGAAAAATCTCCAGTAGATGAATTAATATTTCCTCCATTAAAGCCAGAAATAAGAATTCCTTTACCTATATCTTTAATCATAGCATCAGAATTATTTTTCCCTAATGGTGAAATTTCTATAACAGAAGGGAAATCAATAGTTACCGGTATCCCTAATTTTTTAGCATAATAAGTATTAGTAAAATAGGTACTTACGATCCCGTTTGAAATAATATCTCTGTTTTTAGTGGGAATACCTTCACTATCGAAATATCTAGCACCTAAAGCAGCAGGAGTGTGAGGCCTATCTACTAAGTTAAATGTTTCTGGAAAAATCTTTTTACCTAAACTATCTATTAAAAATGAATCTCTCTGTTGGATCATATTTGCAGACATTGCTGATATTAAGGGACTTATAAATTTGGAAGAGTTAAGATTATCTATTACTACAGAATATGTACCAGTGGGTATTTTCTTATGTCCTAACATTTTAAGACCATTTTCATACGCATCTTGCGATACTTTTATATTTAAAAGATCTTCAAAATTTATAACAGTTTCATTAGACCAGCCTTGAGGTTTAGATCCATCATTGTCTAAAAAAGTAGCTTCAGATGAAATAGAATAAAGGCTTCTATCTTGTAATCCTTCAAATCCATTAGAATCTAGCATGATAAGATGTTCTAAGGTATCAGAATAAGAATCTGCTGAAGTTATACATCTATTATTGTTAGAGTGGTTCTTGACGATTTTATTAAGAACTTCTTTTTTCTTTTCAATATTAATATTAGAAAAGTTAACATCTATTAATTTTAAATCTTTATCCATTATAGAAGGCCTATAATACATATCGGGAGTAGGAAGTATTCTACAATCGTCTTTTGATATTATTTTAGTCGCTGCTACAGCTTTAGCTATAAAAGTATCTAATTCGGATTTTTTAAGCATATTGGTAGAATATTCTCCATATCTACCGTCGCTATATATTTGAAAAATAAGTGAAGAAGAGGTGGCACTATGAATATTCTCAATATCTTTATTAAGTAAAGTGATAGAATTAGTAATACCTTCTCTATAAAGTACTCTGATACTATCTGCACCATTCTCTTTGGCTTTTTTTAAAGCGTATTTTGCTAATGATTTATCCATTTACTCCTCCTACATTTAAACTTTTAATAAGAATAGTAGGCATTCCTTGTGAAACAGCTACGGATTGGTCTTTGCCACAAGTCCATGTCCCATTATCTATTTTACTATTATTGGCGCAAGCCAAAACATCAGCTAAAGCCTTAGGCCCATTTCCTATTATATTAGTATCCTTAATAGGTTTGGTTAATTTCCCATTTTCTATCATATAACCAGTCTTAACGAAAAATGTAAAATCGCCTGCACCTATTTGAACTTGTCCATTAGAGAAATTATCAACATATATGCCATAATCGACTGATTTGATAATATCTTCTTCAGAAGAATTCCCATTTTCCATGTAAGTAGCTCTCATCCTGGGGATTGGATAGTATCTAAAAGATTCTCTTCTTCCATTACCAGTAGGAGCAGTATTAAAATGTTTTGCACTAATCCTATCATGAAGGAAAGAATTTAGTACACCATCTTTAACCATATATGTTTTCTGAGACAATACTCCTTCATCATCGAAGTTCATAGCGCCACGATTATGCATTAAAGTACCATCATCTACTATATTAATATCATCTCTACATATCTTCTGACCTAATTTGTCAGAGAAAATAGATGTTTTCTTTCTAATAAAATCTGCTTCGAAAGCATGACCGATAGCTTCGTGAAGGAATATTCCAGAACTACCTGCGGCCATAACTACTGGCATAGTACCAGCTTTTGGTTGAGAAGAAACGAAAAGCCTAGAGCAGCCTTTTATTAGTTCATCTTTCATTTCATCGAGTAATTCCTGAGTTATCATTTCATATTCCATTCGAAAACTTCGGGAAGTAATATATGATTCACGTTTACTCCCTTTTTCCATAACACAAGATAAGATTACGGAAGTCAATGGAATTTCATCACAGAATGTTTCTCCTAACGAATTGTAAAACATTATTTTAGTGTTGGTAGTAGAAATTTTACCAGTTACTTTAGTAACCAATTCACTAGATTCTCTAATAGATTGATCTATATTTTCAAGAATTTTCTGCCTTTCGGCAATACCGTGATTTTTCCATCGATCAAGGATGGGGTAGTGATTTGTAAAGTGTTGGGTTTTGAAATTAGTTGGAATTTCTACGATAGAAGTATCTAAAGATGCTATTTCAGCAGCATTGGCGGCAGCTGTAATAAGGGTTTTAATATCTGTAGTCTCAGCAAAAGCAAAACCAGTTTTTTCTTTAGACAGCACACGAATTCCTGTTCCAAAATCTATATCGGAATTACAGTTATTTACTTTGGTATCTCTTAGAAGTAATGTATCGGAGGTGGAATATTCAAAATATAAATCACAATAATCACCTCCTTTAGATAGTCCTTTAGAAAGGACTTTATTGATTGAGCTTTGATCTATATTGAAAAAATCATTATAGTCTACAGTCATTGATTTATTATATTTCTGTAGCTTTTACCTTCCTCATTTGTCCCTTATCGGAAAAAACAAGTTCAGCATTAGCCTTTTTTTTCTCCTGAATCATTTTCTGAAAAGAAAGGTTAAGTCCGTTTAGGATATTATCCCTCAGTTCTCGTGTTTCTAATTCGTTCATAATTCACTAATTGATTAAATAATGTTTTGTTATGTATCTTAGTGGTGATTTTTTTACCACCCTCACAAATTATTTCTGGACTTTTGGAATTATCTATAATCATCCAATATTCACAAAGTTCTATATAGATCGAAAATAGATAATGAATACTTAAATCGTATCTTCTTCTTATTTTTTCCTCGGTAACATTATGTCCTCCAGAAGTAACTCTTAATTTTACTCTTTCTACAGCTAGCGAAGGCATATTTAGCCAAAAATATAATAAAGTAACTTTATAACCATATTTCTGAGCCTTCTTAATCAAATTTGCATAAGTTCTAGTCGCTAACGTAGTTTCTACTGCAAAATCTTTGCCACTGTCAAGTAAAAGCTGAACTCTTTCAAGCATAATTTTACCAGCTTGAATAGAAACTTTATCAGGTTCAAATGGAGAAATTCCTTTGGCTATTTCATCAGCATTCAAAAATTCTTGACAATTAAGCATCTCTGGCAATATAGTATATGAGGCGGTAGTTTTACCAGCACCGTTACATCCAGAAATGACAAATAATTTAGGCATATTTTTCATATTGCTTATTGCAAATATAATATTTTTTCATTCAAATAAGCCAATATGCCATTCTATTTATTAATAGTTTATTTATTATCTCTGCTAGTGACATTTTATTATGTTTGCAAGTGATTTTTTGAATTGACTGCTCCTACAGTAAATAATCCAAAATCTCCCAATATTGGATCTTTAGGAAATATTAATTTTAGTAGAGTAGTGATTTCTGTGGCTGTCTTTAGTGAAACATTTTTACGAGATGTCATTTCTAATGAAAGAGCAGATCTATGAACATGCACATCTAGTGGAATAATCAAATCAATCGGATTAATATTTTTCCATATACCCAAGTCTACTATACCATCATTTCTTACAAACCATCTTCTCATAAGATGAATCTTTTTATTAGCAGCAGAAGGAGAAGGCTTTTGACCATAAATCTCAGTTCTAATTTCTGAAGTCGAAAGTCTTTCTATGGAATCATATTTTAAATAATATCTTTTCAAGTTTTCGCAAACTCTAGTAAAATCGGACCACATAATGGTACGATGCAGTGAAATCTTATCATTATTACTATTAATATCAGGATTAAAGTGAGTCATAACATAATCATATGGTTTCCATGACATTTCATCCATAGCTTTTTTAGCATCCCTTACTATCATATTTCTTTTTCCCCAAGCCAGATATGTAGCTATAACTCCAGATATTTCAACATCTTTCAAATTTGCTTTCTTATTCTTATAAAGTTCAGCAAAATGTTTAGGAAAAATTATCGGATCTTCTTGAAAATACTTATCGTTATTATAGTATTTAGATAATCTCCTTATTATATTTATATTTTCGTCAGTCATTTAAAATTTCATCAATATTAGTTATAATTACATCTTACAAAATTAGATAAATTATCATGCTAATCAAGTAGAAATTTTGGAATTATGGTTTAAAAATTTACTTTTGTGCTCGAATTCAGATTCTAAGATTATATAATTATATAATAAATTCAATATGAGATATTTTACTAAAGATAAGTTATTTACTAAGGATTTCTTCATTACGTATGCATGGTTAATCGCTGGGTGTTTTACTTTTGCGGGAGGTGCTGTGTTATTTGCTGAACCTTATGGTTTTGCTCCAGGTGGTACTTATGGCCTATCTATGGTTTTTCATCATCTTTGGGGTTGGAGAACTGAGTTGTCAGCTTTTTGTATGGATGTGCCTTTATTATTAATAGGTATATATTTCTTAGGTTCGAAATTTGGTGTAAAAACTGTAATTAGTATTTTTCTTATACCTGCTTTCATGTGGTTAATTCATGCTACTTGGGGGTATGATGCTTTAGTAGAACCTGGTATTTATGATATGAATGAACTTCATGAACCATTGTTATCTGCTATCTTCGGAGGTATTGTTTATGGTTTGGGTATTGGTATGATATTTAAATCTCGTGCTACTTCTGGTGGCTCTGATATTATTTCTATGATTATAAATAAATATACTCATATTTCTTTAGGTACTTTAGTTATTATAGTAGATTGTACTATTACATTATCTACAGTCATAGCTTTCGGAGACTGGAAACTTCCTATGTATTCATGGATTATAATTTTTATAGAAGGTAAGGTGATTGATTTCGTCTTAGATGGTGCTAAGGGTAATAAGACTATGATGATAGTTACTAAAAATATACCGGCTGTAAAAGATGTAATTATTAATGAGGTGGGTAGAGGTGCTACTCTAATACCTGCTGTAGGTATGTATAATGGTAATAAAAGAGATATTTTATATACTATATTATCTAGAAGAGAGGCTGTGATGTTACGTCATAGGGTAGCTGAAATAGACGAGGAAGCTTTTATAAATGTAATAGATTCATCAGAAATTTTGGGTCGTGGATTTAAATCTATAAAACTAGAAGATTAAACTTTGTAAAATATTTTAAATATAAAGGAAAGTATTTTGGAATTTAAGTATTTAGTATTTACTTTTGCAAACCTTTCCGTGTTATGCGGAAATTATAAATATAGTCTAATTACTTAATGTTTAACAGTTTATTAAAATGACAAAAGAAACACAAGAAATTAATGAAGTCGAAAAGACTTCTGAAGAAACAAAACAAGCTGCCGCGCCTAAGCGTAAAAGCAATGCTTCTGTACCTAATGAAAAGTTCGATTGGGATACTTTTGAAGAAAAAGATTCTGAAACTTTAGCTGAAAGATCAGAAGTGGCTGAAAGTTACAATAAGACATTATCTAAACTCATCGAAAATGATGTAGTAGATGGAACAGTCGTAGCTATTACCAAAAGAGAGGTTCTTGTTAATATAGGTTTTAAAAGCGAAGGCGTAATCAATATTAATGAATTCCGTTATAATACAGAATTAAAAGTAGGTGATACTGTAGAAGTTTATGTAGAAAATGCTGAAGATAAGAAAGGTCAGCTAATTCTTTCTCATAGACAAGCTCGTGCTCTTAGAGCATGGGATAAAGTAAATGCAGCATTTGATACTAACGAAATCGTTAAAGGTTATGTTAAATGTCGTACTAAAGGTGGTATGATCGTAGATGTATTTGGTATTGAATCATTCTTACCAGGTTCTCAAATCGATGTTAAACCTATTAGAGATTACGATATGTTCGTTAATAAAACAATGGATTTTAAAATTGTTAAGATTAATCAAGAATTCCGTAACGTAGTCGTTTCACATAAAGCTCTTATCGAAGCTGAAATCGAAGCTCAGAAAGCTGAAATTATTAGCAAACTTGAAAAAGGACAAATTCTTGAAGGTACTGTTAAGAATATCACTTCTTACGGTGTTTTCATCGACTTAGGTGGTGTAGATGGTCTTGTTCATATTACAGATTTATCTTGGGGTAGAATTAATCATCCTGAAGAAGTCGTTTCACTTGATCAAAAACTTAAAGTCGTTATTCTTGACTTCGATGAAAATAAGAAACGTATTGCTCTAGGTCTTAAACAAATTACTCCTCATCCTTGGGATTCTTTAGATCCTGATTTGAAAATAGGTAATGTAGTTAAAGGTAGAGTAGTAGTTATGGCAGATTATGGTGCATTTGTAGAAATTCAGCCAGGTGTTGAAGGTCTTTTACATGTATCAGAGATGTCTTGGTCACTTCACCTTCGTTCAGCTCAGGACTTCTTGAAAGTAGGAGATGAAGTAGAAGCAGTTATCTTAACTCTTGATCGTGAAGACAGAAAAATGTCCCTTGGTCTTAAACAATTAAAAGAAGATCCTTGGACAAATATATTAGAAAAATATCCTATAAATTCTAAACATACTGCTAAAGTTAGAAACTTTACAAGTTTTGGTATTTTCGTAGAATTAGAAGAAGGTGTAGATGGTCTAGTTCATATTAGTGATTTATCATGGACTAAGAAAGTTAAACATCCATCAGAATTTACTTCTATTGGAGAAGATATGGAAGTAGTAGTATTAGAAGTCGATGAAAAAAATCGTCGTTTAAGTTTAGGTCACAAACAATTAGAAGAAAATCCTTGGGATGTATTTGAAACAGTATTTACCATAGGTTCTATTCATGAAGGAACTATTACTAATTTCGTAGATAATGGTGCTCAAGTATCTCTTCCTTACGGAATTGATGGATTTGTATCTATTAAGAATCTTGTAAAAGAAGATGGTTCTCAAGCTAAAGCAGATGAGAAACTTAATTTTAAAGTCGTAGAATTTAATAAATCCAACAAACGTATTATACTTTCTCATATTAGAACATGGAAAGAAGATATGCCTGAAGAACAACATAATTCTAAGAAAGTAGATACTAACACGACTAAGAAAGCCGTTAAGAAATTAAAGGCAAATTTAGAAAAAACCACTTTAGGTGATATCTCTGAATTATCTAAATTAAAAGATAAAATGGACAAAGATTCAGAAAAATAATGAAATGTTCATTCATATCGTTAGGAGTAGCTTCGGCTCTTCCTACGATTGGTAGATATCCAAGCGCTCATGTATTATGTATACATGGGCGTTTGTTTCTTATCGATTGTGGCGAATCGACTCAAATATTGCTGAAAAAGCATGGCATTTCCCTTATGAAAATAAATAATATATTTATTTCTCATATTCATGGAGATCATATTTTTGGTTTGTTTGGGCTTTTGTCTACCATGTCTTTATTACATAGGGAGACATCTATAAATATTTATGCTCCTAGAGATGCTGCTGATATTATTAAATTTATTAAAGAAAAATTTGGACAAGGATTTCTTTTTGAAATTAACCATATAATAACAGATAGTGAAGAAGGTGTTTATAAAATTTTAGATGAAGATTATTTAGAAGTATATTCTATACCATTGCAGCACAGAATCCCTACTAGAGGCTATTTATTTAAGGAAAAATCTGGGGAACTAAATATTATTAAAGAAAAAATAGAGCAGTATCACCTTACCATAGATGAAATTAAATCATTAAAAAAAGGGAAAGATATTATTAGGGGGCATAGAGATTCTAACTTAGGCTCGTCGTCAGAGAGCATAGTTACTACTGACTTAAATCTACAGATCCTTAAATCTAAAGAATTTTGTCATAAGCCTAAAAAACTTAAATCTTTTGCTTATTGTTCTGATACTAAGGTATTTCCTGAACTTATAGAATATGTAAAAGGGGTAGATTTATTATTTCATGAAGCCACTTATGCTGATTCTGAGAAAGAAAAGGCTGCTTTACATTTTCATTCTACGGCTTCTCAAGCTGCCGCTATTGCTGATCAAGCAGAGGTTAAAGAATTAGTAATCGGTCACTATTCTTCTAGATACAACGATCTTTCTGAGTTATTAACTGAATCAAGGAAGATTTTCCCGAATTCCTTTTTAGCTAAAGAAGGATTAGAGTTTGAGTTCTAATACTCTGAAAAATTTCATTAAACTTAATAAGAATTAATAATTATAATATAACTTAGTGATTATGAAAAAGTTATTATCCATACTAGTACTTAGTGCACTTGTATTTTCTGTAAGTAGTCAGATTCAAGCACAGTCTAAAAGAGAAACTCGTTTATATGAAAAATCTTTAACGAAAGATAATTTGAGATTTTATAAAAAGTTTATTAATAAATTTCCTGAATCTCAGTACTTTACAGAAATACAAGATAGAAGAGATTCCGTTGTTTTTTTCAGTTTGGATACTAATAACGTATTAGATTATTATAGTTTTATGGATACATATAAGAATTCTAAGTATTCAGATAAAGCTGATTCTTATATTTCTAATTTATCTAAATCTGACCTTTCTCGAGATGAAGTTTATACTATAATAGAAAAACTATTAGCAGATAAATTTAATTCTAATATAATGTTTACTAATATTAAAATTAGAAATGTCGAAACTATTGTAGGTATTATTTATAATAATAATAATAAATTTCATATTTTTAAATTAGTTAATACTGATTCTAAGTGGATTATGGAATCTTACTTAGATGAGGATATATATACTAGAAAAGATGATTTAAATACTATTAAGTTTGAAGATTTGGATTTTACTAATATTGGTTATAATAAGACTTTAGTATTTTCATATGTTAATACAGTTAAACCTTTGAATGAAACTAAGAAATATGACAATATTGAGTATGTTACTAATTTATATGATTTAAACAATCACTCAGTTTTTTCAGCTATGTTTAGTGGCAAATTTTTATCATTGGATAATGGTGTTTCTAAAATAGAAGGTGAAAGTGTAGATCTTATAGCTTATAAAACTTGTCCTACTAATCAAATGAAGTATTTATTATCTAATATAAATGCTAATAAAAATCTTATTAAAATTTCACTAAAAGATGATATCAGTGATGCTTCTATTCATTGGTGGTATATGGCTAATGAAAGCTTAACTCCATCAGTTAAATTTGGTGTATTGAATGATGAATGTTCTATAGTAGATAAATATCGTAGTCAAATAAAGGGTAGAGTAGCTTCTTCTTTATATATTGCTAATATTATAGATTTTAGAGGTCAGACGATGGTTATAGCGTATAATAAGAGAGATAAACAATATCTTTTATTATGGTGTGAACCTATTTGTCTTAATCCAGATACTGATAAATATCTTAGTAATATACGTTTCGAAAATGCTTCTAATTTAGCCTTCTACTATTATATAGGTCACAGTTTAATAAAGAAACATCTTAGTATTTCTCAAAAACGTTTCCGATAATATATTCTTAAAAGTATTTAACTGAGTTCTATTTCTGAGAATTTAAGACTTTATGGAATTTCCTAGCTAATTTTAGGTGTTGACGATATGTACTTGAAAATAAGTGAGTACCATCTAACTCAGGATTAGCACAGAAGTATAAATAATTATGATGCTGATAATTTAATACGGCGTCTATAGCATTTATAGTAGGAATAGTAATAGGACCAGGAGGGAGGCCTCTATATTTATATGTATTATATGGAGATTTAATTCTTAAGTGATTATATAATATTCTATTTACTTGTATATTCTGCTGTAATAAGATATAATGTATAGTAGGATCTGCTTGTATTTTCATATGCCTTTTTAGTCGATTAACATATACACCTGCTATAGTAGGCTGTTCAGTCTCATAATTGGATTCTTCTACGACTATAGATGCGAGAGTTATTATTTCCTGAGGAGTCATTTTTAGTTCTTGGGCAGACGCCAATCTAGTTTTATTCCAGAAATTTTGATATTCTTTGTAAAATCTGTTTACTAATTCCTGAGGTTCAATAGTCCAAAATATCTGATAAGTATTAGGAATAAACAAGGCTATGAAGTTGTCTTTATTAAAACCTAAACTATCTATTAAATTTTCATCTGAAAATACTTCAGCGAATTTAGCTGAGTCTGCTTCACATTTAGTTCCTAAGTAATTAGCTAATTTATTCACTGTTCTAATATGAGCAGGAAGAATTAAATTCATAGGTTTTTGCCAGTTATTACAAATAGTTCTAATAATCTGAGTATTAGACATTTCTTTAGTCAATAAAAATCTACCTGCTTCGAAGTGATCTTTAAAAACTTCTTTATTAGCGACTTTTTCAAATCTGTCCCAATTAATGATAGCGGTACTGCTTTTTAATGAATCTAATACATCTTGATATGTAGCATTCTCATGAATTAAAACTATAGTATTTTCTGATATATTGTGTTTCTTATAAGTAATATACCAGTCTATTACATAGAATAATACACATATAAATAATAATATAGATATTATCAGAATGCTTCTATTCTTTCTGTTTACTTTAGCCATATTTATCTATATTTTTTACATCTTAGATAGATTTCTTCACCATCTATAGGAGCTAATACTGTTTCAGGAATATCATTGTATTTATAAATACTACTTAAACGAACAGCATATTTCTGTGCTAAATCATAATAATTATCACCATCTTCAGCAATATGCATTTCTAAGTATTTTTGAGCTCTTTTTCTCTTCTTTTCTAGATATATTATGGTTCCATTCGTTATAGTTCTATTTTCTTTTAAATCATTAAACCGTAAAAGTTCATGAGTAAAAAGATTATATTCTTTAGCTATACTCTCGTAAGTATCATAAGAAGAAGCTATTATATAAGTTACTTTATTTCTAGTGTATAGGGTTCTTATATTAGAAATATTATAGAAAGAAGAACTTCTAGTAGGAATAAATTTTTTAACTGCTTGTAATTGAGTAGGAGTAGGTGGTATGATTTTTTTTCTTCTATGTTTTGAATGAAGAACTTCTTTATCATATCTATAAAGCTGATAATCTTCTATAATTTTTATAAGACGATTAGCATATTTAGGATCAGTGGCATAACCTGCTTTCTTAAGACCTTGGGCCCATGCTTTATAATTAGTAGGTTTTAAATTAAATAGAAAACTATATCTATTTCTATATCGAATAAAATTACTATGATCTATATAAGAATCTGATGCTTTAGAATATTTTCTGAAACATTCATTTTTTTTATCATCATCTTGATGAATAGTCGGACCATCCCAATTTTGGTGACATTTAATACCAAAATGGTTATTACCTTTACGCGCTAATGTAGAATTACCATTTCCTGATTCTAAACAACCTTGAGCTAAAGTAATACTAGCTGGAATACCAGATTTGTGCATTTGTCGTATAGCTATCTCTTTATATTTCATAATATACTCTCTTCTGGATTGGTTTTGGGAATACACAACTATAGAAGACAGTATGAATAAGGCAAATACAGATAAAAGAATATATGAGGAATCCCTTTTCATTTCTAATTATTATTAATATGAGTATTACAAAAATACGAAATGTATTAGTATATTTGTAAAAATAAATGACTAAAAGTGAAAAAAAACTTAATTATTAAGTATAAAGAATATTCTAAGATTAAAGAATTAAATATCGAAGAAATAAATCTTATTGCTTCAGCTACTGAAGCTATTAAATCTTCTTATGCACCATATTCTAATTTTAATGTAGGTGCAGCAGTACTTATGACTGGTGGTCAGATTATTATCGGTTCAAATCAAGAAAACGCTGCTTATCCTTCAGGGTTATGTGCTGAAAGAACAGCCATATTTAGTGCTCATACACAGTTTCCTAAAGAAAATATGCTTGCCATCGCTATAGTAGCAGGTAAAAATGGAAAAATTTTATTAACACCAGCATATCCATGTGGCGCTTGTAGACAAGTTATGGCTGAAAGTCAGTTAAGATCTGGGAAACCTCTAAAAATTATTTGTGCAGGCAAAAATAAGATTCAAGTATTCGAAGGTATAGAAAATATATTACCTTTCATTTTTGATGGAAAAAGTTTAGATTAAATCAGTTTTAAGAGTAATCTATAAATAATTAAGCTCTTAACCACTCCAATCTTTCGTTTTCAGGATATTTTTCTATGGCATATCTTAATGTAGTACGAGACATGTCATTAATATGATTCTGTAAGAATAGATCTAATTCTTCTTTATTTACTTTTCCCATTTCTCTAAGAGCCCAACCTACAGCTTTATTAATTAAATCATTCTTATCAGAAAGTAATTCTGAAGAAATTATTTTACATTGATGATAACAATGTTTTTTCACTAAAGCTATGCATGTGACTATAGATATTCTTCTTTCCCAAATATCATCAGATTTTGATAGATCAAAAAGAATTTGATTAATTGAATCAGTAGTTACAGCTTGAGCTAAATCGCATTCGATATTCTTAATATTTCCATTAATTTTATTACAATAAAGAATCCATGTTCCTAAAATATCTTGACATGTAGTATCTACAAGATCCCAATTGTTTATATAAGAAGTATGACTTAAATAAAAATCTTTACATTCTTTCGCTAAGTTTTCACTAGGAAGAACCTCGTCAAATTCATCTACTATTACACCTAATTTAGCTAATTGAGCTATACGTTTTCTTTTATTATATGCTAGATTTAGATGTTTATTGAATTTATTAGATAAAAGTAATAGGGCACACATACGTTCTTCATGAAATTTAGATTTTAGAAGTTCATCTATGTTATCTAGTTGAATTTTTTTTGCGTATTTTTTGACAACAGTCCTAATATCAGGCATACTTATTCCTAAAAATTTATCACCCTCACCATATTCTCCTTTTCCAGTCTTAAAATATATTTTAGAATGTTCTTTTCTTTTATCAGAAGAATAACTTTTTAATTCTTGTTTAATAAGATTAATCGTTTCACTCATAAGGTTAGATAGTTTTTGTTAAAGCGTAATTTTATTAGTCACATTTTTCATTATAAATGTGAATATACGAAAATAAACCATAATATCCAAGTAATTAAACAGATATGTTTCTGAATATTAGAGATATAAAGAAGTGAATAATGGAATAAATAAAGTTTTAAAATGTAAAGCTAAAAAGAAAATAAATGGGCATAAAAAAAGGGTAAGCTTAATACATCGCATCGCTCAACTACTATACCCTTGCTACCTTCCGATCCTGGGGGATTAAGTAGGAGCTGATCGTGTATGACTTACCCTTTACAAAGATATTAAAAATTTGTTATAGTCCAATATTCTTTTGATTATCTTTGCCAAATGATGGATAAATATATAAATAAGAAAATTGCTGTAGGATTATCTGGTGGTGTGGATTCTAGTGTGGCTTTATGGTTACTTAAACAACAAGGATATGATGTATTTGCATTATTCATGCAGAATTGGCACGATACTACAGGAACTTTGCATGGGGAATGTGAGTGGGAAGAAGAATTACAAGTGGCTAAAATGGTAGCTAAAAAAGTCGATGTACCATTTCATTTTGTGGATTTATCTAAAGAATATCGTAAACAAGTAGTGGATTATATGTTCGATGAATATGATAAAGGTCGTACCCCTAATCCAGATGTATTATGTAATTCTAAAATCAAATTTGCTGCTTTTTTAAGATATGCTAAAGAATTAGGTGCAGATTATGTAGCTACTGGTCATTATTGCCAGCAGGATGAATTTGTAGATGCTAATGGTAAATCTATTTATAAAATTATTTCAGGTACAGACAAGAATAAGGATCAAACTTATTTTTTATGCCAATTGACTCAAGAACAGCTTTCTATGTCTATGTTTCCAATAGGCCATCTATGTAAGCCAGAGGTGAGAAAAATAGCAGCTGCGGCAGGATTACCTTCTGCTGATAAGAAAGACTCTCAAGGGATTTGTTTCGTTGGAAAAGTAGATCTTCCTATATTTTTACAGCAGAAATTAAAAGCTAAAGAGGGTAGAGTAATAGAGATTTTTAAAGATTTTTATGACCATTTGGAAGGGTATCCAGGTTATGCACCTAATATGAATTTCGAAGAAGAATCTCATCAAGAAGGAAGGGATATAATAATGCATGCGGCTGATGTCAATGCTGATAGTAAAATTATGGCTGACAAGCAGAATTCAAATAAGTATAATGATTTTTCTTTAGAAAAAAATGATTGTATTTCAGAAAATTCTTTATGTGAAATGGCCTATGAATATGAATATAAATCTTCTGATGGTAAAGATATAGGAAAACATTTTGGTGCACAATTCTTTACTATTGGTCAGAGAAAAGGTCTTAATATCGGTGGACATAAAGAATCTATTTTCGTAATTCACACAGATATTAAAAATAATCTAATTTATGTAGGTCAAGGACATCATTTTCCAGGACTTTTAAGAAAAGCTTTATTTATTCAATCAAAAGAAATCCATTGGATAAGAGAAGATTTAAAAATGGAATTAGGAGAGGCGAGAGAATATCTTGTAAGAATAAGATATCGACAGCCATTACAGAAAGCTGTATTATTTAGACGCTCTAATGGTATATATATAATATTTAAAGAATACCAGAGAGGAATTAGTGCTGGACAATTTGCTGCCTGGTATTCAGTAGATGATTTAGAAATGTTAGGGAGTGGAGTTATTTTCTCTATATATCCTCCTAAAAAACATTAGTTTATCCATTAAATTAATCAAGTCTTTTAATTACTTTTCGAATTACTTTTTGGATATCTGTTTCAGGTTCTATAATGTTATAATCTTTCCAAAATGTATCATCACGGAAATCTTGAACTTTATCTAGAGTAATATCTCCATGATTAATTCTAAGTTTTCTAGGAATCTTTACTTCTTCACTATTAATATCGGTAGATGCCATTTCAGAAGTTATAGTGTAGTGACGATAAAACCATTGGCTTTTCCATCTGGATTTGAATTTAAATTCAGTTCGAACATAGTCAAATAACCATTTACCTTCGAACTCTCTATATCTAATCTGATAAGTAGCATATTCTATTTCAGTACGCATCTTACGAGGCTTTTTGCTAATAAATAATGCAGTAGCTTTCTGCTTATTTACATCACAGTTTAATGAAAGATCAGCTCTGGTTAAAGCTAGACTTTCCATATCTATATAAAGTTTTCCTGAGAATAGTATCTGCTGAATATGTTCTTTCTGTGTTATATTAATAACGTATTGTGTTCTACCATCTATTTCTACTGGAGTAGCAAAAGTAAAATTATAATAATCAGTTATATACCTAGGATCAACAGCCAAAAAGGGAGACTTCATAATATCAGATTCAAGGGATGAAGTTATTCCTCCTCTAAATTTTACAAAAATAGAATCTATTTTTTCCCAGTCTACACTACTACGACCCTTATAAATGGCACATTGGTCAGCCATAGAGTAGGGAGAATAAGGTTGTTTAGAAATATTTAAAGCTGCTTCAGTGAGAGTAACATAATGATTTCCTTTTTTAATCATTTCTCTATAAAAAGCTTTCATATGCATTCGTTCCTGAGTATAATTATCAGGAATTTTATTTATAGCAGATTGTACTATAAAAGCAGGATCTTCGGGTCTTATTATAGAAGCCGATAATTCTAATGCTATAGGTGCAAGACTAATATCACCTAAATCTATAGTTATGACGTCGGATTTATCTGAATTATTATTAGATGATTTATTTTTTTCAGAATTCATCAAAAATTCATCTACAAGTCCTTTTAAATAAATTTTAGAAGTTTTATAACCTAAATAAGAAAAACAAAGAGTATCATCGTAAGCATACATAGGTATTTTAAAAGTAAAATATCCTTCTCCGTTAGAAATATTACTTATGCCGCTTGTGCTTAAAAAGATAGATGCAAAGGATAATGCTTTATCATTAGACCAGTCAGAGACATGTCCTTTGAAAAGTAAAATTTTAGAATTGTCTGCTTTAGTAGTGTCTAAGTTACTATTATCTAAATTATGAAAGGCCTGAATACTAGTAATAGGTAACAAAAAACAGATAATGCAGAATAAATACATTAGTTTCTTTTTCATATTAACCTCCATTTAATAAATACAAAATACAAAATATATTAATATAAAACAATTACGTTCTTATAGTTAAATATATCCACGATTGAATCTTTTTTGTACTTTTGTAATAGGGTATTTAAAGAATTAAATTATTTTTTACCAAATTCTATGAAAGACAGTTTAAATTTAGTTAGTGACCTGGCATTGATATTTATTTCAGCAGGCTTAATTACTATTATTTTCAGAAAACTCAAACAACCACTTATATTAGGTTATATAGTAGCTGGTTTCGTTATTGGGCCTCATTTTAATCTGTTTCCTAATGTTGTAAATACTCAAATGGTCGATCAATGGTCAGAAATAGGGATTATATTTTTGCTTTTCGGATTAGGTTTAGAGTTTAGTTTTAAAAAATTGGTTAAAGTCGGTTCTAGTGCTATAATTACAGCTTCTACTATAGTGATAGCTATGTTCTTTATAGGTTTAGGTATAGCCAGAGTTTTAGATTGGACTTTTATGGAATCTATATTCTTAGGTGGAATGTTAGCCATGTCTTCTACTACCATAATAGTGAAAGCATTTGATGATTTAGGATTAAAAAAGAAATCTTTCACAAATATAGTTTTCGGTGCATTAATAGTGGAAGATTTTATGGCAGTATTATTTATGGTCTTATTATCTACATTTGCTATTAGTCAGCATTTCGAAGGAATAGAAATGTTACAGAATTTATTAAAACTAGGAGTTTTTCTAATTTTTTGGTTCTTGGTAGGGATATATGTATTGCCTACTTTATTAGATAAGTTTCGTAAGAACATTAATAATGAAACCTTAATGATTTTTTCAGTAGGTCTCTGTTTCGGTATGGTTTTATTAGCTAAGACTGCCGGTTTTTCTTCTGCATTAGGAGCTTTCGTTATGGGATCTATTTTAGGAGAAACAGTAGATAGTACGAGAATATCTAACTCTCTTAAAAGTATTAAGGATTTATTCGGAGCTATATTTTTTATATCAGTAGGTATGATGGTAAATCCTGTTATAATAATAGAATATTGGAAACCTATATTGTTATTATTTTTAGTAGTCGTAATAGGCATATCTGTCTTTGGTTCTATCGGAGTAGTATTAAGTGGAAATTCTATTAAAACTGGTATTCGTTCAGGTATGAGTATGTCTCAAATAGGTGAGTTTGCTTTTATTATTGCTGGTTTAGGTGTATCCCTAGGCGTAATGAGAGAATTTATTTATCCTATAATAGTATCAGTATCAGTATTAACTACTTTTACTACCCCATATATGATGAAATGGTCTGAGCCTGTTAGTAATTGGATATATTTAAAATTACCTAATCGCTTAATTAATCACGCAAATAACTTATTTTCAGGTACTGGGGAGACAGATAGTCTTAGATGGAAACGACATAATTGGAGAAGATTTATCAAATATTATATAGCACGTGTTGGCATTTATTCAGTAATATTATTCATGTTAATATCTGCTGGTAATTTATATCTACAGCCATTCTTACATAATAATTTATCAATAAATAGTCCATTATTAATACATAGTCAAATACCATTACTTAATCATATTACTTTTACTAATACTGCCATAAATTGGATATCAGTAATTATCACTTTATTATTTATGTCACCATTTTTGTGGGGACTTGCTGTTAATAAAGGAAAAATATCTGATACATATGAAAGACTTTGGCTAAAAAAGTCTAATAGAGCTCCATTAGTGGCATTATTACTTCTCCGTGTATTTATAGCATGTGTTTTCTTAATATCCGTATTCTTATCATATTTTGATCTTTCACATTGGCAAATACTTCTAATAATATTAGGACTAATATTATTTATAATAATTAGTCGAGCTGATCTAATTAAGTTTGAAAATTTAGAAAAAAGATTTTATTCTAACCTTAATGAAAAAGAATTAGCTGATAGAAAAAGAAAACCTATTATTACTGCTGTAGAAAATCAAATGATAGGTAAAGATATTAAACTAGAAACTATAATAGTGTCTGCAGATTCTGAATATATAGGTATGCAATTAAAAGATATTCCTTTTCGAACTAAATGGGGGATAAATATAGTTAAAATAATAAGGGGTCATAAAATTATTAATATTCCTTCAGCTAATGAGCAAATTTATCCATTCGATACATTATTGGCAGCAGGAAAAGAAGACGAAATTATAAAATTCAATGAACATATGCACAAAAATACAGCAGATGATCTTTATATAAATGAGAACTTAGAAGATACATCAGTTGTAATGTCAGGATATCTTTCTGAGGAGTCTTACCTAGTCGGTAAAAGTATCGCTAAAGCTGCTATCAGAAATTACAAATGTATGATACTTGGTATCGAAAGAGGGAAAGAATCTTATATGAATCCATCTCCAGATTTTGTATTCCAACCTCAAGATAAAGTATGGATGGTAGGTCAAAAAGTAGATTGCCAATGGTTCTATTAAAATTACAAGTATTTACCAGTTATTGATTTTGGGGTTTTACTCATGTATTTAGGATCACCTGCGTATAAAAGGTATCCTCCTTGGTTCCCACCTTTTGGCCCGAGTTCTATTATATAGTCAGCTGCTTTTATGACTTCTAGGCTGTGTTCGATTAAGAATACTGAATTTCCTTTATCTACTATAGCATCAAATAGTCTTATGATGTGATAGATGTCTTTTATATGTAGGCCATCTGTAGGTTCATCTAGTATAAATAACTTATTAGTGTCTTGTAAGTATGATGCTAATTTGACTCGTTGTAGTTCTCCTCCTGATAATGTAGATAGAGCTTGATTTAGATGAAGGTATTGAAGTCCGACTAATACAAGTGGCCTTAATTTTTCTTCAATTTTGGTGCCTTTAAATAGTTCTGAAGCTCTTCTAACGGTTAAATCTAGTACTTGTGCGATATTTAAAATTATAGTGTTATCTGTGGAAGTAGAATGAGCATTAAGTTTGTTAGGGATAGGTAGTTTTATGGTATAAGCTAGTGCTTCTTTTGAGTAGCGAAGTCCGTGGCAGGCTTCGCAGACTGTTTCGATAGAATCCATAAAGGCCATATCTGCTACGATAATACCTTTACCTTTACAAACTGGACATGCGCCTTTTCCGTTGAAGGAGAAGATATCTATTTTAGTGCCGTTTTCTTTAGCAAATTTCTTTCGGATTAGATCCATTACTCCTAAATAAGTAGCAGGGGTAGATCTTAGGCTGATGCCAATATTTTTCTGACTGATAAATATTATATCTTTAGATGTAAGGTTTTTAGATGTCGTACTAATGGATGTAGTGCAAATGGATGTAGTGTCTGTGGAATCTAATGATGTGTCAAAGTTATTTCTAAAGTATTCCATTAAAGAACTTTTTCCTGAGCCAGCTACACCTGCGATAACGCAGAATACGGACTGTGGTAATTTTACATCTAGATTTTTTAAGTTGTGTAAGTTAGCTCCTTGTATTTTCCACCAATTGACAGGATTCCTTCTGAGTGGCTTGAAATCTGGTTTTTCGCGAAGAATCTTTCCTGTGGGAGTATTGCTGACAAGCAAAGATTTAAAATTCCCTTCAAATAGAATATTTCCTCCCTCTTGTCCTGCTCCTGGACCCATGTCGATAATGTGATCGGCTATTTTCATCATTTCTGGATGATGTTCTACCATGAGAACTGTGTTAGAGTGGTCGCGAAGTTTACGGACGGATTTTTTGAGAAGATTTATGTCATGGAGATGAAGGCCGACACTTGGCTCATCTAGAATATAAAGTACATCTGACAGGGATGAGTTAATGTATTTGGCGATTTTACAACGTTGAGCTTCACCTCCTGAAAGTGTTCCTATTCCACGTTCAAGACTTATATAACTTAGTCCGATTTCTTCAAGAGCTGACAGGCGATTAACTAATGCTACTTTTATGTCGGTGCCTAAAGGATCATTTACGTTATTTTGTACCCAAAGGTTTGTTTCGTGGATAGACATTTTAGATATTTCTGCTATATTTTTACCCCGAATTTTACAGGATAATATCTTGTCATTTAGTCTAGTACCATGACAGTCTGGACAAACGCCCATTTTTAACATTGGTTCTAGAACTTTCTTATTTCTTATACCTTCATCAGAGTTTATAATACTTCGATACATTCTAGGAATAATACCTTCAAACTTAGCTGATTTAGGCCATCTTGGATGAGGATGTGTTGGCTTTATTTGTGGTGAGTTTAGAAACAAATCTAATTTTTCAGGACTGTAATCTTTTATCTTTTTATCGAGATCGAAAAATCCACTATATGCATAACGAATCCATCTCCAATTACCCTTGCCGAAGGCATTGTAATGAATTGTATTTTCATCATTTAGAGATTTATTAAAATCTACTAGTTTATGAATGTCTAGTTCACGAATCTCTCCAAGTCCGCCACAACGAGGACAACTACCTGCTGGATGATTAAATGAAAAACTATCTGAGTATCCTACGAAAGGTTTGCCGACTCGAGAGAATAAAAGGCGTAATAAAGTGTAAATATCTGTGTATGTGCCTACTGTAGAACGAGAATTCTGCTGAGGTTTCTTCTGGTCTATAACTATGGCTATAGGAAGATTCTCTATTTTATCTACATTTGGACGCCCATATTTTGGAAGATAATGCTGAACGAAAGCTGGGAAGGTGTCGTTTAATTCTCTACGACTCTTGGCAGCTATAGTGTCAAGTACTAATGATGATTTTCCTGAGCCTGATACACCTGTGAATATGCTTATTTTATACTTTGGTATTTTTAGTGATACGTTTTTTAAGTTATTTTCTCTAGCACCTTCTATGATTATATCTTTTTGTGCGATAATCTTTTTATTTTCTATGATATCCTTATTGTCGTTTTTCATTTTTTCGTGGGCTTTAGCCTTTTTAATCATTCTATCATTTTTAAATAATGAATTTAGTTCTTTACCGTGGTCTATTTTTACCATTTTACGCCATATTCTTATGTATTGGATAAGATATATAGCAGGAAGAATAATAGCCTATATATGGCCTTTTATGGCGAAATTAACACATAATATATATGCTATTACACCCAGTATTAAAAATAGATCAGATCCAAATTTACCACCTAACTTTTCTATTATAGTATGTTTTCCATTAGCTGTATCTACTATGGAACCACATATAATAGATGATATAAATACATCTAAAGTATAAGTGTTAGTTTGTACATAATATGTACCTCCTACAGCTACGAATCCAAAGAATATAAACACTAATAAATCTCCTAATCCATAATAACAAAGATATAAATATTACTTAATTTTCAATGATTTTCTTAGTATATTTGTAGAGTATAATAAAAAATTTAAAGGTCATATAAAAAGCTATATAATTATGTATAAATATGTATTTGGTCCAGTTCCTTCTAGACGTTTAGGAATGTCTTTAGGAGTCGATTTAGTTCCTAAAAAAGTTTGTTCTAATGACTGTGTATATTGCGAAGTAGGTTCTACTACCTGTCTTACTACTAAAAGAAAAGAATACGTACCTATTAAGAAAATTATAGAAGAATTAGAAGATTATTTTTCTAAGAGTCCAGATCCTGATTATTTTACTTTTTCAGGTTATGGCGAACCCACATTAAATAGTGGTATAGGTAAGATTCTAAATTATATTAAAGAAAAAAGACCTAATATTCCTGTAGCCGTTATTACAAATGGTAGTATTTTTAGTAATCCTTCTGTCAGAGAAGATCTTATGAATGCTGATGTAGTACTTCCTTCACTAGATGCTGCTACTCAAAAAGCTTTTGAAAAGATAAATAGACCAGCTGCTGATATTAAGATAGATGAGTATGTTCAAGGTCTAGTAGATTTTCGTAAGGATTTTAAAAATAAAATTTGGTTAGAAATATTTATCCTTCCAGGTTATAATGATGCTCATGAAGAGTTAGTAGCTTTAAAGAAAGCGATAGATAGAATTAAACCGGATTCTATTCAGCTAAATACTCTTGATAGACCAGGTACTGTAGAAGGTCTTAGACCAGCTACACGTGCTGAATTACAAAGCATTGTTAAATTTTGGGGATTAGATAATTGTCAAATTATTTCAGCTGCTACTACTAGGAAAAATGTTATATCATATAGAACTGATATAGAAACAGCTATTATGGAAACTATTTCAAGACGTCCATGTACTTTAGATGATTTATCAGCTATATTAGGTATGCACGTTAATGAATTAAATAAGTATTTAGATGTATTAGATTCAGAACATAAAGTTATTACTATAAGAGAAGAACGCGGTTTGTTTTATCAGCTCCCAGAAAAGAAAAATATTTAATCCCTTCATTTTTCTTTTAATAGAATAAATCAGAATATTATAACCTAAATAAATATTAATTATGAAAAGAATATCTATTCTTATTTTATGCCTAGTTTTTTTGGTTTCAGCTTGCGCCCATCCTTCTAGTCAGTCTAATATGCACTCTTCTAAGAATCAAGAAGATACTATTCGATGTGCAGTATTGGATGTTAACGGAGGTTCACAGACTTGTGTTATGGAGACTGTCGCAGCTTTAAAGATAGATTCTGATATTGTGGTCTCCCAGATTAGTTCAAGCGATATAGCTGATGGTATTTTGGATAATATGGATGTTATAGTTATTCCTGGGGGAGGAGGCTCACGCCAATACTTAAATTTAGGAAAGGTAAATAGAGATAAAATAAAAGAGTTCGTGAAAAATGGTGGAGGAGCAGTAGGTATTTGTGCAGGAGCTTATTTGTTTTCAAATACCCCTGGATATGCATGTCTTTATATGAATGGAGCTAAGGCTATTGATATAGAACATGATGGTAGAGGACATGGTATTTCTGCATTTAAATTAACAATAGAAGGTAAAAAAATATTTCCCGAATTAGCTAATAGAAATGTTTCATATATGATGTACTATGAAGGTCCTTTGTTCGTCAAATCTAATTCTAATATAAAATATTCTGTACTTTCTACTTTATTATCAGATGTTCATATACAGAGTAATGCTCCCAAAGGTATGACCGTAGGGAAACCATGTTTTATTTCAAATCAATATGGTAAAGGTAGAATATTCTCTTTCGTTTCACATCCTGAGGCTACTCCAGGAATGCAATGGATGGTTCCAAGAGCTATTAGATGGACAATAAATAAGACTTCAGATAAAATTTATAAGACTTATTCTTCTGAGGTTATTAATCCTAATATTTTTAATAAAGAGATTTTAATGACTTCTGCTAGATTAAAGAAGGAAAGTTCATATTATGATGTATTGCTTTATGGTAATGATAAGGAAAAAGTAGATGCTTTAAAATGGTTGGAAAGCGTATGTTCTTGGGATGCTAAGAGATGGGTACAAGGATTGATTTTCGATGAATATCCTGAAGTACGTGCTCAAGCTGCTGATTTTATTAAGAATTTAGGCTATCGCTATTATTTAAAAGATTTAAAAATCGCTAATAGTATAGAAAAAAATTCTATAGTTAAGTCAAAGCTAGAGAAGGCTATTAATGAGTTATCTATTACAGAGGTTAAAGATACGGCTAAAAATGATTTTGATGGTATGAATTGTTATACCATTATAGTAGGGAAGGATGTTTCATCTACAGGTAAAGTCATAGTAGCTCATAATGAAGATGACTGGAATGAATCGATAGTAGATTTCCATTATTTGAATGCGACTGACGTCCATACTGATATGGCGAGTGCAGAAGTGGCTGATGCTAATTTATTATGGATAGAGGTTACTAATGAAAACTATGCTGATGGTTTTATTAATCAATATGGAGTTTCTATTTGTTCTAATTGTACTTCTTCTAGGTTTAAAGACTTGCAGGGAGATTTAACTTATTCATTCAGACGTTATATTGCTAAATATGCTAAATCTTCTCGTGATGCAGTTCGGATGGCTTCCTATCTAATGAAAGAATTTGGATATAAAGATAGAGGTAGAACTTATACCTTCGCTGACGACCACGAAGCTTGGTTGTTTCAAACTATTCAAGGTGATAATTGGCTGGCAAGCCGTGTTCCTAATGATAAAGTGGTTATTATCCCGAATTATTATGTAACTAAGAATGTGAATTTTAAGGATACTGCGAATTTCAAGGCTTCTCCTAATTTGAAAGTTTTGGCGATTAATAATGGTTTATATAAAGAAGGAGATGTATTTAATTTCAGGGAAATATTTTCAGCTCCTAAGGATTTAACTAGTCTTTCAAATATTGCTAGAAAATGGGCTGGTCTAAATATGCTTTCTAATAAACAATATGGAATGTATGATGATTTTCCATTTGCTATTACTCCTAAGAAGAAAATTAACAAAGAAATTTTATATAAAGTTTTAGGTCATAGATATTCTAATATTACTAAAGAAAAATATTTTAATGGTAAGAAAGTGATGAATATATATTCTGATCATAATCAATATAGTATCGTCTTTGAATATGTCTCTTCTAAAAAACCTATTGCTAAAGGATTATCTCATAATGGTTTAAAAGAACTTAAAAATCCATTCGTACCATGTAATGTTTGGATTTCTGTTTATGGGCCTAATAAAATGCCATTTACTTTATTGTATAAAAATGATGGCATTTTCGACTCTAAGTGGGAAAAATTCAAAATAAATGAGGAAAATGGAAAATCACTATAATTAGTGAGTTTTTATATTAGTCTTTTTCGTACTTTTGCAAGGTATGAATAAAGATGGTGAATTATTCCTTAGTGACATCCCCTCGGATGAGATAGTAGTTATAGCGAAAGTCCATGGTCACGGAGGATTTCGACATAGAATATTAGAAATGGGTTTTGTCAGAGGACAATATGTTCGAGTAGTTAAAAATGCTCCTCTACTAGATCCCATAGAATATCAGATATTAGATGGACATATTTCTTTAAGAAGGTCTGAAGCTCATCAGATAGAGGTCGTAGATATATCTAAATATAAGAATACTAGAGATGCTGTATTTGAAACATTTACAGAAGATGATACTCCAGGCATTATTTCTAAACAAATTCAAAAAAAAATAGATAAAGAATTAAAAACTATTAATTGTGCATTAGTAGGTAATCCTAATTGTGGAAAAACTTCTTTTTTTAATTTTGCTGCAGGACAACGAGAAAAAGTAGGAAACTATTCTGGTGTTACTGTTAGTGCTAAGCATGGAGTTTTTAAATATAAGGGTTATACTATTAATTTAGTGGATCTTCCAGGTACTTATTCTATTACTGAATATACTCCTGAAGAAATGTATGTGAGGGAGTATTTAGTAGAACAAGTTCCAGATATTGTATTGAATATTATAGATGCTTCTAATCTAGAAAGGAATTTATTTTTAACTAGCCAATTAATTGATTTAAATGTACGAATGGTCGGTGCTTTAAATATGTATGATGAGTTAATTTCTTCAGGGAATGAATTAAATTATAAATATTTAGGTCAGATGTTGGGTTTTCCTATAGTTCCTTCTCAGGCGAATAAAGGGAAAGGAATAAATAATGTTCTTCAAGCTATTATAGATGTATATGAAGATAAACAAGGTATTAGAAAACACATTCATATTAAATATGGTAATCTTATAGAAGAAGCTATTTACGAGTTAAAAGATAAAATAAAATTAAATAAAGATTTATCTGATAAATATTGTGCTAGATATCTTTCTATTAAATTATTAGAAGGTGATAGTTGGGCTAAAAATTTGGTGTCTGGTAAATCTAATTCTGATGAGATATTAGAAATAACTGATACTAATATTCAGCGAATTATGTCTGAAAATAGAGGGGATGAGACAGAAACTGTTATAGCTGATGCTAAATATAGTTTTATTCGTGGAGCTCTTAAGGAAACATTCAAAAGGAATAATAGTCATAAGAAGAATACTTCTGAGAAAATAGATGATGTTTTAACTAATAAATGGTTAGGTTTCCCTATATTGATAATATTCCTAGCTGTTATGTTTGAGGCCACATTTAAAATAGGTATATATCCTCAGCGTTGGATAGAGTTAGGTGTTAGTTATCTAGCTCAATGTGTGCGAAACATATTGCCTACAGGCATACTTTCTGGTCTTTTAGCAGATGGTATTATCAGCGGAGTGGGTGGTGTGTTATCTTATCTGCCTAATATCCTAATATTGTTCTTCTTTATTTCATTGATGGAGGATACTGGTTATATGGCCAGAGCTACTTTTATTATGGATAAATTTATGCATAAAATAGGATTACATGGTAGATCATTTATTCCACTTCTTACAGGTTTTGGATGTAGTGTTCCAGCTATTATGGCTACTCGTACTCTTGAGAATAAGAAAGATAGGCTTCTTACTATGTTTATTATTCCATTTATGTCATGTTCAGCGAAATTACCAGTATATATTCTTTTGGTATCTCAGTTCTTCGATGAATATCAAGGGCTTATCTTATTAGGTATTTATGCTACAGGTATTTTATTTGGGATATTGACAGCTCTAATGATGAAGAAAACATTGTTTAAGAAAGCCTCTGAGCAGTTTGTTATGGAATTACCTCCATATAGAGTTCCTACTATGAGGAATACCCTTTTACATATGTGGAATAAATCTGCTGAGTATCTTAATAAAATAGGTTCAATTATATTAATAGCTTCTGTTATTATCTGGGCTTTGAATTATTTCCCTCAAGGTGCAGAAACATCTTATCTGGCAGCGGTAGGTAGGGCTATAGCTCCTATATTCTCACCAATAGGTTTTGATTGGAAAATGACCATAAGTCTTTTAACAGGGATAGCTGCTAAAGAAACTATTGTTAGTTCATTAGAGATATTAACACCAGTATTTACCCCCTTAATAGGTTATGCTTATATAATGTTTATCTTGCTATATAGTCCATGTATCGGAGCTATCACTACTTTCGCTAAAGAATCTAGTCGTAAGTGGACAGCATTTATGATATCTTATACTATGATAATCGCATGGCTTGCAGCCTATGCCGTGGTTTTCATCGGTGGACTATTTGTTTAATATTAATTAGTCATAGATTTACCCATAACTTTCATGATTTTCTTAGGAATATCTGTATTATCATAGAATCCAGAGAATTCTTCAGCTCCACAACCTATAGCTCTTACGGGAACAGCTATACCAGTATGTTCTCTACTTGTCCAACCCATACCAGCTTTTTCACTCATGATTTGAATACAAAGAGATGCTATAGTAGTTTTTTCATGTAAATCATATGCTTGTAATTTATTTGATATATATTTAGAGTTACCATAGAATCTTTTTCTAAATATTAGTTTAATTCTAGCAGAATCTTTTTTATTTAATTTTAATTTAGGTTCGTCAGCTGAATTAAATCCAAAATCTTTTTCTATTAAATTATATAGTTGTTTTAAAGAATATTTTCCGGCTTTGGCGAATTTATCTATTTTTTGAATAAATATGTCTTCAGAAATAGTTTGATGAGTTAATACAGAAGGATATGCAGCATAACCAGTAGAATTCTGACCTATACTTAAACCACCAGTTTCATGGTCTGCTGTCATAACAATAAGAGTGTTATTAGGATGCCTTTTATAGAAAGCTAAAGCTTTAAGGAAAGCATTATTCATATCTAATACTTCATATAGAGTAGTAGCAGGGTCATTTCCATGACAAGACCAATCTATTTTACCACCTTCGATCATAGTAAAGAATGGCTTCTCAGTAGGTTCGAAATATTTAATCATTTTATCTACGAAATAGGTTAAATTCATATCATAATTTTGATTATCTATTACATAAGGAATTTCTTGAGATCTAAGAAGTGTACGGCTCTTGGCAAATATTTTACCGTCTTTATATTGGAAGTTATTAATTTGGGTAGTATCATCGAGGATAGTATATCCATGATTTTCCATGTTAATCCAAATACTATCATTATGACGACTACTTAAAAGACCACCACCACCTAAAAATTCAAATCCAGTTTCAGCTAATTGAGCAGAAATAGTTTTGTAATTATGTCTGTTGGCCACTTTTCCATAAAATGCTCCAGGAGTAGCATGGTCGATAGCTACAGTGGAAAGCAATCCGATCATATAACCGTCTTTATGTAACTTTTCAGCAATAGTGGAAAGAACAGTACTATCAGGTCTAACTCCTAACATATTATTGTTGGTTTTATGACCTGTAGCTAGAGCAGTTCCAGAGGCAGCAGAGTCGGTTACTAAACTATTATCAGAATAAGTAGTTTGATATCCACTAACTGGCATCTTTAGTAAATCTAAATGAATAGTGCTAGTATCACCAGCTTCTACGTCTAAAAAATCTTCAGCCAACATAGATTGACTTAACCCGAACCCATCACCTATAAATAAAAATATGTATTTAGGCTGTTGCTTTTTAGTGCAACTAGTTAATACTAATAACGAAATAAGTAATAGTGTAAAAATCTTTTTCATAATAATTTGATTTAATGGAGCCTCTTACGGGATTTGAACCAGCGACCTGCTCATTACGAATGAGCTGCTCTACCAACTGAGCTAAAGAGGCATTAATTTCAGTATGCAAATGTATGAATTTTTTTTATCTTTGCATAAGAATGATAGATACTAATATACTCGTAATAGGTGGTGGCGCAGCAGGATTGTTGGCTGCTTCTAGGGCAGCAGATAGAGGCTTTTCAGTAGTCCTTATTGAAAGGTTTGAAAAATGTGGTAGAAAATTAAAAATTACAGGGAAGGGAAAATGTAATTTGACAAATTATAAACCATGGAAAGATTTTTCGAATCATATTTATCCAGATAAAAATTTCTTTAAAACAGCTTTTTATCATTTTTCTAATAAAGATATGATGGATTATATAGAAGGTTTAGGTGTACCATTGAAAGTAGAAAGAGGTGATAGAGTATTTCCTAAATCCGAAAATAGTCAAGACATTATAGATGTATTAGTTAATGAATGTAATATAAAAGGGGTCAAGATATTTTATGATTTTCAATGTATAAATATAGATAGATTAGAAAATGCTAGATATTCTTCTTATGGTATTATTGATAAGTTTAATTCTCTTGCATTGAAAAATTATAGTAATTCTAAAATTGCTAATTTTGAGTCGTTTAAAAATGAATCTTCTATACTTTCTAAATCTATAGAAGGGATTTTTAATATACATTCTGATAAAGTAATAATAGCCACTGGAGGTTTGTCATATTTTCCTATAGATGATAATATTACAGGTTATGCTTTAGCTAAGAATTTGGGTCATAGAATAGTTCCTACCTTACCTGCATTGACTGCTTTAATCCCATATAAATATGATTTACGATTAAATGATCTATTATTAAAGAATGTTAATTTGTCATTAGTCGTAGGGAATGATGTAGTTCAAACTGAATTTGGTGAAATGAAATTTACCAATGATGGGTTAGAAGGTGCCTTAGGTTTTAAGTTAAGTAAAAAAGCTGTAAGAGCTTTAGAAAAAGGCCAGAAAGTATATGTAGATATAGATTTTAAACCAGCGCTTACTAAAGAAAAATTAGTTAATAAATTATCTATTATTCTTAAAGATTATAAAAATTCCAAACTTTCTCTTAAGGATAAATGCAAAGTATTAAATATATTTCTTCCTAATCAATTAGTGAGGCCTATTATAGATTCTTTTAGCGTATTTGATATTACTAAATTGCCTGAAATATTAAAAAAATGGAGAATTCCTATAACTTCTTATGTTGGTTATAGAAGATCTGTGATTACTGTTGGTGGTGTTTCTTTGAAAGATCTTTCCAGAAAAACTATGGAATCTAAGATAACTTCTGGTGTGTTTTTTGTAGGAGAAGTCGTCGATTTAGATGCTGATACAGGTGGATATAATTTACAAATAGCATTCTCTACGGCTGTATTAGCTGCAGATTCAGCTGTGGCACAGCTGAAAGAGCAATATCATTCTGACTTAAGATTAAATAAAGTAATTATAGACAAGAATGAATAATTTCTTTAGTAATTATAGAATCTTATTTAACTACTATAAATTTAGTGAATAGTAAGGTTTATTAATGTTTTACTTTCTACAGATGAATAAGATACTGTTCCTAAAATATGAGTTCCTTCTGGAATAAGTATGAATTTATCTAACTCGAAAGCTATATAATCTCCGATACGTGGAGCTAAAAATTCAGATATCTCAGAAATTTTCTTTATGATTTGATCTTTTTTTGGTAGTATTTTATTTTCGAAAATAGAATGTCCGTTAAGAGCTAAATCGAACTTGCCAGAATTTACAAATTCTTGATATTTAGCAAAATCTACTTTTTGTACTGGTATAATAGTAGTATAATCAAGTGCATTTTTTATGAATATTTCATTGGAGTCAGCCTTAACTTCCTTATTTAATGCTAATTCTGGATCTAATAATAGACCAAATCCGAATGAATCTAAATATCTATTAGTGAAACATGGAGTAAAAGCTTTGCCAGCTTTGCCCATTTTAATGTAAACTATCGGACAAGCAGATACAGATTTTACAAAATCAGGTCTAAAATAATCATTAAGAATTCTAATCAATGTAGAGTCTGATCTGAATGAAAAATTTTGTCCCGAAAATGGTGATATTATGATATTCATTTATTTTTTAAAAGATAAATCTTCTCTTAAAGATAATTTTATCTTAGTAAGCTGTTGTTTAGTATCTAATGGAAAGTCTCCTTTAAGCATCCAGTCGAAATAGCTAGGTTCTTTTTGTAATATATCGATTACTTTTTTACCTCTATGTTTACCAAAATTAAAAATAGCTTCGTCATTTTCATTATATATCATTCTAGCTGCGTAATCTACATTTTTTTTTCTAGTAGTATACTCAGATAAGAAATCAACATTATTTTTTAGGGCATCTCCATATTTATCTAACTGACCTTTAAGTACTTCATAAGTGGCTCTAGTATCAGCTTCAGCAGAGTGAGCAGCTGTCAAATCTTTCTGACAATAGAATTGATATGCAGCTATTAGAGTTCTAGGTTCCATTTTATAAAAAATGGTTTGAACATCTATGAATTTCGCTTTTCTAAGGTCTAATTCTACATCAGCTCTTAAGAATTCTTCAGCTAACATAGGGATATCAAATTTATTAGAATTATAGCCAGCTATATCACATCCTTTCATCCAAATGGCTAAAGATTTAGCTATTTGTTTGAATGTAGGTTCATTTTTTACATCTTCATTAGAAATTCCATGGATAGCTTGTGCTTCAGGGGTTATAGGGATAGTCGGATTCATTCTTCTGGTTTTAACTTCTTCGTGTCCGTCAGGAAAAACTTTAACACATGAAAGTTCGACTATTCTATCTTTAGATGTATTTAAACCAGTACTTTCTATATCGAAGAAGAGTAAAGGTTTTTTAAGGTTTAATTGCATAATTTTATTACTTATGAAAGTATTCTAATAGGCATTAGAATAGAACTATATAGTTCATCATCGTCTAATCCATCTTTAGGTAAAATAAGACAAGCTCTAGTAGGATCAGCTAATGCTATAGAAATCTCTTCTGAATCCATATTGGATAATAATTCTACTAAGAATTGAGATTTGAATCCTATTTCTATTTCAGAACCTACATAATTACAGTCTAAATCTTCATGTGAAGAAAGAGAATAACTCAAGTCCTGAGCAGAAATTACAAGTTTATTTAAAGATAGAGAGAATTTAATTTGACTTGAAGCAGGGTTTCCACAAATAGATACTCTTTTCGAAGCATTTAGTAACTGCAAACGATTAATAGTAAGAATATTAGGGTTATTCTGAGGGATTACAGAACGATAAGCAGGATATTTGCCTACTACTAAGCTACAAACCATAGTTTTACCTGCAAAAGTGAAATATGCATGATTTACATCATATTTGATATTGATGATAGTATCAGATTTAGCTAATTCAGATCTTAAAATAGATGCTGGTTTTTTAGGTAAAATAAAAGAAGTTTTTTCTGAATGAATTACATTCGTTCTAGTGTAACACACTAATTTATGAGAATCAGAAGCTACGAAAGAAGTACCTTCAGGCGTAATATCGAAGAAAATACCATTCATTACTGGTCTTAATTCTTCTTCAGCAGTAGCAAATAAAGTAGTATTAATACCTTTTAATAATGTTTCTGCTTTAATATCTAAATTAAGATTAATATCATTTAAAGTAGGTAGTTCAGGGAAATCATCTGCATCGAAGCATGGAAGCTGTAATTCTCCGTTAAACCAACTAATTTTTAAGGATTTAGTATTCTTATTGGTAGTGAAATTTAAAGGTAATTCTGGGAATTCTTTCATAGAATCAGTCAGAAGTTTTGCTGGTACTGCGATTTTTCCATCCTCCTGCACTTTATCTAATGGGACTAATGTAATTAATGTCATATCTGAATCAGAAGCTGTCATTTTCAACGTGTTCTGATCTTCTATCTCGAATAATATATTATCGAGAATAGGAATAACAGAACCTTTTGAGTTTGAAGACACTACCTTAGACATGGATAATAACCCTTTTAAAAGTTCTGAACTTGAAACTGTAAATATCATAATTCTTGTTTTAATTATACTTAATAATTACAAATATAATAATTTTTTGGCATATAATTTGAGTTTTTATAGGTAATAATATTTTTAAAAATAGAGTATAAATAAGAACATTAAAGTTAGTTATTTAAATAGATGCAGTCATTAATCCAAATAATCTAAGAGTCTATGGTAGAGTGAAAAGAGCATTATTAGGAATAACTCTGACAAATATTTCTAAAAAATTAAAGAAATAAAAGAAACTTTCTACTTTAAAAGGCGTATAACATAGTAGGTATAGAAATAAACTCAGCTGCTGATAAATCTGAAATTATGATATGAGATGTTCTAAATTCTATACTGAAGTGAAAAATATATTATCTAAATTAGTGTATGAGACAATTAAAGATTACAAAATCTATTACTAATAGGGAGAGTGCCTCTCTAGACAAGTATCTTCAAGAAATCGGTAGAGAAGAACTGATTACAGTAGAAGATGAAGTCGAATTAGCACAACGAATTAAAAAAGGTGATCAAGAGGCACTAGAGAAACTTACCAAAGCAAATCTTAGATTTGTCGTATCAGTAGCTAAACAGTATCAAAATCAAGGTTTAAGTTTACCTGACTTAATTAACGAAGGGAACTTGGGTCTAATAAAGGCTGCTGAAAAATTTGATGAAACCAGAGGTTTTAAGTTCATTTCTTATGCTGTATGGTGGATTAGACAATCTATTTTACAGGCTCTAGCTGAACAGTCTAGAATCGTTAGATTGCCATTAAATCAGGTAGGCTCTTTAAATAAGATTAATAAAGCTTTATCTAAGTTTGAACAGGAAAATGAAAGAATGCCTTCAGCTGATGAGTTATCTGAAATACTAGAAATTCCTAGAGAAAAAATCGCTGATACTTTAAGAGTTTCTGGTAGACATGTATCTGTAGATGCTCCTTTCGTTGATGGAGAAGATAATAACCTCTTAGATGTAATGGCTAATCCTGATTCACCGAGTGCTGATAAAGGATTGGTAAATGAATCTCTTAATAAAGAAATAGAAAGAGCTTTATCTACTTTAACCGAAAGAGAAAGAGATATCGTTAAAGATTTCTTTGGAATAGGTACTCAAGAAATGACTCTTGAAGAAATAGGCGAGAAATTTGAGTTAACTAGAGAAAGAGTTAGACAGATTAAAGAAAAAGCTATTAGAAGATTAAGACATTCTAATAGAAGTAAATTACTAAAAAGTTATTTAGGATAGAAAATATAAAACATTTCCGAAATAAACTATAAAAATATACTTATGAAAAAAATTATCTTATCCTTATTAATGGTTGGAACATTATTTATGTTAACAAGTTGTAATAAAAACCCATTGTTAGTGGAGTGGAATACTCCTTACGGAATTCCTCCATTTGAACAAGTTAAAGTAGAGAATTATATGCCAGCTTTTACTGAAGCATTAGCTGAGCATGATAATGAAATAAAAGCTATTGTAAATAGTAAAGAAGAAGCTACTTTTGAGAATACTGTGGAAGCTTTAGAGTTTTCAGGTGATTTATTAAGTAGAGTATCTTCTGTATTTTATTCTAATCAAGGAGTAAATAGTTCTGATGCTATTATGAAAATAGCTACTAAATTATCTCCTATGATTAGTACTCATTATAATGATATTAATTTTAATGAGAAACTTTTTCAGAGAATTAAAACGGTTTACAATAAACGCAAGGATTTTAATTTAGATGCTCAGCAAATGAGATTAACTGAAGAAACTTATAAAAATTTCGTTCGTTCAGGTATTGATCTTCCTACTGATAAAAAAGCTGAATTAAAACTTATCAATTCTAAACTTTCGGCATTACAGTTAGAATTCGAACAACATTTATTAAAAGAAACTGCTAATTATAAATTAGTTATCTCTGACGAAAAAGATTTAGCTGGATTAAGTGAAGCTCAGATAGCTGAAGCTGCTAATAGAGCTAAAGCTGCTGGAGAAGAAGGCAAATGGTATTTTGGCCTAGATAATCCGAGTATTATGCCTTTCCTAGAATCTTCTGCTATTAGAAAATATCGTATTGAAATTCTCAATGCTTACTTAAATAGAGGAAATAATGATGATGAAAATGATAATAAAGAAATAGTTAAACAATTAGTAGATTTAAGAATCCAAAAGGCTCATATTTTAGGATATGAAAACTATGCTTCTTATGTACTAGAAGATAGAATGGCTAAAAATTCTAAAAATGTATATAATTTATTAGATGAAATATGGACTCCTGCTCTTAAAGTAGCTAAAGAAGAATTAAAAGATATAACTAAGGCTGCTCGTAAAGATGGTATGACAGATAAAATTCAAGCTGCTGATTGGAGATATTATTTTGCTAAAGCCAAAGCTGCTAAATATAATCTTTCAGAAGAAGAAATGAAGCCTTATTTTAAACTAGAAAATGTTAGGAAAGGTATTTTTTATGTAGCTAATAAATTATATGGTCTTACTTTTACAAAATTAGAGAATGTTCCACTTCCTAATCCAGAGGCTGTTTCCTATGATGTTACAGATATAGATGGAAATCATATAGGGGTATTCTTTATGGATATGTTTGCAAGACCTGGTCATAAAAATGGCGGAGCTTGGTGTAGTGCATATCGTGAAGCTTATTATAAAGGTAGTAAGAGAATAGCTCCTTTGGTAAATATAGTAGGGAATTTCTCAAGGCCTATAGGCGATAAACCTGCCCTTCTTACTGCAGATGAAACAGAAACCATGTTCCATGAATTTGGACATGCTCTTCAAGGATTATTATCTCAAGTACATTATAAGAGTCTAGGTAATATAACTAGAGACTTTGTAGAACTTCCTGCTCAGTTAGATGAACATTGGGCATTTGAACCTGAAGTATTAGCAGTATATGCTAAACATTATAAAACAGAAGAAGTTATTCCTGATGAATTAGTTAATAAGATGAAAACTGCTGGCAAATATGGTCAAGGCTTTGCTACTGTAGAATATTTAGCTGCATCATATCTAGATATGGATTATCATGTATTATCAGAAATGCCTGCAAATCTAGATGTTAACAAATTTGAAGAAAAAGTATTATCAGATAAAGGTTTAAATACATCTATTATTCCTCCAAGATATAGAAGTACTTATTTTCATCATACAATGGGTGGTGGTTATACAGCAGGATATTATAGCTATATATGGGCAGGAGTATTGGATTGCGATGCATTCCAAGCATTTCAGGAAACTGGCGATATCTTCAATCAAGAAGTGGCTGGTAAATTCCGTAAATATATTTTAGAATCATGTGGTGCTGAAGATGCTGATGTATTATATGTTAAGTTCCGTGGTCATCAGCCAGGAACTGAAGCACTTTTAGAAAATAGAGGTTTAAACAAATAAGAAAATTAAGAATGAATCCAGAAGTTTTTATTTCTGATCAGGTAAAATTAGCAGTAGGAGCACTTTACAGTGTCCCTACTGATAATTTATCTATCACTGTACAACAGACAAAAAAAGAATTTATAGGGGATTTTACTGTAGTTATGTTCCCTCTTTTAAGAATAAGCAAAAAATCTCCAAAACAAACTTCTGAAGAAGTAGGTTCTTTCTTGAAGGAACATATTTCTCAAATAGAATCGTATAATGTTATTAAGGGATTTTTAAATATTAAATTCTCTAATGAATTTTGGTTAAATTTCTTTGTTGAAATTTCTAAAACTGAAGATTATGGTCAGGGTAAACCTACTGGTAAAACTATTATGGTAGAATATTCTTCTCCTAATACTAATAAACCTCTTCATTTAGGTCATATTAGAAATAATCTTTTAGGATGGTCTGTGGCTACTCTTTTAAAAGCTAATGGACATAATGTAATTAAAGTTAACTTGGTTAATGATAGAGGTATACATATTTGTAAATCTATGTTAGCTTGGTTGAAAACAGGAAATGGAGAAACTCCTGAAACTTCAGGTAAAAAAGGTGATCATCTAGTCGGTGATTATTATGTGAAGTTTAATGATTTATTTAAAGAAGAAGTATCTGTACTTAAATCAAAAGGGATGTCCGAAGAAGATGCAGAGAAAAATTCTACTTTGTTAAAAGAAGCTAGGGTTATGCTTTTTAAATGGGAACATGGTGATGAAGAAGTCAGGAATTTATGGAAAAAGATGAATTCTTGGGTTTATGATGGGTTCATTAAAACATATAATAGATTAGGTATTGATTTTGATAAAACTTATTATGAATCAGACACTTATCTTTTAGGTAAAAAAATTGTTAACCAAGGTCTTGAAAAAGGTGTTTTTGAAAAACACGAAGATAATTCTGTATGGTGTGACCTTACTGCAGATGGTTTAGATAAAAAACTTTTATTAAGACCTGATGGTACTTCTGTTTATATAACTCAAGATATCGGTACTGCAGTGGAAAGATTTGAAGAATTTGGTTTCAAAGAACATATTTATGTAGTAGGGAATGAACAGAACTATCATTTTCAAGTATTGAAATTAATATTGAAAAAACTTGGTTATGACTGGGCAGATAGAATTTGTCATTTATCTTATGGTATGGTCGAATTGCCGGAAGGCAAAATGAAATCAAGAGAAGGTACTGTCGTCGATGCTGATGAACTTCTGGAGAATATGTATCAAACAGCTCGCGATACCTCTCTAGAATTAGGCAAATTGCAAGATATGGATCCGAAGGAACAAAATAAATTATTTGAAACTATAGGTTTAGGTGCCCTTAAATATTTTATTATTAAGGTAGATCCTAAGAAAACTATGATGTTTAATCCCATGGACTCTATTGATTTTAATGGTAATACAGGTCCATTTATCCAATATACTTATGCTAGAATCCGTTCAATATTAAGAAAAGCTGATAAATATTCATATAAGAATATAGCTGCGGATAAAATGCATGAAAAAGAAATAGAATTGATTAAAACTCTTAAAAATTTTCCAAGTATTATTTCAGAAGCAGGTGCAGCTCATTCTCCAGCATTAGTTGCTAATTATATATACGAAATTGCTAAAGAATTTAATCAATATTATCATGATGTAAGTATTCTTAAAGAGCCTGATGAAAATATTAAAGGTTTTAGATTAGTTTTGATTGAAGTTATTTCAAAAGTCCTTTTTAAGGCAATGCATATTTTAGGCATTAATCTTCCTGAAAGAATGTAAGGAAGCTTTAGAGGATATGAGTAAGGTAGAAATAGAAAAATAGAAGAATTTCCTAAAATAAATTTGATATGAATGAATCATATATGTTTCCAACTAGTTTGAAAGAAGTACAGGCCCTGGGTTGGGAATATATTGATGTCATTTTTTTTAGTGGTGACGCTTTTATAGATCATCCTTCATTCGGTGCTGCTGTTATTTCTAGAGTATTACAGAAAGAAGGTTATCGTGTCGCCGTAGTACCTCAGCCTAACTGGCGTGATGATCTACGAGATTTCAAGAAATTAGGTATTCCAAGATTGTTTTTTGCAGTTACTGCGGGTGCCATGGATTCTATGGTCAATCATTATACTGCGAATAAACGTATTCGTTCAGATGATGCATATACTCCTGACGGTAAAGCAGGTATGCGTCCTGATTATTGTGTAACTGTTTATTCAAAAATTCTAAAAAAATTATTTCCTAGTTCATTAGTAGTAATAGGAGGTATCGAAGCTTCTCTTCGTAGATTAACTCATTATGATTATTGGTCAGATTCAGTTATGCCTTCTATATTGTCAAGTAGTGGTGCAGATTATTTAATTTATGGAATGGGTGAAAGAACTATAGTAGCATTGGCGGGAGCCATAGAAATTTCTTCTTCAGAATTTGAAATTCAGCAACTACCTGGCTTGGCATATGTGAAAAATAATACGAATATTTCTGACAAATATCATAAAGTTCATTTGCTGCATTCATTTGAGAAATGTTGTTCTGATAAAGTAGCTTTTGTGAAAAATTTCAATAAGATGGAACTTGAGGCTAATAAAATGCATCCAGATATTTTGGTAGAGGCTTACGCCAATACTTTTGTCGTCATTAATCCTCCTTATAATCCTGCTACTACTGAGGAAATGGATTCGTTCTTCGATTTACCCTATACGAAATTGCCTCATCCTAGATATAAAAATAAGAGAATCCCTGCCTTCGATATGATTAAGAATTCCATTAATATTCATAGAGGATGTTTTGGTGGATGCTCTTTCTGTACTATAGCTGCTCATCAGGGTAGATTTATTCAGTCCAGATCGCAAGATTCTATAATAAAAGAAGTACAAGATTTAGTGAAAAAACCTTATTTTAAGGGAGTTATATCTGATATTGGAGCTCCTACAGCCAATATGTATGCTCTTCAAGGGAAAGACCTTAGTATATGTGCTAAATGTCTTAGAAAGTCTTGTTTATATCCATCTTTATGTCCAAACTTGAATCATTCTCATGCTAAGCTCTTAGAATTATATAAAAAGATAGATGGTATAAAAGGGGTGAAGAGAAGTTTTATTGGTAGTGGTATACGTTATGATTTATTTCTTAATGATAAAGGATTTTTTGATGATGAATCTAGGAAATATTTCGAAGAAGTAGTCGTAAATCATACTTCTGGTAGATTTAAAATAGCTCCAGAGCATACTGAAGATAAGGTGCTTAAATATATGGCAAAACCGTCCTTTTCATATTTTATTAAATTAAGACAATATTTCGATGCATTAATGAAGAAAAAAGGTTTGAAATATATGATAGTGCCCTATTTTATTTCAAGTCATCCTGCTTGTACTCTAGAAGATATGAAAAAACTTAGATCTAATCCTGCTCTTAAAGGGATTTACTTAGATCAAGTTCAAGATTTTACACCTACTCCTATGACTGCTTCATCTGCTATGTATTATTCAGGTTTAGATATTAAAACTTTTAAACCATTATTCTGTGAAACTAATCAGACAAGGAAGAGAGAACAGAAATCTTTATTTTTTAGAAAGTAAATATATTTTTTCATACGGGAAAATTTCTGTAATATTGTATGCTTAAAAAATAAACTCTTTGAACACAAGTAACAGCATACAAATACATTTACATAAATTAGGTACTTCTATTAAAAAATTGCCAGAAAATCAGATGCTTCTGATTTTAGCTTTTATAGTAGGAATAGGTAGTGGATTAAGTGCTGTGGTATTAAAAAAATTAATACATTTAATAGGCGATTTATTTAATGATACACTTCAGACAGGTTCAGGTAATATTCTTTATCTTATTTTACCTGCTTTGGGTATGTTTTTGTCATTTTTATTAATAAAATATATTATAAAAGATGATATAGGACATGGAGTAACTAAAGCTTTACATGCTATTTCTAAGAATACATCTAAAATTAAAGCTCATAATACTTGGTCTTCTACTCTTACTTCTTCTTTAACTATTGGTTTTGGTGGATCTGTAGGTACTGAAGCTCCTATAGTATATACTGGAGCAGCTATTGGTTCTAATTTAGCTAAATTATTAAACTTACCTTATAAAGATATGACTATTCTCCTAGGCTGTGGAGCAGCAGGAGCTATATCTGGTATATTCAAAGCGCCTCTTGCTGGGGTATTATTTACATTAGAGATATTAATGTTTAATATTTCTATGTCATCTGTACTTCCTCTTATGATATCTTCAGTTACAGCTACTGTGATATCTTCTATTTTTATGGGATCAGATGTTTCATTAGCAAATGATATTGTTCATTTCGACATGGGAAATCTTCCTTATTATATAATATTAGGAGTTTTTTGTGGATTTGTATCATTATATTTTACAAGAACGACTTTGTTTTTAGAAGCCAAGATTAAGAAAATTAATAATACATATTTACGTTGGGCTATTTGTGGTATATCGTTAGGTGTTATGATCTATTTATTTCCTCCATTATTTGGTGAAGGTTATAAATCTCTTTCTAGTTTATTAAATGGTAATCCTGTAGATGCTATGGGTAATAATATTTTTAAATCATGGATAACTAAACCTTGGTTTATTCCGATATTTTTTTCTATCGTAGTAGTATTAAAAGTATTTGCTATGTCTGCCACTAATGCTGGCGGAGGTGTAGGGGGAACATTTGGTCCTACTCTTATCGTAGGTGGTATTAGTGGATTTGTGTTAGCAAGATTTATAAATATGACGGGATTAGGAGTCATACCTGAAACTAATTATGCTTTAGTAGGGATGGCAGGTTTAATGGCTGGTGTAATGCAAGCACCTATGACAGCTATATTTTTAATAGCCGAGATTACAGGTGGATATGAGTTATTATTACCATTAATTATTACTTCATTAGTATCTTATGTAACTATTCATCCATTTGAAAAATATTCTATTTATACTAAACGTTTAGCCCAGAATGGTGAATTATTAACCCATGATAGTGATAAATCTGTTCTTACATTATTAAATACTTCGAGTTTAGTAGAAAATAGTTTTACTCCTATAGGTTTAGAAGATTCTTTAGCTGATTTAGTGAAAGTCGTAGAAGCTTCTAAGAGGAATCTTTTCCCTGTCTTAGATAAAGAAGGTCGCCTTCAAGGAATTATTTTATTGGATGATATCAGAAAGATAATGTTTAATAAGGATTTATATGATGCTGTATTTGTATATAATATAATGCAAGATGTTCCAGATTATGTTTATATAGATGAGCAGATGGATCATGTAATGGAAAAATTCGAAAGGACAGAAGCATGGAATCTACCTGTGGTAGATAAAAATATGAAATACATAGGGTTTGTGTCAAAATCTAAGATATTTTCATCATATAGAGAGAAATTGCATCAGATATCTCACGATTAATTATAATTCATAAGATTATAAATTTCTTGTCATTTTCTAGATTCTCAGATTAATTATCTTTAATTTTATTTATCCTTATATGATTTATTAAAAATTAAATATCAAAAAATTATGCTTGATAAAAAATACATAAACTTTATAAGTCAGAAGTTATCTATACCTGACTGGAAAGTGGAAAATACTATTATCTTGATAGAAGAGGGTGCTACAGTTCCTTTTATTTCTAGATATAGGAAAGAAAGAACTGGAGGTTTAGACGAAACTCAGATAGGTGAAACACGCTTTCATTATTATAAATTTATAGAGATAGATAAAAGAAAGAAAAGTATAATATCTTCTATTACTGAGCAAGGTAAACTTACTGATTCTCTCAAAAACAGGATAGATGAATGTACAGATTCACAAACTCTTGAAGATTTGTATTTGCCTTATAAACAGAAACGTAGAACTAGAGCTTCTATAGCTAAAGAAAAAGGTTTAGAGCCATTAGCACAGAAAATATATACTGCTAATATTAAAGATGTAACTGCTACTGATGAAGAGGTAGCAGGTGCTTCAGATATTATGGCAGAATGGATTTCTGAAGATATGCAAGTAAGGAATATGCTTAGAAATCAAATAATGCAATATGGAAAGATGATTAGTAAACTGGCACGTGGGGTAGATGAAGAAAGTGAAGAAGCAGATAGATATAGCATATATTTTGATTATCATGAACAAGTATGCAGAGCTGCGTCACATCGTATTTTAGCTATGTTTAGAGGTTCTGATGAAGGTATATTATCGATTAAAATAGATTTAGATTCAGATAAAGTAGAATCTTATATATTTAATCATATAAAGGGTGATAAAAATCTTTCGGATGATATAAATCATATATTACAGAATACTATTACAGATGCTTATAAAAGGTTATTGTTCCCTTCGATAGAAAATGAATGTTTAAAGAAATTAAAACTAAAGGCTGATAATGATTCTATTAGAGTCTTCGGTGAAAACCTCCGACAATTACTTCTTGCTCCACCTCTGGGACAAAAAAGGATGTTAGCTTTAGATCCTGGTTTTAGAAGTGGATGTAAAGTAGTTTGTTTAGATTCTCAAGGTAATCTTTTGCACAATGATACTATTTATCCTCATCCTCCTAAAAATGAGAGAACTATGGCTATGAAGAAGATTTCCAATATGGTGGAATCTTATAATATAGAAGTAATAGCTATAGGTAATGGTACTGCAGGTAGAGAAACAGATGCTTTTATTAAGAAATTAGCATTACCTGAAGGTATTCAAGTATATTCAGTCAGTGAAGATGGTGCTTCAGTGTATTCTGCTTCTAAAATTGCTCGTGACGAGTTTCCTGATTATGATGTTACTGTTAGAGGGGCTGTTTCTATAGGTCGTAGAATTATGGATCCATTAGCTGAATTAGTTAAAATAGATCCTAAAGCTATAGGAGTGGGTCAATATCAGCATGATGTAGATCAAACTCTTTTGAAAGAAAGACTTGATATTGTAGTCGAAAGTACTGTGAATAAAGTAGGTGTTAATTTAAATACTGCTAGTATTCATTTACTTAGTTATGTTTCTGGAATTGGTCCTACTATTGCAAAAAACATAGTAGATTTTAGAGCTGAAAATGGTGCTTTTACTTCTAAAGCTGAACTTTTAAAAGTGAAAAAATTAGGCCCGAAAATTTTTGAACAAGCTGCTGGTTTTTTAAGAATAGTACAAGCTAAAAATCCATTGGATAATTCAGCTATTCATCCTGAAAGATATGATTTGGTTACTAAGATGGCTAAAGATTTAGGTATCTCTGTTACAGATTTGATCAAAAATAAAGAAGTAAGTGATAAAATTGATATTAATAAATATGTTACCAAAGAAGTAGGATTATATACTCTTCAGGATATAATGGAAGAATTAGCGAAGCCAGGAAGAGACCCTCGATCATCATTTAAGGTATTGGAATTCTCTGATGAAATTCATTGTATTGATGATTTAAAAGAAGGAATGGAACTTCCAGGTATTATTACTAATATTACTAATTTCGGAGCTTTCGTAGATATCGGAATTCATGAAAATGGTCTTATTCATATTTCTCATATGGGTAAAAAATTTGTACGTGACCCTTACGAAATAGTAAGTATTCATCAGCATGTAAAAGTAAAAGTTTTAAGCTGTGATATTAAAAGGAATCGAATAGCTTTAGAACTAATTTCTTAATGGCCGTCAGGCTTAATCTAGAACAGCCTTTTTCTTTCTCTTAATTTTTAATTGAGCTAGCATTACTCCAAATACTACTATTATAATACCTAATGTTTGTAGGGGGGTAATAGTTTCTTGTCCCATAAGATATGCTACTAAAGCTGAAATTCCAGGTATAATAGCTGTAAAAATACATGATTTGGTCATTCCTAAATCTTTGATAGATTCTATGTAAAACCAGAAAGCACAAGCTGAACATAATACTGCTAAACAAAGTAAAGGAGTAAGTACTTCTAAAGATAAAAGATGGAATTCAGATATATGAGAAACGTCTTTTATTAAAACAAATGGTAGAAAAAATAAAGCACCTATTATAAATTGATATGTAGTAAGAGTAAAGGTATTATATTTATCTGTAAGATTTTTAACTACAGCGCTATAACCTACTGCACCGATTACAGCTATTAATAATAATAAAATGCCCCACCAATAATCAGAAGAAAAATTACCATTTTCTAAAACCATTAAAACTATTCCTGGTAAAGTTAAAAAAACACCTAAAATATTCCAGAAAGTTAATTTAATGTGATAAATAATAATTTCTGTAACCATAGTGAAAATAGGGATAGTCGCTATTATGACTGCTGTCAATGTAGGAGATCCAGTATATTTCATACCATAATCTTCACCCATGAAATATATAAAAGGTTCGAAAAAAACCATTAAAAGCATCCATTTCCAGTCCTTTCTCTTTAATTTTTGGAGTCTTTTAGTGATTATGGAGAATACAAATAATATGATACCAGCTATAAATAATCTAAGAAAAAGGAAAGTAGTAATAGGAACGCCTAATTTGATTAATTGGTTAGTCCATAAAAATGAAATACCCCAAAAAATTATAGCTATAATAATAAAGGTATAGGCTTTACTATGATTAATGTTTTTCATTATTTATTTTTTTATCTTTTAATCAAAAATTCGATTAAAAGAAAGCCTTTTAGAATTCCTTTTTTGAGTAAGTTTAGCATCATCTACTATTTGTGTACCATTTACGAATACATCTTCTATTTTATAATCAAACACATGTCCTTCAAATGGAGACCATTCACATTTATAAGCTATATTATCATGGCCTACAGTTACAGGTACACCATAGTCGGCATAATTATATCTTGATTTATCACGAACTAGTACTATATCAGCATAATAACCTGATCTTAAATAACCTCTATCTTTTATATTAAAAGTAATAGCAGGTTTGTGACACATCATTTCTACTAATTGAGTTCTAGAAAAAATCTTATGGTCAGCCATAGTAAACATCATTTGAAGAGTATGTTGCACTAATGGTATGCCTGACGGACAATGTAAATAATCTTTCTGTTTTTCTGAAAGAAGGTGAGGAGCATGATCACTACCTATGCTGTCACACATTCCAGATGCTACAGCTTTACGTAAAGCATCTCTATCTTGAGTAGTTTTAATCGCTGGATTACATTTAATTTTATTACCATATTCTTTATAATCCTGATCAGTAAACCATAAATGATGAACACATATTTCATTAGTAACAGGTGTTTTCATTAGTTTAGCTTGAGCTATTAATAATAATTCTTCTAAAGTCGAAATATGTAAGATATGTAAGTGAGTATTATATTTAGATGCTAATTTAATAGCTTTAGCTGTAGATGCTATACAAGCTTCTCTTGTTCTGATTTTAGGATGATCTTCTACTGTTAATACTCTTCCTGAAGATATGGCTTTTTCTAAGTTTTCTTTTATAATAGATTCTTCTTCACAATGTGTAGATATAGGAAGAGGAGAAGATTTAAATATTTTTTCTAAAGTTTCATTATCATCTACTAACATATTACCAGTAGAAGAACCCATAAATACTTTTAATCCACATATTTTGTTTGGATCTGCTTTAACTATTTCATCTATATTGGAATTATTAGCCCCTAAATAAAAAGAGTAATTAGCATAAGATATTTCAGCTGCCTTGTTATATTTTTTTTCTAATGATTTTAAATCACAAATAGGAGGTTGATTATTAGGCATATCCATATAAGAGGTAACACCACCAAGTACTGCAGCAGCACTATCAGTTTCTATATTAGCTTTTTCTGTTTGTCCTGGTTCTCTAAAATGAACTTGATCATCGATTACTCCAGGCATCATTATCATACCTGTGGCATCTATTATTCTATCACTATTCATGATAGCTTGTTCATTTCTTTCTCGACCTATAGGGGTCGTAATCGCTAAAACTTCTAAGATTTTTTCATCTTTTATAAGAACACTTCCAGGGAAAGATTTATTCTCATTAATAATAGTAGCATTATTTATTAGTGTTAGCATTTCTTTTTTTTATTTTTCTAAATTTGAGTTTAATAACGCCCCAGAAAGCTTCTCCGAAAATAGAACTATTCATTTTAGATGTACCTTCTTTCCTATTAACGAAAACGATAGGGACTTCTTTTATTTTATAATGTAATTTATAAGCATTATATTTCATTTCTATTTGAAAGCCATATCCTTTCATTTGTATTGAATCTAAATCTATTGATTCTAATACTTCGCGTTTATAACAAACAAAACCTGCAGTAGAATCAAATATTCTCATATGTAAAATATTTCTTACATAAAATGAAGCACCATATGAAATAACGACTCTTCTTAAAGGCCAATTCGTAACAGCTATACCTTGACAATATCTAGAACCTATGGCTACGTCATTATCGGCGCAAGCTTTAAATAAACTTTTAAGATATTTAGGATCATGAGAAAAGTCTGCATCCATCTCAGAAATATAGTCATACTTATGTTCTATAGCCCATTTAAAAGCAGTAATATAAGCTGTCCCTAGTCCTAATTTACCTGATCTTTCAATTATAAATAATCTTTCTGAGAATTCTTTTTGAAGATCCTTGATAATATTAGCAGTTTTATCTGGTGAATTATCATCTACTATCAATAAATGGTAGTATTCTTCAAGAGAAAAGATAGTTCTTATGATCTTCTCGATATTCTCTTTTTCGTTATAAGTAGGTATAATTACTAGTTTATTTGACATTTTTCAGGAAATATTAATTAACGTTCAAATATAGGGATTTTTTCAATATCTTTGTACGATTAACAATGAAAGCTTAAATGAAAAAATTCTTAATTCTTATATCATTTATCATTATTTCTTTACCTATATTTTCTCAACATATTGAGTGGAATATAAATATGCAGTTTAAATTTGATAATAGAGAATATTCAGCTTATTCAGAATTTTCTAAAACACGTTTTGGTGTCACTTTAATACCTGAAGTCGGAGTGGATTGGGGTAATGGACATCACTTTCGTGCTGGTGCTAATATCTTAAGAGATTTTGGTAATATTGAAAATAAAATAACATGGAATTATCTTTGTTATTATTCATATAATTCTAAAAATTTAGATGTATATGCAGGAGCATTTCCTAATATATATTTAATAGGTGATTATCCCAGGTTTATATTAAGTGATGATGAACGTTATTTTAATTCTGATCTAGAAGGACTGGCCCTGCAATATCATAATGATAAAGGTTATATAGAATTTGTATCTGATTGGCGTAGTAAATATTCTTCAACTACTAGAGAAATATTTTCTTTGTATTCTGCTACAGATTGGAATTTTGGTGATTTACATTTAGGAAACTATTTAAATATGGTACATTATTCATGTTCTGAAATATGGAAAAATGCTGTAGATAATATTTGGATTTCGCCATATGTGGGTTATGATTTTGGTAAACCTTTTCATATGGATAAATGCCTTTTACGTGTGGGATATTTACAAACATTTCAGAGAGATAGAATACATGACCAGGATTTTAAACATCCAGGAGGTGCTCTTATTATGTTAAAAATGGCTAATTGGAAATTTGGTTTAGATAATACTTTATTTTTAGGGGAAAATCTGATGCCTTATTATTATGTTAATAATGATCCTACAGGATCTACGCAGGGTACTTTTTATAGTACTAATTTATATACAGGTGAGAATTCTTATGGTACTGAATCAGGATGTTATAATAGATTAGAATTCTATTGGTTACCTAAAACCAATGAATTTGTTAATCTTAAGGTATCGGCTGTATTACACATAGATGGATATGCTAATGTCGGATGGCAACAGTTAATTTTTCTAGAAATTAATTTGAATAAGGTTTATAACGATATAAAGTTTAATAAAAGATAAAAAAGATGAAAAAATTATTAATACTTTTCTTAATTATTTGTTTAGCTTCATGTTCGAATAATCGTTCTGGTGATATAACTATATTATCTACTAATGATGTTCATGGAACTTATTTTCCTCAATCATTTGTAGATACGATATATAAATATCCTTCTCTTTGTCAAGTTTCAGAGACGGTGAAAGAGTATAGAGATAGTCTAGGTGATAATCATGTATTATTATTTGATATAGGAGATGGATATCAAGGAACAAATGCTTCTTATTATGCTAATTTCGTAGATAGTACATCTTCAAAGCATTTATTTTCTAGGATAGTTAATTATATGAAATATGATGTATTAGTAGTCGGTAATCATGATATTGAAGCTGGTCATCCTGTATATGATAGGATATCTAAAGAAATAGATGCTTCTTATTTAGCCTGTAATGCGATATCTCGTGAGAAAAAAAGATCTTATTTCGAACCATACACTATTATTCGTAAAAATAATATGAAAATAGCAGTAATAGGTGCTACTTCTCCCGCTATTGCTTCTTGGGTATCTCCAGATAAATGGGAGGGAATGGTATTTATTCCTATAAAAGAATGTGTGGAAATGTATGTAAAAGAAGTTAAAAAAAAGGAACATCCTGATTTTATTATAGTGGCTATTCATGCAGGTGTTGGTCAAGGAGATGCTTTAAATATCGAACAATGTGGTGAATTTTTAGCTAAAAACCTTCAGGGGATAGATGTAATTATGGCTTCACATGATCATATACCATATATAAATAAGATCTATAATGGTCAAGATTCGGTTTTATTGATAGATGGGGGGTGTAAAAGTAAATATATCTCTAAGATTAATTTAAATTTAAAAGATTCTGCTTCTATAATTACTAAAAATGTATCAGGATGTCTTTTACATACTGATATTCATAAGTTAGATAAAGATTATTTAAATACATTCCGTCCTGATTATAATAAAATCAAAAAATTTTCTAATGCTGAAATAGGATTTCTAAATCAAGATTTAGATTTTAGTAAAGCTTTAAATTCTTCTTGTGATTATATGAAATTTATTCATTTTATTCAAATGAAGTATTCTGATTCTGAATTATCTATTGCAGCTCCATTAAATACAAAAGGATTTATTCATAAAGGCAAATTGGTTTATAATGATTTATTTAGATTATATCGTTTTGAAAATTCGTTAGAAAGTATAAATATGACGGGGAAAGAAGTTAAGGATTATTTAGAAAATTCATATGATTATCAGTTAAAAGAAAAAGGTTTTTATTTTAACTATGATTCTATGGCTGGATTAAATTATACAGTAGATAAATCTAAAGAAAATGGTCATAGAATTAATATTATATCTATGGCAGATGGCGGTAATTTTAATTCTACTAAGTTATATAAAGTAGCGATAAATTCATACCGAGTTAACGGAGGAGGAGGTTTACTTTCTTCAGTAGGGCTTAATAGAAAAATCCTTAATAATAGAATTATTAAAAATTATCCTGAGATAAGAAATTGTATTTATAATTACATTAAAGAGAATAAAACTATCAATATTGAAGAAATAGAGAATAATTATCATATTGGTTCTTGGAAATTTGTGGATTAATCATAGAATTTATTATATTTGTATACAGTTTATATTTAGATATGGAAAATAATATTAGAATTATTATAAATAGTCTGAAAAAGAAGCTTAATTTTTTAATATCTCAGTACGAGATACTTTTAAGAGAAAACCATCTTTTGAACGAATCTGTTTCTAAATACAAACAGGAATTAGAGAGTATTAACAATCGAAATAAGAGATTAGAAGAAAAAACTGAGAAATTGCGATTAACTGAAGCTTTCAGTTCATCTTCAGAAGATGTGTTAGCTGCTAAGAAAGAATTAGCTAAATTAGTTAGGGAAATAGATAAGTGTATAGCATTGTTGAATGAGTGATGATATGATAGAAGAAAAACATTCTATAGAAATTACAATTGCTGATCGAAAGTATAATTTTACTGTTGGATCAGAAGATGAAGAAATTTTTAGAGAAGCACTTAGTGTTTTATCTGATCAATTAGAATCTTATAGAAGGAAATATTCTATCAAAGAGGATCAAGATGCTTTAGCCATAGCCGCATTTCAGTTTGTAGTAAAGTTTTTGAAGTTACAGAAGAATGATGTCATGACTATAACTAAAGAACTACAGGAGACGAATAATCAATTAGATGCTTATTTCGAAGCAAATATGAAAGAGAATAGCCGTTGATAGCTTTTGCTTAAATCAACACTAATTTATTACCGAGTGTACTCGAAGGATGAAGACAGGCCTAGGTTACCTCTTAGGAGGGATTCCATTTATTTGGGACGTTGGAAGTTTGATTCTGAAGGAGCTCAAATCCTATTTTTATCAGATTTTATGATAAAATGTTGTCAACGGCTTTTTTATAATATTTATTGTTAATACATTTTAAATGTAACTAAATTATCAACTACATATAAAATGCAACAAATATTATTAACAGCAGTTATATCTATTATACTAGCTGTTGGAATTTATTCCATTATTCAGCATACCATCCTAAAGAAAAAACGTGATCAAGTTCTTTTGGATGCTGAGAAGGAAGGTGAAAGAATTAAAAAAGAAAAAATTCTACAAGCCAAAGAAAAGTTTCTTCAATTAAAATCAAATCACGAACAATATCTTCAAGATAAAAATTCTGTACTTCAGAAAGATGAAAACACATTAAAACAGAAGTACAATACTTTTAATCAGCTAAATTCTGAGTTTCAGAAAAAGAACAAAGAAGCTGATTCTATTCGTAAAAATTTAAAAACACAGTTAGATTTATTAAATAAAAAATCTGAAGATTATGAAAAATTAAGAGAAGAAGCTATAAATCAAATAGAAAAAATTTCAGGAATTACAGCAGAAGAAGCGAAGAAACAGTTAATGGAATCCATGAAAGATGAGGCTAAAACTCAATCCATGGGGTATATTAATGATGTTATGGATGAAGCTCGTATGACAGCTAGTAAAGAAGCTAAGAGAATAGTTATTAATACTATTCAAAGAACTGCTCCAGAAACTTCTATAGAAAATGCAGTTACTGTTTTCAATATCGAAAGTGATGAGATTAAAGGAAGAATTATCGGTAGAGAAGGTAGAAATATTAGAGCTTTAGAAGCTGCTACAGGTGTGGAAATCGTAGTAGATGATACTCCTGAAGCTATCTTATTATCTGCTTTTGATCCTGTAAGAAGGGAAGTAGCTAGATTAGCTTTACATCAGTTAGTAACTGATGGCCGTATTCATCCTGCTAGAATCGAAGAAGTAGTATCTAAGGTACAGAAACAGCTTGATGAAGAAATTATGGAAACTGGTAAGCGTACTTGTATCGATTTAGGTGTTCATGGTCTTCATATAGAGTTAATTAAATTAATTGGACGTATGAAGTATCGTTCTTCTTACGGACAGAACTTACTACAGCATTCTAGAGAAGTAGCTAATATATGTGCTACTATGGCTTCTGAACTAGGTCTTAATCCTAAAACAGCTAAGAGAGCAGGACTTCTTCATGATATTGGTAAAGTTTCGGAGGAAAATTCTGAATTACCTCATGCTATATTAGGTATGAAATTAGCTGAAAAGTATAAAGAAAAGAAAGATATTTGTAATGCGATCGGAGCTCATCATGAAGAAATAGAAATGGAATCTCTTATTTCTCCTATAGTATTAGTAGGTGATGCTATTTCAGGAGCTCGTCCAGGTGCTAGACGTGAAGTTATAGAATCATATATCAAGAGATTAAAAGATATGGAAGATATAGCTTTATCTTATCCTGGAGTTACTAAAACATATGCTATTCAAGCTGGTAGAGAACTTAGGGTAATAGTAGGAGCTGAAGAAGTATCTGATAAAGATATTGAAAATCTTTCTAATGATATAGCTAAGAAGATTCAAAACGAAATGGTTTATCCAGGACAGGTTAAAATAATCGTCATTAGAGAAACTAGATCAGTCGCATTTGCTAAATAAAGCTAATATATAAGCCACATATTATTATATAATTATGTGGCTTTTTTATGTCTTAATGGTTTTCGTAAAACCTAGGTAGAATTATAAACTGCTCATAAAAAAAGCGACTAGAAAATCTAGTCGCTTTTTTATTATCATTTAGATATTGTCTATTTAATTGTATTTAAAATTTCAATAGAGTTCATGCCTTCATTAATAGCCTTTTCATTCATAGGAATTAATTTGTGGTGACGAACGGGTAATGATTTCTTAAGACCTTTCACTACATTTTCCATAGTGACTATAGGTTTCATCTTAAGAAAAGCACCTAATATAACCATATTGTAGGCTTTAGCATTACCTAGTTTAGCTGCTACGCCTGTAGCATCTATTTTAACTACATTAATATCTTTTCTTTCTGGTTCTCTTGTTATACCGTTTGGATCAAAAATTAATAATCCTCCAGGTTTAACAGATGATTCGAATTTATCTAGGGATTGTTGATTCAAGATGATCGCTGTATCAAATCTACTAATAATAGGAGAGCTAATCTGAGCATCACTTAAAATAACTGATACATTACATGTACCACCTCTCATTTCTGGTCCGTATGAAGGAAACCATGTGATTTCTTGATCTTGCATCATTCCACTATAAGCAAGAATCTTACCCATAGATAATACACCTTGTCCACCGAATCCGGCGATAATTATTTCTTCTTTCATAATTTCTTATTTATTCGTCTTTTAATACACCTAATTTGTATTCAGGAAGCATGTTTTTTTCAAGCCAATCGTAAGCTTTTACTGGGCTCATTTTCCAACCTGAATTACAAGTACTTACTACTTCTATGAAAGAAGTACCTTTATGTTTGCCACAATTTTCAAAACCGTGACGAATAGCTTTTTTAAGCTTTTTAGCAGAAGGGGCATCTTTAACAGTTTCACGTGTTACGAAACATGTACCAGGAAGTTGAGCGATAAGCTCAGTCATCTTCATTGGGAAACCATTAAGTTTTGCATCTCTACCATAAGGAGTAGTAGCTGTTACCTGTCCTAATAGAGTAGTAGGAGCCATTTGACCACCTGTCATACCATAGATAGCGTTGTTGATAAATATAACTACGATATTTTCACCTCTATTACATGCGTGCATAATTTCAGCAGCTCCGATAGAACAAAGGTCACCATCACCTTGATAAGTGAAAATATATTTTTCAGGCATTAATCGAGTTAATGCTGTAGCTACAGCTGGAGCTCTACCATGAGCAGCTTCTGTCCAGTCTACAGAAATATAATTATATGCAAATACAGAACATCCTACAGGAGAAACTCCGATAGTTTGTTCTTGAATACCCATTTCATCTATGACTTCAGCTAATATTTTATGAACTGTACCATGAGAACAACCAGGGCAATAGTGTAATATGTTATCTGTTAAAAGCGGTGTTTTACCGTAAACCTTATTTTCGGGTTTTATTATATCATTTATTTCCATGTTGTTCACTTATTTAATAGTTTTTAAAAAAGCTTCGTAAATTTCTTCTGGTGAAGGAATCATACCTCCTTGACGGCCATAGAAACTTACAGGTATTTTGCCATTGACAGCTAGTCTTACGTCTTCTACCATTTGACCAGCATTAAGTTCTATCGTCATAATGTTCTTAAGCTGTGGTACAAATTTTTGAATAGCTTTAGTAGGGAATGGATATAATGTAATAGGACGAAGAAGTCCTAATTTAATTCCGTTTTCTCTAGCTATATCTACTACAGCTTGACCAATACGATACATACAACCGAAACCTATTAATAAATATTCAGCATTGTCGGCTTTATAAGTAGAAAATCTTACTTCATTTTCTTCTATTGTTTTGTATTTCTTCTGAAGTTTGATGTTGAAATTTTCCATTACTTCAGGTTGAAGAGCAAGAGATGTGATTATATTGTAATCTCTATCTTTTGTTTTACCTATAGTAGCCCATGAAGAAAAATTCTTCTGGATTTCTTCGTCAGTAAATCTAGGTCTCTTTTCTTCTTTTAATTCGATTTTTTCCATCATTTGACCGATAACACCATCACTAACGATCATTGCAGGATTTCTATATTTGAAAGCTAAATCAAAAGCCTCACCTACGAAATCATACATATCTTGAGGAGATGCAGGTGCTAATACTATATTTTTATAGTCACCGTGTCCACCACCTTTACATGATTGAAAATAATCACCTTGAGAAGGTTGAATAGTACCTAGACCAGGACCACCACGCATTACGTCAACGATTAAACAAGGGAGTTCAGCACCAGCTAGATAGCTCATGCCTTCTTGCATAAGAGAAAATCCAGGGCTAGAAGAAGAAGTCATTACTCTTTTACCAGCACCAGCTCCACCATAAACCATATTGATAGAAGCTACTTCACTTTCAGCTTGAAGGACTACCATACCAGTAGTTTCCCAAGGTTTTTTTATCATTAACGTTTCCATCACCTCTGATTGAGGGGTGATAGGGTAACCGAAATATCCATCTGCACCACAGTCAATAGCACCGTATGCAATAGCTTCATTACCCTTCATTAAAATTTTTTCTGCCATATCAGATATTTTTTAGATTTTTTTACGATAAACAGTTATCACTGCATCAGGACAAACAGTTGCACAATTAGCACAACCAATACAATTTTCAGGATTAGCCATATATGCATAGTTATATCCTTTCCCATTTACTTTTTTAGATAAAGCAATGGTATTTGTAGGACAATTCGCAATACAAAGGCCACAGCCCTTACATCTTTCATTGTCTACTACGATAGCTCCACGTACTGCCATAATATTAATATTTTATTTATTAGTTTTATTTATTATTAAAAAAATTCAAATCCTTTTGAGATTCCTGCTAGGATGGTATTCCATCTTAAAATTATGCCTAATATAAGTAATGGAATAAGCCAAAGGAAACATTTTGTAGTCTGAGATTGATGATTATACCAATCTTTAAATTTCGAGAACATCTTCAAATATAATAATTATTTTTCAATTCTAATCCTTGCATCTACTGCTATTATTTGTTGAGCATTTCCAAGTAAAGGATTAATATCCATTTCAAATATTTCTGGTGCGGCTTCGCAAAGTGCTGATATTCTTCTTATTGTTTCATTAAACTTAGGGATATTTACACCTTCTTGACCTCTAGTACCCTTTAGTAATTTAATACTTCTAAGATTATTTATCATATCATCGGCTTCAATCTTAGATATAGGAGATAAAGCTGAGTTTATATCATGGAATGCTTCTACATATATTCCACCTAAACCAGCCAGAATAAGATGTCCAAATTTGTCTTCTCTTTTAGCACCGGCAAAGATTTCTGTACCAGATAACATAGCTTGTAATAGAATTCCAGTAGTATCTTGAATATGTATCATTCTTTTGAATTCAGTTTCTAAGGTATTGTTATCAGCTACATTAAGTACTACGCCTCCGACATCTGATTTGTGGATAGGACCTACGACTTTCATTACAATAGGGAAGCCTATTTCACTAGCAGCATCCAATAATTCTTCTTTAGTATGAACTACTATTTCTTTAGCTCTACTAATACCTGTAGCATCTAATAAAGTTTGCACTTTTTCAGGTGATAAGTATCCATTATCATTAGAATCTATGATATTACGAATCATTTCTTTATCTACAGGAGGTAAAGAAAAATCAGTAGGTATTTCAGGTTGTTTGACTATTTTAACAATAGCTTCACCTAATGCTACTTCATCTGGAAAATGGATTCCTCCTTTAGCTTCATATTGTTTTATTTCTTCTTTTACATTAGCGAAAGATGGAAATACAGGATAAAGGGGTTTTTTAGTAGTTTTTGATTTCTTAAAAATAGTATCATATACATCAAATATTGGGAAAAGTCCTGGACTACCAAAAATTACAGTCATGGCATCTATGTCGAAATCATTTTCGCATGCATCGATTACATGTGATAATTGTTCTGCAGTACCAGTGGCTAAAAAATCAATGGGATTACCCACAGCAGATCCAGGGAATAATTTTTTTAATAATGCATCAGCCTTAGGACCCTCGAAATGAGGAATTTCTAAACCATTAGATGATAATACATCAGTTTGCATTACTGCAGGACCACCAGCATGAGTAATAATACCAATTCTTTTACCTTTAGGAGTAGGGAATCTTAAAGCAGCTGCTACAGTAGCTAATTCTTGACGAGAATAACATCTGATAATACCACATTTCTTAAACATAGCATTTACTGCTTTATCTGGAGAAGCCATAGCTCCTGTATGAGAAGAAGCAGCACGACTACCTGCAGCACTATATCCTGCTTTGATAGCACAAATTTTAGCACCTTTTTTTATAAGAGAAGAAGCATGTTTATATAATCTATTAGGATTATTCATACTTTCTATATAAAGCATTATTACTCTAGGTGTACCAGTCTTAGAAGGAGTATAAGATTCATCTAGATATTCTAGAATTTCTTCTACGCCATTTTGAGCACTATTACCTACTGAAAATATTCTATTAAAAGGTATTCCAAACTGCATAGCAGCTTCCATAATGAAAAGAGCTGTAGCACCAGAACCGGATATTATATCTACACCATCATCTGTAAGAGCAGGTATAGGTTGAGTAAATACTCCTGAGAATTGTGGTGTTAAAACACCTATACAGTTAGGTCCTATTAAAGAACATTTGTACTGGTCGCAAACATTTTTTATTTTATTTTCTAGGATAGCACCTTCTTTGCTATCTTCGTGAAAACCAGCAGAAAGTATTATTATGGCTTTACAGCCTTTTTCTTTACAAAGAATCTCACAAGTTTGTACACAAAATTTAGCAGCGATAGCTATCACGGCACATTCTACTTGTGGAATATCTTGAATATTTCTATATGATTTAATTCCTTGTACTTTATCTTGTTTTGGGTTAACGACGAATACGTCACCCATAAATTTAGTTTGAATAATATTTCTTAAAGTAGCTCCACCAGGTTTGGAAACATCCTCTGAACCTCCTACGACTACGACGCTATTAGGAGATATCAATTGTTTTGTTATCATAAAACTTTAATTTTATTTTTACAAATTTAAAAAAAAATAAGGGTCTTTTCAAGTTTTTAATTGTTTATTATAAATGAATAATATTATTTATTTTAACCAAAGACAGTAGTGAATATTTTATATAGGTAATTAAAGAAAATTATTGTTAATTTTAACAAAATTTACATCTTTGAAATATATTATGGATATGAAAAACTGTAGTGAGAAAAAATGAAAAATAAAATATAATAAATGAAAAGAATTTTAATAAAGAATGGGATACTAGATGGAAGTCTAAAAGATATATTCATCGAGGGAAATAGGATTAAAAGAATATCTAATGAAATAGATGCTAAAATTATTCCTAATGAGAATTTAAAAATAATAGAGGCTGATAGAAAATATATTATGCCGACTTTCGTCAATATGCATACTCATGCTGCTATGACGCTAACTCGTGGATATAAAGAAGATGTGCCTCTTTTCGAGTGGTTAGATAAAATATGGAAGTTGGAATCGGGTTTAGATGATGAATTAGTATATTGGGGAACAAGATTAGCATGTTTAGAAATGATTCAGTCAGGAACTACTTTTTTTAACGATCAGTATTTTTATCTTGATGCTACGGCTAAAGCCGTAGAGGATAGTGGTATAAGAGCTCTATTAACTTATGTATTTTTAGATGGAGGTGATCAAGAAAAAGCTGTTCGTCAGAGAAAAGAATGTGAGGAAATGTATGAGAAATCCAAAAAATGGGGACCTAATATTATTTTCGGAGTTTCTATCCATGCTCATTATACTGTTTGTGATGAAAATATGTTATGGGCCTCTGATTTTTGTAAAAAGCATGATCTTAAATTACATACTCATCTATTAGAAACTCGGAAGGAATTATATGATTTTCAACAGAAATATGGTGTGTCTCCAGTAAGAAGATTAGATGATATGGAGATATTAAATGAAAATGTAATAGCTGCTCATAGTTTATGGTTAAGTCAAGAAGATATAGAGATCTTAGGTAAGAGAAAAGTAACTTGTGTTCATAATGTTAATTCTAATTTGAAATTAGCTTCTGGTTATAAATTCAAATATAATGAGTTAAAAGATAGTGGTTGTAATGTAACTTTAGGGACTGATGGCTGTGGTTCTTCTAATAATTTAGATATGTTAGAAACCATGAAAACTACTGCTTTATTACAAAAAGCATGGAGGAATAATCCTGCAGTTATGCCGATTGATGAATTGTTAGCTACAGCTACTGTAAATGGAGCTAAAACTTTTAATCTAGATATTGGGGAAATAAAAGAAGGTAATTTAGCTGATTTAATGTTAATAAATACTAATTCAGCTGCTTTCATTCCTAATTATGACTTTTTAGCTAACTTTATTTATTCTGCTAATAGTTCTTGTATAGATACATTAATATGTGATGGTAATATATTGATGGAGAAAAGGAAAGTAAAAGGAGAAAAAGAAATTTTGGAAAATGCTCAAAAAGCTGCTAACGAACTTGTGTCTAAATTGCATTAGTGTAAAAAATCTAATAAGTAATTTTAAATCAGATACACAAATTATAAAAAAGAATAGTAATTATTAAAATATCGTATTATGGAAATGCAAGAAAAAATGAAGATAATAAATGATGCTGTAGTATATATTGAATCCAAATTAAGTGGTAAAAAGCCTTTTGCAGGTATAGTTTTAGGTAGTGGATTAGGCGAATTAGCTAATTCTATTAAAAACCCTATAGTTATACCTTATACTACTATCCCTAATTTTCCAAAATCTACTGCTATAGGCCATAAAGGTAATTTTATAGCAGGTGAATTAGGAGGAAAATTCGTATTAGCTATGCAGGGTAGATTCCATTATTATGAAGGTTATACCATGGATAAAGTTACTTTGCCTATACGTGTGATGGTTAAATTAGGAATATCTTACCTTTTCGTATCTAATGCTGCAGGTGGTGTTAATTTTGATTTCAAGTTAGGTGATCTTATGATTATTAGAGATCATATTAATTTATTACCAAATCCACTTTTAGGTCCTAATATGGATGAATTTGGTCCTCGCTTCCCAGATATGACAAGACCTTATGAGCCTAAGATTATAAAATTAGCTGAAGATACAGCTAAAGAATTAGGAATTTCTGTTCAGAAAGGTGTTTATTTGGCTGGAACAGGTCCTTCTTATGAAACTCCTAGTGAATATAAATATTTTAGAATGATAGGAGGGGATGCTATAGGTATGTCTACTATTCCTGAAGTTATTGTCGCTAGACATAGTTCTATTCCAGTTTTCGGTATGTCAGTTATTACTAATGAAGCTCATGACGATTATGCTGAAGATTTTGAAAATAATGGTGATGATGTAGTAGCTGCTGCCAATGCTGCTTCTGAGAAGATGACAAAACTTTTCTCGACTATTATTTCTAGACTTTAAAGAAAATATATGATTAATTCTTCTAAAATAGACGATAATTTCTTCGAATATGATGCAGTGAGTTTAAATGAGACCGAAGATGCTTTATTAATAATAGATCAAACGGAGCTTCCTAATAAAGAAGTTTTTTTAGAGTTAAAAACTCTGAAAGATATATCTGACGCTATCTATTTATTAAAGATTAGAGGTGCTCCTGCTATAGGTGTAGCTGCTGCCTATGGAATATGTATGTGTACTCTTAATATTAATAATAAAGAGACATATATTAAAGAGTTTAAAAAAGCTAAAAATACTTTAAATGCTACAAGACCTACAGCAGTTAATTTGACTTATGCTTTAAATAGAATGGATGCTTGTCTTGATAGCCATATAAATTTGAATTTAAATGAATTAAAAACTAAATTATTAGAGGAATCTAAAGAAGTTAAAAAAGAAGATATGAATATGTGTTATTCTATAGCAGAGAATGCTCTTAGTTTAATACAAAAAGGGTCTAGTATATTAACTCATTGTAATGCAGGACATTTAGCTGTTTCACGTTATGGAACTGCTTTAGGTCCTATTTATTTAGCTCAGCATAGAGGTTATAATCCTAAAGTTTTTGCAGATGAAACTAGACCTTTATTACAAGGTGCTAGATTAACTACTTTTGAGTTAATGAAAAGTGGTGTAGATGTTACATTAGTATGTGATAATATGGCTTCGATATTAATGAAGAAAGGTAAGGTAGATATGGTGATGGTAGGCTGTGATAGAGTGGCTTCTAATGGAGATGTGGCTAATAAAATAGGTACTTCATCTTTAGCTATCTTAGCGAATTATTATAATATTCCTTTTTATGTACTAGGGCCGACTACTACGATAGATTTAAATTGTAAAACGGGTGATGATATATTTATAGAAGAAAGGCCTGCTTATGAAGTGACTTCACTGTATTTTTCTAAACCTATAGCACCTAAAGGAGTGAAAGTATATAATCCTGCCTTCGATGTGACAGATAGTAAGTTAATTACAGCTATTATCACAGAGAAAGGAGTATATAGATATCCTTATAATTTTCTAAAAGGAAAATAATGATTAAAAATATCGTGTTTGATTTGGGTGGAGTAATAGTTCCATTAAACAAAATAGCATGTATTAGGGCTTTCGATGAAATCGTAGGTTATCATGATTTTGCAAATATGCTCAGCCTTACTCGTCAGACAGGGTTTTTCGATAAATATGAGAGAGGTTTTATAAGTTCTAAAGAATTTAGAAATTTTATTCGAAAGAATTCTGGATCTAAATCAAAAGGTCTTGATAAAAAAATAGAAGATAGAGAGATAGATTATTCATTAAACTGTTTTCTTAAAGATATTCCTCAAAATAAAATAAATACTATTAATTTTTTTAAGCAAGATTATAGAATTTTTATTCTTAGCAATACTAATCCTATAGGTATGACATATGTTCATAAATTGTTTCGTGAGAAAGGTTATGAGATAGAAGATCTTTTCGAAATGTTATTTCTTTCTTATGAAATGAAAACTGCTAAACCTGATAGAGATATCTTTGAAAAGATGATTTTCTCTGCTAAGATAATACCAAATGAAACTTTATATATAGATGATGGCCTAGCTAATTGTCATATTGCTAACGAATTAGGCTTTCATACTATTTTTTATGATCCCAAAACAGATTTATATGACGAAATTCTTAAGTTTCTCTAGTGGAAGTAGTGGAAACTGTTATTATATAGGTAATGATGATATATCACTTTTAATAGATATGGGTGTTTCTTCTCGCTCTTTAGTTAAAAGTTTTAAAAGCTTTGATTTAAACATTAATAATTTGGCTATGATATTAGTCACTCATGATCATATGGATCATATTAAGTTTTTAGGTCCTGCTGCTAAAAAGTTCTCTGTACCTGTTTATGCGACTGCTAAAGTCCACAAAGCTATGACTACTCACCCTTGTACCAAAGGTTATTTAGAAGGATGTAAACGAGTAGTTAAAATAAATACCCTAGTAGAGAATAGAGGTATCAAATTCGTACCTTTTTATGTACCTCATGATGCTACTGAAACAGTGGGATATTATATTGATTTTTTTTCTCACCGATTTGTTTTTATTACTGACTGTGGTGCCATTACTCCAGAAGCTATAAATTATTGCCGTCAGGCTGAAAATATTATAATAGAATCTAATTACGATTCTCAGATGCTTAAGACGGGGCCTTATCCTGCTATGTTAAAGAAGAGAATCGTTTCTGGTTATGGACATTTAAGTAATCTAGAATGTGGTGAAGTTTTAAAGAAAATTTACCATAAAGGGTTAAATAACATTTTTTTGTGTCATCTTAGCGGTGTTAATAATATGCCTGATTTGGCTTATGAACATTCTAAGAAAGCTTTGTCAGAAATAGGAGTAAAAGTAGGACAGAATGTTAATTTATCATGTTTACCTAGAAGAACACCTTCTGAAATATTATACTTAGATAAGTAATCATAGCCTTTTTATATTAGTAATATTTATCAATAACAAATTAAATATTACAGATGGTAGTGTATAATTATAAATGTATTACGATTATGAAAATTAAAGATTTTGCTCTTGAAAGATTTTTTTCAAAATATGAATTCTCTACTAAATATTTAATGTCTTCATCCGACTGTGATGGATATTCTATGAGTTATGTGTTAGATAAGGCTGATACTCATGAGATGAGACTCTGGAACAATCTCCATCTAGGATATACAGAAAGTGCTGGTAATCCTATGCTTAAAGAGGCTATTGCCAAGTATTATCATGGTGTTACTATGAATAATGTAGTAGTAGGCACACCTGGAGAATTATCCTTTATTATTATGAATTTATTACTTGAAAAAGATGATCATGCGATCGTCGTAGCTCCTGCTTATCAGTCTTTATATGAAGTAATTAATTCTGTAGGTGCTGATGTCTCTTTTTGGAAACCACACTTAAAGGATAATTGGGTATTTGATGTGGACGAATTTATTTCTTTAATTAAAGATAATACTCGTTTAATAGTTTTAAATTTTCCTCATAATCCTACTGGTGCATATCTAAAGGAAGAAGAACTCCAGCAAATTGTAAAATTAGCAAGAGATAGAGGTATTTGGATATATTCTGATGAGATGTATAGAAAGCTAATTTTAGATTCATCAGTTAAAGAATTACCTGCTATTTCTGATATATATGAAAAAGGTATAAGTCTGTGGGGTACTTCTAAGACTTTTGGGTTGGCTGGTGTAAGAACTGGTTGGGTAGTATCTCAAAATAAGGATATCTTGACTAAGATAGTTTCATATAAAGATTATTTATCTATTTGTAGTTCAGCTCCTTCTGAAGTGCTTTCTATAATAGCTTTAAATCATATAGATGCTTTCTTGAAACCAAATATAACTAAGATTAAATCTAATATAGAACTATTCGATAAGTTTTTAAAAGAGAGAGAGAATATAGATTCTGCCAAAATGTCTCAATGGAGAAATGCTTTTGGTAAATTTGTGAAACCTAAGGTAGGTTCTGTTTCTTTTATTCCATTAAATATAAAAGGTACGTCTTTAGATTTTTCTGTACAATTAATCAAAAAATTAGGTATTATGACAGTCCCTGCTGAGATGTTTGAGTATCCAGGGAAATATCTTAGAATAGGATTTGGTAGAGAAATATTTAAAGAAATGCTTAAACTTCTATAAAAATGCCCGAGTTACGATAACGTATTCTCGAGCATCCTTATTCTATAATTTGTTATACAAACTATTTATTTTTCTGCAATAAGAATTCATCTATTAATTTCTTTAGACTTTCTTTAGGTAGTGCTCCTTTGGATACTTGTGGTGAACCTACTACAGGTATAAACAACATAGTAGGGATACTTTGTATACCGAAGTCTCTAGCTAATTCTTTTTCTTTATCAGTGTCTACCTTATATATAATGATTTGGGTTCCATATTCTTTGGCTAATTCTTCCATTATAGGTGCTACTTGTTTACATGGGCCACACCATTTAGCATAGAAATCTATAATGACAGGTTTATCACCTTTAAATACCCATTTGTCAGTATTCTTTTGATAATCCATAATTTTTTCAATAAATTCTTGCTTATTTAATGTTTTTACAGTTTGTGCATGTATTTGTCCTGAAAATATAGTCAGAGATAATACAGTAATAAGAGTTAATATTGTTTTTTTCATATTACAAAGAAAATAAGATTTATATAAGATTCCAACTGATACTATCGATATAAATATTTATAATATCAATATAATGATGATGTAGGTATTGTCTTTTATTAATAAAAAAGTTAAATTTGTTACACTAGTGAAAAAGGAAATTATTTTAATAAATATTTTAAATAAAATCATATGGAATCATTAAATAAAATAAAATTATCATCAGAGTGTACTTCACTTCTTGTCGGTCGGAAAATGACCAATGACGGATCTATGATAGTAGCTCGTTCAGAAGACTGGGATATACTAGAAGCTAAAAATCTAGAAGTATTTAAAGATACTGAAAATGGCTCTACAGAGTTCGTGGCTAAGGATAGTCCATTTAAATGTGAATTACCTAAGAAAGCGTATGGTTATACAGCTTTAGCTCCATATAATTTACATGGACATTGGGGTAGTGCCGGATTTAATAGTGTAGGTGTAGGTATGAGTTCTACTGAAAGTATTTTTAGTTCTGATAAGGTATTAGCTGTCGATCCTATGCCTGAAAATGGTGTGGCTGAAAATTCAGTATATAATATCACTCTTCCTTATATTAAAACTGCTAAAGAAGGTGCTTTACGTCTAGGTAGTTTGATAGAAAAATATGGTGTAGCTGAAGGTTTTGGAGTAGGTTTTATAGATAACGAAGAAATTTGGTATTTAGAAACTGCTTGTGGACATCGTTGGTTAGCATGTCGTATTCCTGAAAATGTTTATTTTATTACAGGTAATCAAAGTCGTTTTAGAGATTATGATCCTAAAGATACACATAACTATTTAGCATCTAAAGATTTACTAGAATTTGCTAAAAAGAATAATCTTTATAATCCTAAGGATAAATTTGACTTTCACACTGCTTATAGTAGAGATGTGGAATTAGATACTACTTACAACTATCCTAGAGTATGGGGTATTCAAAATATGCTTAGTCCTGAAATTAAAAATGATGTTACTAAAAATACTTTTCCAGTATATGCTAAAGCAGATCATAAAATTAGTATAGATGATATGAGAAGAGTATTCCGTTTTCATTATAATGATACAGAACACGATCCTTATTTGCATAATAATCCTAAAGAAGTATATCGTCCAATTTCTATTTTTAGAACATTACAGACACATATTTTAAAGGTACGTCCAGAATTACCTAAAGCTATAGGAGAAGTTAACTACGTGGCATTTGGTATGGCTGATTTAGGAGTATTTATTCCTTTCTACCAAGGTCTTACATCTTTTATAGAATCTTATACAAAAGGTACTAATAAATTTAGTACAGATTCTGCTTATTGGAAATTACGTAAAGTTCAAACTTTAGGTATGGTAAATTACAATAAATATGCTCAAGTAATCAAGGAAGTATATTCTAAATTTGAAATAGAAACCGATCAAAGGATGAAGGAAATGGAGGAAGAATATCTTAAAATATATAAGAATCAGCCTATTAGAGCAGCAGAAATGATACAAGCATTCACTGATAAAGTTATGCAAGATACTTTGGATGTTACAGATGAATTAACTGAAGATTTATTTACTAGAATAAGCATAGATATTCAGACAGAATATATGTTTCATGGTGCTTAAAATTTAATTAAAAAAAGTGACCTTTAAATAGGTCACTTTTTTTAATATATAATAAGACTTAATCTTATTTATTTAATTTAGGTCCGAATGGTTCTAAAGCTTTACCTGCATCATTGTATGTAAACTTCTTAAAGTTCTTGATAAACATATTAGCAAGTTTGTCAGCATGTTCATACCATTCTTTAGAATCTTGGTATGTATGACGTGGATCTAAGATTTTCGTATCTACATTTTCTAATTTAGTAGGAATCTCTAAATCAAAGATGGGAATCATTTCTGTCTCAGCTTTGTCTATAGAACCATCTAATATTCTATCAATAATAGCACGAGTATCTTTAATAGAAATACGTTTACCTGTACCGTTCCATCCTGTATTTACTAGGTAAGCAGTAGCCCCAGAAACATCCATTCTCTTAACTAATTCTTTAGCATATTTAGTAGGGTGTAATTCTAAGAAAGCTTCACCGAAACATGCAGAGAAAGTAGGGATGGGTTCTGTAATACCAAGCTCTGTTCCAGGGATTTTAGCTGTGAAACCTGAAAGGAAGTAATACTGAGTCTGTTCTGGAGTTAGTTTAGATACTGGAGGAATAACTCCGAAAGCATCTGCTGTTAAGAAAATAACTTTCTTAGCGTGACCAGCTTTAGAAATAGGTTTTACTATATTATTAATGTGATAAATAGGATAAGATACACGAGTATTTTCTGTAGTAGAATTATCTTTAAAATCTATCTTACCATTTTTATCTACAGTAACATTTTCTAATAAAGCATCTTTTCTAATAGCATGGTAAATATCAGGTTCAGCATCTTTAGAAAGATTAATTACTTTAGCGTAACATCCACCTTCGAAATTAAATACTCCATCATCACCCCAACCATGTTCATCATCACCGATAAGAGCACGTTTTGGATCTGTAGAAAGAGTAGTTTTACCTGTGCCAGATAAACCGAAGAAAATCGCTGTATCACCGTCATTACCTACATTAGCTGAGCAATGCATAGCTGCACATCCTTGTAAAGGGATAAGGTAGTTCATATAAGAGAACATACCTTTTTTCATTTCACCACCATACCAGGTATTGATGATAAGTTGCATTTTTTCAGTTAAGTTAAACATAACTGTAGTTTCACTTCTAAGGCCTAATTCTTTATAATTTTTTACTTTAGCTTTCGAAGCCATTAATACTGTGAAATCAGGTTCACCATATTCTGCTAATTCTTCTTCAGTAGGACGAAGGAACATATTCTTAACGAAATGAGCCTGCCAAGCTACTTCCATGATGAAACGAATCTTAATTCTGTATTTTTTATTAGCTCCAGAATAAGTATCCATTACATATAACTTCTTGTCAGATAATTGTTCTTGAGCAATTTTTTTACAAGCATCCCAAGCTTTTTTAGTAGTAGGGTGATTATCATTAGGATATTCATCTGAAGTCCACCATACAGTGTCTTTAGATGTATCATCTACTACGAAACATTTATCTTTGGGAGAACGTCCAGTATAAATACCAGTCATTACGTTTACTGCTCCTAGTTCAGTAAGCTGTCCCTTATCAAATCCTTTTAGATTAGGGTTTAGTTCATCTTTGTATATTCTGTCGTAACTTGCATTATGAATTACTTCCATAGGATTAAGTATTCCATATTGTTCTAAATTTACTTTTGTCATAATTTTTATGTTTTGATTAAATAATGTTATTATAACTATCGATTAAACATAAGCAAAAAATTTGCCATTATTGTATGATTTTTAAATATTAAGTAACTTTGTTATATAATTATAATAATAATGTAACATTATTTAGTAAGTTATCATTAAAAATAATTTATCAAAATATGATAAAAGATGTGCTAAAAAAGTATTGGGGCTATGATGAATTTAGACCAGGGCAAGAGAATATTATAAACTCAGCTTTATCTAAAAAAGATATCCTAGCTATACTACCCACAGGGGGAGGTAAGTCTCTGTGCTTTCAAATAGCCTCTTTATCGGTAGAAGGGATGGCTTTAGTTATTACTCCTTTAATATCTCTTATGAAAGATCAGGTCCAAAATCTAAGAGTTATGGGTATTAAAGCACTTATGATAAATTCTAGTATGACTTATCATGAAATAGACGTTACTTTAGATAATGCTATTTATGGTGATTATAAATTTCTATACTTATCGCCGGAACGTTTAAAAACTGATATGTTCAGAACTCGTATAGATAAAATGAATATAAATTTTCTAGTAGTAGATGAAGCACATTGCATATCACAGTGGGGTTATGATTTTAGACCTAATTATTTGTTAATAAAAGAAATAAGAGAATATATACCAAAAGTTTCAGTAATAGCCCTTACAGCTACAGCTACTCCTCAAGTAGCTAATAACATTATGGAAAACCTGGGATTCAAGAAGAAGAATTTAATCCAGACTAGTTTTGCTAGACCTAATTTATCATATATAGTCAGAAAGGTAGAAGATAAATTCGGTAAATTACTTACCATATGTAATAGTATACAAGGTACAGGAATAATCTTTGTAAGAAAAAGAAAGAGAGCGGAAGAAATAGCTGATTTTTTAAGACAACAGAAAGTAAATGCGGATTATTATCATGCTGGTCTAATTTCTAAAGTCCGTACTAAAAAACAAGATATGTGGAAAAATGGTACTACCCGTATTATAGTAGCTACCAATGCTTTCGGTATGGGTATTGATAAATCTGATGTGAGATTTGTGTGTCATTTCGATATTCCTGAATCATTAGAATCTTATTATCAAGAAGCAGGTAGGGCGGGTCGTGATGGTAAAAGATCATATGCTATATGTCTGTGGAATAAAACTGATATTTTCAGTTTGAAACGCATATTTACAATGTCTTTTCCGAATATGGATACTATAAAAGATATCTACCAAAAGATTTATATGTTTCTTAATATTCCATATGAAGAGGGGAAAGGAAGAACATATAAGTTCGATTTAGTTAAATTTTCTATAAAATCTAAATTGCATCCTGTATCTGCATATTATGCATTGAAATACTTGTGTTCAGTAGGTTATATGACTGTTACAGAAGAGATAGATAATCCTAGTAGAATTTATTTCAAAGTTCATAGAGATGAATTATATAAAGTACAGTTAAGAGATAGAGAATTAGATGAGTTTATCAAGGGAATAATGAGGATATATCCAGGTTTATTTTCCCATCATGTATCTATTAATGAGACTTTTATTGCTAAAACTCTAAGACAATCACTACCTAAGGTAAAAATTTTATTGAATAAGTTATCTCAAATGCGGCTCCTAGATTATAAGGAAAGTAGTAAATCACCTTTAATTACTTTCCATACAGAAAGATTAGTACCAGATAATTTATATTTATCTAATAAAGATTATGAATTAAGAAAAACTGTTTATCAGCACAGAATGAATTCAATAATAGAATATATTAGTTCAGATATAGATAAAACACCTATGCATCAGGGTTGTAGGAGTAAAAGATTACTTGCTTATTTCGGAGAAATGGATAGCCCAGAATGTGGATTTTGTGATTTATGTCGAGCAGCTAAAAAGTTGCAAAAATAGATTCGGTAATAAATGAAAGGTCTCTCAAAAAAAATTAAGAGAGTTCTGATTCTTAATAAAGCTATTTAATTAAATACTCTATTTCTTTAAAAGAGTCTCTAATTTTAATAATTCATGATAAACCTTATTTACAGGTAATCCCATAATATTGAAATAGGAACCTTGAATTTTTTTAACACCTATATATCCTATCCATTCTTGAATACCATAAGCACCGGCCTTATCATAAGGTTTGTATTTTTTAAGATAATAATCTATTTCGCTATCACTTAAGAGATTAAATTTTACTTTAGCAGTATCTGAAAAAGATCTATAGATTTTTATATTATTTTCATTTATATATTTAAGACATACACCAGTTATTACTTGATGAGATTTACCTGACAATAGATTAAGCATGTTTTTAGCTTCAGTATAAGTGGCAGGTTTACCTAAAGGAATTTCGATACTATCATTATTCATAGCAAAAACCATAGTATCAGCAGTTATAAGTACTTCATTTTTGAGTAAGGTTCTATGAAATCCTTTAGATTTCATGATAGCTAAACTTTTAGGAATCTGATGAAGTGGGATAGTCTGATTATAAGTTTCTTCTACTTGATTTCCAGTATCTACTGTTATATTTAAATCAAGACCTTCCATTAATTCTTTTCTTCTAGGAGAAGATGATCCTAGAATAATATGCATGTCTTTAATATTTACCATTTATGATCATACTTAACTGGGGAAAATACCCATTTATTATGAATTTTTAATATTTGTTCTATTAATTCTCTAGCTACGCCTTGACCACCATTTTTAATAGAAATATAATCACAAACAGCTTTTACTTCTTCGGCAGCATCTGCAGGACAAACTGCTAAGCCACTGTGCGATAACGTTTCGACATCAGGAAGATCATCTCCTACATAAGCTACTTCTTCAGGTTTTAAACCATTTATTTTACAGAATTCAAGAAAGATAGGATATTTATTTCTAGCTTTTTGAAATATATTTTTATCAGTTAATCCTAGAGCGGCAAATCTATTAACAGTAGCATTAGAGAAGCCACCAGTAATAATTCCTATAATCAAACCATAATCAGAGGCCAATCTTAAAGCAAGACCATCTTTAGCTTGATAAGTACGAATAAGTTCACCGTCAGGCATTGCTATTATAGTTCCATTGGTTAAGACACCATCGATATCAAATGCTATTCCTTTAATATCTTTTAATTTACATTTATAATTATAATTAGCCATATTATTAATAGTATTATATTTTCTGTATTATATTTCCAAAAGTTTATAGTTCTTTATCTTTACTATTATCAATGTTTGTTTTTAAAGTATTCTCTTTTAGGTTTTTTTTCTTCTGCACTTTTTTCATAATATCCCGAGTAAGAATCTCATATACTTCTTTATGTTCCTTAAGGTTAAGTCTTTCTAGTAATTCTAAATGTTTATGAATAGTATTCATATCACCCCTAACAGCAGGACCAGTTCTCATTTCATCAGGAGAACGTAAAAAAGATTTTCTAACCATTTCTATAGTAGTAGGCATTAAGTAGGTACTCCAGCTACCAGCTACATCATAAGCCATAGATAAAAGGTAATTAATAAAATTACAAGAGAAAACTGCTGCACAATGCATTCTAAGTCTCTTTTCAGAATTAGCAAATTGAAAATCTTTACTAATAGATGATGTTAAATTTTCAAGAACCTCTTCAGTTTCTTTATCACTAGCTTCTAATAGAAAGGGAAGTGCTTCGAAATTTACATCTTTTGATCTACTTAACGTCATCAATGGATATAAAACTCCATAGCCAATATCATTTTCTCCTAAATCTTTCATAACATCGATACAAGTAGCTCCAGAAGTATGAAAAATATAGCATTTGTGATGATGACTATCTTGGTCAAATGATGGATTATTATGATTTTTAGAGGCTGACGCCAATTTTTTTACTGCACCTGATACATAATTATCTGATACAGAGATAATAATAATATCAGAGGAACATAAATCATTGATATTATCAGTGGAAGTAGTAGTAGCTGCTGTAGTTTTATCAGAATTAGTTAAATAGATTCTATTTAAACTATTAATTAAACGATCTGCATGAGAGTCTGTTCTATTATATATATAATCAATAGTATGACCGGCTTCTTTTAAAGCTATGGCCATTCTGGTAGCACAATTTCCTGCGCCGATAAATGATATATTATATTTCATATTCCAGTTTATGTCTTACGATTTAGTTATAATAATATGGTTACCTAATTGTTTAGAAAAGAAAGTATTATAATCAGATATATTACTAAAAGCAAATCTGATTTGAGATCTACATCTTTCTTTTACTTCAGTATTAAGTAATACCGTACCACCAATTTTAATATATTTATCTAAACGAGGATTCCCTATTTTGAAAATAGAATATTCTCCTTTAGGAAGTATTCCTTTTATTCCTACGCCTAAACCAGACTCATAATGAGTAGGTAAACTGTATGAATCTATCATACTGAAAGGAATAGTACAATGAGCAAAATCTATGGTCAAATCTTTTATAGAAGAAGAAGATGGATTAGCCTGAAACCCAGGATTTCCAAATAGTGTATCACTAATAATCATCGACCATAAGGACATTAAGTCACCTTCACAGCTTGAAATAATACCTCTATCATTCAATAAAGCTAAAGCTAAACAAGCAGTAGTATGAGTAGGATCTAGAAGATCGAAACATTTGATACTAAGGGACGTAAGTTTATTTTTTTCTACAAAAACATTTATAGCTTCATATAAACATAAAGCCTTTATTATTTCATTTCTTCTGTTTTCAGGAAAGTTAAGATTATAAGAATTTATATCTATTTTATGTATTTCTTTACTACCTACAATTTTATTAGAAGTATTAACTTTAAATATTTTATTAAATTCTTCGATAACATCATCTAGACTAATATCGATGAATTTAACTTTATGTCTGTTCTCTAAGTATTTCTTATCTAATTCTGAAGAAATAAGCCATTCAGATTCGTGTCCAAAAAGTCCTATCCTTTCATGGGATAATCTACATTTTACTCTTGAGTCAGCATATAATTCATCTGCATTTTTATATTCAACTTTTAGATTAATAGGAAGAATATCTTCTTTGGTAAAGTCTAATGGAAAATTAGTATGAGTGAATTCATAACTATGTTGAGTCATCCAAGTACATATCTCAAAAGATGCTGCTAATGAATTATGATAACCATCAGAAATTATATGAATAGGCTGTGGTAGAGTAGATGCAATATCTTTAAATTTGTATTCAGTACCTCCTGTGGCTACGAAACATAGGGTTTTATCATTAGAATTATTGTTTGAAATAGTGGCAAATCCGTTTTTAATATCTTCATAACGGATAAGATTTATCTCATCTTGCTTCTTCAGATAATCAAAAAGTTTTTCTCTACAAGATAACACAGAGTCTTTATTATGTAGTTCTGAGGTAAATATTATAATATTTGTCATTATTTTTTAAAATTATTCTTCGCAAAGATAGCATCTTTATGTAAATTTGCAGGTCATTGATTATAAACAAAGACAAACAAACATACAAAGAAAAATAGATTATGGAAATATCTGCTAAATATAATCCTAGTGAGGTAGAAGATAAATGGTATGAATTCTGGTTGAAAAACAAATTATTTCATTCAGAACCAGATGAGAGAAAATCTTATTCTATAGTTATTCCACCTCCAAATGTTACTGGAGTATTGCACATGGGACATATGTTGAATAATACTATTCAGGATGTGTTAGTCAGAAGAGCTAGAATGAAAGGTTTTAATGCTTGCTGGGTGCCTGGTACTGATCATGCATCTATAGCTACAGAGGCTAAAGTAGTATCTAAACTTAAAGCAGAGGGGATTAAAAAGACAGATCTTTCACGTGAAGAATTTATGAAACATGCTTGGGAATGGAAAGAAAAGCATGGTGGTATCATCTTAGAGCAATTGAAGAAATTAGGAGCTTCTTGTGACTGGGATAGAACCAAATTTACTATGGATCCTGCTATGAGTAAAGCTGTAATTAACACTTTCGTATATTTCTACAAGAAAGGATATATATATAGAGGTGTAAGAATGGTTAACTGGGATCCTCAGTCTTTAACCGCGGTAAGTGATGAAGAGGTAATTCATAAAGAGACTAAATCTAAGTTATATTATATAAGGTATTATATTTCTGATGAAAATGGTAAAGCCACAGATGATTATGTAGTAATAGCTACTACACGACCAGAAACTATTATGGCGGATGCTTGTGTTTGTATTAATCCTGAAGATGAACGTTTTCATCATCTTAGAGGTAAGAAAGTCCTTATTCCTCTTATTGATAGAGAGATACCTATTATAGAAGATTCATATGTGACTATGGATTTCGGTACAGGTTGCTTGAAAGTGACGCCTGCTCATGATATTAATGACTATGAGATAGGTCTTAGACATAATTTACCTGTATTAGATATTATAGATGATCATGGCTGTCTTAACGAAAAAGCTCAAATTTTAGTAGGAGAAGATAGATTTGTAGCTAGGAAAAAGATCATGAAGATGATAGAAGATGCTGGTCAATGTGAAAAAATAGAAGATTATATTTCTCCAGTAGGTCATTCAGAAAGAACAGATGCTGTTATAGAGCCCAAATTATCTTTACAGTGGTTTTTAAAAATGGATAATTTATCTAAAGAGGCTCTAGATAGAGTAGAATCTGATCAGATTAAAATGATTCCTGAGAAATTTAAGAATACATATAGACATTGGATGGAAAATGTTCATGACTGGTGTGTTTCACGTCAATTATGGTGGGGTCAACAGATTCCTGCATATTATCTTCCTTCGGGTGAATTTGTCGTAGAAAAAACTGTAGAGGAAGCATTGGTGTCAGCCAGAAAAATCGATGCTTCTTTAAATATGGAAGATTTACATCAAGAAGAAGATGTTTTAGATACATGGTTCTCTTCTTGGTTATGGCCTATATCTGTTTTTGACCCTGAAAAACCGGGGAATCCAGATAAAGAACCTAATGCTGATTTGAAGTATTATTATCCTACTAATGATTTAGTTACAGCTCCTGAAATTTTATTTTTCTGGGTAGCTAGAATGGTTATGGCAGGTAATGAATTTATGCATGATATACCTTTTCGTAATATATATCTTACAGGTATCGTTAGGGACCCACAAGGGAGAAAAATGTCTAAATCTTTAGGTAATTCTCCTGATCCTATAAAATTAATGAAAATCTATGGTGCTGATGGCGTAAGACTAGGTATGTTATTATGTACTTCTGCTGGTAATGATATTCTTTTCGATGAATCTCAAGTAGAACAGGGTCGTAATTTTTGTAATAAAGTTTGGAATGCTTATAGATTAGTTAGTGGTTGGGAAATTGACGACAGTCTAAATCAGCCAGAATCTTCTGTCTTAGCTGCTCAATGGTTTGATAATAAATTATCTGCTACGATTGAATCAGTAGATTATAATTTTGATAAATTCAGAATTTCAGATGCTTTAATGAGTCTTTATAAGCTCTTTAAGGACGATTTTTGTGGTTGGTACCTTGAGATTATTAAACCTGAATATGGTAAGCCTCTTGATAAAAAGACATTTGATACTACTCTAGAATTCTTTGAAAAATTATTAATATTGTTGCATCCTATTATGCCTTTCATTACTGAAGAGTTATGGCATGCTCTTGCTAAGAGAGGAGAGAAAGAAACTATAATGTTAATTCAGCAGCCTAAGGCTTCTAAGTACGATACTAAGATTATAGCTACTTTTGAATTGGCTACAGGAATTATAGCTCAGATTAGGAATATTCGTCAGACAAAACAAATTTCTCCTAAAAAATCTCTTGATTTAGTCATTAAAGGAGACTTTCCTAAATATTTATTATCAGTAGTTAAACGTATGGCTAACATATCTGCGGTTACTTATAGTGATATTATAGAGAATCCAGACTTAGGTACTAAGTTTATGGTAGATACTATTGAATTTTTTGTTCCTTTGGCGGGCTTGATTGATCCTGATGAAGAGATTAAGAAAATGAAAGATGAAATAGATCATTTACAGAAATTTCTTAAATCAGTAAATGGTAAATTATCTAATGCTAAATTTGTGGAACATGCTCCAGAAACTGTAGTTAAAAAAGAAAAAAAGAAACAGTCTGATGCTACTACTAAAATAGCTAATTTGAAAAAAAGTATCGAGAGCTTTAGTAATTAATTAAGATATATATAAAGTATAAAAGTATGCACGTAGGAAATGAGTCATTCTTAGAGGTAAGATATTATGAAACTGATATGATGTCTATAGTTCATCATTCTAATTATGTTAGATATTTTGAATATGGTAGATGTTCTTTGATGAAAGAGATGGGAATGCCTATAGAAGAGATAGAAAAAAGAGGCTTTATGATGCCTGTGGTAGATGTTTATATTAAATATAAAAAAACTTCTACTATGGGGGATGTTCTTAGAATAGTATCTACTTTAGATAAAGAACCTATGGCGAAGACTTATATTAATACTAAAATATTTAATCAAAATAATGAATTAGTATGCTTAGGTACAGTCACTTTGGGTTTTATTCATAAAGATACTCGTAAGCCATGTAGAGCTCCTAAATTCTATTTGGATGCATTGGCGTCAGTCGATACTGAAAGAAAAAATCTTAATAACTAGAAAAGAATATTTTTATGATATCCATTAATGGTTTAACTGTGGTCTTTGGTGCCCAAGTTTTGTTTGATAATATTGATTTTCACATTTCTGATGGGGAACACGTAGCCTTAGTAGGTAAGAATGGAGCAGGGAAATCTACAATATTAAAATTAATTACTAGTCATCAGAAACCTATTTTAGGTACGATCCAAATATCTTCTAACACTGAAATAGGATATCTTCCTCAGATAATGAATTATTCTAAGGATAAAACCATTATGGAGGAGGCTCTTACTGCTTTTTATGAAATAACTACCCTTCGAAATAGATTTGATGTTATAAGTGAGGAATTAACCAAACGTACAGATTATGAATCAGATTCGTATTCTAAACTTATAATTGAATATAATGATGTAAATGATCATTTAAATATATTTGGTACTGAATCTATTTATCTTCAAGCCGAAAAGACATTGTTAGGTCTTGGGTTTCATAAGGAAGATTTTGATAAGAATAGAGGTAGTTTTTCTCAAGGCTGGAATATGCGTGTAGAATTGGCTAAAATCCTTTTAAGAAAACCTAGTGCCTTGTTATTAGATGAGCCCACTAATCATTTAGATATAGAATCTATTAGGTGGTTAGAAAGTTATTTGAAAACTTATTCTGGCTCATTATTACTAATATCTCATGATAGGAGTTTTTTAGACGGTGTAACATCTCGTACTATTGAATTGATGCTTGGTAAGGTCCATGACTATAAAGTGTCTTATACTAAGTATAAAGTGCTTAGAAAGGAACGAATGGCTCAACAAATGGCTGCTTATCGTAATCAACAGAAATTGATTGAGAAAACTGAGGATTTTATATCTAAATTTAGATATAAGGCTACGAAATCTAATCAGGTACAGTCTAGAATTAAAGTTTTGGAAAAACTTGATAGAATAGAGGTAGAAGAAGAAGATACTAAGACTTTATCTATAAAGTTCCCACCAGCTCCTCGATCAGGAGATATTGTTTTTAGAACTAAGAACTTAATAGGTGGTTATCATAATAAAGATGGTGATAAAAAAGTATTTTCCGGTAGAGATTTTGTTATAGAGAGAGGAGAGAAAATAGCTTTTGTAGGTAGAAATGGTGAAGGTAAGAGTACTATGATGAAGATTCTTTGTGAAGAAATTGATGCTTTATCTGGTGAAGTTCATAAAGGGCATAATGTTAAATTAGGTTATTATGCTCAGAATCAGGAAGATGTTCTGAATACTAATCTTACTGTCTATGATACTTTAGAGTATGTAGCTGTAGGGAATGTTCGTACTAAATTAAGAGATATATTAGCAGCTTTCTTGTTCAGAGAAAAAGATATTGATAAAAAAGTAGCTGTTTTAAGCGGTGGTGAAAGATCTCGTTTAGCTATGGCTAGATTAATGTTATTTCCTTATAATATTCTTGCATTGGATGAGCCCACTAATCATATGGATATGATGTCTAAAGATGTTATGAAGCAGGCTTTAATAAATTATGATGGTACATTGATTATAGTATCACATGACCGTGATTTCTTAACTGGGCTGGTAGATAAGGTTTATGAGTTTACAGGAGGTAGTATTAGAGAGTATTTAGGCGGAATGGATGATTATCTTCTCAATACCCAAGCAAATTTCGAATCGTCTATAGGTGATACGAATGCTTTGAATATCAAGAAAGAAGATAAATCTGATGTTCATGTTGTTTCTAATAAACAAGTTAATATTCTATCTTTCGAAGAACAAAAAATATTACGAAAGAAGCATAAGACTTTAAAGAATCTAGAAATTAAAATCTCTGATTTAGAAGATAAAATAAAAAAAACAGAACAAAAACTTTCAAAATCAAATCAAGATACCGATATTAATAGTTTAACTAAAGAATATCATGATTTGAAGAAACTTCTCGAAACGACTATGTCTAAATGGATGGAATTAGGTGAGGAGTTAGGTAATTAGATAGTTTAATAGCTATATTTAATACTACATTAATAGTAGTTAATATATAATATAAAAATAATAATATAATATAAAAATTATGGAAATTCTTAAACAACATTATTTGTATGGTATGCATCCTATTTTGGAAGCGTTACGTACTGATAAAAAAATAGATAAAATTTTAATAAAAAAAGGTTTAGAAGGTGCTCAGTTTGATGAATTAATGGAATTGGTGAAAGCCAAAGATGTTCAAGTTCAGTTTGTCCCTATAGAAAGATTAACTCGTGTTACCAAAGGTAGTCATCAAGGCGTAGTAGCTGTATTATCTTTAGTAGAACATCTTCTTTTAGAGGAAATGATCGACAAAGCTTTGGCTAAATCTGATTCTCCTATTTTTGTGATACTTGATGGAGTCAGTGATGTTAGAAATTTCGGTGCTATAGCTAGAAGTGTCGAGTGTTTAGGTGCAGATGGTATTATTTTACCTGCCAAAGGTGGTGCTAGAATTAATTCTGATGCTATTAAGACATCAAGTGGGGCGTTATTAAGATTAGATACAGCTAAGCCTCAAAATCTTAAAATAGCTATTTTTCAACTTAAAGAAAAAGGATTTAAAATTATAGGTGCTTCTGAAAAAGCTTCTGAAATTCTTTATCATGCGGATTTAAAAGGTCCTATCGCTATAGTAATAGGTTCTGAAGATAAAGGTATTTCGCCATCTGTGATTAAAGAATGTGATGAATTACTTCAAATTCCTCTAAAAGGGGAAATAGGTTCTCTAAATGTATCTGTAGCTACTTCAATAGTACTATATGAAGCATTAAAACAGAGAAAATCCTAAAAAAATGTAACAAAATTTAAGTTATTTCGTCTATATAGACATAACAAATTAATTAATCTTATTATGAAAAAATGTTTATTATTCTTCTTGATAATATGTACTTCAGTAGTTCTTTCTGCTAAAGATATTACTAAAACAGTTAAAGATGGCAGTTTTAATTCTATAGATATATCATCTAAGTACGAAGTAACATTAGTAAAATCTCACACTAATAAAGTAGAAATTTCTTGTGATGAAGATTTAATGAAGTATGCTAAAATTTCTATTAGAAATAATGTTTTACATTTAGATTTTAAACAAATGGGTTTATCTAGAAGGATAAAAAATCTATTTAATGATTCTGATGTAAAAGCTATAATTTATATAAATAATATAGAGTCTATCAAAATGTCAGGTGCTACAAGTCTTACTTCAGATGACACCTTTAAAGTTTCTTATTTTAAGTTATCTATGAGTGGTGCTTCTGATATAGATAATCTTATTCTTATAGCTGATAAAATAGATATGAAATGTAGTGGAGCATGTGATACTTATCTAAATTTAAATGCAGATGAAGTAAATATAGATGGAAGTGGAGCATGCAGTATAAAAATAGTGGGTGAAGCTAAGGATGCAGAATTAGATGTTTCTGGTGCGGTAAGTGTTAGAGCTTATAATTTTATAGTAGATGATTTTTCTGCAGAGATTTCTGGAGCCTCTAGTGCTAGAATATTTGTTAATAAGAAGTTAGCAATAGATGTTTCAGGAGCTTCTAATTTATATTATAAGACTAATAATGAAAATCTGCTCTTAAATATTATAAATGTCAGTAGAGCTTCTTCCTTAAAAAGGAAATAATATATAATAGCTTGAAATACAACATATTAATATATGAATAGAATAATCCTTGATTCTCATTGTGATACACCTTCTATGCTTATGGAAGGGCTTTCATTAGGAAAGAAAAATTCTAGAGGACAGGTGGATTTTATAAGAATGAAAGAAGGAAGCGTAGATGCTTCCTTCTTTGCTATTTTTACACCTAATACACTTACTCCTTCTAAAGCTTGTGAGAGAGCTATTCATATGATTTCTAAAGTATATCACCAGTTAGATATAAATAAGGATAAGGTATCTTTGGCTAAGTCTGTGGATGATATAATAAAAAATAAGGAGGATGGTCGATTATCTATCTTATTGGGGATGGAAAATGCACTGCCCATAGGAAAAGACTTAAATATGCTCTATTTTTTCTATGATATGGGAATTAGGTATTTAACATTAACACATTCGGGCAATAATAATGTTTGTGATTCTTGTGCTTCTAAAGAGAAAAAATGGGGAGGACTTTCAAGTTTTGGCAAGACTGTCGTTCAGGAATGTAATAAATTGGGAATACTTTTAGATTGTTCTCATATTTCTGATGATTCTTTCTATGATCTTATCAAGTATTCTGAGGTCCCATTTGCAGCTACTCACTCTTGTTGTAGAGCTTTATGTAACCAGCCACGAAATCTTACAGATCAGATGATTATAGATTTGGCCAAAAAAGGTGGAGTAGTGCAAGTTAATTTATATCCAGGCTTTTTAGATGATAATTTTTATACTGAAGAATATGATTTTCTATTGGATGAATTAGAAAATTATCAAGCTAAATATAGAGCGGATCTTAAGAATGAAGTTTATAAAAATAAATACTATTCTTTACAAAAAAGATTAGCAGATTATTCAGCTCCTTCTTATAAAAGAGTTATTGATCATATTGATCATATAAGAGATTTGGTGGGGTGTGAATATATCGGTATAGGGTCTGACTTCGATGGTATCAGTACAGCGCCTGAAGGTTTAAGAGATATATCTCAATTTTCTATAATCGCAGGTGAATTAAAAGCCCAAGGTTATTCTGAGGCTGATATAGATGGTATAATGGGTGGTAATTTTTTAAGACTTATAAAAAAAGTGCAATCTGTAGTATCTAAGCGTTAATTATTTTTCTAGAGTTTTTAAAATTTCTAATCTCAAATAATTTAATGCGTTAGCAGTGAATCTATTAATATTTTTAGATCTTTCAGTAGAGCAGTGTATTAATTTAGATACGACTTTAGTTTTCAATGTTTCTCTATCTTGAATAGCTACTGCCATACAAACTGTTCCTATAGGTTTATCTTTAGTTTCACCAGTAGGACCTGCTATGCCAGAGGTAGAGACTGCGAAGTCTGTATCCATTAATCTAATAATTCCTAAAGCCATTTCTTCAGCACATTCAGTACTTACAACGCCTTTTCTTCTAATGGTTTTTTCGTCCACACCTAATAAACCAGTTTTTATACGATTATTATAAGCTACTATACCGCCTATTACATATGCAGAAGCTCCAGCTACTTTTATTAATTCATTAGCTATCTTTCCACCAGTGCAAGATTCTGCAGTAGCTACTGTTAAAGCATTATCAGTAAGTAATTTACCTATAGCAGAAGCTAAATCACCTTCATTTTCACCATATATAACATTACCAAGAATAGGTTTTAATTTATCGAATTCTTTATTAATTCTATCCATACCATTTTTATCAGTAGTATTGTATAGAGATAATCTAAGTTTGACTCCGGTAAGAGCGTTAGGAAGGTATGCCAAATGTAAATCTTTAGGCAAAGTATTTTCCCATTCTTTAATCTTTTCAGCTAAAAAAGACTCTCCTATACCATAAGTTAATATAGTCTTATGATAGATGTGATTCAACTGGTTATGTGCTTTTATATCTTTTATTACTTTAGGTATAAGTCCTAGAGCTTCATAAGGTACTCCAGGCATAGAATATAAGGTAGGTTGGTGTTTGAATTTGTCTTCAGAAAATCTGAAAACTATACAAGGAGCAGTACCTAATACATTAGGAATTACTTCACAGCCTTCTGGAACAGAAGCTTGTCTTTTATTAACATCAGTAAGATCTTTATTCATAGTCTTAGTGATTTTTTTAATTATCTCTAATTGAGCTTCGTTGATAACAAAGTTCTCACTACCAAAGACTTTCGCAAGACATGATTTAGTGATATCATCATTTGTGGGACCAAGACCTCCAGTTATTATTACTATATCATGATTTTCTAAGTTTCTGGTGATATTAGTGATAATATCATTCTTTTCATCGGAGAAAGAACTAATAGCAGCCACATCAAGGCCTATTTTGTTCATTTCCTGGGCAATATAGGCAGAATTAGTATCTATAATCTGTCCTATTAAGATCTCATCACCTATGGTACAAATTGCACATTTTTTCATTTTATATATTTTAACATCTTTTTCACAATTCCTGGCCCCTCATATATAAAAGAACTATAAATCTGGATCAAAGAAGCTCCAGAATTTAACATCTCTTTAGCTTGTTGAGGAGTATGAATACCACCTACTGCGATAATGGGTAAAAGGCCATTAGTTTTTTTGTGAATATATTTAACCATTTGTAAACTCTTATTATATAAAGGAGCACCACTTAAACCACCTTTTCCTATGAAGTCAAGTCTTTCTTTATCAGCTTTTAAACCTTCTCTATCTAAAGTAGTATTTGAAGCCATTATTCCGTCTATTCCAGAGATTAAGGCTAGTTCTATAATTTCATCTAATAGTTTATTAGATATATCTGGCGACAATTTTATGATGATAGGTCTATAGTCATCAAAATAACGACGAAGAGTAAGAATTCTATCTATTATAGTACTCAGATTATCAATGCTTTGGAGTTCTGTAAGATTCTCTACATTAGGGCAGGATACATTTAATACAAAATAATCTACAAAGTTATATAATAGGGAAAAACATTTTTCATAATCTTTACCAGCTAAATCATTATTAGTATTAGTGCCTTTGGCTATATTTCCACCTATAATAATGTTAGGATGTTCTTTTCTAAGGCTATTTACCATGTATTTAACACCATTATTATTAATGCCCATTCGATTTATAATCGCTTCATCAGATACTAATCTAAATAGTCTTGGTTTAAGATTACCAGACTGAGGATTAGGTGTAACAGAACCTATTTCGATAAATCCAAAGCCGAAATTAGCTAAATCATTATAATAGTCTCCATTTTTATCTAATCCAGCAGCTAAACCTATGGGATTTTTGAAATTAATACCAAATACTTCTCGAGAAAGATTAGGATTCTTATAACAATAGAAAAGCCGAGCTAATTGCCTTCCAAAAGGTATGTATGCTAGTATTCGTAAGAGTTTAAAAGTGAGTTTATGTGCAGTTTCTGCAGAAAATGAGAATAATATAGCTCTAATTATCTTATACATTTGTAGTAGTCTTCTTAGTTGATACAAATATAATAAGATTATCGTGAAAATTCATCGAAACTTCCATCTGAATAAAAAATAGTTATCCTTTTTATCTTTTTATCTTTTTTTGATGGTACAGATAGTGGTAAATCATCTTCTTCGGATATATTATAATCGGGTATAGAAGTATCTTCAGGTAAGATCTCATCTAAAGAAAGGGGAGAAGCTTCATCATTGTCATTACTATCTTTATAAGGTTTCCCTTTCCCTGTAATAAACCAGTCCGCATTTAAATTAGGGAATTTAATTAAAATAGATCTTATAAAATCATAGCTAGGTTTATTTCTTCCAGCTAATATATGAGAGATACTTGAACGGCCTATTCCTAATTTGTCAGCAAGCTGGGCAGAAGTGAGGCTTTCTAGTGTTAATAATTGTTGTAAACGCTGATTCATATATGTGAATTTAAGTTGATACAAATGTAAGCAATATATTATTAACAAATGTAATCAATTTAAAAATTACAAATGTCAAGTATTTAAGCAATATTATATAAGTGTATAGTAATTAATGAGGTACAGATATCACTTAGTATTGAATCTAAAACTTTAATTAAAATATATAACATACTGGGTATAAGTCGGTAAACCATCGTCAAAGCCAGTAATAATTAGGTATATATTAATTTTTGACAGAAAACAGAGTTTTAGACCTATAGTAATATATTATATAACACTTCTAAAATACTGAGTATGAGATATATAATTAAGCGTAAAAACACAGTTATAACCTTTGGTAACAAGTGTAAATACTCTTTATTACAAATGTAAATCATTAAGTAATCGCTGTTTAGAAGTTGATTATCAAGTATTTAAATATGTAATTTGCATATGTAAACAATTTTTAAATTTAAGAGATTTTGTTGTTAATGGTATTATGTATAGTTTTGCAGCCGTTAATTGATTTACGGGCAAATTTGAGTGTTTATGAAAGAGATGAAAATATTAATGAAAGATTATACATATAATCTTCCTGATGCAAGGATTGCAAAATATCCATTAGAAAAAAGAGATGAATCTAAACTCCTTATATATAAGTATGGTGAGGTTAGCGAATCTATATTTAAAAATATTTCTAATTACCTACCCTCAGGATCTTTAATGGTATTTAATAATACTAAAGTAGTTCCTGCTCGTATGTTTTTTAAGAAAGATACAGGTGCTATTATAGAAATATTCTGCCTAGAACCTTGTTCTCCTATGGATTATGTGCAAGCTTTCGATGCCAAAGGTAGTTCTAGATGGAAAGTCATTGTCGGTAATATAAAACGTTGGAAACATGGTAAATTATCTGCTTATTTACATGCTGATTTTAGTAATACACTGTTAGACATGAATTTAAAGGCTGAATTAATAAGCCGAGATGCTGAAATAATAGTAGAATTTACTTGGAATGATAAATATACTTTCTCTGAAATATTAGAGAATCATGGGAAAATACCTATTCCACCTTATTTAAATAGAGAATCAGAAGCTATAGATACTATAAGATATCAAACTACATATGCTAAAAGAAAAGGCTCTGTAGCTGCTCCTACAGCGGGGTTACATTTTACTCCTAAAGTATTAGAGGATCTTAAGGCTAAAGGAATTATTGAAGAAAATGTATGTCTTCATGTAGGTGCTGGTACTTTTTTACCTGTTAAATCTAAGGATATCATAGATCATACTATGCATAAGGAACCTTTCATAGTATCTTTAGATTTATTAGAGAAATTAAATAATAAGTCTGATAATCAAAAGGTTATAGCTGTGGGTACTACATCTACTCGTACTCTCGAATCTCTATATTATCTTGGTTTAGACTGTTATAAACAAGGTCCTATTAATTGGACTCCAAGAACAGTCGAACAATGGGCACCTTATAATCATGAAGGAGAAGAAATGCCTTCTTTATTTACTGTAACTAAAGCCTTAATTGAATATATGAAAATTAATGATTTACAGTCCTTTATGACAAGAACACAAATCATTATTGTTCCTTCATATAAGTTTCAAGTAGTAGATATATTAGTTACTAATTTTCATCAGCCACACAGTACTTTATTATTATTAATAGCTGCTTTTATTGGAGAAGATTGGCAAAAAGCTTATGATTATGCCATGAAACATGATTTTCGTTTTCTCAGTTATGGAGATAGTTGTCTGATGTTTAGATAAATTATGAAGATTAGATAAATATTGTTTTCAGATGAATTTTAATTAAATTTGTACAACTAACTGTTTTACAAAAAAACTATCTTCTGTAAATGAAAACAATTAAGAGATATTTTGCTTATATTCTTATAATATTATGTGCTTTAATGGCATTTGGGTTAATTCATTCCCCAAAAGTACAAAGTATTGATTCTGAATCATTTTCAGCTGAAAGAGTAGCCTCTGATATAAAAATAATTTCTCAAAATCCACATTCTTTCCAACAGCCTTTTGCTAAAAATCAGCTTAAAAATTACTTATATCAGCGATTGGACGATATGGGAGGACATCCACGAGTCTTAGAGTATAAAAATATTGCTGCCAGGCAGGAACCATATATTATAGATATTGCTGATATTTATGCTGAATTTTATCCTATTAGAGCAGATTCTTCTACTTATGAGCCTGATTCTTATTTATTATTGGTGGCTCATTATGATTCAAGATTTATGACTGTCGTCAATGGGAAAGAGGAATGGTCTTTGGGTGCTGCTGATGATGGTTATGGCCTTTCTGTAAGTTTAGAATCTGTTTCACAGGCTCTTAAATATAGAAAAGACTGGAAACAAGGTATTAAAATTTTATTCACTGATGCCGAAGAAAATCATTGTGATGGTGTAAGAAATGCTATAGAATATGATAATTGGGTATTTGATGATGTGGGATTGGTTATGAATTTGGAGGCATGCGGAGTTAGAGGACCTGTTTTGTTATTTGAGACTTCTGAAAATAATTCCAAAATAATAGATTTATATAAACAAACTGAGTATCCTCATGCTTATTCTCTTACTTCTGTTATTTATAGCTATTTACCTTATTTTACAGATTATACATATTTGAAGAAGGAACTTATTCCTGGGGTGAATTTTGCTAATCTTGTAAATTCAGACTACTATCATAATGCTAATGATAATTATTCTAATATTAATCTTAAAACTCTTCAACATTATGGATCTCAGACAGAGCCTATTATTAAAGAATATTTAACTAATGATAAATATTCTGATTCAAATTATTTAAAAAAATCTGAAGAAAGTATTTATTTTTCTCATCCTTGGGGTATAATTACATTTAAAAAACAATCTTGGAATTTAGTAAACGCGATAATCTTTGCTATTTTCTGTTTTTCTTTAGTGTTTATGATATTATCTAGGCATATTAGGCTAAAATCTCTTGGTCGTTCTATTCTGTCTGTTTTATTAACCACTATTATAATACTATTGTTAGGTCAAGGAATAGGGTACTTAGCTCATTTAATACCAGCGAGTGTTCTCTATGTTAAAGATATTATTGCTTCGTTTTCTGTCTTAATCGTATTAATATATGTTATGAGCAGAAGCAAAATTAAAATAAGAAAGAATCAGGATCAATATCTTAAAGAAAAGGGATTTGCTGTTATGATTTTCATGTTAGTATTTAGCGCTATCATGTTTTTCACTATAGGAGATGATTTTATTTTTATATTTACAGTAGGTATTACAGCCTTAGCATTATTCTTATATCTTTTTGTTTATCTTAATAGTCTTTCTTTAGTAGCCTTATTAATAATAGAATGGATAGCATGTATAGTATTATTTGATACATATCATGCTCTTACCATAGTGGATCTTGGTATTATTCTTGTAATGGTGTATTACTATATTATATTAATATCTGTACTATTTAGATGTTATATGTATCAAAAAAGAAATTAATGAATATTAATTACGACAAAATTAGACCTTATACTGATAAAGAACTGGTAGGGGCTGTTAAACGCATTTCTGAAAATCCCTTAATTGATAATATTTATCATTATCTATATGGTGAAAATTGTGATGTGAAAAGTCAAAGAAATTTGATTAAATCTATGAAATCAGTCGATGATTTCCAAACTAAAGTGGTCGCTGATATTATAGCATCCATAGTTAATAAAACTATAGATGAATTAACTTATTCAGGTATAGAGAATATTAATGATGGAAAAAAACATGTATTAATATGTAATCATAGAGATATTTTTTTAGATCCTGCTATTATTCAATTAATTTTCTATCGTAATAATTCTTCTATAACTGAAATAGCTGTAGGTGATAATCTTATTACATCGCCTTTTTTGGAGGATATTTGCCGCTCTAATAGAATGATTAAGGTAAGACGCAACGGAACTCCCAAAGAGCTTTATATGGCTTCTAATGAGCTTTCTGGATATATTCGAAACTGTGTTACTAGCCAGAAGAATTCTGTTTGGATAGCTCAAGGTAATGGTCGTGCTAAAGAAGGTAATGATAATACTGAACAAGGTCTTCTTAAAATGTTAGATATGAGTGGTGAAAATGACTTTGTGAGCAATTTTGATGAATTATCTCTTTTACCTGTATCTATTTCATATGAATATGAACCATGTGCTTTTCTAAAAGCTCGTGAAGTATTTATTAGCAGTAAAGGGAAATATGTAAAAGATAAAGGTGAAGATTTTAATAGTGTTTTAACTGGTATTACTCAGAAGAAAGGTAGAGTTCATTTCCATTTTGGTTCTCCTATTACCTTAGATACTATTAAAAAATGTAGTTTATATCCAAAAAATAAGAAGTTTCTAGAGTTGGCTTCAGTATTAGATAATTCTGTTAATTCTAATTATAAGCTTTGGCCGAATAATTATATTGCTTATGATATCATAAATCGCACTGACACATATGCCTATAAATATGATAAATTAGAGAGAGAATCATTCATTAAATATATGGAAAAAGGTCTAGAAAATATTTCATCTATAGATAGTACTTTAGATATTAATGAATTAAGAAACAGAATTTTAAGTATTTATTCAAACCCTATAAAAATGTACTAATATTGGGCAATATTATACATTAGTAATGAATAATATAGATATAGAAAATTTATAATTTTTGATTATATTTGTGAACTATAAGAAAATATTGAAAAGAAAAAGAATTTTTAAACACTATACTTGTATGAAAAAAGAAATTACACTTGAAAAAGCCGTCTCTTTAGTAAAAGATGGTATGACAGTAATGGTAGGCGGCTTTTTAGCTGTCGGTGCTGCTAATCAAATTATGGATGCTCTTGCCAAATCGGGAGTAAAAAATTTGACTGTAATATGTAACGATACTGCTTTTCCTGATAAATCATTAGGACAATTAGTAGTAAACAAACAGGTAAAAAAAGTTATTGCTTCTCATGTAGGTACAAATCCCGAAACAGGTAATCAGATGAACTCTGGTGAACTTGATGTAGAATTTGTGCCTCAAGGTACTTTAGCTGAAAGAATAAGAGCTAAAGGTGCTGGGTTAGGTGGAGTTTTAACTACTACTGGACTAGGTACTATTATCGCTGATGGCAAATCTATTGTTAAAGTAGATGGTAAAGAATATTTACTCGAAAAACCTCTTGGAGCAGATATTGCTTTCTTAGGTGCTAATATAGTAGATGAATCAGGTAACTGTGTTTATCTAGGAACTACTAAAAACTTTAACCCTGATATGGCTACTGCTGCTGACATTGTAGTAGTGGAAGCTGAAAAAGTCGTACCTGTAGGAGAAATAGCTCCAGAAAATGTCCATACTCCTAGTATTTTAGTTGATTACATTTACAGAAAAAAATAAAACATAATAATTATGGCAGTAAAATCTATTATTAGATTACGTATGAGTGCTCAAGATGCTCATTATGGTGGAAATTTAGTCGATGGAGCTCATATGCTTGCTTTATTCGGTGATGTGGCTACCGAATTACTTATTATTCAAGATGGAGATGAAGGTCTCTTCTGTGCTTATGACAATGTGGAATTCTTATCACCTGTGTATGCTGGTGATTTCATCGAAGCAGTAGGTGAAATAACTCATGTGGGAAACACATCTAGAAAGATGAAATTCGAAGCACGTAAAGTTATTGCTCCTAGAACTGATCTCTCTGATTCAGCTTGTGATGTACTAACAGAACCAGTAGTAGTATGTCGTGCTACAGGTACTTGCGTAGTTCCTAAAAAATGTCAAAGAAATAATAAATAGTTATTTAAATGGAAAAATTAATAATTAGCGCAGCTATCTGTGGCGCTGAAGTGCTAAAAGAGCACAATCCTGCTGTACCTTATACTATTGCAGAATGCGTAAGAGAAGCTAAATCTGCTTATGATGCAGGTGCTTCTATTATTCATTTACATGTTCGTTTAGATGATGGTACTCCTACACAGGATAAGGATAGATTCAAAGAAATAATCGATGCTATCAGAAAAGAATGTCCAGATGCTATTATCCAGCCTTCTACAGGTGGAGCAGTGGGTATGACTGATGACGAAAGGCTTCAGCCTACTGAATTATTACCTGAAATGGCCACATTAGACTGTGGTACATGTAATTTCGGTGGAGATGATGTTTTTACTAATACCGAAAATACTATAAAATATTTCGGTAAAAAAATGATAGAAAGAAATATTAAACCAGAAATTGAAGTTTTCGATAAGTCTATGATCGAAATGGCATTAAGACTTAAGAAAAAAGGATTTATAAAAGAACCTATGCATTTTGACTTCGTTATGGGAGTGAATGGTGGTATTGGAGGTTCTTTAAGAGATTTTGTTTTCATGCGTGGTAGTATTCCATCTGACGCGACTTATACTGTGGCAGGAGTAGGACGTTATGAAATACCTCTAGCAGCAGCGGCTATCATAGATGGTGGTCATGTTAGAGTAGGTTTCGAAGATAATGTATATCTATCAAAAGGCGTATTAGCTAAATCTAATGGAGAATTAGTAGCTAAAATCGTTAGAATGGCTAAAGAATTAGGAAGAGAAATAGCTACACCAGCTGAAGCTCGTAAAATTCTTAGCCTTGCACCATTAAAATAATAAAATAACTAATCACTATTAATAATTAATAAAATGCAAAAGAAAGGAAATAAGTATGGCATCCATAGGGTGATAGAGCCTAAAAATGTTCTACCACAGCCTGCTAATAAAGTAGACAATAATATGGATGAAATTTATGACAATGAGATTCTTATTAATGTTCAAACATTAAATATTGACTCAGCGTCTTTCACAGATATCTCTAAAAGAGCCGGCGGTAAATTAGATAAAATCGCTGAAATCATGATAGATATCGTCAAGAAACAAGGAAAACACAGAAATCCATGGACAGGTTCAGGTGGAATGCTTCTTGGTACTGTAGAACAAATAGGAGATGCTATTAAAGATAAAATCGATCTTAAGGTAGGTGATAAAATCGCTACTTTAGTTTCTTTATCTCTAACGCCTCTTCGTATAGATAAAATTAAAGAAATTCGTCCTGAAATCGATCAAGTAGATATCGATGGTAAAGCTATATTATTTGAATCAGGTATTTATGCTAAGATCCCTACAGATATGCCTGAAAATTTAGCATTATCAGCCTTAGATGTAGCAGGTGCTCCTGCTCAGGTAGCTAAATTAGTAAAACCTGGTGATACTGTTCTTATTATCGGTGCAGGTGGAAAATCTGGTATGCTTTGCTGCTATGAAGCCATGAAACGTGCAGGTGTTACTGGTAAAGTAATCGGTATGTGTCATTCAGAAAAATCTACTAAGAGATTACAAGATTTAGATTTCTGTGATGAAGTCTTTGCAGGAAATGCTGCTGAATCAGTTTCAGTTATGGAAAAAGTAGAAAAATTAACTAATGGTAAGATGTGTGACATAGTTATTAACAATGTTAACATTCCTGATACTGAAATGACATCAGTTCTTTGTACTAAAGATGATGGATTAGTTTATTTCTTCTCTATGTCTACAAGTTTTACAAAAGCTGCTCTAGGTGCAGAAGGTGTAGGTAAAGATGTTACTATGATTATAGGTAATGGTTACACTAAAGGTCATGCCGAAATTACACTTCAAGAACTTAGAGAATGTCCTAAATTGAGAAAAATATTTGAAGATCTTTACGCTTAATTAATACTAATCATGTATAAATCAAGAAGAAAAGCACTATTTCCAAATGTTACTGATGCTCAGTGGAATGATTGGAAATGGCAAGTAAAAAATAGAATAGAAAATTTAGAAGATCTTAACAAATATATAGAATTAACCCCTGAAGAAGCAGAAGGTATACACAAATGTCTTTCTACTATCAGAATGGCTATTACACCATATTATTTAAGTCTTATAAATCCTGATAATACTAATTGTCCTATTCGAAAACAAGCTGTACCTACAGCTGCTGAATTATATCAAGCTCCAGAAGATCAATTAGATCCTCTTCATGAAGATACTGATTCTCCAGTTCCTGGGTTAACTCATAGATATCCAGATAGAGTATTATTTTTAATCACAGATATGTGCTCTATGTATTGTCGTCATTGTACTCGTCGTCGTTTTGCTGGTCATACAGATGCTGGTGCTACTAAAGAAAGAATCGATGCAGGTATAGATTATATAGCTAGAACTCCTCAAGTAAGAGATGTCTTACTTTCTGGTGGTGATGCTTTAATGGTTAGTGACGAAAAACTTGAATATATTTTCAAGAAATTACGTGCTATTCCTCATGTAGAAATCATTAGATTAGGAACTCGTACTCCTGTAGTATGCCCACAGAGAATAACTCCAGAATTAGTTAATATGATTAAAAAGTATCATCCTATTTGGTTGAATACTCATTTTAATCATCCTAATGAAATTACCGTAGAATCATCTGCAGCATGTGCTAGATTAGCTGATGCTGGTATTCCTTTAGGTAATCAGTCAGTACTTCTAAGAGGCGTAAATGATAGTGTAGACATCATGAAAACATTAGTCCAAAAATTAGTTTATATAAGAGTAAGACCTTATTATATCTATCAATGTGACTTATCTATGGGTCTATCACATTTCCGTACTCCAGTTTCTAAAGGTATCGAAATTATTGAAGGTCTAAGAGGTCATACTTCTGGATTGGCAGTTCCCACTTTCGTGATAGATGCTCCAGGTGGTGGTGGAAAAATTCCTGTAATGCCTCAGTATGTAATATCACAAGCTCCTGGTAGAGTAGTCCTTAGAAATTATGAAGGTGTAATTACTACTTATACTGAACCTACTCATTATGATAATCCTGATTATCAGGTATCTCATTATAATGATAAACCAGCAGAAGGTATTATTACATTATTAAAAGGTCAGAAATTAGCTCTTGAACCTTCTCATCTTATGAGACACGAAAGGAACAAAAAGAAATAAGAACATTATGTAATGCCATTTATAAAAGAGATATTAAAATATAAAAGTCTTTCCATAGTAGGATTGGAAAAAAATGTAGGTAAGACCGAATGTCTCAATTATATTCTTAACAGACTACCCTTTAACAAAAGGGGAGTCTGTATTACTTCTATAGGAGTAGATGGCGAAAAAATGGATCAGGTTACCGCTACAGAAAAACCTGAAATCCATATCAGAGAAGGCTTATATTTCGTTACTAGTGAGAAACATTACCGATCTCGTGAAGTGATTTCGGAACTAATCGATATCACTGATGAAAATACATCTTTAGGTAGAATACTTACTGCTAGAGCTGTAGCTCCAGGAAAAGTAATGTTATCGGGACCTGCGTCGACTGCTTCATTAGCTAGAATAATGAAGAAAAACAGATATTTAGGAATCGATTTAAATATTATAGATGGTGCTTTATCTCGTCTTAGTTCTGCTTCGCCGGTAATAAGTGAGGCTATGGTATTAGCGACAGGAGCAGCATATTCAGCAAATATTAAAACTCTAGTAAATAAAACAGCCTTTGTTTGTGAGATGATTAATTTACCTCTTGCAACCAAATCTGAAAATAATAATGTAATGATGGTTTCATCATTATTTTCTAATAATGTCAAAATAGATGATAATGTCGATGTAGTATATATAAATGGGGCCTTAACTGATAGATTTATGAAGAAATTTATGAGTGAAAAAAGATTATCCGAAATAGAGTTAAGAGTAAAAGACTTTACTAAGATATTTATAGAGCCTCAGACTTATCACTACTTTATTAAACGTGGTGGACATCTTACTTGTGAACAAAAGAGTAAGTTATTAGCAGTAACAGTTAACCCTACTGCACCTAATGGATATAATTTAGATTCAGATATGTTATGTAAAACGTTATCTGAAGCTATTGGATTACCGGTTTATGATATAGTAAAAAACAAATATGAAGTTTAAAGAAATTATTGATTCCTCTTGTGGATTACGTTATTGTTTCGAAAGTCTGCCGTTGATGTCAGGCTATTCAAGGCATTATATGCTTGAAACAGAAATGTACACTACAGAAAAAGATATTAAATTTCATCAAGATAAAGTCCGTGAATATTCAGAATTTGTACAAAAGTATGAAAATAAAAATTTATTATGTAGCCTTCAGCATCAGTTAAGTGCTATAAAAGATATTCATGAAACTATTGAAAATCTTTCATTAGAAAAAACATTAGATGATATAGAGCTATTTGAAATAAAGAATTTGGCTTTATTATCTTCCAAAATTTCTAGAATATTGGCCAAGCATTATATTAATTGTGATATATCTGCTAGCATAGAGGAAGTAATAAATATACTTGATCCAGATGGTAATCGTATATCTACTTTCTATGTATATGATCGTTATTCTAAAGAATTAGCACAGATAAGACAACATATTCGTTGTACTAAAGATGAAGATACTATACTAAAGTTAACTATAGAATCTCAAGAATTAGAAATACATATTCGTGAAAAGATATGTAAATCTTTACTTAAGTATTCTAAAATGTTAAAGGAAACTCTAGAAGCTATGGTTTTGGTAGATATCTACCTGGCCAAATCTGTGATGAATAGAGATTTGAATTTAAATTTTCCTACTATATCTCAGTCTGATAATATTTTAAAATCTATGTTTAACCCTTTAATTAAGTCTTTATTAAAGGAAAAAGGAAAAGACTTTCAAAACATAGATATTTCTTTCAATGATAAACCTGTATTGATTATAGGTTCTAATATGGGAGGAAAAACGGTAGTATTAAAAACTGTTATTTTATGTCAATATCTTTTTCAGTTTGGTTTCGGATTACCTGTAAAGGAAGCTGAAGTTAGTATTAGAAAAGATATTTTCTTTTGTGCTGGTGATGGACAAGACGAAAAAGAAGGTATTTCATCTTTTGGTAGCGAAATGAAACGAATAGATGAAGTGATAAGATGTCAGACTAATGGGAAAGATATATTAGCATTGATAGATGAGCCTGCTAGAAGTACGAACCCGATAGAAGGTACTGCTTTAGTTTCTTCACTTATTAAAATACTTTATAAAAAAAATATTAGTTTATTAATGACCACACATTATAATATAGAATCCAAGGATTGTCAAAGGTTAAAGGTAAAAGGGTTAGAGAATGGAAAAATGAATTATTCACTTAGACCATCTCCTTCTGGAGAAGTTCCTCAAGAAGCACTAAATGTAGCGACCAATATGGGAATTTCAAAAGAATGGATAGCCGAAGCGAAAAAAATATTAAACAATTAACGTATATGCAAAGTAAATTAGGACTTGATCAAAACAAGATTAAACATGCAAAAGATCTTGCTAAGTCTATTTCTGACGATGTACAGGCTTTTGTAGATAAAAGATCTACTTTAACTGTCGAAAGAACTCTTTGTCGTCTTATGGGTATAGATGGTATTGATAATAATGAAGTACCACTTCCTAATATCTTAGTAGATGATATAAATAATAATGGAGCTTTAAGTGAGGGAGCTTTGTTTTATATAGGTAATGCTATGATTCAAACAGGTCTTTCTCCTCAACAAATAGCTGAAGAAATATCTGCTGGAAAATTAGAAATTACCAAATTAAAAATTGCTCCTAAAGCAGAAATAGAAAAAGCTATTCAGCCTATTATTGATTATTCTATAAAAAGAATAAGAACAAGAAGACAGAGGAGAGAACATTATATTGATACTATGGGAGAAGGCCCAAAACCATATTTATATGTAATCGTGGCTACTGGTAATATCTACGAAGATGTAGTGCAAGCTGAAGCAGCTGCTCGTCAGGGTGCTGATATTATAGCTGTAATTAGAACAACAGGACAATCACTTCTTGACTATGTTCCTTATGGACCTACTACTGAGGGGTTTGGTGGCACCATGGCTACTCAGGAAAACTTCCGGATAATGAGACAGGCCTTAGATAAGGTAGGTGAAGAAGTCGGAAAATATGTTAGATTATGTAATTATTGTTCAGGTCTATGTATGCCTGAAATAGCTATTATGGGGGCATTTGAAGGATTAGATGTTATGTTAAATGATGCATTATATGGTATCTTATTTAGAGATATTAATATGCAAAGAACAATGGTAGATCAATACATGTCTCGTATTATTAATGGTTTTGCTGGAGTTATTATTAACACTGGTGAAGATAATTATCTAACTACTGCAGATGCTATTGAAGCAGCTCATACTGTACTTGCTTCAGATTTTATCAATGAACAATTAGCTTTAGGTGCAGGTCTTCCAGAGGAACAACAGGGTTTAGGTCATGCTTTCGAAATGAATCCTAACCAAACTAATGGTTTCCTTATGGAATTGGCAGAAGCCCAAATGCTTAGGGAAATCTTTCCTAAAGCCACATTGAAATATATGCCTCCTACAAAATTTATGACTGGTAATATTTTTAAAGGTCATATTCAAGATGCATTATTCAATATGGTAGGTATTTGGACACATCAAGGTATTCAATTATTAGGAATGCCTACTGAAGCTATTCATACTCCATTTATGTCTGATAGATATCTTTCTATCGAAAATGCAAGATATATCTTCAATAATATGAAAGATATAGGAGATGAATTTGAATTTGCAAAAGATGGTATTTGTCGAAAGAGAGCAGCTAAAGTACTAAATAAAGCCATAGAACTTCTAGAAGTTATGGTAAAAGAAGGTCTTTTCAGTTCTCTTGAACAAGGTATTTTTGGAGATGTAAAACGCCCTTATACTGGAGGTAAAGGTTTAGCAGGCGTTTGTATAAAAGGTGAAAATTATATGAATCCATTTATTAAAATAATGAAAGGAAATAAATAATATGGGAGCAGGATTATATTCAATGGAAGGCAAGGAATTTGATAAGACACTTGACCTGACCAAAGCGAAACCTTATGGTGATACCATGAATGACGGGAAAGTACAGCTGAGCTTTACACTTCCTGTACCTATGGGTGATGAAGCCATCGAGGCAGCTAAACAGTTAATAATAAAAATGGGATTTGATAATCCTCTAGTAGTTTTCTATAAAGAACTTACTCCTGGATATACATTCTTTAATTGTTATGGTTCTACTAAGTACACAGTAGATTTTACTACTATTCATGTACCCAAAGTAGAATCTGACGTAATGAATATGCACGATTGTGATGTTTATATTAAAGAAAATATAGGTAGAAAATTAGTGATAGTAGGAGCTTCTACTGGTACTGATGCTCATACAGTAGGTATTGATGCTATTATGAATATGAAGGGATTTGCTGGACACTATGGTATTGAAAGATATGAAATGATAGATGCATATAATCTAGGTAGTCAAGTCCTTAATGAAGATTTAATAGCTAAAGGTTTAGAATTACATGCTGATGCTTTACTTGTTTCTCAAACTGTAACACAGAAGGATGTACATATTAAAAATATGGTTAAAATGGTCGAACTTATGGAAGCCGAAAATTTAAGAGATAAGATGATTATCGTTTGTGGTGGTCCTCGTATTTCTCATGAACTTGCTAAGGAAATCGGTTTTGATGCAGGATTCGGAATGAATTCCTTTGCAAACGATGTAGTTTCCTATATTGCTCAGGAATTCGTAAAAAGAAATAATAAATAAACAATAATAATTTAAATATACTATCATGGATAAAATTCAAACAAGACAGTTCATAGCTCGAAGAGCAGCTTTAGAACTTAAAGATGGTGACGTAGTTAATCTAGGTATTGGATTACCTACTATGATTCCTAATTTTCTTCCAAAAGATGTATCAGTAACATTACAAACTGAAAATGGCCTTGTAGGTATGGGGTCTACTCCTGAAAAAGGTAAAGAAGATAAAAATCTTGTAAACTCAGGTGGTGGTTTTATTACTGCTTTACCTGGAGCTTATGCATGTAGTTCAGCAGATTCATTTGCATTAATCAGAGGAGGACATGTAGATGTTACTTTTCTAGGTGCTTTACAAGTAGATGAAAAAGGTGATTTAGCTAACTGGATTATTCCTGGCAAAATGGTTCCAGGTATGGGTGGTGCTATGGATTTATTAGTAGGAGCTAACAAAGTAATTCTTACTATGACTCATACAGCTAAAGGAAAACTTAAAATCTTAGATAAATGTACTCTTCCGTTAACAGCTGCAGGACAAGTAGATATGATTATTACAGAAATGGGGGTTATGAATATCACTAAAAAAGGTATTGAATTAATAGAAATTAATTCTGAATATACAGTAGACCAAATACAAGAAGCTACTGGAGCAAAATTAATTATTGCCAAGGATCTTAAAGAAATGAGACAATAATTCTAAATTATGGATTACAAATTTTTAAAAACCGAAAATAGAAAAGACCATATAGGTATTCTTACTATTTCTGCCCCTAAGTCATTAAATGCACTAAATACAGTTATCCTTACAGAAATAAACGATTATATAGATAATTTAGATGAATCTATAAGAGTTCTTATTGTAACAGGTGATGGCCCAAAAGCTTTCGTAGCTGGTGCTGATATAGCAGAAATGAAAATAAAGAATGCACAAGAGGCTCTTGAATTTGGTGAATTTGGGTCTTCCGTATTTAAGAAAATTGAAGATTTAGAAATTCCAGTTATTGCTGCTGTAAATGGTTTTGCTCTCGGAGGTGGATGCGAACTTTCACTAGCTTGTGATATTAGAATAGCTTCAGAAAATGCACGTTTTGGTCAGCCTGAAGTAACATTGGGTATTATCCCAGGTTTTTCTGGTACAGTAAGATTGACTAAAATATGTGGCATGGCTGTCGCCAAAGAACTTATTTTCACGGGTAAGATGATAAAAGCTGATGAAGCATATAGAGTCGGTCTTATCAGTAAAATCTGTCCTTTAGAAAATCTTATGGAGGAATGTTTAAAAATGGCAGGTGCTATTTTAAAATGTGCTCCTATAGCAGTTAAAAATGCTAAAGCTAGTATTAACAAAGTTTATGATGTGACTAGAGATGAGGCTATCAAGAATGAAAATAATTTATTTTCAGAATGTTTCGCCTCAGAAGATCAAACAGAAGGGATGTCTGCATTTTTAGAAAAACGTAAACCAGTATTTAATAATAAATAGAAACCTTAAAAATTAATAATATGAAAATTTGTATAATTGGAACAGGAACTATGGGTTCCGGTATAGTTCAGGCTTTCGCTAATGCAGGAATGCCTGTAGTAATGAAAAGTAGATCAGATGCATCTTTAGAAAAAGCTATGGGTAGAATGACCAAATCTTTATCTAAAAGAGTTTCTAGAGGTAAAATAACTCAAGAATCAATGGATGCTGTCATCGCAAATATAACTACTACTACTGATTATAAATCATTTGCTGATGCAGATTTAGTGATCGAAGCAGCTGTAGAAGATATGGAATTAAAGAAAGAAGTATTTAAAGAACTTGACACTATTTGTAAATCTGAATGTATTTTTGCTACTAATAGTTCATCACTTTCTATTACTGAAATAGCTGCTAGTACTTCACGTGCTGACAAATTTATCGGTATGCACTTTTTTAATCCAGCTCCAGTAATGAAGTTAGTAGAAGTAATCAAAGGTCAAATGACTTCTGATGTTGTATGTAATCAAATCGTAAAATTATCTGAATCTATAGGAAAAACTCCTGTTAAAGTAAATGAAGCTCCTGGTTTCGTCGTTAACAGAATTTTAGTACCTCTAGTAAATGAAGGTGTAGGTATCTTAGCTGACGGTGTAGCTACTAGAGATGAAATCGATAGTGCTATGAAATTAGGTGCTAATCATCCTATGGGACCTCTTGAATTAGGTGATTTAATAGGACTTGATGTTTGTCTAGCTATTATGGACGTTCTTCATAAAGAATTTGGTGATGATAAATATAGAGCACATCCACTTTTAAGAAAAATGGTAAGAGCAAATCTTCTCGGTAGAAAAACTGGAGAAGGATTTTATAATTATAAAAAATAATCTTGTATGGATTTTAATCTAACAAAATCTCAAGAACTGTTTAGGCAAATGATTAGAGAATTTGCTGAAAATGAAGTAAAACCTTTAGCTGCAGAAATAGATGAGCAGGAAAGATTCCCTCGTGAAACAGTAGAGAAAATGGCTAAATTAGGCCTCATGGGTATTCCACTACCTAAAGAATATGGAGGAGCAGGTGGAGATAATATTATGTACACTATAGCAGTAGAAGAAATTTCTAAATTCTGTGCTACTACAGGTGTGGTGCTTTCTGCACATACTTCATTATGTATCGCTCCTATTTTAGAACATGGGACAGAAGAACAAAAAAATAAATACCTTCCTAAATTAGGTTCTGGTGAATGGGTAGGAGCTTTTGGCTTGACTGAACCTAACGCAGGTACAGATGCTTCAGCTCAGCAAACTACTGCTGTTCTAGACGGAGAAGAGTGGGTATTAAATGGTAATAAAATTTTTATCACAAATTCTGGTGAAGCTAATGTATATGTAATCTCTGCTATGACTGATAAGTCTAAAGGAGTAAAGGGTATTTCTACTTTTATAGTAGAAGGAGACTCTCCAGGTTTTCAAGTAGGGAAACATGAGTTAAAATTAGGAATTAGAGGATCTGCTACTGCAGAACTTATCTTTACTAATTGTCGTATACCTAAAGATAATATATTAGGGAAAGTAGGTAGTGGTTTCAAAATAGCTATGCAAACACTAGATGGTGGTCGTGTAGGTATCGCTGCTCAAGCTTTAGGTATCGCTCAGGGTGCTATGGATGAAGTAGTAGCATATACTAAAGAAAGAAAACAATTCGGTCGTTCTATTTCTAAATTCCAGAATACTCAATTTGTATTAGCTGACTTAGATACTAGAATCGAAGCTTCTAGACTTCTTGTTAGGAAAGCTGCTTTCTGCAAAGATCAGCATATTCGTTTTTCTACAGAAGCTGCTATGGCTAAACTATTTGCAGCTGAAACTGCAGTAGCTGTAACTAATAAAGCTATCCAATTCTTTGGTGGTTATGGTTATACTCGTGAATATCCTGTAGAAAGGATGATGAGAGATGCTAAGATTACAGAAATTTATGAAGGCACATCAGAAGTTCAACGTATGGTGATAGCCGGTAACCTTTTTAAATAGCAATAGATGAAAATAGTAGTATGTATTAAACAAGTACCGGATACGACCGTAGTAAAGATCGATCCAATTAAAGGAACATTAATCCGTCAAGGAGTTCCTTCTATTATGAACCCTGATGATAAAGGTGGTTTAGAATTAGCTCTTCGCTTTAAAGAAGAAAAAGGTGCAGAAGTTACTGTAATAACCATGGGACCTCCTCAAGCTGATCTTATTTTACGTGAAGCCTTAGCAATGGGTGCTGATAAAGCTATTTTACTTACAGATAGGAAATTTGCAGGAGCTGATACTTTGGCTACTTCTTCAGCATTATCAGGAGCTTTAAATAATTTAGAATGGGATTATATTATTTGTGGACGTCAAGCTATTGATGGTGATACCGCACAAGTGGGACCACAGTTATCTGAACATTTAGGTATAGCTCAAGTTTCTTATGTCGCTGATGCTAAAGTTATTGGTGAAAATAAACTTGAAGTAAAAAGAGAAATTGAAGATGGTTATCAGTTATTAGAAGTAAAGGGCAAATGTCTACTTACTGTATTAGCCTCATCATTTAAACCTCGTTATATGAATGTAGCAGGTATTGTAGATGCTTATGATAAAGAAGTAGAAATTTGGACTGCTGATAGTATCGATATAGAAGAATCAAGACTTGGTCTTAAAGGTTCTCCTACTAGAGTTAAGAAATCTTTCCCTAAGGGTGTTAAATCCTCTGGTGAAGTATATGAAGTAACTCCTGAAGAAGCTGTCGATTTAGTAGTATCTAAATTGAAAGAAAAATTTATTATTTAACACCTTTAAACTCTTAGATATGATAAAAGATTATAAACATATATTTGTTTTTGCAGAACAGAGACAAGGTGTTATTCAACCAGTAGCACTTGAACTTTTAGGAATAGCCACTACTTTAGCCAAAACATTGAATGAAAAAGTAGTAGCAGTATTTCTTGGTGATAATATCGCTGACCAAGCACAAAATCTTATTGAATATGGGGCTGACGAAGTAATAGTAGTGGATCACTCAAATTTAAAAGATTATCTTACTGAACAATATGCTCAGGTAATAGATCAAGTTATCACAGCTTTTAGACCAAGTATTTTCTTATTTGGTGCTACTACTATGGGACGTGATTTAGCTCCTAGATTATCTGCTCGTATGAGAACCGGTCTCACCGCTGATTGTACTAAATTAGAAATTTCAGAAGAGAAAAATTTGATGATGACTCGTCCAGCTTTTGGTGGTAACCTTATGGCTACTATTGAATGTGCGAATAACCGTCCTCAAATGAGTACTGTCCGTCCAGGTGTTATGCAAAAGAATGATAGAGATGCTAATCATGATGGGACTATAGTTCGTTTTGAACCTAAGTTTGACGAATCTAAGTTTGCTGTTAAGATGATTAAGACAGTAAAAGAAGAAAAACAACTTATTGATATTACTAAAGCGGATATTCTTATTTCAGGCGGTCGTGGAGTAGGTAATAAAAAAGGTTTTGACCAACTTTATAAACTTGCTCATCAGTTAGGAGCAGCAGAAGTATCAGCTTCTCGTGCGATGGTAGATGCGGGTGTTATTTCTCAAGATAGACAAGTAGGTCAAACTGGTAAAACAGTTCGTCCTAATCTTTATTTCGCGTTAGGTATTTCGGGAGCCATACAACATTTAGCAGGTATGGAAGAATCTGAAATGATTATAGCAGTAAATAAAGATAAATTTGCACCTATTTTTCAAGTATCTGACATAGGAATAGTAGGAGATGTAAATAAAGTGGTACCTCTTCTTACAGCTCGTCTTAAAAAAGAAATGAGTAATAAATAATTTTTTAAATAAGAAATTAACTCATTTAATTATATTAAAAAATCGCATTACTTTAAAAGTAGTGCGATTTTTTATTTATATATTTTTATGAATTTATATTTTTGATTAATGAGTTAATACATTAATTATCATAAGTATAGATGCTACAAATTGAGTTCCTGCAAATAGATATTTTAAATTCTTTGGTTTAGATTTAAGTGCTACTTTAGCACCAGCAAAGCCACCTATTATACCACCAATAGCTAATGGAAGAGCTAAGCTCCAGTCTACCGCCCCAGCTCCTAAATGTCCTATAAATCCGGCAGCTGCAGAAAGCGATACTAGGGTAGTAGAAGTGCCTACTGCGATTTGCATAGGTATATTCATAGTTAATAACATTAATGGTACTAAAAATGATCCTCCTGAGACACCTACCATCCCAGAAAGAAAACCAGTAGCCAATACTATAGGGATAGTAATAATTAAATTTACTTGATATGTTTCTCCATTAGATGTTAAATCTATAATCCAAGCTTTTTCTTTTCTAGGCCTTAGTTTGGGTTTTTTAAGAATAAATATAGCAGCTATAAACATAATTATAGCAAATACTATTTTTAAAATCTTTTCATTAAATAAACCACCAAAATAGCCTCCTGCCATAGCTGAGATAAAAATTAATACTCCTAAAACGATAATTAATTTCCAGTGATTCATTTTATGTTTACTGAAAAATATGGCTGCCATTAAAGAAGAACACATAAGAATAAATTGACTGGCTGGAGCACCTACTTTCATACTTACTCCTGAAATTACAAGAGCGAGCATGTAAAAATTTCCACCACCACGTCCTGTCATAGTCATAAAGAAAGCAATCACCATGATGATGACTGCCAATAAAATAATATTCATTTTATTTATTTATTTTTTTTAAAACTTTTCCAGGTTTCAGAGCATCCATCATAGGATTATATCCACCATCAAGTATTTTAATATTTCGGTAACCCTTTCCTAATAAATATGTAAAGATCATAGCAGCTCTTATACCTCCTGAACAAAAAATACCTATAAATTTATCTTTTGGAATTTCATTATTACGATATGATATTTCGTTGACAGGTATTTCTAAAACTTTACAAAAGTTAGTTAATGTTAATTTAACATTTTCTATTTCTTGTTTAGTTCTAACATCTAATAAAACGATATTTTCTTTTTGAAAGAATGCTTCTGGGGAAATAATGTGTGAACTAGTTCCAAAATATTGGATGTCCATTTTGTTTAATTCTTTTTCTAATTTGATCATTTGAAAATTTATTTTTTATTATACTCATTGAAAAAATTAGCAAATAATGCTTTAGCATAGTTCCAATTTTCAGAATCTATACAATATTTAACTTTGGGAGCTTCTATTTTACCTCTAATTAACTTAGCATTTTTTAATTCTTTTAAATGCTGTGAAACTGTGGATTTAGAAATAGGTAATACTTCATGTATATCTCCAAAAAAACAAGTATTTTGAGCAGCTAGAAATTCAAGAATAGCTATTCGAGCAGGATGTCCCAAAGCTTTAGCTATAAGAGCTATTTTCTTTTGATTAATATTATAATCTTTATTATTCATTAATCGTAAAATTACGAACAGTTTTTATGAATATCAAATATATTTCTTATATTTTCCATTATAATATCTACTTTTTCTTCTGTGGAAATGATAAGATTAGGTTTTAAAAAATGAATTTCATGTTCTTTTTTGAACAATTTTTCACCCCCTCCAGTAATATTAATCATAATACAATCATCTTTATGAATGGTGCCGTGTTTTAATGCAGAGACTACAGATTTAACAGCTACAGCAGCAGCAGGATGAATATCTATACCTTCAGTGTCAAGGAATATTTTTGAATATATTTTAATATCATCATTAGTAGCTATTTCTATATCTCCCTTAGTATCTTTTAAGGCATCATATACACCACCTGTTATACCATAAGGGGGTTTTCTATTTCCTAATACTAATGAATCTATTAGACAAGAACGTTTCCTGGCATTATCTGTATCCATTTTTTCTAATGTACGACTATCTTTATTCCATGCATCATACATAGGAGTAAAAGGTATATTTTGAGAAGGGATTAACTTCATCATTTTATTTCCAAATCTACCATCATCTATTAATCTGATAGCAGCTTCCCAAGCAGCTATGGTGCCTGTCCCTGAACCGATACCTTGAAAGTAAACATCTGGAAGGTGTCCTATTTTAGCAGTCGCAGATATTACAGTAGTGCCCATACCATCTCTTCGAGCTACATTTTTAGCTCCTCCTTCATTTAAAAATAAGTCTGATTCTCCACATACTATATTTGAAAGATTAATGGCATCGAAATAGTCAGTTCCAGAAGGAGTAGAGATAAGCTTTACACAATCTTTAATGGGTTTTTTAAACCAAAGACTATTAGTATAATCTTCTGGTACAAATAATAAAAGAGGAATATTATTTTCTGAACATACTTTAGCAAAAGCTCTAGCAGAATTACCAGCAGAAGCCACTACTAATATCTTTTGTTGACCTGTTTTAGTCATAAAATCTTTTCCTTTAGCTGCTAGACGTCCACAAACAGAATATGCTTCAGTTTCTTTAAATGAACAAGTTTCCATTCTAGCTCCGATTTTAGGCCAGTAGCCAGAGAATGTTATATATAAATTAGATAATCCTAAATATTCGGCTAGACCTTTACTCTTATAGGTTTGAGGAGCACATGAGCCTTTTAAAGTTCTGTGTATAGGCAACCAGTCAGTATATTTATATAGGCCATAAGAATCATCTTTTATATCAATTTGTTTTTTCTTAAAAATAGTACGTATAAATGATTCTTGATTATAATCAGGGTCACATAGCATCCATCCACTATCTTTGAATGTCCTTTTATTGGCGACATTCATTAATTGGTAATTAGTAGCTTTTAATTTCTTCATTTTAGTATATGTTGTAATCTATTGTTTTTCTTTTTAGAATCATGCTCTATGTTTTCCCAAAGTATATTGATAGAAGGAAATAGTAGTGTCAGTCCTATAGTTATATATTATAATGAATTTAAGAATTAAAGAGGTTTTTTATAAACTGAAAATTAACCAGCTGATATAAGTTATATATATGATTAAGAAAAATAGACCATTCCATCTATCCATATATTTTTTCTTTCCTATAAAACTTACTAATAGTAATAAGATAGAAGATAATAAGACTAAGGATATATCTATAATACCGATATTATTTAAAGTAAGTGGATGTATAAGAGCGGAACCCCCTAATATTAATAAGATATTAGAAATATTAGATCCTACTATGTTTCCTAAAGCTAGCTGACCACGGCCTTTTAAAGCAGCTGTTAAAGAAGCAGCTAATTCAGGAAGAGATGTTCCTAAGGCCATTATAGTAATTCCGATGAAAGCATCTGATACACCGGCTTTAGTAGCTAATGTACTAGCTGAACTGACAAATATATTACCTCCTATGATTAACCCGGCTAAACCACCTAAAATAGTTATTATAGCCCATTTGGTAGTTTTAATTTTACTAGGTATTTTTTCTTCTATTTTACTTTCTGCAAAATTATCTTTTTTGAATCTTAAGAATTTAAAAGGCTTAAAAGAAAAATACATGAAAATAGCAAAACTTAACAAAAATAAGGCACCTTCTATCCTTCCTATATTATTAGGTTCTCCCAGAAAGAATTGATTTCCTAAACAGAAGAAAAAAAGTAGGAGAGATGCTAATATACAAAATGGTATATCCTGATATAAATTATTTTTGGTATAACCCAAAGGTTTAATCATAGCTACCAAACCTAAAATTAGAAATGTATTAGCAAGGTTTGAACCGACTATATTGCCTACAGCCATATCACATTTTCCTTCTATAGCAGAAATAAAACTTACAACCATTTCAGGGGTAGATGTACCTATACCGACTATGGTCATTCCGACTACGAATTGAGATATCCCTAATTTTTTAGCGACAGAAGTAGAACCTTCTACTAAAAAATTAGAGCCATAAACTATAAGAAATAATCCAATAATTAATTCTAGAATCAGAATAAGCATATATATTTTCTATTAATTATATTTATTATTTACACTATTGATATTCGTCCCAAGATTTTATTTGAATATCATCTATAGTCATACTACAGAATGATATTATAAAGGCTGCCGCCAGTCTTGGATTAGTAATTAATGGAACATTGAAGTCAATAGCAGCTCTTCTTAGAGCATAACCATCATCAAGTTCTACTTTAGAAAGATTTCTAGGAATGTTTATTACTAAATCTATCTTTCCTTCATGAATCATTGAAAGTGCTTGTGGATCTTTCTTTTCAGAAGGTCTATTAACTAAAGTACAGTCTATATCATTTTCTTTTAAGTAATTATAAGTTCCTTTAGTAGCATATAATTTATAATCTTTTTTAGCTAATAGTTCACAAGGAAATAATAATTCTGCTTTTTGTTTAGCTGTACCAGACGATATAAGTATATTTTTTTCTGGAATAGTTTGTCCTACAGAAATCATAGATTTAAGAATAGCTTCGTTAGTATCATCTCCTATACATCCTACTTCACCAGTAGATGACATATCTACACCTAATACAGGGTCAGCTTTCTGAAGACGAGAGAAAGAAAATTGAGAGGCTTTTATACCTACATAATCAAGGTCGAAAGCAGATTTTTCAGGTTTAACTACTTTTTCTCCTATCATTATTTTAGTAGCTAGTTCTATAAGATTTAATTTTAAGACTTTAGAAGCAAAAGGGAAACTCCTAGAAGCTCTTAAGTTACATTCTATTACTTTTATATCATTTTCTTTAGCTAAGAATTGAATATTGAATGGACCTGATATTTCTAAAGCTCCGGCTATTTTTTTAGCTATTTTCTTAATTCTTCTAGCAGTTTCTACATAAAGTTTCTGAGGAGGGAATTGTATAGTGGCATCACCTGAGTGAACTCCAGCAAATTCTATGTGTTCTTCTATAGCGTATGCCATAACTTCACCATTAGAAGCTACTGCATCAAATTCTATTTCTTTGGCATTCTGTATAAATTCACTTACTACCACAGGATGTTTCTTAGAAACTTCAGATGCTAGTTTTAAGAATTCTTTTAATTCTGTCTTATTTGAACATACATTCATAGCAGCACCAGAAAGCACGTATGAAGGTCTAACTAATACAGGGAATCCTACTTTATCTACGAAAACATCTATATCGTTTAGAGATGTTAATTCATTCCATCTAGGCTGGTCTATTTTCAATTTATCTAACATAGCTGAGAATCTATTTCTATCTTCAGCATTATCTATACTATCAGCTTTAGTACCTAATAAATGAACTTTAGATTTATTTAATCTATAAGCTAAGTTATTAGGAATTTGACCTCCTACAGATACTACTATTCCGTTAGGAACTTCTTTTTCATAGATATCCATAACTCTTTCATAAGTAAGTTCGTCGAAATATAATCTGTCACACATGTCATAGTCTGTAGAAACTGTTTCAGGATTATAATTTATCATTACTCCTCTCCATCCAGCATTTCTGATAGTATTTAAGGCATTTACACTACACCAATCAAATTCTACAGAAGAACCGATTCTATAAGCACCAGAGCCTAATACTATAATAGATTTTTTATCTTTTTCATAATCTATATCATCAGCAGTACCGCTATATGTTAGATATAGATAATTAGTTTGTGCAGGATATTCAGCTGCTAAAGTATCTATTTGTTTAACTACTGGTATAATACCTAAACTCTTACGATACTTTCTAATCATTTCTACTACGATATCTTGATCGATTTTATCTTTATATATAAAACGACCTAATTGGAAATCGGAAAAACCTTGAACCTTAGCTTTTTTTAGAAGATCATAATCAAGCTGAGAAGTATCAGAAAGTTTTAATAATTCTCTTGATGTTTCTATTATATTATATAGTTTGTATAAGAACCAATTATCTATTTTAGTAAGTTTATGTATTTCTTCTACGGTATATCCGTTTTCAAAAGCTTTAGCTATTACGAAAACACGATTATCAGTAGGTTCTCTTAAAGCTTTATCTATATCGTGTACTACGATTTCTTTATTAGCAGTAAATCCATGAGCACCTTGACCTATCATTCTTAAACCTTTTTGAATACTTTCCTCAAAAGTTCTACCGATAGCCATTACTTCACCGATAGATTTCATACTACTACCGATTTGTCTAGATACACCGTGGAATTTAGATAAATCCCAGCGAGGGATCTTACAAACAATATAGTCTAAAGCGGGTTCGAAGAACGCTGAAGTGGTTTTAGTAATAGAGTTCTTTAAGTCAAATAAACCATAGCCTAATCCTAATTTGGCAGCAATAAAGGCTAGGGGATAGCCGGTAGCTTTAGAAGCTAGGGCAGAAGAACGACTTAATCTAGCATTCACTTCTATGACTTTATAATCTGTAGATTTAGGATCAAAAGCAAACTGTACATTACATTCTCCTACAATACCTATATGTCTTACTATTTTAATAGAAAGTTCTCTTAATTTATTACTTTCATAATTGTTTAATGTTTGACAAGGAGCTACGACTATACTTTCCCCGGTGTGAATTCCAAGTGGATCGAAATTTTCCATATTACATACAGTAATACAGTTATCATATTTATCTCTTACTACTTCATATTCTATTTCTTTCCATCCTTTAAGAGATTTTTCGACTAATATTTGAGAAGAATAAGTGAAGGATTTTTCAGCTAGTTTATTAAGTTCTTCTTCATTATCGCAGAATCCACTTCCTAAACCTCCTAAGGCATATGCGGCTCTAAGAATGACTGGGTAGCCTAAATGGGCAGCAGCCTTTCTAGCATCCTCTATATTTTTTGCTGCATGACTTTTGATAGTATGAACATTAATTTCATTTAGTTTGTCTATGAAAAACTCACGATCTTCTGTATTTATTATAGATTGAATAGGAGTACCTAGGACTTTTACTTTATTTTTAGAAAGAATTTTAGATTTATAAAGTGATACTCCACAGTTTAAAGCTGTTTGGCCACCAAAAGAAAGTAATATACCCTGAGGTTTTTCTTTCTTTATTACTTTTTCTACGAAGTAAGGTGTAACGGGAAGGAAATATATTTTATCTGCTACTCCTTCAGATGTCTGTACTGTAGCAATATTTGGATTAATTAATACGGTTACAATACCTTCTTCCTTCATTGCTTTTAAAGCTTGAGAGCCAGAATAATCGAATTCCCCAGCTTCACCTATTTTAAGTGCGCCAGAACCCAATATCAATACTTTTTTTATACTTTTATCCATGGTTTAAGAAGTTAAAGAAGTTTTATAAAATCATCAAAAATAAATTCAGTGTCTACTGGTCCACTTGAAGCTTCTGGGTGAAACTGAACTGAGAAAAATTTCTTATTTTTATTAATAATACCCTCATTGGTACCATCATTCATATTAATATAAAGTGGATTCCAATCATTTGGTAAAGTATCTGTATTTACTGCATATCCATGATTCTGAGATGTTATATAACATTTTTCTGTTCCTACTCGCCTCACAGGCTGATTATGGCTTCTATTACCATATTTCATTTTATAAGTAGTAGCTCCGGCTGCGTGGGCTAGAAGCTGATTCCCAAGACAGATTCCTAAAATAGGCTTATCTACTGTCATGGCTTTTTTAAGGTGATTGATAGTAGTAGTTAATAATTTAGGATCACCAGGACCATTTGATATAAATAATCCGTCATATTCTAATGTATTAAAGTCATAATCCCAAGGTACTCTAATAATATTTACATTTCTTTTTTGAAAACATCTGATAATATTATGTTTTACACCACAGTCGACCATAACTATAGTTTTTTCACCACCTATATCATATTTAAGAACTTTCTTACAAGAAACTTTATCGACTTGATTTTCTAAATTAGGATCTTTAATATTAGTATTTACATTAAATCCTCTAGGGACTATGGTACCTAACATAGAACCTTCAGTTCTTAGAGTTTTGGTTATTTCTCTAGTATCTATACCCCATATACCTGGGATTTTATTTTCCTTAAGCCATTCATCGAGACTCTTTACTGCGGCCCAATGGCTATAGTTCTTAGAATAATCGGAGATAATTACACCTTTAACGTGAATTTTCTCCGATTCTAAATTTTTAGAGATGCCGTTTTCAATAATATTTTCAGGCACTCCGTAATTACCGATTAATGGATAAGTGATACATAATATTTGACCAGAATAGGAGGGGTCGGTCAGAGATTCTGGATATCCTACCATAGCCGTATTAAATACGACTTCTCCTTCAGTCGGATACTCATACCCAAATGAATAGCCTTGAAACTCAAGGCTATTTTGTAAATGTAATATCGCTTCTTTCATACTGCAAATTTAGGAAATTAATACGTATATTAAAATATTCTTATTTAGGATTTATTATCCTTTTTCTATGATTTAGATGCTTTTTCATCATCTTCTATTAACTTAAGTAATTTATCTATAGCTACTTCTTGAGGAACATGACGAAATACAGGCTTCTTTTTTCTGTAAATACTAACTAGATTTTTAGTTTCACCTACGTATCCATAATCTGCATCTGCCATTTCTCCAGGACCATTTACTATACACCCCATAACAGCTATTACATAACCCTTTAGATGAGAAGTTCTTCTTTTGACTTCATTAAAAGCAGTTTGAAGATCATATTTGGTGCGACCACATCCTGGACATGCTATATATTCGCATTTATCAAATTTTAATCTAGCAGCTTGAAGTATTTGCGATTTAAATAATTTTTTTTCGTCGTCGGTTATCTCTATACCATTTATTTTAGCATTTAATGTGAAATCTGTAATAGTTCTTTTCATAAGAAGAGGGCCTAAAGTACAAGAAGCTTCACATAAAAATTGATCTTTATTTATAGAATCAAAAGAAAAATGAGGAACAGAACCTTTTTCTATTTCTATAAATTTATATTTATGATTATTATAAAAATCTGCTATATATTTACCGAAGATAACTTCATTAACAGGATCTTCAGTAAGAGATATTCTAATAGTTTCACCTATCCCTTTAGATAAAAAACATGAAAGACCTACAGCAGATTTAATTCTACCTTCATCGCCGTTTCCAGCCTCCGTAACGCCCAGGTGTAAAGGGAATATAATTCCTTTTTCCTCCATCCATTCTTCTAATAAAGTATAGGCTTCAGTCATCACTAAAGTATTGCTTGCTTTAAGTGATAGGACTATATTATAGAAATCTTCTTCTATACACATATTTACCCATTCTATCATCGCTTCTTTCATTCCTTTAGCTGTATTACCATATTTTTGAGTAATGCGCTCTCCTAATGAACCATGATTAATACCTATTCTTACTGCAGTATTATTTTTCTTACAAACAATTATAAATTTCTTAAATTCTCTTAAGGCTTTTTCATGAGTAGGAGCAAAATTACCAGGGTTAATACGAACTTTATCAGCTACTTCAGCAGCAGCAATAGCTACTTTAGTAGAAAAATGTACATCTGCTATAATAGGGCAGTTTATGCCTTCCTCGTGAAGTTTTTCGATAATAATTCCTAGAGATTTGACTTCAGTTAAACCTTGGGTAGTTAGACGAATTAATTCCGAACCTTTTTTAGCAAATTTACGGCATTGCTGTAAAGCTGATTCGATATTATTAGTATCTACATTACACATGGTTTGAACGGTGATATGAGAATCTCTTTCTAAGATTAAGTCTTTTATTTTTACTATTATTTTTTTCATTAAAAATGGTAATATAGAGTTATTCCAGGTGATATCTGATATGGATGTATATGTATCCAATATATGTTGTCTATTTTTTTAGGATCATATAAAAAACTGAAAGAATATTTAAATTCTGTTTCTATGTGTATTTCAAAATGATGCATCCGGATAGCAAAACCAATATTCGAATCTATACCATAATCCCATCTAGGATCGGCGTTATTAAAACCATTATTTTGATCTGTTGTTAATCTGTATCCTAAGTAAGGGCCAAAAGAAAATAAAACTCTATATTTTTCTCCTATATTGTAATGTATAGCAGTTAAAATAGGAACTTCTATATTAGTCGTAGTTTGCTTCAATTCATTATATTCCTCATTATCACAGTTAGGAATAAATTCATATTCTGAATAACGAATACCAGTTTGAATACCAAAATAATTAAAAGCCCACATAGGATGATAATAAGTATACATTAAACTTATATTCTTAACCTTTTTAGCATATTTAGGAGACATATCAGGCCAAGTAAAAGCATTGGTGAAGGCATAATTATACTTAACTCCTATAAGATGTTCCTTCATGTTAGGATCTAACTTATAAGTAATAGTATCCATCTCAAATGATTGTGCAAATATGGGGAATACACTAAATACAGCACATATAATTATTAATAAAGTTTTTTTCATTTAGAAAACATTTCTTTAAGGTCTATTTCTTGTTCTAAATCTATTCTCTTAGGTAACTTTAACAAGTAAGCATTTTCACTATTTCCTGTACCAAATTTAAATAATAGTACTTTCTCTGGTTGTTTATGCTCTAAAAGATTCCCAGTATCTAACATATTATTATTATTTCTATCCTGAGTGATTCTAAAAGCATATTTTCCTTCCTTTAAATAAGGAAAGAGTAAATCTTTATCATTATGTACATAAAAATGTTTTAGAATTTTAGTTCTAGATTTGTCAGTCATTTCTATTATATAATTACCTATTACGTTACGTAATTTAATGGTAATAGAACTCAAATCATCATTCTGAGGAAGATTAATCTTCTTAACTAAACTATCACAATAAAATCCATTAATATTTTGGAAAATTCTATGAGGTAAATTGATAATATAATCATTACCGGCTGTTATTTTTTCTTTTAAACGAATATAATAAATTCTATTAATTAAACTATCTTGAATAATTGTAAATTTCTGTGGAATAGTCTGTTGTTTAGGAGTGATAGCATTTATAATAATTTTATCAAATTCTTTTTTTATAAGAGGATAATCAAAATCTAAAATGATACCATCCTGATCTATATTAGCAGGAATAGCTGTCATTTTCATTTTAGCGACAGTATCTATAACTTCCTTATAATCTCCATAATCATCTTTTTTATATTTAGGCTTGGGACGAATCATTATCAAACTATCTGATACGGGTTTGAGTACATTTAAACTATCATCAGTCTTTAAATATTTAACGTACATATGAAGAGTATCAGGTATTTTATGCTGGTCATTTATCCAAATAGCTAAACTGTCTTCGGTGTTGTTCCATTGTTTAATAAGAGAAGTAGAATCAATTTCTTTTAGTGTAATAGAATTAACTTTAGCATATCTAGTACCAAAAGTCAAATACATCATTCGAATAGCAGATCTTCCGGAATTCTTTAGATATTGTCTAGATGATATTTCTTTAAATAAAGAAAGCCTGATATCAGATTTTCTAGATAAACAAGTATTAGTATCTTTTAAAGATATAGAAGATAATTCTAAAGTATCAGGACTCATAATTTTGGTGGGAATAAAAATCGAGTCCATAAATGCTATTTTATCCATACCTATGTCATACCGATTATTATTATCTTTATCCTCAATAGCATAAACTTTCATCGGTAAAGATTTTATATTTCTCATAACAAAAAATCCCCATTCATCTGTCTTGCTTATATAATCTGGATTCTTTTTTATGACAGCCGAATCTGATAAATCAGAATAAAACATGACTTTAATACCAGAAAGCGGTACTAAGGTTTGATAATCCATAACAATACCAGTAGTATATATAGAGTCTATATCTATACCAGTAGAGAAAGTATAGGAAAATGGAGGTAATTTATTTCCTTCGTTATTATCTTTTATAGAAGCTCCGAAATTAAGAGTATAGGTGGTATTAGATTTTAAAGAATCTTCAAAATTCACTACAATACTTTTACCATTAATCTTAGTTTTTAATCTAGAATCAATAGGCGGAGAAAGATAAATTTCTTGGGTGGAATTTTGCAGAACTACATATTCGTTAAATTTGATTCTGATTTTACTATCTCCTTTATTAATAGGATGATTTATTTGATTATTTTCAGGGATCATTTCTACTACTATAGGGGCTAAAGTATCTTTTGGACCACCTGTAGGAGCTTGAGAAGTATTAGCACAAGAATAAAATAACTGGCTAATTATTAGTATAGTGAGAACAATAACTGTAGGGACTAATACTTTTTTCATAATTTATTTGTTATTTCTGCCCTAGTGACAGAAGTTACACCTGTTATTTTTCTTAAATGTTTTATTAAATCATCTAAGTCATTTGTATTATGAACATAACAATCTAAATAACCTTCAAAAATTTCATCGGATGATTCAAAAACTACCTTTTTCATATTAATATTTAGAGTAGTGGTCATAACTCTAGTAATATTATGTAAAATACCTAATTTATCTACACCGCTTAATTTGATTCTAGCAGGGAAGGACTGCATAGTATGTTTAGCCCATTTAGCATTAATAATTCTTTCACCTTGGATAGAAGCTAATTCATTAGCTACCGAGCAAGTTTTTTTGTGAATAATTACCTCACCATTATCAGATACGAAAGCGACAATTTTATCACCTGGAATAGGATAGCAGCAGTCAGCTATTCTATATGATAAAGTATGATTTTCGGGATTTTCTTTAAGTAAATAATCCTTATTGGGTTGAATAGGATTTATAGTATTTTCATTATTGGAATTTTTACTTCTAGCTATGTTCATGGGATTTAAGAACTGAAGAGTCCAAAACATAGAATTATGTTTTTCTTTTTTTAATATCTTAACTACATTTTCCAAATTGAGCATTCTAACTGATATTTTATCATAAAGTTCGTTTTCTTTATGAACCTGATATCCATTAAGTAATTTCTTTGTAATTTTATCGGTAAGTTTAAGATTATATTTCTTTAACTCATTTTCAAGCATTTCTTTACCCAAAGCGGCATCTGTAGATTGTCTATTTTCTTTAATTGCACTATATACATAATTCTTAGCTCTAGAAGTAGTTAAGAATTTTAGCCATTCAGCTTTAGGTTTTTGAGTTTTAGCTGTTATAATTTCTATTTGATCACCATTGCGAAGAACTGTAGAAAGAGGGACAAGTTTAAGATTTACTTTAGCTGCGATCGCGTTATTTCCTATTTCAGAATGAATAGAATAAGCAAAATCTAATACTGTAGAACCTTTGGGCATAAGCTTAGATTCTCCTTTATGAGTAAATACATAAATATTTGCACTAATTACATCATTGTGAAAATTATCTAAAAAATCTATAGCATCTATATCAGGATTAGCCAAAGTCTCTTTTACTTTATCCAACCATATATCTAACTGATTTTCTTTAAGATTAGGATTTTTCCTTTTATAATTCCAGTGAGCAGCTATTCCTTTTTCAGCGATATCATTCATTCTATCAGTACGAATTTGTACTTCTATCCAATTACCTTTTTTGCTCATAACTGTACAGTGTAGAGCCTCATAACCATTAGGTTTTGGATTAGAAATCCAATCACGAAGACGTTCAATCTTAGCTGTATACATAGAAGAAATCTTGACATATAATTGATAACATTCAGCTCTTTCATCTTTATCTGGAGTGAAAATTATTCTTACAGCGAATATATCATATATTTCGTCGAATGGAATATTCTTTTTATGCATTTTTTGCCAAATAGAATAAGGGGATTTAGTCCTTCTAAAAATCTTGAATTTGATACCAGAATTATTTAAATAATCTGCTATAGGTTTCATGAATTCATCGATATCTGCTTCCTTATCTATTATTAATGCATCTAAATTATTTTGAATTTCATTGTACGCCTCAGGTTCCCTATTTTTCAACCAAATATTCTCCATTTCAGATTTGATATTATAAAGACCTAATCTGTGAGCCAGGGGAATAAAGATAAACATAGTTTCAGACAGAATTTTATCCCTTTTATATTCAGGCATATATTCTATGGTCCTAATATTATGAAGCCTGTCGGCCAATTTAATAAGGACCACCCTTACATCATCATTCAAAGTAAGGATGATTCTCTTAAAATTTTCAGCTTGTAAAGAAGATTCGTGAGTATTCATGGCAGCCTTAATCTTAGTAAGACCATCTACCAAAGAAGATATTTTAGGACCAAAAAGTCTTTCGACATCTTCAATAGTATATTCAGTATCTTCCACGACATCATGAAGTAAAGCAGACACAATAGATTTATATCCTAATCCTATATCATTTATAACTATTTTAGCTACAGCTATAGGATGAAGAATATAAGGTTCACCAGAACGTCGTCTAACATTATAATGTGCCTTATTTGCGAATTCAAAAGCTTTTAATACTATCTCATATTCTTTTTGAGTAGCACAACGCCTTAGACTTGCTAATCGAAGTCCTTCAAATTCTTTATCTATTAATTCTAAATCTGCTTTATTGAAATTCATATATGTCTTTACGACTATTAGTATCTAATATCTCTTGAACCGTCTCTAACTGTTTGTAATTTCATGGCAAGATCTGTTTTTCTAGGACCTTGAGGAAATTTAGCTAACTCTTTTTCGAT
>JBAYYV010000002.1:0-452750 GCA_041672845.1 Bacteroidales bacterium
CTCGTTAGAGTCCCCAGCATGACCTGATGGCAACTAACGACAAGGGTTGCGCTCGTTATGGCACTTAAGCCTACACCTCACGGCACGAGCTGACGACAACCATGCAGCACCTCGATAAATGCCCCGAAGGGAAAACCAATCTCTTAGTCTGTCATTTACCGTTCGAGCCCGGGTAAGGTTCCTCGCGTATCATCGAATTAAACCACATGTTCCTCCGCTTGTGCGGGCCCCCGTCAATTCCTTTGAGTTTCATTCTTGCGAACGTACTCCCCAGGTGGATAACTTATCGCTTTCGCTTAGCTACTTACTGTGTATCGCAAACAGCTAGTTATCATCGTTTACAGTGTGGACTACCAGGGTATCTAATCCTGTTCGATACCCACACTTTCGTGCCTCAGCGTCAATGCTGGTTTCGTGAGATGCCTTCGCAATTGGTGTTCTGTGTAATATCTATGCATTTCGCCGCTACACTACACATTCCTCCCACGTCAACCGTATTCTAGCTTACCAGTTTCAACTGCACGTTATCGGTTAAGCCGATACATTTCACAGCTGACTTAATAAGCCGCCTACGCACCCTTTAAACCCAATAAATCCGGATAACGCTTGCACCCTCCGTATTACCGCGGCTGCTGGCACGGAGTTAGCCGGTGCTTATTCTTACGGTACTCTCATCGATCTATACATAGACCTTATTGCTCCCGTATAAAAGAAGTTTAAGACCCATAGGGCCGTCGCCTTCACGCGGCATGGCTGGATCAGACTTTCGTCCATTGTCCAATATTCCTCACTGCTGCCTCCCGTAGGAGTCTGGACCGTGTCTCAGTTCCAGTGTGGGGGATCTTCCTCTCAGAACCCCTAAACATCGTCGCCATGGTAAGCCGTTACCTTACCATCTAGCTAATGTTACGCGAGCCAATCTGTTTCCAATAAATTTTTCAATATTTAGTGATGTCACTTCATATTGTCATGCGGTATTAGTCCGAATTTCTCCGGGTTATCCCACTGAAACAGGTATGTTGCTCACGCGTTACGCACCCTTCCGCCGGTCGCCGTCTATAGATTGCAAGCAATCTATAACGCTGCCCCTCGACTTGCATGTGTGAAGCCTGCCGCTAGCGTTCATCCTGAGCCAGGATCGAACTCTTCGTTGTATATATTTATATCTTTTAGCTATCCTGACCAGTTGAAAATTTTTGAGTATTTACTCATTTTTTTCTTGACGAGGTTATTTTGTACTAACCTCTACCTATTACTCTTTCAATGCTATCAATGAACTTTTAATTATCTCCCATTTTCTTCAAACGGGCTGCAAAGATATGCAGATTTTTTTTTAATACAAATTTTTTTAACATTTTTTTCTTCCTTTTTCTCAAATTCTATTCTAAAAAATAATTTTTATCTTTGTAGTCTAAACTTCATATAACTTAAACTAAAGAAAATAGTCTATGATAGATACTTTGAATAAAGATTTTACCAAAATTTTTCACCATTCTGGTAAGATCTATAAATCTGGTGGAATTATTAATTTAATAGGAGAATATACTAATTTCTGTAAAACTCCGATAATAGCAGGTGTAACTGATAAATATATTTTTACTAAAATCAAACTTAATATAGGAAATATAGTAAAAGTATATTCTTGTAATCTGCATTCTTATTACGAATTTCCTTTAAAAGATTGTGAAAATTTAGGGAAACTGAAAGATCCTATAAATTCAAAGAATCCTAAACAAAAATGGATTTTATATATTTTCAGATTATGTCAGGAATTTTTAAATAGAGGCTATAAACTTAAAGGTTTTGATGCTGCTTTTATAGGTAATATTCCTTTCAGAGCAGGCATGTCATCCTCTACTGCTTTAATATCTACTTTTGCATGTGCCATTAATAATTTGCAGAATTTTAAAATACATAAGAAAGAGCTTTTTGTTATTTTACAAGAATGTGAAAAAGACTTGTATAAAAAAGGAATAGATAAAAAAGGAGGATGGAACAATATTAGTCCATTTATATCACTTCATGCAAAACAAAATAATTTAATCTTTTTTGATAGTGATATTTTAAAATATAAATATATTCCATTTGAAATATCTAAATATCATTTATTAATAGTAGATACTTCTAATAATTATGATAGAAACGCACCTATTTATGATGATATTTCAAATTCTTGTAATATGGTTTTAAAATGTGTTCAAAAAAGATTTGGAAATAATATAGAATCTTTGACTGACGCCAATATTTCTATGGTAAAAACCGTTAAACGTCGTATTACTAAGAAAGATTTTTTAAGAGCTGAATATGTTATTAATGAAAAACAAAGAATTCAAGAAACATTAAATGCTCTTTCCACTAATGATTTCGAAACAATAGGTAAATTAATGTATGAAGATTATTATTGTTTAAAAAATCTTTATAAAACTCAGCGTGAAAAACTAGATTATCTAATGTTTATAGCTAAAAGAAGTAGAGTTACAGGAGCTAGGCCTATGAATAGAGAAGCTGGTGGAAGTACTATTAATTTAGTAAGAGAGCTTTATTACAATAGATTCATATCTTACGTAAATACCTTTTTTTATGAAAAGTTCAAATACAAACCTTCCATTTATGAAGTCTCACTTATACAAGGCACTCATGAAATAAATATACATAATAATAAGAATTTAAAAAAATTAAAATTTTTAACGTTGAATACCATAAAAGGTTTTTCTCTAAAAAGAAAGATTCTAACAAACAAAAACTAACATAGTGTGTGTTCTTGTGATTATAGAAATAGAAAGGTTTAAAACTCATGTAGGTATGAGTAAATTATATGAAATAAATTGTGAAGCGTTAGATTTTTCAAATAATATAGATCAGAAATTTGGACACGAAACTAAAGTATATCCAGTAATTATTAGTAATGGTTCTCATAAATTATAGTAATAAAATTTTTGAAACCTGAAAAATATTATATCTTTGCATTCTTATAAAATCTTTTTATAAGATTATAGATAAATATGGTGGGTGTAGCTCAGTTGGTTAGAGTACTAGTTTGTGGCACTAGGGGTCGTGGGTTCGAAACCCATCACCCACCCCAAATCACAAAGGAAGACTGGAATTTATTTCTAGTCTTTTTTATATATTAGTATCAGTCATTATTTTCTAGAATAATTTTAAACTAATTCTATAGCTATAGTATTTATACTTAAAAATATTTCTTTTGATATCCATAAAGATTGAAATATAAAAATTACTATTTCTGCCATATTCTAATATCATTTTATTAAATTTGTTATTAAATAATTTTATTATGAAAAATCCATTTCATGTCTTTAATGATAGAAGATATATTTTTTTAAGAGCTTTTTTTGCTCTATTACTTGGTCTTGCTTTAATAATATGGCCAGAAATAGCACAAGATACTTTGGTTATTATTATAGGAACTATTATCTTATTAATAGGCATTATATCTATAATTATAGCATATTCAAATAAAACTCAAATTAATACTTTAGTAGCCATAAATGGAATCGTAGATATACTTTTTGGAATAGTTTTAGTCTTATTCCCTACTTTTTTTGCAGGATTATTAATGTTTCTATTCGGTGCCATGTTAATATTCTTCGGCATTATGTCACTAATAGAATTAATACGAGCAAATAAATTAATTAAGGTATCTAATTTTCTTTGGCTGGGCCCAATACTTACTTTAATATTTGGTATTGTTCTATTTATCAATCCTTTCAAAAGCGCTAAATGGCTTATTATATTTTTCGGAATAGGTATAATCCTTTATTCTCTAACTGAATTTTATACTGCTATTAAAACTAGGAAAATAAATAGTCAATACACAGATGCTGAAATTTTAGCAGACGAAACTTCTGAAGAAACAAAAGTATAAAATATTTAAAGCAAATCTAACAAGTACTAAACACCTTAGTACTCCCGAAGAGAATCGAACTCTTATCTTAGGAATCGGAATCCTATATTCTATCCATTGAACTACGGGAGCAAAAAATCTGAGAAATTGATTTACTACAAAGGTATCAATAAAAATTTTATCTTTGTAGTTCAATTAAAAAAATAGATTTTTATGAAAGCATATGTTTTTCCTGGTCAAGGAACTCAGTTTAAGGGAATGGCTAAAGACTTATATGAGTCTAACCCCAGCGTAAAAGCTCTGTTTAACAAGGCTAATAAAATATTAAACTTCGATATTATTAATATAATGTTTAATGGTTCTGCTGAAGAACTTAAACAAACTAAAGTTACTCAACCTGCTATCTTTTTGCATTCTGTAGCTTCGGCTATGGTTTTAGGAGATGATTTTAAGCCTGACATGGTCGCTGGTCATTCATTAGGTGAATTTTCCGCATTAGTAGCTTCAAAAGCTATGTCTTTCGAAAACGGTTTAAAACTAGTATCCACCCGTGCTTTAGCTATGCAAAAAGCTTGTGAAAAAGAACCTTCTACTATGGCAGCTATTTTAGGTCTTGCTGATGAAGTAGTAGAAGATATTTGTAAAAAAGTAGATGGAATAGTTATTCCTGCTAATTATAATTGTCCTGGACAATTAGTTATTTCAGGTACTGTAGAAGCCATTGATAAAACTTGTGAATTAGCCAAAGAAGCTGGAGCAAGACGTTCTATTAAACTATCCGTAGGAGGTGCTTTCCATTCTCCATTAATGGAATCAGCTCGTAAAGAATTGGCCTCAGCCATAGAAACTACAGAAATTTCTAAACCTATATGTCCTATATATCAGAATGTGGATGGATTACCTCATACTGATCCAAAAGAAATTAAAGATAATTTATTAATGCAGTTAACATCTCCTGTAAGATGGACTCAAACTGTATTAAATATGAAAAAGGATGGCATGACAGAATTTGTAGAACTAGATCCTGGAAAAGTCTTAACTGGTCTCATTTCTAAGTGTCTTAAATAATAAGTATTCTTCCATATTTATATGAAATTTACTTATATTTGTAAAGATACCGAGCTTTCTTTTAAGCACGGTTTAATTGATGTAAAAAAAATAACTAAATAATAATATTAATTTAACTTCATAATAATGGCAAAAGAAAAAACATTTATTACCTGTGATGGTAACTATGCTGCTGCTCACGTAGCATATATGTTTAGCGAACATGCTGCTATTTATCCTATCACGCCTTCTTCTACGATGGCTGAGTTAATAGATGAATGGGCTGCTAACGGAAAGAAAAATATTTTCGGAGAAACTGTAAAAGTTACCGAAATGCAAAGTGAAGGTGGAGCTTCAGGAGCTGTACATGGTTCATTACAAGCCGGTGCACTTACTTCTACATTCACCGCTTCACAAGGATTACTTCTTATGATTCCTAATATGTATAAAATAGCTGGAGAATTACTTCCTGCTGTTTTCCATGTATCTGCTAGAACAATCGCTTCTCACGCTTTATCTATTTTCGGAGACCATTCTGATATCATGGCTACTCGTCAGACAGGATTTGCTCTTCTTTCTTCTACTAGTGTTCAAGAATCTATGGATTTAGCTGCTGTCACACATTTAGCAGCTATTAAATCAAGTATCCCTTTCATTCATTTTTTTGATGGGTTCAGAACTTCTCATGAAATTCAAAAAATTGAAGTTCTTCCTACTGAAGAATTAAAAGCTATGTTAAGTGAAAAATCACTTAAAAAATTCCGTGAAAGAGCTATGACACCGAACAAGCCTGTTACTAGAGGAACTGCTCAGAATCCTGATGTGTATTTCCAAGCTTGTGAATCTACTAATAAATATTACGATGAAGTTCCAGACATAGTAGCTCGTTATATGGGTGAAGTAGGAGAATTAACTGGCCGTCATCATTTACCATTTGATTATTACGGAGATCCTAAAGCTACTAATATTATTATAGCTATGGGTTCTGTTTGTGAAACAGCACAAGAAGTAATAGATAACTTAATAGCTAAAGGTGAAAAAGTAGGTTTAATTACAGTTCATTTATTCAGACCTTTCTCTGCTAAATATTTTTTAAGAGCTCTTCCTGATACAGTTAAGAAAATCGCTGTACTTGATAGGACTAAAGAACCAGGTGCTCTAGGAGAGCCTCTTTATATGGACATTAAGACTATTTTATCTGACCAAAGAGATAAAGCTCCTATAGTAGTAGGTGGTAGATATGGCCTTTCTTCTAAGAATACTTCTCCTGCCCAAATATTTGCTGTATTTGAAAATCTTAGAAAAGATAATCCTAAAAATGATTTCACTATAGGTATTACCGATGATGTAACTTTCAAATCTCTCCCTTTAGAGGAAGAAGTTTCATTGGCTAAAAAAGGCACATACGAATGTAAATTCTATGGTCTTGGTTCAGATGGTACAGTAGGTGCTAACAAAAACACCATTAAAATTATAGGTAATAACACTGACAAATATTGTCAAGGTTATTTCGATTATGATTCTAAAAAATCTGGTGGATACACTTGTTCTCACTTAAGATTCGGTAATCAGCCTATCACTTCTCCTTATTTAGTAAACACTCCAGACTTCGTCGCTTGTCACGTTACTTCATATTTAACTAAATATGATATCTTAGATGGTATTAAAAATAATGGTACCTTCTTACTAAATTCTATATTTTCAGTAGAAGAAACTCTTACAATGATTCCTGATAATGTAAAAGAAATCATCGCTAAACAGAACATTAAGATGTATATCATTAATGCTACTAAAATCGCTGAAGAAATAGGTCTAGGAAATAGAACGAATACTATACTTCAATCAGCTTTCTTTAAAATCACAAACATTATTTCTTACAAAGATGCTGTGAAATTTATGAAAGAAGCCATTAAGAAATCTTATGGTAAGAAAGGTGATAATATCGTTAATATGAACTATGCAGCTGTAGATAGAGGTGCAGAATATACTAAAATCGAAGTTCCTACAGAATGGAAAAATGTTCATGGTAAATTCCAGCCTGCTACATTTAATAGACTTGCTCCAGACTGGGTAAGAAATGTAGCTGATTTAGTTAATTGCCAGAAAGGTGATACTATTCCTGTAAGTGCTTTCACTGGTAGTTTCGTAGATGGTACTATTCCTTCAGGTACAGCCGCTTATGAAAAAAGAGGTTCTGCTATAAATGTACCAGAATGGGATCCTGAAAAATGTATACAATGTAACCAATGTTCATTCGTTTGTCCTCACGCAGCTATTCGCCCTTTCTTATATAAAGATGAAGAAGTAGATTCTATTCCTAAAGGCCTTAAGTCAGCAGCTGGTAAAACTAACGTTAAAGAATACAAATTCACAATACAGATTTCTCCTATGGATTGTACTGGTTGTGGTAATTGTGTAAATACATGTCCTGTAGGTGCATTATCTCTAAAGAAAATAAACACACAAATGGATCAACAGCCTATATTTGATTTCTTACATACTAATGTAGGTTACAAAGAAAATGTTGTTCCTAAAACTAAAAGTTTAAAAAATTCTCAGTTTGCACAGCCTCTATTTGAATTCTCAGGTGCTTGTGCTGGATGTGGTGAAACTCCTTATTTGAAAAATATCACACAATTATTTGGTGATAGAATGATGATAGCTAACGCTACAGGTTGTTCTTCTATTTATTCTGCTTCATTCCCATCTTCTCCATATTGTACAGATAAAAACGGTCATGGTCCAGCTTGGGCAAATTCATTATTTGAAGATGCAGCTGAATTCGGCCTTGGTATGTATTTAGGTACTGAAAGACGTCGTGATTCTATTGCACATCTCATGAAAGAAGGTTTAGAAAACAATAGTTGTCCTTCAGAAATTAAAGTTCTTTATGAAAAATGGTTATCTAACAGAGCTAATGCTGAAATCACAAGAGAAATTCAAGGAAACTTAGTTCCACTATTAGAAAAATCAGATATTGAATCTTGCAAACGACTATTAGAGTTAAAAGACCTTATAAATACACGTAGTCAATGGATAGTCGGTGGAGATGGTTGGGCATATGATATTGGATACGGTGGCCTTGACCATGTCCTTGCATCTGGTGAAAACGTAAATGTAATAGTACTTGATACTGAAGTTTATTCTAACACAGGTGGACAATCATCTAAATCTACTCCTGCTGGTGCTGTAGCTAAATTCGCATCATCTGGTAAAAAGATTCGTAAAAAAGACCTTGGGATGATGGCTATAAATTATGGTTATGTATATGTAGCTCAAGTAGCTATGGGTGCAAACCCTGCACAATACTTCAATGTATTAAAAGAAGCTGAAGCTTATGATGGACCTTCTCTAATTATCGCTTATGCTCCATGTATTAATCATGGTTTGAAAGCAGGTATGGGTAAGAGCCAGAAAGAAGAAAAATTAGCTGTAGATTGTGGTTATTGGCATTTATATAGATTCAATCCTTCTCTAATAGAAGAATCTAAAAATCCATTCTCACTTGACAGTAAAGAACCTAAATGGGAAGACTTCCAAGGATTCCTTAAGGGTGAAGTAAGATATGCTTCTCTTAATAAAACTTTCCCTGATCAAGCTAAAATACTCTTTAAGAAAACTGAAGAATATGCTAAGCTTAGATACGAGTCATATAAAAAACTTACTAAATAAGTTTGCATTATACCATAAAGTAAAAGGTCCGTTGAATAATCAACGGACCTTTTATTATATTTTAATCTGTTCTGTTTATATTAGAACAATTATTTATAAATTACTGGCGCCTGCTATATCAAGTAATTCAGCTGTAATAATATTCTGTCTAGTTTTATTATACAATATTCCTAAATCATCTATTAATTCATCAGCATTATCAGTAGCTATTTGCATCGACATTATTCTAGCAGAATGTTCTGATGCTGAAGAATCCACCATATAAGTTACAAATTTCTGAGTTAGTACCATATCTACTAACCTTTCTAACATCACAATATTAGAAGGCTCTATTATATAATCTATATTAGATTTAGAGTCATTCTTGGATTTAAAATCCTTAAATTCATATATATTTATAGGCAAAAAATCTTTAGAAATCAATCTATGATTATTAGTAGATTTAAAATGATGAAATACTACTCTTATTTTATCTATTTCTTTTTTTAAAAATTTTTCTTGTAAAAATTTAGAAAAAAGAATAGCATTTTCAGCATTAGGTTTATCCATTAAATTTTGAAAGAACTCTGAAGAAAAAGTAGAATCAAAAGCAGGTTCATATCCTAATTTTTTTACTTCGTACTCAATTTTTTTCCCTATAGGATATATAATAATATTTTCTTTCCCTAATTTAGAATAATTAGCTATCTCTTTTAAAAAAGATTTAGTAACATTCGAATTAAAAGCTCCACAAAAACTAGTATTAGAAGAAAATAATATTAAGGCTAATTTTTTTACTGGTCTTTTCTCTATATAAGGCGAAGTGATAGAATTCTCTGAAGTGAGGAATTTACCCAACATCTCATCTAATTTAAACTGATAAGGTAACATATTCTCAGCCATAGTTTCTACTTTATGTAATTTAACTGATGCCACCATTTTCATAGCAGATGTAATCTTTCGTGTAGATTTTACAGAATTTATTCTAGATTTTACTTCTTTTAAAGATGACATAGTTTTACTATTCTTTTAAACTAATTGATTACTTATAGCTTTAGCTGTTTTTTCTAAAATATTAATAACTTCATCAGTAATAATACCAGCTTTTAATTTATCTAAAACCTCTTTTTGATATTCTAATTCTAATTTAGAAATATACATAGATTCATAATCCGATACTTTATCTAAAGGAATATTTTTCAATAATCCATTCACACCACAGTATAATATAGCTATCTGATTTTCTACAGGTACTGGGCTATATTGTTTTTGGACTAATAATGCCGTATTTTTTTCACCTCTATCAAGAATCATTTTAGAAGAATCATCTAAATCACCAGAAAACTTAGCAAAAGATTTTAACTCACGATATTGAGCTAAGTCTATCTTTAATGTACCAGCCACTTTTTTCATAGCTTTTAACTGAGCATTGCCACCTACACGAGACACAGAGATACCTACATTAATAGCAGGTCTATTCCCTTGATTAAATAAGTCTGTATCTAAGAATATCTGACCATCAGTAATAGAAATTACATTAGTAGGGATATAAGCTGACACATCTCCTGCTTGAGTTTCAATAATAGGAAGTGCAGTTAATGAACCTCCACCTTTAATTTTACCTTTAAGACTTTCAGGAATATCGTTCATCTTTTCAGCTACTTCCTGCTGAGTTATAATCTTAGCAGCTCTTTCTAATAAACGAGAATGTAAATAGAAAATATCACCAGGATAAGCTTCCCTACCTGAAGGTCTTCTTAATATTAAAGATACTTCTCGATAAGAAACAGCTTGTTTAGAAAGATCATCATAAACTACTAAAGCATGACGTCCAGTATCTCTAAAATATTCACCTATGGCTGCACCAGCAAAAGGAGCAAAATATTGCAAAGCTGCGGGATCACCCGCATTAGCACATACTACTGTAGTATATTCCATGGCTCCATGTTTTCTCAAAATATTAACAATAGAAGCCACTGTAGAACCTTTTTGTCCTATTGCTACATAAATACAATATACAGGATCACCTGCTTCGAAATTCGATTTCTGATTAATTATAGTATCTATCGCAATAGCAGTTTTACCAGTCTGTCTGTCGCCAATTATTAATTCTCTCTGTCCTCTTCCAATAGGAATCATAGCATCTATAGCTTTAAGCCCTGTTTGTAAAGGTTCATTTACAGGCTGTCTAAAAATAACACCTGGAGCTTTTCTTTCAAGAGGCATTTCGAAAAGTTCTCCATCTATTGGTCCCTTTCCGTCCAAAGCATCTCCTAAAGGGGTAATCACACGACCTAGTACTTTCTCACCTACTTTTATAGAAGCTATATGCTTAGTTCTTTTTACCACAGCACCTTCTCTAATCTTCGCTGTAGGGCCCAATAATACAGCTCCTACATTATCTTCCTCAAGATTCATTACAATAGCCATCATACCGTTCTCAAATCGCAAAAGCTCATTAGCTTCAGCATTTCTTAAACCATATATACGAACTACTCCATCACTAACTTTTAAGACTCTTCCTACCTCTTCTAACTGTAGTTTAGTATCTATACCTTTTAACTGCTGTAATAATATCTCTGAGACTTCACTAACTTTTATTTTATCAGCCATAATAATAACTTTATACTATTCTTCTATTTTTTTCTACAAACTGTATCCTAACAGCTTTTAATTGAGATCGGATACTCGCATCCAATCTATAAAAATCAATATCATAAATAAATCCACCAATAATAGAGGGATCTACTTCAGTTCTTAATTCTATTTTTGCATGCAATCTTCTATGAGACGCAAATACTATTTCATCTCTAACTTTATCTTCTATAGGAACTGCTGTAGTAAGAGTAACTATACCTAAATGCTTTTTATTTCTATATAATTCAATATACGAAACACAAATAAAACCTAAATATTCTTCTCTATGATTTTTAAAAACTAAAGCTATAAATCGAGATAAGATATCAGAAAAACCGGTTCCATTAACAGCTGTTTTTAAAAGTAACATTTTATCTTCTTTAGATACAATAGGATTAGCTAAAGTAGAAGAAAAATCTTTCACATCCCTACACGCATATACCAGCATTTCACACTCATTATACACTGTATCTAATTTCTTTTTAGATGCAGCATATTGAATTAAAGCCTTAGCATAACGTCTAGAAATTATTCCTCCATCCATATTAAATATCTTTTACCATAACTTCATCTATCATCCTATCTATCATATCCATCTGCTCTTTTTCATCATCTAAATTAGTACGAATTATTTTCTCTGCTACTTCCACAGATAAAATAGCTACATTTCTTCTTATTTCATTCTGAGCTTCTTCTTTTTCGACTTGAATAGCTCTTTTTACTTCTTCTAATTCTTTTTGAGTTACTTTTTTAGCATCTGTTTTAGCTTCTAAAAGAATTTGTGCTCTTTCGGACATAGCTTGTTTTAAAATCTTAGCATGCTCTTTTTCTGCAGATTTCATTATCTCTTCACTTTTAACATGAAAAGATTTCATGCGTTCTTCTATTTGATCAGCTAATTCTATAGAATTGTCTATATACTTCTTTCTTTCCTCTATTTTTTTCGTTATTACTGGAAAACCAAATTTTGCCAATAAGAAAAAAACAATACTGAAAGAGATAAGCATCCATATAATAAGCCCACTTTCAGGAAGTAATAATGACATAATAATTTTTTATAAAATGATAACTAGACAAACCACTAATGCTAATAATGAGACACCTTCTATTAAGGCAGCAGAAATAATCATACTGGTACGAATATTATTTGATGCTTCTGGTTGTCTAGCAATTCCGTTCATAGCTGCTTCTCCTATTTTACCGATACCATAAGCTCCACCAATTACTGATAGACCAGCACCTATTGCTGCCCCAAGTGTTCCTAAAGATAAGCTTGCTACTGCAGCTTCTAATAATAACATTGATAACATAATACTTTATTTTTTAATTATTAAATTTTTAACAGTTGAGCCCTCTTGGGCTAATCCTATAAATACTGCTGATAACATAGTAAAGACATAAGCCTGAATAAATGCTACCAACAATTCTAGCAAATTCATAAAGATGTTAAATAACACAGATAAAACTGCAAAGGAACCAGACATCACTGGTCCCATACTAGCTGTGATAAAAATCAAACAAGTCAATGCCAACATAGCCATATGCCCTGAAAACATATTAGCAAATAACCTTATCATTAAAGCAAAAGGTTTAGTAAAAATACCTAATAATTCTAGAAAAGGCATAATGGGTATTGGACATTTCAGCCAAAGAGGTACATCTGGCCATAATATATCTTTCCAATAATGTTTTGTACCGAAAACATTTACGATTACCATAGTAAATAAGGCCAATACCATAGTAATAGCTATATTTCCAGTAACATCTACTCCTGCAGGGAATATCGGTATCAAAGACATAATATTGGATAACAATATAAAGAAAAAAACCGTAAGTAAATATGGAGAAAACTTTTTATAATTAGCTCCTACTCCAGCCTTTACCACATCATTTTCAATGGCCATTACTAAAGCCTCCATCGCACCTCTAAAACCTTTCGGTGCAGGAGAATTTTCTTTTCTATCTTTATACCAATGAGCCATACTTAATATTATTAACAATAAAAGACAAGAGTTAATAAAAATAGCCAGAACATATTTTGTAATAGACATATCGAAAGGCCTAACTTCTTCTCCCTTAGAATTAAGTTCTACTATTTTACCAGAATATTTAGATGAATCATCCCCCCTATAAAAGCCTTTATAATGACCTTGATTTTCTTTAATTTTACTATAATTGAATGAAAACCAACCTCTTTCTTTAGATTTAAGGATAATAGGTAAATTTATATATAAAGATTTCTTACCTATAGTAATAATATGCCATGAATAAGAATCTCCTATATGCCCAAAAATAATTTCAGAAACATTCAATTTTTCTTTTGGAGTTTCTTTAACTGTAATATCTGTAGCTTCTGATATAGCTGTACTATCCACTACTTCTAATGAAGAAGCAAATATATTATTCTGCTGTAAGAGAAAAATAACTCCTAAGATTAAAATTACTATGTATAATTTTTTTCTCATTCTGAAATACATATTGAAACTACATTGTTCGACATTTCAACGAACCCTAATTTAATTTTTAATTCTTTTTCTTTACCATCGGCAGTCGTATATTTTATTGTACCATCAGTTAAAGAAGAAATAATCGGTGCATGATTTTTTAATATAGTAAATGAACCTAATTCTCCCGGAACAGTAACTTTATCAGTTTCTCCAGAATAAATAGTTTTGTCTGACGACAATATATTTAGTTTCATAGACATCCTATTTTGGTTTTTTAGTTCTTTAAATCTCTCAAAATCTTTTTACCTTTTTCAATAGCTTCTTCGATAGTACCTACATTCATAAAAGCTTGTTCTGGAAGATAATCTACTTTACCATCTAATATCATTTTAAAACCTTTAATAGTATCTTCTATATTAACCATAACACCTTTTACTCCTGTGAACTGTTCAGCTACTGTAAAAGGTTGAGAAAGAAAACGCTGTACCCTCCTAGCTCTATTTACTAATGTTTTATCTTCATCGGAAAGTTCTTCCATACCTAAAATGGAAATAATATCTTGTAATTCTTTATTTTTCTCTAATATTTGTTTTACTTTCTGTGCTATATCATAATGTTCTTCACCTAAGATATTAGCATCTAGAATTCTAGAGGATGACTCCAATGGATCCACAGCAGGATAAATACCCATTTCAGTAATTTTCCTATCCAATACAGTCGTAGCATCTAAGTGCGTAAAAGTAGTAGCAGGAGCAGGATCTGTTAAATCATCAGCAGGGACATAAATAGCTTGGATAGAAGTAATAGAACCATTCTTAGTAGAAGCAATACGTTCTTGCATAGCTCCCATTTCAGTAGCTAAAGTAGGTTGATAACCTACAGCTGATGGCATTCTACCTAATAAAGCAGACACTTCAGAACCAGCTTGAGTAAATCTGAAAATATTATCAATAAAAAATAAGATATCTTTAGCTCCACCTTCTTCAATACCCTTATCACGGAAAGATTCAGCCATAGTTAATCCTGATAAAGCTACTGAAGCCCTAGCCCCAGGAGGCTCATTCATCTGCCCGAAAACTAAAGATAACTGACTTTTCGCTACCTCATTATAATCTACTTTAGATAAATCCCAATGACCTGCATCCATGCTCTTTTTAAACTCTTTCCCATAATTAATAACACCAGATTCTATCATATCTCTTAACAAGTCATTACCTTCTCTAGTTCTTTCACCTACACCTGCAAAAACTGAAAAACCATTATGTTTTTTAGCAATATTATTTATAAGCTCCATAATAAGCACAGTTTTACCTACACCTGCACCTCCAAATAAACCTATCTTACCACCTTTAGAATAAGGTTCCAATAGATCTATTACCTTTATACCAGTAAATAATACTTCTTGTGAAGTAGAAAGATCTTCGAATTTAGGGGGTTCTCTATGAATAGGATAAGCACCTTTGTTATCAAAATCCTTCATACCATCTATAGGTTTACCTACTACATTCATGGTACGACCTTTAATTTGATCCCCTGTAGGTATCGTAATAGATGAACCAGAAGATACCACCTTCATTCCTCTACTAAGGCCATCAGTACTTTCCATAGCGACTGTACGTACTGTACTTTCACTAATTAACTGCTGAACCTCTAATATGATTTTTTCTCCATTCTGCTTTTTAACAATTAAAGCATCATTAATACTAGGAAGCCCCGTTTCGACATCATCACATTCAAAGAAAACATCTACTACTGGTCCTATTACTTGTGAAACATGTCCTATTTGTTGAGACATAATATATTCTTTTTTTTATAACCGTAATATACAAATATAAACAAATAATACTAATATAGTTTATCCAATATTAGTATTAATATTTTTAAATATCATCAACATAATTTATTTGAAAATATGCAATTTAAAATATAAATATCCTTTATAAACATGCGTCAGAATTGCCTTTTCCGAGAACACCTTTAACATCAAAAATTACATTATCTGCTTTTAATAAAGCATTTATATCAAGCGATTTAAAATGATGATGAGCTACAGCTATTATAATAGCATCGTATCTCTTTTTTGGAGGATTTTTAAAAATATTTAATCCATATTCCTTTTTTACTAAAGAAGCATCTGCTATAGGATCACAAATATCTACATCTGCGTGATAATCAGATAATTTATTAACGATATCTATTACTTTAGTATTTCTTATATCTCCACAGTTTTCTTTAAATGTAAATCCTAACACAAGAATATTAGATTTAGAAATATTTATAGATTTTTTTAGCATTAAATCTATTGTTCTCTGAGCTACATATCCCCCCATACCATTATTAATTTTTCTAGCAGATTTAATCAAAGAAGGAGAATAACCTAATTCCTCAGCACATTGAACTAAATAATAAGGATCTACCCCTATACAATGACCTCCTACTAAGCCAGGAGTATATGGAATAAAATTCCATTTGGTAGAAGCAGCTTTAATTACTTCTTCAGTATCAATACCTAATAAAGAGAAGATATGAGATAATTCATTTACAAAAGCGATATTAATATCTCTCTGAGTATTTTCTATTACTTTAGAAGCCTCGGCTACCATAACTGAAGAAGCTTTATAAGTACCTGCTTTAATAATAGAAGAATATACATTATCCACATAATTAGCTGTTTCCTCTGTGGAACCAGAAGTTATTTTCAATATATCGGCTACTGTATGTTTCTTATCACCAGGATTATTCCGTTCAGGAGAATATCCAATAAAAAAATCTTTATTAAATTTTAATCCACTTACTTTTTCTATAACAGGAACACACTCATTTTCAGAAACTCCGGGATAAACAGTTGATTCATATACTACTACATTAGATTTATTAATAACAGAACCTACTTTTCTACTTGCAGATAACAAAGGGGTTAAATCTGGAACATTATTTTTATCTACAGGCGTAGGAACAGCTATCACATAGAAATTATAATCTTTGATTTTTTCTATACTAGTAGTACATTCAAACCCTGAATTTAAAGCATCTTTTAATACTGCATCAGAAATTTCTAAAGTCGCATCATGTCCTTTCATAAGAGAATTAACGCGACTTTCATTCATATCATATCCGATAGTTTTAAACTTAGTAGAAAATAGTCTTGCCAAAGGAAGACCTACATAGCCAAGCCCAATAACACAAATTTTTGTTTCTGATAATATCATAGAATACTTAAATATTATAACATACCTCCGTCACAAACAAGCACTTGAGCAGTAACATAAGAAGCTAAATCAGATGCAAGAAATAAAGCACAATTAGCTATATCATCAGGAGTACCTCCACGACGCAATGGAATTTTCTTTTTCCAGTCAGCTTTAACTTCATCAGATAACTGCTCAGTCATAGCTGTAATAATAAATCCAGGCGCAATAGCATTAGCTCGAATATTACGAGAGCCCATTTCTCTAGCAATAGATTTGGCTAGACCTATCATACCTGCTTTAGATGCTGAATAATTACATTGACCCGCATTTCCATTAACACCTACGACAGATGAGATATTTATAATACTACCTTTTCTCTGACTAGCCATTATAGGAACACAAGCATGAGAGAAATTAAATGCAGATTTAAGATTAACTGTAAGAACTACATCCCATTGTTCTTCACTCATTCTCATTAAAAGACCATCACGAGTGATACCAGCGTTGTTTACTAAAATATCGATAGTCTTAAAATCTTCTTGAATTTTATCTACAGCTTCATGTACTTGCTTAAAATTAGCAGCATTATAAGCATATCCTTTACATTTAACTCCTAATGCTTCTATCTCTTTAATAGTGGCTTTAAAATTATCATCTAATTTTAAATCTACAATAGCAATATTAGCACCTTCTGAAGCTAACTTCATAGCTATAGATTTACCTATACCACGAGCTGCACCAGTTACAAGAGCTGTTCTATTTTCTAATAACATTTTATTCATTTTTAATAATTACATATCATTCATCTTATCATTCTCTACTAAAGCAAATGAAAGACGACTAGAAACACATAATGTGCCTCTAACACTAGCTTCAGCATCTATAAAAAATATCATAGCTTTATGCATAACTATTTTAGCAGTTACTTCTACGACATCTCCTACATGAACTGGATTTTTAAATCTAGTTTTATCTATCCCTGTATAAAATGGAGTTCTTCCATTTAATTCTCTAGAAACCAACATTGAGCTACACTGACCCATTATTTCACATAAAATTACTCCAGGGACTATTGGATGTCCCGGGAAATGGCCCTGAAGGAAAAATTCATCTTTTTTAATAGTGTATTTACCATGGACCACATTATTTTCATCAATAATCATCTCATCGACTAATAACATTGGTTCTCGATGTGGTAAAATCTTTTTAATATCTTCTCTATTCATAATTTATATTTATGACTTATATTTTACGCAAAGCTACACATGCATTATGTCCACCAAAACCTAAAGAAGAGGATAAGGCAATAGTGATATTAGCTTTCCTAGCTTTATTAGGAGTATAATCTAAATCGCAGTCTGGATCTGGTTCTTCTAAACCAATAGTAGGAGGAACAATACCATATTTTAAGGCTAAAGCAGCAGCTATCACTTCTACTCCACCAGCAGCCCCTAACATATGACCTGTCATAGATTTGGTAGAACAAATAATAGCTTTTCTAGCTTCTTCTTCTCCCATAGCTAATTTTATAGCAGCAGTTTCAGAAGTATCATTTAAAGGCGTACCCGTGCCATGAGCATTAATATGCACTAAATCTTTCCCTGGTACAAAACCAGAATCATTTAATGCTTGTTTCATAGATCTAGCAGCACAAGAACCATCAGGCCTTGGAGCAGTGAAATGATAAGCATCACAAGTGTTACCATATCCTACTATTTCTGCATACATTTCAGCACCTCTAGATTTAGCATGTTCGTATTCTTCTAATACTACTATACCAGAACCTTCAGCTAAAACAAAACCTTTTCTTCTTTTATCGAAAGGAATAGAACCCATAGCTGGATCATCATAAGTAGATAACGCTTTACTGTTAGCAAACCCAGCTATAGCTAATTCTGTAACAGCAGCTTCTGAACCACCTGCAATAATAGCATCTGCATAACCATCTTTTATAGCATGGAATGCTTCCCCTATAGAATGAGTACCTGTAGCACAAGCTGTCACTATAGGAAGACTAGGCCCTTGGGCATTATTATCAATAGCTACGTTACCAGAAGCCATATTAGAAATCATAGTAGAAATAAAATTAGGAGAAATCCATTTAGGCCCATTCTCTATTAAATCTTTCGTATGTTTTACAAATGTATGTATTCCGCCGATTCCAGAACCTATATAAACACCTAATCTTGCAGGGTCCATATCAATATCACCAGCCATTAACATTGCTTGTTTAGAAGCAGCAATGGCAAATTGTGAGAATCTATCACATTTCCTTTGCTGTATTTTAGATAATCCACATTCTTTAGGATCAAAATCTTTTACTTCTCCAGCAAGATGTACATTTATTTTAGAAGAATCAAAAGATTCTATTTTAGTAACTCCACATACCCCATTAACTAAATTATTCCAAAACTTATTAACATCATTTCCTATGGGTGAAATAACACCCATACCAGTAATTACTACTCTTCTTTTTTTCATAATCATACTTTTTATTACCATTCAAGAATACATGCAGCAGTGGTAAAACCAGCGCCAAATGCACTCAAAGCTAAGATATTACCTTTTTTAAGTTTATTAGTTTTATTTAGTTCATCTAACAACATAGGGATGCTAGCTGATGATGTATTACCATATTTTTCAATATTTGTAGGGAATTTACTTTTTGGCTGTTTTAAAAATTTTCTAACAGCTTCTATAATTCTAATGTTTGCCTGATGAAGTACATACATATCTATATCATCTGCAGAAATTCCTGCTTTTTCAATTACTTGATCCATATCATCCATAGAATGAGACACAGCAAGTTTAAAAATATCACGACCATCCATAATAACTGGTGTGTTTTCTTCTTTTATTTCAGTCCAAGGAGAAGGCCACATAGATCTTTTCTGATATAAAGAAATATACTTACTCGTAGTAGAAGTCATAAATGATTTGAAGTGATTAGCACCTTGATCACGAGTTAACACCACAGCCCCTGCACCATCACCGAAAAGGACACAAGTAGATCTATCTTTCCAACTCATCATTCTTCCTGGAGCTTCAGCAGCTACTACAAGCATTTTGTTAATTTCAGAATTTGTTTTAAAAAAAGCATCTGCTATTTGTAAAGCATAAATAAAACCTGCACATGCACAATTTACATCAATAGTAGGACAATGTCCTCCGATATTACCTTGAATAACACAACCAAGACCAGGAGTAATAAATTCATTTACTACGTTTGAGCATATAAGATAATCTATTTCTTCAGCTTTTACATTTGCATCCATCAAAGCATCATTACAAGCATCTGTACCTAAATCTTCTATAGTTTCTGTAGAAAGGACTCTTCTTTCTTTAATACCTGAACGAGATACAATCCATTCATCTGATGTATCAAGCATTTCGGCAAGCATTTTATTTGTAACCACCTTTTTAGGATGAGCACTTCCAGTTCCAATAATTTTCATACTAATTTATTTATAGTTAACACTTAAACTTAGCTGAGTTTTTCATTCGTTAATTTAAGTAATTCGGCTTCTTTTTTATCAGCTTGATCGGCTATTTTACGAGCTTCAGCTAATATTCTATTAGCTTCGACTCTATCTTTTAAGCTAGAAGCATTAATTTTTACATTTAAAAAAGCACCCTGAACAGCAGCTCTAGCACTAAGAGCTCCTACTCCAGCGTCAGTTACAGAATTAGGATTACCTATTTTTATCATAGCTTCATTAATTTCAAAAGTTTTAAATGCTGCTTTCATAGTACGTAATGGTACATTAGTAGCATATAAAGTAGCTACTTGAATAGCAGTTTGTCTAGCCACTTTTTCATCATCACTAGATTTAGGCAAACTGAAAGCATTCATAATTCTATTAAATGATTCGGTATCTTCATCTACTAAGAAATTAAGTTCTCTAATAAGTTCCTGACCTTTAACAGCCCAGTCAGAAAATTCTTCCCAGCGATCATCCCACCCTTTCTTATGTGAAGATAGGTTTGCAACCATCGTACCAAGAGCAGCAGCTAATACTCCCATATATGCTGAAATAGATCCACCACCTGGAGCAGGTGACTCAGAAGCTGTTTCATTAGCGAATCCTATACAAGTAAGATCTACTAATTTTTTCTTCTTATTTCTATCTTCTATCATATATTCAATCACTTTTTCATGAGGATCAAAAACTTTTAAGTCATCAAGACCCATAGATTTGATAGCTATCTTTATAATTTCATTTTCTGGAATACCACATGATCTCTGCTGTTTCTTTAAATAATAAGTACCAGCTTCGATTAAAACTTTTTTAGGGATTAATCCTACTACTTCAGCACCAGTTACTCTTAACCCTCTGGCTTGAGCTTTAGCACATACTTCATCAAAAGCGACATGCACAGGAGTTTCAGTAATATTAGTAACATTCATAGAAATCTGAGAAATACCATATTCTTCAATATACCATCCAATAGCTTTACACCCTTTTAATGTTCCTGGTATCCAAATAACTTTTCCGTTTTCATCTTTACAAACTTTAGATGTAAGCTTACTACCTTCTCTTTTCTTACGACCTTTTTCTCTGACATCGAAAGCTACAGCATTAGCTCTTCTAGTAGAAGTAGTATTAAGATTAAAATTAATAGCTACTAAGAAATCTCTTGCACCTATAGCTGTAGCTCCAGTATTGACGACAGCCTTATTAAACTTATTAGGACCAAAATCTGGTTTCCATCTAGCTTCTCCTAATCTATTAGAAAGACCTTCATATTCACCTGTACGGCAGACTGCTAGGTTTTTCCTTTCTGGAATAAGAGCAGCATCTTCATAACAAAAAACAGGAATAGAAAGTTCTTCTCCTACTCTCTTGGCTAGTTTATGAGCATACTCTACAGTTTCTTCCATAGTAATCCCTGATACAGGAACTAATGGACATACATCAGTAGCACCCATTCTAGGATGAGCTCCATGATGATGTTTCATATCTATTAATTCAGCAGCTTTTTTAATACATAGAAATGCTGCGTCTATTACTTTTTTAGGTTCGCCTACAAAAGTAACTACAGTCCTATTAGTAGCAGCACCTGGATCTACATCTAACAACTCTACACCTTCTATAAGTTTGAGCTGATCAGTAATCTGATTAATAACTTTTAAATCTCGTCCTTCACTAAAATTAGGAACACATTCTATCAATTTATTTATCATATCTTGTTATTTGAAACGGCTAATTTAATACTTTTCCGTTTAATATCCTTAAATCTATTAAATTTGAAGAAAATGAGTAAGGTAAAAATTCATAAGAAGGGATATTTTTAGTAAGAAAAATATTAGCTTTTTTCCCTCTTGTTATGGATCCTAACTCATCTTGAACATTCATAGCAAATGCACCATTAATAGTAACAGCATTTATTACTTCTTCAGGTAAAAGCTTCATTTTCAAGCAAGCTAAAGCCATCATAAATTTCATATCACCAGAAGGACAAGAACCCGGATTATAGTTAGAAGCTATAGCCAATGGGACTCCTGCATCTATATATTTTCTAGCAGGTGCATAATTCATTTCCATAAAAAAAGTAGCACCCGGAAGCATCGTAGCTATAGTTTCACTATTTTTCAAAGCTTCTATTTCTTCATCACCACTAGCTTCTAAATGATCTACAGATATAGCATTATATTTAATCCCTACTTGAACTCCACCAGAACAAGACATTTGATTTGCATGAACTGTAGGTCTTAAACCATATTTCATGCCTGCAGTAAATATTCTTTCTGCATCTTCTACTGTAAAAAAACCACCTTCTACGAAAATATCCACGAACTCAGCTAGATCTTCAGAAGCTATAACAGGAATCATTTCATTAATAATTTCATTAACATATCCTTCTCTATTATTTTGATATCTACGAGGAACAGCATGAGCTCCTAAAAAAGTTCGTTTTACAGTTAATGGAGTATCTTCACCGATACGTTTAGCTACTCTAAGCATTTTTACTTCATCTTCTAAGCTAAGACCATATCCACTTTTAATTTCTACAGCACCAGTACCTAAAAAGATGATTTCATTAGCTCTAACTAATGTTTGACGATATAACTCATCTTCAGAAGTATTATGCAATAAATCTACAGAATTTAAAATACCTCCACCTCTTTTAGCTATTTCTTTATATGACATACCTCTAATCTTATCCATAAATTCTTTTTCTCTACTACCAGCATATACTAGATGAGTATGAGAATCACAATAAGAAGGTAAAAGCATCTTGCCTTTAGCATCGATTACTTTAACAACACTTTTTTCAATAGCTTCTAATTGAGTAGCATCTAATTCTGACATTTCACCAAAATCTGATATCAACTCTCCTTCTATGATAAGATAAGCATTATCAAGTATCCCTACTTTAGACATTTCTTTCCCTTTTAAAGGAAGATTTCTTTCCTCTTGAATACCAATAAGGCGTTTAATATTTTTTATAAAAATTCTCAATTTTAATTATTTTTAATAATGTCTCTAAATTCTCTTTATAAAAATTATACTTAACTATAAGACTATAAATTGCTTTTAATAAAGTCTATAGAATTATTAATATTCACATACATTACTTGATCTTCTTCTATGAAAGGAACGACTTTTCTATATTTTGCTACGAAGTCTTCGATAATTTTAGAAGATTTAAGTGGTTTTCTAAATTCAAGTGCTTGTGCAGCATTCATTAATTCTATACCTAAAATTTTATAAACATTTTCTACTACTCTTACTGTCTTAGTAGCAGCATTTCCACCCATTGATACATGATCTTCTTGTCCTTGTGAAGAATCAATAGTATCTACTACACATGGAGTACAAAGTTGTTTATTCTGACTAACTATAGAAGCAGCTGCATACTGAGGAATCATAAATCCAGAATTTAATCCTGAGTGAGCTACTAAAAATGAAGGAAGTCCTCTTCTGCTAGAAATAAGTTGATAAGTTCTCCTTTCTGCTATAGAGCCTAATTCAGCCAAGGCTATACTTAAAAAATCTAACGTAATAGCTAATGGCTGACCATGGAAATTTCCTCCAGAAATAATTAAATCTTGATCAGGAATAATAGTAGGATTATCAGTGGCTGAATTGACTTCAGTCATAAATACGGATTTTACATAATTGATAGCATCTTTAGATGCCCCATGAACCTGAGGAATACAACGGAAAGAATAAGGATCTTGAACATGTTTTTTAGGCCTTTTAATAATTTCGCTACCTTTTAGTAATTCTCTAAATACTCTAGCAGTTTCTATCTGACCATTATGAGGTCTTACCTGATGTATAGCATCAGTGAAAGGTTCTATCCTACCATCATAAGCGTCCAGAGAAATAGCACCTATTTTGTCAGCTAATCTAGAAATTCTATCAGCATGATAAATAGAAAATACAGAATGAGCTAACATAAACTGAGTTCCATTAAGTAAAGCTAATCCTTCTTTAGAAGCTAGTATTAATGGTTCCCAACCGAATTTTTTAGTAATTTCAGCTGATGGGTATCTTTTACCTTTATAATTTACTTCACCTAGATTCAATAATGGTAAGCACATATTAGCCAAAGGAGCCAAATCACCCGAAGCTCCTAAAGAACCTTGCTGATATACTACTGGATACACTTTATTATTTACCATATCTACAAGTCTCTGTACAGTAGATATCTGAGCCCCTGAATAACCATAAGATAATGATTTAGCTTTAAGAATCATCATGAATTTAACTATTTGAGTAGAAACTTCTTCGCCTAAACTACAAGAATGAGATTTTACAAGATTTTCTTGAAGCTTTGTTAAATCTTTTTTGTCTACAATAACATCACATAAAGAACCAAAACCAGTAGTTATACCGTAAATAGGTTCTTTTTGAGTTTTCATTCTATTATCAAGATAATCTCTACATTTCTGTATTCTAGCTTTAGCTTTATCTCCAAAAACAATTTCACAATCATCGCTAAAAAGCATTTTTACATCTTCAAAATCATGATGAAGAACATCTAAATTAAATTTCATATTATTAGTATTTTATTATTTATAGTTTCTTTTTTAAATTATCTTTTAATAATAGTATCAGCGACTGAGTTACTATCTTTTACTGAATTTATCTTTTTAATAATTCTATTATTCATTACTTGACTATTAACATTGATTACATGGTTAATAGATTCTCTATTCTTCAGAGTAGATTTATTTTTATCATCTAATACTCTTTTCTTATTCTTAGGTACATTGACCTTTAATACTGATTTTTTATAAACCCTATCATTTATCTTATAATCCATCCTATTATCTCTGCTCTTAAACTCATCTAAATAACTATCATCTTTTTCAAAGGAAAGACGATTTTTAGAATCTTTTTTCTTCCAAATAAAACCTTCCCTATTATTTATATCTTTCAGAATATTTTCCATATAATCGTCAAAATATATAGCAGAAAATATAAAATTAGGGAAACTGGGGCTATTAAGTATATAATTTCTTTTCGATGAACGTAATTTCTTAGTACTTAAATCCTTAGGATTAACTGGCCTTTCATTTCCTCTCCAAACAAAATCCTTTAACCTCATATCTTGAAGTTTGAGCGTAGGGACAGGATAAATAGTACTCTTAAGATCCTGCAAATAATATACTTTTTGTAATTTCCCTTTAGATAATCTGGCTGACATTAATCTACATTCCTTCTTATTCATATTAGCTACTACCCCCTTATCATCTAAAAAAAACAAAGCTTGAACTCCTCCCAAAGCATCAAATCTACTTATAGTATTATTATTAAAATATGCAGCCATTTCTGGAGATTTAATTTGATGATAAATACTATCTTTTAAAAAACTAACTACATAAGCATTAGATAACATTAAACCTTTATTTAAAGCTTTATTTTGTATCAATAATTGCATGCTATCAGATGTCATTTGAGTCTTTTTCTCATGCCAAACAATAGGATCTTTATATAATCTAGCTATAGAATCTAAATCTGTATAAACTAATGAATCACAAAGCATTTGCATATCCTTACGATAAATCTTCACATGATTATACATTTTAAGAAAACCTTTATTCTCTGGAACAGAATCTTTAGGGTTTTGATTGACATCAATAAACTCTCTAGGAGCAATATAATCTATTTCACTAGTAGAATCAGGAATTTCTGTGTGACCACCAGATCGGTCACTACCTAATCCACCTATATCTCCTGATATACCACCCTTAGGATTTCCTCTAGGTTCAGATGAATTATCGCCATTATCATTAGCAGCATCTTTTTTCATTTTATCTATTGCATTTCTATATGGATCGATAATAGCTTCTTTCCATCTCTTATTAGCAGTAGAAACTTCTAATGAATCTATTTCACTAATATGCAATTTTTTATAATAAAGCTGATCAGCTATTACAAATGTAGTATCATTCCCTTTTTTAGTTTTTTCATAAGAAACTATATATGGATCTTTAGGGATTTCTAATCTCATCGGATCCTTATTATATATTAACTCCTCCCCTAATACTATTAATTTATTTACAGTATCTCTTAGTTCGACATTTCCATATAATTCTGCATGAACATTCTTCCTATAATAATAGAATTTATCACCCCACATCTCATATTCTGGAGTAATAGCATGTACATCATCTTGAAAATAAATCACTTTATTTTTTCTATCATAAAAACCGCTATTAGAAGAAATAGTATTTTTAGATTTCCAGCCTTTAGTATGTCCTCTATAATAAGCCTTATTTATTTTTGAATAATAATCTAATGTGTCAGTGGCAAAAAAAATCGAATCAGAAAACATTTCTACTTCGTGAATAAAAGTAAAAATAGAATTTTTAGAATCATAAATACCTTTATTACTTTCTATTAGATTACCATCTTTATCTTTCATACATCCGCCACCATGAAAAATGGCTAGTGAATCTTTAGTATTATAATCTAAATATTTAGTACATAGGATATTATTTTTATCATCACGTAATTCTACTGTAGAACCTCTAAACTGTGCTAAATCTTCATTAATAATATAATGGATACTATCACCGACTAATTTAGTATTCTCTTGAATAATTTGAACATGACCTAAAGCATCAATATATCCAGCATCAGTATTCCAACGAGCAGAATCACAAAGTAGATAAGTGTTATTGTGAAGAAACCGAGTATGTCCTTTAATAAGTCTATAAGAAATACCTTTTATAGTTTTTAATTGTGCACTTTCTGCTGAAACTAATCTAACAAGACTATCTTTATCGTTCTTTGGCTGAGCGAATACATTAAAAAAATTTACTATCAGAATAATAAATATAATTAGTCTTTTCATTATTTTAACCAACCATCTCTTTTAAATTTACAGCCTTTAAATATAGGATCTATAACTATATATGTTTTTACTATACTTTCCTCTATAAACTTTTCGATAGCTTTCTTAGAACGTTCATTACTAGCTAAACGTTTCACTATATTAAAATCTTTTTGATATATAGCTGAATGAGCTGGTATTATCTCTTCTAATTTTATGATTTTATAAATAGTATTTCCACTTCTTCCTTCATTATCTAAAGACTGAAAAGGTTTAGAAATATCACCTATTTTCATATCTTTAATAATAGCATAATCTGTAGGTTTTAATTTATCTTTTTCGAAAAGTATAGAACCGGTAGTAGGATCTGATAACATACCATCATTCGTTCTTGTTTGTTTATCCTCTGATAACATTCTAGCAGCCAAACCGAAAGAAATACTATCAGCTAATATATTATTTCTTATACTATCAAGTCTTCTAAAAGCTATTTTTTTATTTTTTTCTGTATATTTTGGATGAATTAATATATGTCTAACATTAATCATATCGCCTTCACGAGCTATCAATTGAATAATATGAAAGCCATCAGGAGTTTCTACTATAGGTGATATCTGTCCTACTTTAAGAGAACTAGCAGCATCACTAAAAGCTGGCCAGAAAACATTTTTAGATAACATGCCTAATTCTCCGCCTTTCATAGCACTTCCAGAATCTTCTGAGTAAAGTGTAGCAAGCATAGCAAAATTTTCTCCATCTAATATTCTTTTACGATAAAAAAGCAATTGTTTTTTCACTTCCATTTTAGCAGCTTCTTGATCTGGATATAAAACTACTTGCCTCATTTTATATTGAGTAGATATAATAGGTAAACTGTCTTTAGGAATTTCTTTAAAATAATCTCCCACAGTTTCAGGGGTTATTTCGGATAAATCCCCTATAACAGTTTGTTGAATCTTAGACGCTTTGGACTGTTCCTCTATAGCCTTTCTCCATTCTTTTTTTAATTTGATAATATTTTTACTAAAATATTTTTCAGTAGCTTTTTCTCCTCCTAACTGACTAATTATTTGTGTCATTTGCTGCTGGAGCTGAGATTCTACCATAGCTGGATTCACTTCGACACTATCTAGTCTAGCTTGTCTAAGATAAAGTTTAGATACCATCATCCTTTCTAAAACTTCACATCTTAAATTTTTATTTGCACGATATCCTTGAAGTTCCATCATTTGAACCTCAGATTCTACTTGAGAGAGTGTGATCATCTCCCCACCTACTATAGCTACTACTTTATCTACTAGTCCATCTTTATATTTTTGTGCAAAATTTGTACAAAAAGGAGTGATAATTAAAATCACTAAAACTATTCCAATTTTTTTATTCATTATTCTCTCTAGTATAAATTATTACTTTATCTTTATTTAAAGCATCTTTCAGAAGATTTCGTCCCAAATTAACTAAAAGTTCATTTTTTCTTTTATTAAGAATTATTTCTTTAATTCTCGCTTTGTTATATTCAAACGGAGAAAGCTCATTAGGAGCTATTCTTTTTCTAACATAAACTAAATAAAGTGCACCTTTTGATTCTTTTTCAATATAATCTCTTTTATCCAAGGCTTCCTCTATTGATGGAATATCTATTAGTAATTCTCTACATATTACACTAATCGATATCCATTCGTCATCAAAATCTATATATTTATCAGCAGATACATAACATAAATCGGTAAGCCTACTATAATCATTTACATCATCTGATAAATATAATTTCTTAATCACAGAAAGATTTGGTGAATCTGTAGATATTTTAATATACCTAGCTTTCACGATGGATTCATTGTATGTGAAACTCTGTGGATGATTATTATAATATAAGTTTAATTCGTCATTAGTCACTACAGTATCTAATTTTTCTGATACATAAGATTTTTGATACCTATAAACAAGTAAAGACCTTCTATACTTTTCTAACTCTTTAGAAACATCTAATTCCTCATGTGATAATTCTTTTTCAGCCATATAAAGTATAAGTTCTTCTTTAGCCCAAGAATGAATATATGATGTAATAATATGTGCACTATCCTCTGGACTTGCATTTTCTGGAATCAATCCTTTAAGATCTTTTTTATAAAGTAAATCTCCCTGTACTCGAGCTACTACTTCTCCATTGAAAAGTTTATCGGTTAATCTACAAGAAGGAAGTAACATTATCGATAATATTAACGTGAATATAAGGACAAGGGATTTTCTCATATTTTATCTACTATAATTAGGAGCCTCATTAGTAATAGTAACATTATGTGGATGATTTTCTACTACACCAGCTGCTGTTACTCTTATAAATTTAGCTTTCTGAAGATCTTTTAAAGTTTTAGCTCCACAATATCCCATACCTGCACGCAAACCTCCTAACATCTGGAAGATTACTTCAGCTAATGTGCCTTTATAAGGAACCTGAGCCACAATACCTTCTGGTACTAATTTCTTAACATCACTTTCCATTTCTTGGAAATATCTATCTTTAGAACCTTTTTGCATAGCTTCCAAAGAACCCATACCTCTATATGATTTATATTTTCTGCCATTAAGAATAGTGGTTTCTCCTGGAGATTCTTCTACACCAGCAAAAAGTGAACCTGCCATAACACTTTGGGCCCCACCTGCAAATGCCTTAACCATATCACCAGAATATCTAATACCACCATCAGCTATAATAGGAATACCTCTTCCTTTAAGAGCATTGGCAGCAGCCATAACAGCAGACAACTGAGGAACGCCGACACCTGCAATAATTCTAGTAGTACAAATAGATCCTGGACCTATACCTACTTTTACAGCATCAGCACCTGCATCAGCTAAAGCTAAAGCTCCTTCACCTGTAGCGACATTACCTACTACTAATTGTATATTTGGAAATTTTTCTCTTACTTTTTTAATAACATCCAAAACATATACAGAATGTCCATGAGCCGTATCTATTACTAAAGCATCAGTTCCTACATTAACTAATCTTTCTACATTTTCCATAGTATTAACATTAACACCTACAGCTGCTGCAGCTAACAAGCGACCTCTAAAGTCTTTACTAGCAATAGGATTATCTCTAACCTTCATAATATCCTTATATGTAATTAGACCAGCTAATTTTCCATCCTCATCTACTACTAATAATTTCTCTATTTTATACTTTTTAAGTAATTCAGTAGCTTCTATATGATTTGTCCCTTTATGAGTAGTAATTAAATGTTCTTTAGTCATTACTTCAGATACAGACAAACCTATATTATCTTGGAAACGAAGATCTCTATTAGTAACAATACCGGCTAGCATTCCATGATTATCTACTACTGGAATACCTCCAATATGATTTTGCTTCATAATATTTAAAGCATCTCCTATAGTAGCTTCTGGATGAATAATTATAGGGTCATAAATCATACCATTTTCAGCCCTTTTCACTTTTCTTACTTCCTCTGCTTGTTTTTCAATAGACATATTTTTATGGATGACTCCAATACCTCCTACTCTAGCTATAGCAATAGCTAATTCAGCTTCTGTAACAGTATCCATAGCACTAGAAACTATAGGAGCTTGAAGCTTTATTTCTCTAGTAAAATTAGTTTCTACTGACACATCCCGAGGTAATACCTCTGAACGTGCAGGTACTAAAAGGACATCATCGAATGTTAATCCTTCTGGAATATTGATGTTATTATAATTCTGCATATGACTTATTATTTTTAACTTACAAATATAATAAAAATATCATAGACGAGAGCCTTGAAAAGCATTCCTCTCTTCTAGTCTTTTTTCAAGCATTTTAATTAATTCTGGATTACGGATTTTACCCCATGGGGTTTTACTCACAAAACGAGGTGGAACTTCTCCTGCAAAACGCTCTATATATAAATTAGGACTTAATCTCTCTAATAAATCTATAAAAAAATCTATATAGGATTCTAATGAAAATTCAACAAAATCTGTAGGGTGAGCAGCATATTCTTTTTCCATAGCAGTATTTTTAAATATTTGTAACTGATGGAATTTGATAGAATTTATTGGCAAATCATTTATCATAGGAGCATATGCTAACATATCTTCTCTAGTTTCCCCTGGTAACCCCAAAATAAAATGAGCCCCTACATCTAAGCCTCTTTCAGCAGTCATTTTCACTGCTTTCTGAGCTTGCTCGAAAGTATGACATCTATTTACTCGTTCTAATGTTCTATTATAACATGATTCTATTCCATATTCTATTATTACAACATTATTTTTAGACAATGAAACTAAATAATCTAATTTTTCTTCATCTACACAGTCTGGACGTGTACCGATCACTATCCCTACTACTTTAGGATGAGAAAGAGCTTCTTCATACCTTTTTTTTAATACATCTAAAGTATCATATGTATTAGTATATGCCTGAAAATAAGCTAGAAATTTATCACAATTTCTATATCTTCTACTATGGAATTCTATACCTTCATTTATTTGATTTAATATAGATTTATCCTTAGTACTATAATTTGGATGAAAAGCATTATTATCACAAAAAGTACAGCCACCTACAGATAATTTTCCATCTCTATTTGGACAAGTAAATCCTGCATCTATGACGACTTTTTGTAATCGAGAACCATATTTATTTTTAAAATAACCTACGAAAGAATTATATCTTTTCATCTGATTATTTAGTTTTAGATGTATTTTTAATATCTACTTTTTCTATATTATCTGTTATAGCTATTTTGAAAATAGCTTTCCTAATTTTTCCTTCTCCGATTAAAGGCATATGAGCATCAGAAGGAAAACATATTACAAACTGATCTATGCCATTAGTTAAATAAACTTTAGGATCATCATCTAAAAAAGTAATATCAAAAGCTGGGTCATACTTTATGTTAGGTGCTTGGAAATCACAGTCCATTCTATTTTTAAAACCGATAATTTCTTCACCTTTTAATAATACATGAATATCTACGAAAGAATCATGCACTTCTAATTTAGCATCATCTATATTTTTCGCATTTCCTTCCCATATAGAACACCATACTTTATCACCTTTAATAGGATATTTACCTACTTCAAGTTCTTGTAATTTATTCTCTTTTAGAAATTTATAAACTAAGCCAAAATACTCTCCAAAATCAGCGTATTTTTCGAAAGAATTAATAGAATCTATTATCATAACATTTAATTTTCACAAAAATAAAGAAATAATTGTTATATTTGGCTACAATATTAAAATGTAATAATAAAATTATGGATCTAAGAGTAGCAAAAAAAGATGTTCATTTCTTTACAGATGAATTTATAGATGATGCTTTTTTAAGTATGTCATTTTTAAAAGATGAAAAACAAGTAAATAAAATAGTAAATTTAGTAAATAAAGTTATCGATAATCATGATGATATGATTGACCAAATTAATCATCCTATAGGAGATAATATGAGAAAATATTACCGTACTATTATGGAAAAATATTTAACAGATATCGATAATATGTACACTAAATTAGCGGATATACATCATACTAAAAAATAAATTCATACATTTATATAGAATAAAAGGTCGATGATAATTCATCGACCTTTTTTAATATTTATATCTTTAATTATAGTTCTGCAAAATATTTGTAAAACAGTGGAATAGTATTAATACCATTAAAGAATTGTTCCAATGGATAATTCTCATTAGGTGAATGAATATTATCTGAACTTAAACCAAATCCCATAAGAATAGATTTAACTCCTAAAATTCTTTCAAAAGCAGAAATAATAGGGATAGATCCTCCTGAACGATAAGGAATAGGTGTTTTACCGTACATATCAATAAAAGCTTTTTCAGCAGCCTTGTATGCAGGTAAATCTATAGAACAAACATAAGAAGGTCCACCATGCATAGGGGTTACTTTTACATCTACATAATCAGGAGCTATTTTTTCAAAATATTTTTTAAATAATTTAGAAATTTTTTCATGATTTTGATTAGGAACTAATCTACAACTAATTTTAGCATGTGCTGATGCAGGAAGGACAGTTTTGGCACCTTCACCAGTATAACCACCCCAAATACCACATACATCAAAAGTGGGTCTAATACCTGTTCTTTCATCTGTAGAAAAACCTTTTTCACCACAAAGAGCTTTTACCCCAATAGATTTTTTATAATCTATTTCATTATAAGGAGCCTGAGCCATCAATTTTCTTTCTGCTACTGATACTTCTAATACATCATCATAAAAACCAGGTATAGTAATATGTCCTTTTTCATCTAACATATCAGCTATCATTTTAGATAATACATTAATAGGATTAGCTACAGCACCACCGAAAATACCTGAATGAAGGTCAGCATTAGGACCTTGAACATCTACTTGCCAATATGATAATCCTCTTAATCCTGTAGTAATAGAAGGAACATCAGGCGCTATCATACCAGTATCTGATACTAAAATAATATCAGTCTTTAACATTTCTTTATGATCTTCACAGAATTTAGGAAGAGAAGGAGAACCTATTTCTTCTTCACCTTCTAACATGAATTTTACATTAGTTTTAAGATTATTAGTTTTAACTAAATATTCAAAAGCTTTAGCATGCATAAAAGACTGACCTTTATCATCATCAGCACCTCTAGCCCAGATAATACCATCTTTAACTACAGGTTCAAAAGGCTTTGTATTCCATTCATTTATAGGATCTACAGGCATAACATCCATATGACCATATACTGTAACAGTTTTGGCCGATGGATCTATTATTTTTTCACCATAAGCTACTGGATTTCCTTCAGTTTGATATACTTCAGCACGATCACAACCAGCTTCTTTTAATAGTTCTACCCAGCGTTCAGCGGCTTTTTGCATATCTTTTTTATGCTCAGATTCTGAAGATATCGATGGAATACGTATTAGAGAAAATAATTCTTCTAAAAAACGATCTTTATTAGCATCGATATATTTTCTAATTTCATTTTTCATTTTATATATTTTTAAAATTGATTATATATATTAATTTCACATGTTTTGAATTACTTTCATCTTTATAAACACGCCCACCATAATGTCCCACAAAATGTATATTTAACTGACTCTTAACTCTTACATATACATCCATAGCATCTTCTAACATAGGAGAATTTTCTAAACTTAGGAAAACATTATTCCCGTCTTTCCACCATCTAGCTTTCACTTCATACTTTTTATTTTCTACAGTTAAATGAATAAAAGTTCTATCTATAAATTTGGCAAATAGTATAGGATCCATATTACAAACTAAAGAATCAAATTCTAAAGACATATCTGTACAGAGAACATTATATTTAGAAGACCCAGCTTTAGCCATTTGATCTTTAATAATAGGAACTAAATTTATTTTTTGATCTACATATAATATTTTCTTCATTTCAAGGCGAGAAAATAACAACATATTTTCTAAATAATACATTAATATATCAGTATTCCTTTTCATAGACTTTCTAGCAGCTATTTTTTCTTCTTCTGAAAAAATCTGCTTAGCACTCGTTAATAAATTAACATCATACATTAGGTTATCTAATGGTTTAGATATAGCATTACTAATACTCGACTGGAGATCTCCTTTGGAAATATTTTCTTTAAGCACTGTTTCTACTAATAACTTTTCTTCATTATGTAATTTTTTTCTTTTTAAAGTAATAACTACAGCTATAATAGCTACTATTAATCCCACTATTAGAATAAGAATTACTGCTATAAAGATTTTTAACATCCTAGAATACCTAACTAAATGTTTTTCATTATCCAATAATGATAAATTATTTAACTTCGTAGCAGCATCTACTTCTTTTTCTATATGAGAATAAGTTATAGAATCTAAAAGAGCAAAAGATTTAACATATTCTTCTTTCAAATTGTTTCGCAAATCCTCATCCTTGTACATTAATTGAATTTTAAGGACAGATAAACTATAGAAATAATTTGGATCATAAGCTATTATAATGGGTTGTGCTAAACTTAAATCATCTACTGCTATTTTGTATTTATGCTTTTTATTATAGTAATAAGAGGATTGAATATAATAATCCATTCTACTACTAGGATAAAGATTATAAGCATCTGCAGATTTCACTATAGCTCCTATTTTATTAAGATAAACCTTAGCCAAAGATAAATCATTCTTTAAAAGGTAATATTGATAAATAGTAGTTAATGGACTTTGTTTACTAATTTCATAGGACAAGCTATCATTTATATTGGTAGAATGTATTTCTAAAGAATCTAATATCTTAAAATCTAATTTAGCATAATAGACTGCTTTTTCGATATCATCAAAGGTATCATAATATATAATAGTTAATAGAGAATATGCCTCATGTAATTCTGTATCAGAATATTTATTATTCTCTATAGTTATAATTATAGAATCAATATAGTTTTTCACTTTTTCATCATCATAAATTTGATGATAATGAATTGCATGAACTAATAGGGCATAATATTTACCTATTCTAGAATCTAAACTATCAGCTATCTTATTTAACCTTTTTATGGATTTATTGGTTTTTATAATATCGCCTAAAAAGACATAACTACAAATGTTTTTATAATAAAAATTAAAATAAAGCGTCAAAGAATTGTTTATATGACAATAATGTAAGAATTCTGCATTATATTTATCTAACAATGGAAAATTTTCATTAGTTTTATAATAAGATAAGATATTTTCATAAACAGTTATTGTTTTGGAAACACTTTCCGTTTTTTTAGCATTTGAAAACATAACCATTAAAATATCTAACTTTCCATTAATAGTATCATTAATAGTATTCTGATATTTCGAAAGCAAAGTATAAGAAGTCGAATCATCTAATTTAGAAGCTTCATTTAATAGTGAATCTACGTTAATATTCTTATTGATATTAATATCCTGTGAAAAAGAAAGGACATTAATAAAAAGGAATAATATAATAATACTTCTTTTCATTATTAATTTCCTCCTTTTTTTACAGCTTTTTCATAAATAGGTTTAGAAACTATAGGAAAAACAAATCTAAAACAAGCTCCATTTTTATAATCTTTATCTAGACAAATATTTCCTCCTAATAATTCTATAATTTCTTTACAAATACTTAATCCTAAGCCAGTACCGACACCTGTATTATCTTCATTAGTATATCTTGTAAATACATCGTCTTTAATATCCTTAGCTACTCCTACTCCAGTATCTGTAACAGAAATTTCAATATTATCTTTATCTTTCAAGGTTAAAGCCAAGGTAATTTTCCCATTTTTTGTAAATTTATTAGCATTGGTCATAAGATTAGTAATCACTTGCTCGATCTTTAAAACAGGCATATTTATTACTTTATCTTCAGAAATACTAGAATTTATTTTATAATCAAAAGTATTAACTCCAGGATATGCAGTTTTCACAGTAATAATCATACGCTTAATAAAACTGCAAAGATTAACATCTGTATATTTATAATCCGAACCATTGGAAGTTTCACTGATTAGTTCTGTTAAATCAGATACACTATTTTCAATTAATTCTTTACACTGCAACATCATTTCAGGATCATCCTCATATTCTATTAACATCTCAGTAAATCCATTAATAGCATTTAAAGGCGTTCTTATCTCATGCCCCATATCTGACAGCACCTTTATTTTATCATTAATAACTTGAGAAGATTCATACCGAATTTTTTCTAAGTCTTTAGACATTTTTTTATATTTATGATATTTTAATGATAATATAATAAATACTACTATAGTAATAAATATTAATATTATAGATAATATCAATAAATTCCTGAGGTTTTTACTCTGCTGAGCTAATTTAGCTCCTGCTTTTTTATCATTCAGCAGCTGAGACTGAAGAGTATAAATATCATTATCAGCATAAAGATTTAAGAATAAATCATTTTTTTCAGCATATACTATAGAATCCAACTTAAAAGCTTTTTCTTTTTCTCCTAAAGCATAATAAGCATTAGATAAAAGAACTTTTCCTTGATAATAATCATTTCTATCTATTATTTTTTCTCCTTCAAAATATTGATTAAAATAATCAATAGAAGCTTTATATTCTCCTGAATAATATTCACCTGTACCATATACAAAAGCTACTTGTTTAAAGTATATATCATCTTTAATAAATAATGATAAATAGTCTTTACTTAATTCTAAATATACATTATGCAATACTTTAATTTTTTTCTCCTCACTTTTATCCAACGTATTTCTATTTTTCTCTTTCTGGGCTATAAGATAATATATAGCAAAAATATTATACATATCTACACCATCCATATATCTAAAATTATCCCAAGACTTTTGAAAGAAAATAGTAGCCAATTTATCTTTACTAAAATATCTATAAATCATACCTAAAGATAAATCTGAAATAGCATATCCAAAATCATCATCACGAGCTTTAGCATAAGCATATAATAACTCAGAATATCTAATAGCCGGTACAAATTCCCCTTGGTTCGCTAATAATACATTTGCTGTAAATATTACTTTATAGAACATACTCTGATTTTCCATTTTATATTTAGATATCAAAGTATCAGCATATTTAGTAATAACTTGATAATCATTCACATCTACTAAACCTTTCTGGATAATGAATCTATTACATAAAGAATCCACTAAATGATTATTAGGAAAATCTTGAGGATTATTGATAGAATTTTCAGATTCTGGAATAGTACTAGAAGAAAAAATAAACACTAAAAACCCAAATAATAATATATTTATTAAACGAGATATTTTCATATGGTAATCTTTCATAATAATAATGCTAATTTAATAAATTTTTTTTAAAATCTTTAGCCTTTTAAACAAAGATAAGCCATAAAAAAAAGGAGCATAAAATATGCTCCTTTAATTATTAAATTATTAATTATTTTTCTTTATTAGCTTCGTTAGTGGATGCCTTAGGAGCTTCTCTACGATTATCTCTATTATCGTCTCTTCTATAATCTCTTCTTGGTGGTCTTCTATCATCACGACGATCATTCCTTCTTCTATTATGTTCAGGTTCTACCCAACCTTCTGGTTTAGGCATTAAAGCTTTTTTAGAAAGTCTCATTTTACCTGATCTTAAATCTATTTCTAGAAGTTTAACATCTACTTCATCCCCTACAGATAATACATCTTCTACTTTATCTACTTTCTTATAATCTAATTCAGATATATGTAAAAGACCTTCTTTACCTGGTAAGATTTCTACAAAAGCACCAAAGTCAAGAATTGAAACTACTTTACCATTATAAGTTTTACCTACTTCAGGAACAGTAGTAATATCTTTAATGCTCTTAAGAGCAGCCTCGATAGAATCTTTATTTTCACCGAAGATATCTATAACACCTTTGCCATCTTTTTCAGTAATAGTAACTGTAGTACCCGTGGTTTTCTGGATATTCTGGATAGTTTCACCACCTTTACCGATAACAGCACCGATGAAATCACCATCTATAATAACCTGAACAATACGAGGCACATTAGGTTTAAAGTCAGCACGTGGTTCAGGAAGAGTTTCCAACATTTTAGCTAGAATATGTTCTCTACCTCTTTTGGCTTGCGTCAATGCTTTTTCTAATACTTCATAAGATAAACCATCGACTTTAATATCCATTTGAGCAGCAGTAATACCATCTGGAGTACCAGTAACCTTAAAATCCATATCTCCTAAATGATCTTCATCACCTAAGATATCAGTAAGAATAGCATATTTATCAGATTTTTCATCTTTTATAAGGCCCATAGCTACACCTGAAACAGGTTTCTTAATTTTAATACCTGTATCCATTAAAGCTAAACATCCAGCACATACAGTAGCCATAGATGAAGAACCATTAGATTCTAATATATCTGAAACTACACGTACAGCATAAGGATTTTCTTCACCAATAGGTACTATAGATTTTAAAGCTCTATAAGCTAAATTACCATGACCTATTTCTCTACGAGACACACCTCTCTGAGGTCTAGCTTCTCCTGTAGAGAATGGAGGAAAATTATAATGAAGAACGAATTGTTGTGTTTGTTGAATTAATACTTGATCCATTGCTTTCATATCCATCTTAGTACCTAAAGTAACTGTAGCTAAAGCCTGAGTTTCACCTCTAGTAAAAATAGCAGATCCATGAGCTCCAGGAAGATATCCAACTTCACACCAAATAGGACGTACAGTTTCAGTATCTCTTCCATCTAATCTAATCCCTTCGTCTAAAACCATTCTTCTCATCGCTTCTTTCAAAATATCTCCAAAATAACGATTTACCATAAATTCTTTTTCGTCTCTTTCTTCTTCAGGTATAGTAGCCATAAATTCGTCTTTCACAACATCAAAAGCATCAGTTCTTTCATGTTTGCCTTGACCAGATTTAGCTATGATATAACATCTATCATAAGAAAATTCATGAAGAGCTTTACGAAGATCTTCATCATTAACTTCTTGACAATATTCTCTTTTAATTTCAGTACCACATTCTTTCATAAGTTCCATCTGAACTTTACAATGTTTCTTAATTTCACCGTGAGCAAATTTAATAGCATCTAACATTTCAGCTTCAGAGACTTCTTTCATTTCACCTTCTACCATCATGATATTATCATAAGTGGCAGCCACCATAATATCTATATCAGCATTTTCAAGTTGTGCAAATGTAGGATCGATAACAAATTCACCATCTATTCTAGCTACTCTAGCTTCAGAAATAGGACATTCAAATGGAATATCACTAGTAGCTAATGCTGCAGAAGCTGCTAATCCTGCTAAACAGTCTGGCATATTTTCTTTATCTGCAGAAATCAAACTAACATTTACAAAAGTCTCAGAATGAAAATCAGCTGGGAACAATGGGCGTAAAGCACGGTCAATAAGTCTAGATATAAGGATTTCATAATCAGAAGGACGACCTTCTCTTTTAAGAAATCCACCAGGATATCTTCCAGCAGCAGCATATTTTTCTCGATAATCTACTGTAAGAGGCATAAAATCTACATCCTCTTTAGCATTTTTAGCATAGGTGACTGTAGCAAGCAACATAGTACCACCCATTTTTACGACCACTGAACCATCAGCTTGTTTAGCTAATTTACCAGTTTCGATTTCAATAATCCTCCCATCATTTAATTCGATGGTTTTATTAATTATATTCATAATATTATTCGAATCTACCTCTCCCAATGAGAGTTTTTAAAAGTTATTAATAATTCCCGCCATTTTTCCAATAGTAGATTCTATGTTTATTGAAAAAAGAAAAGAAAAGGCTGTCATCCAGACAGCCTTAATATTTCTTATTTACGAAGGTTAAGTTCCTTCAGTATTTGTCTGTATCTCTCTATATCATGGTCCTTGAGATAATCAAGGATACGACGTCTTTTACCTACTAAACTTAGAAGTGATCTTTGAGTACCAAAGTCTTTTCTATTTTGTTTTAGATGCTCGGTAAGATGAGCGATACGGTAAGAAAATAGTGCAATTTGACCCTCTGGAGAGCCGGTGTCTTTATTAGACTTTCCGTATTTTCCGAAAATCTCTTGCTTTTTTTCTGCTGATAAGTAATTTAATACTGACATAAGCAATTGATGTTTACACATTTTGTCCCAAAATTGGGATTGCAAATATACGTATTTATTCCAAAAAACAAACTATATAGAACTAATTAATTTATCATCAGTGATTTTTATTCATGATTTGTCATTAAATTTGTCTTATGCAAAAAGAAGTAGTCCATCCAGATTTTGGAGAAATTGTTTTACAGAAAAAACGTACTAATAAAAATATTAGAATAAGCATTAGAACTTTTAATACTGTTAAAAAAGTATATGTCTCTATTCCTTGGTACGTTAGTTATAAAAATGGGCTACAAGCCGTAGAAAAAAATACAGATTGGATTCAAAAAAATCTAAGTAAAGTATCTAAATATATCTATTTACCATTAGATAAAAAGGAATTAGAAGAAATACGTAAAAAAGCTAGAATTATATTAGAAAAAAAATTAGATAACTTAGCTAATAGATACTATTTCTCATATAATAAACTAAAAATAAAAAATAATAGAAGTAATTGGGGAAGTTGTTCCGTACAAGAAAATATTAATCTAAATATAAGATTAATATATCTACCAGAAGATCTAATGGATTATATTATTTTACATGAATTAGTTCATCTTCACCATATGAATCATAGTTCTTCCTTCCATAAAGAATTAAATTCCATACTTGAAAAACACACTGGCGACAAAAATTTTGAAAAGAAAGCTATAAAAAGAATGCACTCTTATAAAATTTCATAAAAAAAGGACTCGATTTCTCGAGCCCTTTTTAATATTCATTATAATGTCTAATTATTCTACCAAACATTTAATGCACGGCCACTCATCATAGAACGAACTTGAGTACGTACATTTTCTAATACTGATTCATCACATTCATCTTCTTTATTAATGTGAGAAAGTACTTGATCTATTAATTTTACTATAGTATCCATATCTTTTTCTAAAAGACCTCTAGAAGTTACAGCAGGAGTACCTACACGAACACCAGAAGTTTTGAAAGGTGAACGAGAATCGAAAGGAACCATATTTTTATTAAGCGTGATTTCAGCTTTAACTAATACATTCTCAGCCACTTTACCTGTAAGATCTGGGAATTTAGTTCTTAAATCAATAAGCATACAATGATTATCAGTACCACCTGATATTATTTTATATCCTCTCTTAATAAATGCTTCAGCTAATGCCTGAGCATTATCTTTAACTTGTTGCTGATATACCTTGAATTCTGGTTGCATAGCCTCGAAAAATGCTACAGCTTTACCAGCAATAATATGTTCAAGAGGACCACCTTGTGTTCCTGGGAATACAGCAGAATTTAATAGAGCAGACATCTTTTTGATTTTCCCTTTTTTAGTAGCAAGACCCCAAGGATTATCAAAATCTTCACCCATTAAAATGATACCACCACGTGGACCACGAAGAGTCTTATGAGTAGTAGATGTAACTATATGAGCATATTTTACAGGGTTCTTTAAAAGACCTGCAGCGATTAACCCAGCAGGGTGTGCCATATCTACCATGAAAATAGCACCTACTTTATCAGCAATAGCTCTCATTCTTTCATAATCCCATTCTCTTGAATAAGCAGAAGCACCACCAATGATTAATTTAGGCTTATTTTCTAATGCTAAAGCTTCCATTTCATCATAATCGATAATACCAGTTTCCTCTTTCACTCTATAAGCTATTGGATGATAGATTAAACCCGAAAAATTCACCGGAGAACCATGTGTAAGATGTCCACCATGAGACAAATCTAATCCCATAAAAGTATCACCTGGTTTTAAGCAAGCCATAAACACTGCCATATTAGCTTGTGCTCCTGAATGAGGTTGAACATTTGCATATTTAGCATCAAATAGTTCACATACTCTATCTATAGCTAATTGTTCAATTTGATCGACTACTTGGCAACCACCATAGTAACGTTTACCCGGATAACCTTCAGCATATTTATTAGTACAGACAGATCCCATAGCTCTAAGGACGTCTTCTGTAACGAAGTTTTCAGAAGCAATCAGTTCAATACCATGAAGCTGACGACTTTCTTCCTTCTTGATTAAATCAGATATTTGTAAATCCTGTTTCATAATTATAATAGTTATATTTGTACAAAGTAAAGAAAAAAAAAACAATAGACGAAATGTTTAGAAAATTATTAAATAGTGAATTAAATAGGCCATCTACAGAAGAATTTAAAACTATGAATAAAACCCCTATAATCATAATTTTAGACAACATTCGTAGTAGTCATAATATAGGATCAGCATTCAGAACAGCAGACGCTTTTCGTATCAGAAGTATTTATCTCTGTGGTATTTCAGGATGTCCCCCGACACCCGAAATTCACAAATCAGCTTTAGGGGCAGAATTTTCTATGGATTGGAAATACTTTGGAGATAGTATGGATGCTGTCGCCAATGCTAAAAAAGAAGGCTACACTATAATATCTGTCGAACAAGCAGAAAACTCTATCTCATTAGAAAAATTTATTCCAAAGAAAAATAAAAAGTACGCTTTCGTCTTCGGCAATGAAGTAAAAGGAGTACAACAAGATATAGTAGATGCCAGCGATTTTCCATTAGAAATTCCACAATGGGGAACCAAACACTCCTTAAACATCTCAGTATCAGTAGGCGTCATCCTTTGGCAGTACATCACTTCTACTATTTAAACTTTTATGCAATCAATATTATCTGAATTATTAAGGATTCATCAAATCTTTATTCATAAATCGAATAATATTGTAAATAGATTCAATCGCTGCATCAGCTGGACCTTCAGGATCTATCAACTTAGCTTTATTTAAAGCGTTAATAGCCTCTCCCCACTGCTCATGTTTACGATAAACATTACCTAGCAAATACCAAGCTTTAGCATTATCGGGATTTTCTTTTACATAAAGGAATAACTCTTTAAAAGCTTTTTCAGTCTCGTTTTTAGTTATTAATTTTTCTATTTCTATTATAGTCATAATATTAATAATTTATACTAATCCACTGAATCCCATAAAGGCCATAGCTAAAATACCTGCTGATACTAAAGCAATAGGTACCCCTTTAAAAGATTTAGGGACAGATGATAATTCTAATTGTTCTCTAATACCAGCGAATAGAACCATAGCTAAACCAAAACCTATGGCCGATGCTACAGCATAAACTACAGATTGCCCTAAATTAAGCATATGAGTGGCTCCTCCGAAAGTAAATTCTTTAGTTACCACCATAATAGCTACACCTAATACAGCACAATTAGTAGTAATTAAAGGTAAGAAAATTCCTAATGCTTGATATAATGCTGGAGAAACTTTTTTAAGTATAATCTCTACCATTTGAACTAATGCAGCGATCACTAAAATAAAAGTAAGTGTTTGCATAAATTCTATACCTAGAGGAACTAGAACATAATATTGTAAAAGATATGTTACTAACGTAGCTAATGCCATTACGAAAGCTACAGCAGCAGACATTCCTATAGAAGTTCCGACCTGTTTAGAAACGCCTAAAAAGGGACATATCCCTAAGAACTGAGATAATACTATATTATTTACAAATACAGCAGATATAATTATAAGTATATATTCCATTTTATTTAGTTTTAACAGTTAGTTTTCTAAATATTACCATAAGATAACCAAGAACAATAAATGCACCTGGAGCAAGTACAAAAGCTAAAATACCATCGCCTGAAATAAATTTCCAACCGAAAGCAGATCCACTTCCTAATAGTTCTCTTAATAAACCTAAAACAGTTAATGATAATGTAAAGCCTAAACCAGAACCTAGGCCATCTAAGGCAGAAGCACCTGCCCCGTTTTTACTTGCGAAAGCTTCAGCTCTACCAAGAACTATACAGTTTACTACTATAAGAGGTATAAATAAACCAAGAGTTGCATATAAAGAAGGAACATATGCTTGCATTATTAATTGTAATACAGTTACAAATGCTGCTATTACTACTATATAAGAAGGTATTCTTACTTTATCAGGAATATATTTAGCTAGAAGTGAAATAAATATATTGGATAAAACAAGAACAAAAGTAGTCGCTAATCCCATACCCAAACCATTTATAGCAGAAGTAGTAGTACCCAAGGTAGGACACATACCCAATACCAATACGAAAGTTGGGTTATTTTTTATAATACCGTCAGTAAGTATTTTGAATTTATTATTATTCGACATCATTTACCTCCTTTGATTTTTCATTCTGTAAATTATTAAACACTTTCACCGCCATTTGAAGAGCATCACAATATGCTCTAGAACTAATAGTAGCTGCAGTGATAGCATCTACATCACCTCCATCTTTAGTAGGAGCTAATTTAAATACTTTAGGATCTTTCCCTTTAAATTGTTCTGAGAAATTAGACTGTTTAGGATCCATCTTAGCACCTAAACCAGGTGTTTCAGTATGGGCTAAAACTTTAGTATTAAAGAAATTGCCATCAGGCGTTATACCCACCATAACAGTAACATTTCCACCAAAACCTTTAGAAGTAGTTATTTTAATAGCATAAGCTATAAGTTCTTGATCTTTATTAAATGCTTTATATACAATAGCGACCTTATCACTATTTGTTTCCACTTTTATAGTTTCAGGAGTAGAAAGCGTTTCGAATTTAGGAACTACTCGTGCTATAGCTGCTATTTCAGCAGTTTTATTAGCCTTATCTATAGGATCTTTTGTAAGAGAATATACGCCTACCAATATGGCTGATGAAACTAAACATATTAAGGTAAGTGTAACTAACATATTTTTTAATGTAGATTCTTTAGCCATTATTTAACCCTCCCAAATCTTTTAGGTTTCATATATTTATTAAGTAAAGGAACTATTGAGTTCATAATAAGAATAGCGAAAGATACTCCTTCTGGATAACTTCCGAATAAACGAATTAGTACTGTTAAAACACCTATTCCTACACCATAAACTATTTGAGCTTTTGGATTCATAGGAGATGTAACATAATCAGTAGCCATAAAGATAGAACCTAATAATAATCCACCAGATAATAAATTAAATATAGGGTCCATGTATTGAGTAGGATCAGACAACCAAAATATTCCACTAAAAACAAACACTGTTACAAGTATAGAAAGTGTGATATGAGGTTTGATAACTTTTCTAATAAGTAAATAAATGAATCCTAATATTAGTGCAATAGCTGAAACTTCACCTGCAGAACCACCGCTTTTAGCTAAAAACATCTGAGAATTAGATAACTGAGGATTAGCAGCTATTAAATCTTGAACTGAACTTCCACCAGCTAAACCTTCTTTTATTAAACCTAAAGGAGTAGCACCTGAGAAAGCATCTACGGATGAAATCCATGAAGGAATGTCATATGACCAATTAGTTAAAAATACTGGGAAAGATATTAATAAAAATACCCTACCTACTAAAGCCGGATTCCATATATTTTGGCCTAAACCCCCGAAGGTCATTTTGGCTATAGCAATAGCTACGAAAGACCCTATAATAACTACCCATAAAGGAGTAGCTGGTGGAAGATTAAGTCCTAATAAAAGACCTGTTACTACTGCAGATAAATCATTAACAGTAGGTTTAGTCTTCATTACAAATTTTTTAATTAAGTATTCGAAAAGCACTGCAGAACCTATACTGATTAAAATCATATATAGAACTGGAAAACCCATAAAATAAACACTTACTAAAGCAGCTGGTAATAATGCAATGATTACATCTCTCATTAATTTTCTAGTAGTATTATCACTATGAATATGAGGTGCTTGTGATATTATAAAATTTTTCATTTTCTCTATTTTTTAGGTCTTGATTTAATTATTCCCATAACATCAGATTTAGCTACTCTGATAAGATCAAGCAAAGGAATATTAGCTGGACATGTATATAAACAACATCCACATTCTATGCAATCATAGACAAGATCTTTTTCTAACTGATCATAATCTTTCGTTTTAGCTAATTTATATAGCATATAAGGTTCAAGACCCATAGGACAAGCTTCTATACATTTACCACATCTAATACAGTTAGATTCTTCTTTTCTAATAGTTTCTTCCTTAGTAAACATAAGTATAGACGAACTACTTTTTACAGAAGCTGCAGACATATTGAAAATAGCCTTACCCATCATAGGACCTCCACTAATAAGTTTAGCTACGCTATCAGGAATTCCACCAGCATATTCAGCTACTTTTTCTAAAGGAGTCCCCACTCGTAATTTATAATTTTTCTGAGCAGGTGCATGCAAACCAGTTATAGTAATCACACCTTCAAATAAAGGCTTATGTTTCTGAACAGCTTCGTAAACCGCAAAAGCAGTAGCACAATTTTGGACTACTGCTCCAGCATCAATAGGAAGTCCCTTAGAAGGAACTTGCCTTCCTACGACTGCATCTATTAATTGTTTTTCACCACCTTGTGGATACTTTTTCTTTAAAGGAACTATTTTAATTCCCGGATAATCTTCTTGTTTAGATTTTAAAAGTTCTATAGCTTCACGTTTATTTTCTTCTATTGCTATAAATCCCTTTTTAACATCTAAAGCTTTCATTAAGATAGAAGCCCCTACAAGTATTTCATCAGGATATTCCATCATCATTCTATAATCAGAAGTTAAATAAGGCTCACACTCTACACCATTGATAATAAGAAATTCAGCTATTTTACCTGGAGGAGGTGATAATTTGACATTAGTAGGGAAAGATGCACCACCCATTCCTACTATACCACATTCTTCTATCCTCTTAATTATTTCTTCTTTATTAAATCTAATTTCTTTAGCCAATTCAGGACTTCTATCTATTTTTTCTTCCCATTCATCGCCTTCGACATCGATAAATATAGTATTAACCATCTTTCCTGCTAAATCAGCATAAGGTTTTATGGCTGTTACTGTACCTGATACAGAAGAGTGAATATTTGCAGAAATAAAACCTGCCTTTTCTCCTATTAGCTGTCCCACTTTTACATAATCACCTACTTTTACAATAGGTTTAGCAGGAGCTCCTATATGCTGAGACATAGAAATATATGCCTTATCTAAAGGAGGGAATATTTCTATAGTAGCATTTTTAGAGATTTTATCATCATGCGGATGAACACCGCCCATTCTAAATGTTTTCATTATATCTTAAGCCTCCATTTTTTTAGATTCTTGCTTAATAGCAATAGATTTAACTTCAGCATGATTTACCCCAATAGGGTTAACTTCAGCATGATTAATCTCTAATTTTTTCTTCAAAGGAAAATTATCTGTAAGAATAGCTCCTGTAGGACATACATCTACACATTTTCTACAAAGACGACATTTATCATAGTCTATATATGATAAGAAATTTTCTACTTTTATAGCATCAAAAGGACAAACTTGCTCACATTTTTTGCAACCTATACAAGCATTAGCACAGGCTTTTCTAGCCACACCACCCTTATCTTGATTCATACATGCTACATACACTCTTCTATTCTTCATTCCTTTATTACGTAATTCAATAATTCCTTGAGGACATGCTTTAACACATGCACCACAAGCCACACAATTATCTTCATTAACTTCAGGAAGACCAGTTTCTGTGTTCATTTTCAAAGCGTTAAAAACACATGCTTCTACACAATCACCTTGACCAAAACATCCGTATTTACAACCTGTATCTCCTTGATATAACGTTTTAATAACTTTACAAGAAGAGATTCCATCATAAACACTAGTTTTAGGCCTTGCTTCACAGGTACCGTTACATCTAACAACAGCTATCTTAGGAACATTTTCTTCGACAGCGTAACCCATAGTAGCCGCTACTTTCTTCATAACTTCGTTTCCACCTACTGGACAGAAAAATCCATCCAAAGAAGTAGCTTTAACGACATTTTCAGAAAAAGCACGACAACCAGCAAAACCACAGCCTCCACAATTAGCACCAGGCATAATAGCTTCTATTTGGTCGATTCGAGGGTCTTCTTCGACCTTAAATTTACGTGCTATTAAAAATAGCACCAGAGCTAATAATAACCCCAGAACACTAAGGGTTACTACAGTATAAATAATAATATTAATCATTCAATTTATAGTTTAATATTTATGAATAGAAAAATCGAAACTTCTTCCAATTCTTTTACCACACAAATATAAAATAACATAATATATAATGACAGCCCCTAATATAATGAGGCCGATTAGTAATTCGTTTTTTAAAAAGCTAGGCAAAGATATTAATAATATAAGAAAAATCACAAGGGGAAGGCCATAAGAAATCCAGACAGCCTTATATCCTAATTTTTGCTTGATAGATACTTGCACATTTTCACCTACTTTATAATTTTCTTCTCCTTTATTCGTGACATTTATGATTTTATTAGCTTGGTCTGACATAGAACAAAAACCTCTGCCAGGACAAGTAGAACAAGCAGATTTACTAAGTATTTCCACTTCTATCTTATCACCTTTCACACTTTTAATTTTTCCATCATGATTTATATCCATATGCAATATTTTTCTTAAGAAACTATATGACCTTATTAATATTTAACTTTAATTACGTTTTAATCAATTATACTTTTAAATTTATAAATAGATTTTTTCTTGAGATAATAATTCTTTTATCCTAGAGGATCTTCTCCTTCCATAGAATCATAAACATTAGAATTATTCATTTCAGAATCATAACTTTGAGTATTATTCATATCAAAATTATCATCGATTCCGGAATCATTAGCATCTAAAAATTTAGCTTCTTGTTTTCTAAATTTCATAGGAACAGTCCCTGTAGAACCATTACGATGTTTAGCTATGATTAAATCGGCCTTCCCTTGCTGTGAAGGATCTTCTTGAAGACCATAGTAATCAGGTCTATGTATAAACATTACTATATCTGCATCTTGTTCTATAGAACCAGATTCTCTAAGGTCACTCAATTGTGGTCTTTTACTCCCTCCTCTATTCTCTACTGCACGAGAAAGCTGAGAAAGTGCTACAATAGGGACATTAAGCTCTTTAGCCACAGCTTTTAAATTTCTAGAAATACTCGCCACTTCTTGTTCTCTCATACCTCTTAAATCAGGAGGTCCAGTCATTAACTGCAAATAGTCAATAATAATTATTTTAACATTAGCATCTTTAACTAATCTTCTAGCTTTAGATTTAAATTCATAAATAGAAAGTGAAGGAGTATCATCTATATATAATGGAGCTTTAGCTAAATCAATTATCTTTTCATGTAACTGTATTAACTCATGATCCGCCATTTTCTTACCACCTCTAATCTTTTCATTAGAAAGTTCAGTTTCAGATACTAATAATCTTTTAGCTAACTGTGTAGATGACATTTCTAAAGAGAAAAAAGCTACTGGAGTATGATAAATTACAGACATATTCCTAGCCATAGTAAGCACAAAAGCTGTTTTACCCACAGAAGGTCTAGCTGCTAATATTATTAAGTCAGAATTTTGCCATCCCATAGTAACTTTATCTACACCTATAAAACCTGAAGCTAATCCACTTAAACCATCTTCTCGAGTTTGATCTTTTTCGATTTGATCTACAGCTTCGGTCAAAACATCAGAAATTTTCTGAGTCTCTTTTTTCATACTTTTTTGAGCAAGAACAAAGAATTTTTCTTGAGTATCACTTAATAAATCATCTACTGATTGATTATCATCAAAAGAATCTTTTAATACTGTATGAGAAATAGAAATAAGCTGTCTCTGAATATATTTTTGGACTAAAATTTTAACATGATAATCTATATGCGCTGCAGCACCGATTTTATTACTTAACCCAGAAAGATAATACTCACCACCTACAAATTCTAAAGAATTAGTTTTCTTTAATTCTTCACTTACAGTAAAAATATCAATAGGAGAATGTGCTGCATCTAAATTTTTTATAGCTTTAAAAATACGTCTATTAACTTCACTATAAAAACACTCTTCTGTAAGACTCATCATAACGGAATAAACGATATCAGGTTCTATTAATAAAGAACCTAAAACAGCTTCCTCGGTAGGAATAGACTGTGGTGGCACTAATCCCATCTCCATACCAATACTATCGACATCTATTTTTTTCTTCTTAGTAAATTTCTTGTTAGTGTTTTTAGTATCAGCCATTATATATTAATATTTTGCTTTTAATTTAGAATTTATAAAAGTAATGATTTTAGAGAGAATTAAGAACTTTTTTAATGATATTTAATCCATATTCTAGTTCTTCATCTTTAATAATTAATGGAGGAGCTATTCTAAAAGATGTAGGATTAAATAGGAAATAATCTGATATTAATCCTTGTTTCAGTAATTTAGGTATAATACTAGAAATTTTTTCCTTATCCCCTAAATCTATAGCGACTAACAAACCTGCTCTTCTTATTTCTTTAACTTGAATATTAGAAATCAAAGCATCTTCTATTATTTTAGATTTTCTTTCTACATCTTCATAATATTTTTCTCGAACCAATATTTTTAAAGATGCTAACGCTGCTGCACAACAAACTGGATGTCCTCCGAAAGTAGTAATATGACCTAATATCGGGTTTTTTTGAAAGGCTTCAAGATTCTCTACTGAAGAAACACAAGCACCTAAAGGCATACCTCCACCTAATGCTTTAGCCAAGGTTATAATATCTGGTACTACATCGTATTTTAAACAAGCAAACAGGGATCCAGTTCTACCAAATCCTGTCTGAACTTCATCAAAAATTAGCATAGTAGAAGTCCCATCACAACGCTTCCTTAATTTTTTAAGATAATTATCCTTTGGACAAATTACACCACCTTCTGCCTGAATAGGTTCTATTAATACACATGCTGTTTTTTCAGTTATATATTTTAAATCATCTACATTATTAAATCTAATATTTCTAACATCAGGTAATAATGGACGATAAGCGTTTTTAAAATATTCACTTCCTATCATGGAAAGACTACCATGAGATGATCCATGATAAGCATTTACACAACTTATCATTTCAGTTCTACCAGTAATCCTTTTTGCTAATTTTAGAGCTACTTCATTAGCTTCACTACCAGAATTAACATAATATACTGAATTAAGATTTTCTGGTAATAATGAAGTCAATAATTTAGCATGCAATACTTGAGGAGCTTCTATCATTTCTCCATAAACCATAAGATGGAAGTAGTCATCGACTTGCTTTTTTACTGCTGCTATTATTTCCTTATTACCATGCCCTAGATTACTTACTGATACACCTGAGACAAAATCTAAATACTTTTTATTCTTCGTGTACAAAAAAACACCATCAGCTCGCTGAACTTCAAGTCCTAAAGGCGCTGGTGATGTTTGAGCTACATGCTGAAAAAAAAGCTTTCTAATACTGTTAGCTTCTATTTCCATATAATATTTTCCTATACTTTCTTTATTTTTTTTCTAGTAATTCTTTTTTTAGAAACTGGTTCTTCCTCTACTGGTTTTATTTTTCCATCGAAATCATTACTAACTAAGATTCTACCACAATACTCACATACTATGATTTTCTTATTTGACATAATATCTATCTGACGCTGAGGTGGAATTTTATTAAAACATCCACCGCAAGCACCTTTATAAATAGTTACTACAGCTAAACCATTTCTTGCATTTGAACGAACTTTTTTATAAGCGAAATACATTCTTTCGTCTATTTTATTTTTAAGGTCTTCTATTTTTGCTAATAAATTTTCTTCTTCTTTAGCTGTTTCATCAGTAATAGATACCAATTCAGTCTTTTTGATTACTAAATCTTCTTCTCTTCCTACTAAGAATTCTTTAGTTTCTTTTAATTTTGCATTTTTTTCTAAAATGACTGTTTTTAATTCTGAGACTTTCTTTTCAGCTAGCTGAAAATTTAAATCTTCATTTTCGATTTCTTTAGATATAGCATTATATTCTCTACTATTCTTTACATTAGAGCGCTGATCTTCATATTTAATTTTAGCATCGCCAGCAATTGTTAATTCTTGCTTAGCTAAATTAGTTTCATGTTCTATATCAGAAATCTCTACTGTGATATTTGCTATCCTTGTCTTTTTACCCTCTATTTCATCCTCTAAATCCCTTACCTCTTCAGGAAGTTCTCCTCTTAAAAGGTGAATAGAATCTATCTTAGAATCTGCCTGCTGTATTTTATATAAAGTATGCAATTTTTCTTTCATGTTGTCAGCATCTGTATCTTTCATAGATGTAGATAGCGATGTAAAAGTTTCCCTATTATCAATAGGTGTTTCGATTTTTTTGTTTGATTTGCTTGTTGCCATATTCTTAATAGTAATATACCAAATTTTTATTCGATTTCGTAATGTAAGTGGCGAAGTTAGGAAAATTTTTCCTAACTAGTGTAAATATTGTTTTTAGTATCCCTATTTCACTTTCATAATGACCTATATCTAAAATCATGAAATCAGGATCTGGTAAAAAATAGTGATAAGTAATATCTCCAGAAATGTATGCTTGAGCACCACTTTCTTTAGCTTTATTGATTAATGAATGACCACTACCACCACATAAAGCCACTCTTTCTACTGAAACATTTGGGACTTTAGAAGATTTAATTATTTCTAAATCGAAAATATTTTTAACTCTTTCTATAAATTCCATAGGCCCTGCAGACTTTGGTAAATCTCCTACCACTCCTAAGCCTATATTATCATTAGACCCCTCTATATCTAAAATTTCTCTATTTATTAAGCCTAAAGCATCTGCCATCTGTCCACTAACACCATTTATCACTTTATCAATAGCTGTATGAGAGCTATATATAATAATATCATTTTTAATAGCATATTCAATTATAGAACCAGTAAAATCATTATGAAGAATTTTTTTTATACCATTAAAAATAAGTGGATGATGAGTAATCACCATATTTACTCCTAATGAAACAGCTTCTTCTAATAAATCCATACTACAGTCTAATCCTATTAAGACTCCATCTACTTTCGCATTCATATTACCTATAGAAAACCCAGAATTATCCCAGTCTTCTTGATTGTATAAAGGTGCAAAGTCCTCTATCACAGCTGCTATCTCTCTAGCACTTATCATAATTCTTCTGTGGGTTTAGTTAAAGAATTGGAAATATCTAATAGTATCTCTTTTATTACAGATAAACGGTCAACTATTTCTGCACTTTTATCTTCTCCTTCTTTATTATCTAGCAATCTTTTATTAGCTCCTTCTAAAGTCATCCCTCTATCTTTTACTAAATGATGAATAGTTTTTAAGTTTTGAATGTCAGAAGGACTATATTTTCTATTACCTTTTTTATTCCTACCTGGCTTAATAAATGTAGGGAATTTATCTGTCCAAAATCTTACTAAAGAAGTACTTTCATCTAAAATATCAGCTACTTCTCCTATAGAATAATACATCTTTACTACATTAAATTCCTTAAACGGCATAATATATAATTTTAATCTAGTGACTATTTTAATCTAGTGACTGCCCTGTATTAATCGAAGTCATCAACATATCTAAATATTGATGTGAATCTAAATCACTAAAAAAATAATTTATTGGCTCTTGATATTTCTTATTTAATTCCACAGAATAATGTAAATGTGGTGCAAAACTCATTCCAGAATTACCTACTCTAGCTATTTTTTGGCCTTGTTTTACTCTCTGGTTATTTCTCACTAGAATATCACTAAGATGAGAATAAGTTGTAATATAACCATTTTTATGTAGAATTCTAATTTTATTTCCATCAGCTTTTTTAGAATGTGATATACTAATCACTCTTCCATTAGCAGTAGCCACCACTTCTGTCCCTATAGAAGCTATTAAATCTACACCATTATGATTAATAAGTGTTTTATAAAATGGATGAATTTTTTTACCTAAAGATGCTCCTACATTATGAAGATTGAAATTTCTAATAGGTAAAATAGATGGAATATTTTTTAATGAAACCTTAGAAGAATCTATCACATTCATAATAGATGAAACTAATAATTTACTCTCTAATACAGCCGTTGATAATTTTTTTACACTAAATGATGTTTGATATATTATATGTTTATCTAATATATTATCATCTATATCATAATTCGGAATACTATCAGTATAAGAAGTTAAATATGTAGGTGGATCAGAATTAAATATATCTCTATAAATATTTTTATCCCTTATTTCTAGTCCATTCGCCGCATTCTCTAATACTTTTGCTTTTTCCCCTAACCCTTTATATTCTTTTTCGATAATTTTAGTTTCTCTAATAATTTCTCCTTCTTTAGCAGTTCTAAAAAGAGATGCAGTAATTAGATAATAAAGTATAGATAAACCGATAAATAATAATAATAATTTAGCTACTCTCCATATAATAGTTCTCCAAGAAATATGAGGTTTCTCATATTTTAAGGTCTCTTTATTATATTTAAAATCGTTATGCTTATTAACTTTCATTTATGATTATTGCCTTCTTTTTTATTAGACAGTCACTATTTTTAGACACCTTGATTAGATGGATTTTTTACTAGAAGTGCATAACTTTGAGGGGTGATATCGAAAGAAAAATAATTTATAGGATTAACAGCTCTTCCTTTATACCTTATCTCATAATGAAGATGAGGTCCAGTAGTATGGCCCGTATTCCCTAGCGTAGCTATCATATCCCCACGACGAACTATATCTCCTATTGATACATTTACAGAATGTAAATGAGCATATTTGGTTTTATAACCAAATCCATGGTCTATTTCTAAATAATTACCATAACCGAAAAAGTCATAACCCACATTGGTAACTTTACCATTTCCCGTAGAATAAACTGGTTCTCCTATAGGTCCTGCTAAATCAATACCACTATGCATTTTATATCTATCTTTTGAAACAGGATCTAATCTCATACCGAATCTAGAAGAATATCTGATTCTACGATCAGTAGTCATAGGAGGAATACTAGGAATACAAACAGACATCTCATCTGCTCTTTTAGATAATGCTGTAAGTTCATCTAATGATTTAGACTGCACATATACTTTTTTATATAATATATCCATTTTCCGAACTGTGGCTGTAAGAATTCCAGAATTATCAAAATCCTTTAAATAAGAATATCGTTCTATTCCACCGAATCCAGCATTTCTCACATCAGAAGATATCTCATCCAAACCAAAAATAGGACGATACATATTATTATCACGTTTCTCTATTTCAGATAAAATAGATTCAATATTATTATATCTTCTATTTAAAAATTGTAATTTTCCCTGCCATTTAATTAAATTTCTTTCAGCGATTTGCTGTTTGGGAGTCTTATAATTCAAAACTCCTGAATAGAGATAGAAAGCTAGTAAGAAAAAAACAATACTAGAAACAAAATATGAAAAAAACTTAAGAACCTTCTTAGAAGTAGATTCCTTCATTTCTTCGCATTCTAACGTCTCTTTATTAAATTTATAATGTTTTTTTGAAGCCATTCTAACTTAAATTGAAATCTTTTACTATTAAATATAGTATATTATACCCTGCAAATTTAATTAATTTTAAATAAAAAACTATTTTTGTACTTTATTAATACTAAGAGAATATGACATCAAGAGAGATAAGAAAAAGTTTTCTAGATTTCTTCGAAAAAAAGAATCACTATATAATACCATCAGCACCTATGGTGATTAAGGGAGATCCTACCCTAATGTTCACTAATGCAGGTATGAATCAATTTAAGGATTTACTTTTAGGGAATATTCATATTATGCATCCTAGAATAACAGATAGTCAAAAATGTTTGAGGGTAAGTGGTAAACATAATGATTTAGAAGAAGTAGGCCATGATACTTATCATCACACTATGTTTGAGATGCTAGGTAACTGGAGTTTTGGAGATTATTTCAAAAAAGAAACTATAGAATGGGCATGGGAACTTTTAACAGAAGTATTTAAATTAGATAAAGATAGATTATATGCTACTATTTTCGAAGGTTCTAAAGATGATGGCTTGGAATTAGATAATGAAGCTAAAGAAATTTGGGAAAAATTTTTACCTGAAAATAGAATAATCAACGGTAATAAACATGATAATTTCTGGGAAATGGGAGATATGGGTCCATGTGGTCCTTGTAGCGAAATCCATTATGACCTAAGAGATGATGAAGATCGAAATAAAATCCCTGGAGAAAAATTAGTAAATAAAGGTCATTCTCTAGTTATAGAAATATGGAATTTAGTTTTTACACAATATAATAGAAAAGCTGACGGTAGCCTAGAAGAATTACCTAATAAAAACGTAGATACAGGTATGGGACTTGAAAGACTCGTTATGGTTATTAATCATAAGAAAAGTAACTATGAAGGAGATATATTTCAGAATCTTATAGCTAAGATTTCTGAAATATCTGGCAAGAAATATGGCGATAACGAAGAGGTAGATATAGCTATGCGTGTTATTTCTGATCATATTCGTGCGATTAGTTTCTCTATAGCTGATGGTCAGCTGCCTTCTAATGTGAAAGCAGGATATGTGATTAGAAGAATTCTTCGTAGAGCAGTTAGATATGGTTATACCTTCTTAGGATTTGATTCTGCATTCTTATGTAAATTAGTCCCTACTCTTACTAAACTTATGGGAGATACTTATCCTGAATTAGTAAAACAACAAAATCTTATAGAAAAAGTAATACGTGAAGAAGAAGATGCTTTCCTTAGAACTTTAGATAAAGGTATTAGTCTTATGGATAAAATTCTTAAAAAATCTGCTGATACTAAAAAAATAAGTGGTAAAGATGCTTTCACTTTATATGATACTTTTGGATTTCCTATAGACCTTAGTCAGCTAATAGCCTCTGAAAATAGTTATACGATAGATCTAAAAGAATTCGAAATAGAATTACAAAAACAAAAAAACAGAGCTAGGAATGCTTCTATAGTAGAAAAAAGTGATTGGCAAGAAATTAAACATGTCGATAATATAATCTTTACTGGATATGATCATTTAGAAGAAAATTGTAAAATAGTAAAATACAGGACTATTAATGTTCAAAAGAAAAAATTATATCAGATAGTTCTTGACAAAACTCCTTTTTATGCTGAAAAAGGTGGTCAAATAGGAGATACTGGTTATATCATAACACCTGATGAAGAAAAGATTATTGTTACTAATACAGTTAATGAAAATAATCTTCCTATTCATACCGTAAATAAATTACCTAAAATATTTGAAGGTACATTCCATGCAGTAGTTAATGTCGAAAACAGAGCTGATATTACGGCTAACCATTCATCCACTCACCTACTTCATTCTGCTCTTCGTAAAATATTAGGTACACACGTGGAGCAAAAAGGATCTTCAGTAAATGCTAAATATTTCCGTTTCGATTTTTCTCATTTTGAAAAAATTTCTGATGAAGATTTGAGAAAAATAGAAAGAGAAGTTAATAATATGATTCGTCAGCATATAGAAAAAGAAGAATATAGAGACGTTCCTATTCAAGAAGCTAAAGATTTAGGAGCTATGGCCTTATTCGGAGAAAAATATGGTGATAAAGTAAGAGTAATTAAATACGGAGATTCTATAGAATTATGCGGTGGAACTCATGTAACCAACACTTCTCATATAGGAATGTTTAAAATTTTATCAGAATCAGCTTCCGCAGCTGGTATCAGAAGAATAGAAGCTACTACAGGCAGAAACATTGAGAATCTCATGTATCAGTTACAAGACACTGAAAAAGAAATAAGAAATATTCTGCAAACTTCAGATATTCTTTCTTCTATTAAGAAATTTATTAACTTGAATAACGAATTAAAAGAAAAAGCAGATAATTATCAAGGTCAAATAGCTTCAATTCTTAGAAAAAAATTAGAAACTGAATCCGAAGTAATTTCTGGTGTTAAGGTTATCAAATTAAATACTGGGAAATATCCTACTGATATGATAAAAGATATAGCTTTCCAAATTTATAAAGCCACTCCTAAAGATGATAAACTAATGTTTGCTGCAGGATTTGGAACGCCAGAAGGTAAAGTATGTCTCACATTAATGTATAGTGATGCTTTAGTAAAAACTGGTATGGATGCTTCTAAAAATATTAAAGTGGCTGCTAAATTTATACAAGGGGGTGGTGGTGGACAAAAATTCTTAGCCACTGCAGGAGGACGAAACATTAATGGCATTAACAATGCCTTAGAAACATTGATTAATATCCTAAATAATTAATTTTTGAAGAAATTAAATAAATTTATATTAAAATCCTTCTTAGGGCCTTTCTGTGCTACTTTTTTCATAGTAGTTTTCATATTAGTTATGCAATTTCTATGGTTATATATCGATGACTTAGTAGGAAAAGGTTTAAATTTTGGAGTAATCTTAGAATTTTTAGGATGGGGGTCTGCTACTATTTTACCTTTAGCTTTACCTCTTGCTACATTACTTGCTTCTATAATGACCTTAGGTAATATGGGAGAAAATAATGAACTTTTAGCCATGAAAGCGGCTGGGATTTCATTAAATAAAATATTAAACCCTTTAATTTATGTAGCAGTAGGTATTTGTATAGGAGCTTTCTTTATTTCTAATAATCTTATTCCTATTTCTTATAAGAAAATTTACACTCTTCAGTACGATATAGGAAGAACCAAGTCAGAAATAAAAATCCCAACAGACACTTTCTATAATGGTATCGATGGATACACTCTTAGAATCAACGATAGAAATAAAAAAACAGATATGATGTATAATGTACTTATATATAATCATAGTTCCAATAAAGGTAATATACAAGTAGCCATTGCTGATTCAGGTTTAATAAAATCTACTAAAGATAAATCTGCCCTATTCTTCACTTTATTTGATGGTGTTCAATACCAAGAAGATAATCAGAGACATTATAGAGATACTACATATAAATTGCAGAAGATATCTTTCACTAAGCAAAACATAGTTATTCCTCTAGAAAATTATGCTTTTGAAAAATCGGAAGATGATGAAAAATATAGTAATGAAATTATGTCTAAGAACCTTAAAGTACTTAGACATGATAGAGATTCTTTATCCATTAAATATAATCAAGTATTCAATGGCCAAATACAGAGATTTTATAATAATTGTGAATTCACTCATGCCAAAGAACTAAATCCTGAAGTAGATAAATTCTCTGGTTATCGACTTAATAATGTCGATAGTTCTATGGTTTGGGAAAATCCTGAGGCAGAATTAGCTGAGTTAAGACTTACCATTAAATCTTTAAATCAACCGATCAATACATTGAAATCATATGATAGAGAAATAAGACATTATGATTCTACTCTTAGGAGAATAGATTTAGAGTCTTATCGTAAATTCACATTATCTTTTGCTTGTCTAATATTCTTTTTTATAGGTGCCCCATTAGGTGCTATCCTAAGAAAAGGAGGGTTTGGAACTCCTATGATAGTGTCTGCTCTCTTTTTTATATTATATTGGGTAGTAGATATTAGTGGTAAAAAACTAGCTAGAGATGGTTCTATTTCTCCTTGGTTAGGAGCATTTATTTCTACTTTTGTATTACTCCCGATAGGAATATTTCTTACAAGAAAAGCTACAAAAGATTCTTCATTATTTAATTTTGATAAAATAAAAGAAAAATGGAATAAATCCTTAAAATTCTTTAAAAAATATAAACACAAACATGAAGCAATCAGTTAAAATAGTATTTATGGGTACTCCAGAATTCGCTGTGGAAAGTCTGGAAACTTTAATACAACAAGATTATGATGTTCGGGCTGTAGTTACTGTCCCTGATAAGCCAAGTGGACGAGGACGTAAAATTCATGTTTCTCCTGTAAAAGAAGCTGCTCTTAAACATAATATACCTATTCTTCAGCCTATAAAATTAATAGATCCTAATTTCATAAAAGAATTAGAGTATTATAAAGCTGATATATTTGTCGTAGTAGCTTTTAGAATATTACCTGAAGTAGTATGGAGTATGCCTAAATTAGGAACTTTTAACCTCCATGCTTCATTGTTACCTCAGTATCGTGGAGCAGCTCCTATTAATTGGGCCATTATAAATGGTGACAAAGAAACTGGAGTAAGTACTTTTCTATTAGATAAGAAAATCGACACAGGGAAATTAATTTTTCAGAAAAAGTGTTCTATAGAGTCTGACGACAATTTTGGTAGTCTTTATGAAAAATTAAAAAAATTAGGAGCTCCCGTAGTATTAGAAACTATAGAAGTTTTAGTTAATCATAAAGTTTCTCCTCAAACTCAGAAAGAAGAAAAAATATTAAAACCAGCACCTAAGATTTTAACTAAAACTAAACAAATCAATTGGAAGCAGGAAGCTCCTAAAGTACACAATTTAGTACGAGGATTAAGTCCTTACCCTACTGCTCATACTGTTTTTAATATGGATGGTGAAAAATTAGATGTTAAAATAGCTAAAACTGCTATTGTAGAAGACCACCAGGATAATGAAAATATCGGAAAAATAATATCTGATGGAAAAAAATATCTTAGGGTATATTGCCGTCAAGGCATCATAGATATATTAGAAATACAAATTCCAGGAAAGAAAAATATGCCTATTAAAAGTTTTTTAGCGGGTTTTAGAGGAAACCTTAACAGTTTATCATTTGAATAATAAATGGATACAATAAAAAAATACATAATATTAGCTAATGGACTTTTCCCTACTAATAAAAAGGTTTTATCTATATTAAGATCTGCAGATAAAATTATCTGCTGTGATAATGCTATAGAATCTTTAATGAACTATAAAGATGAAAAAGGAAATCCTTTTAAAAATGCAAATTATATAGTAGGAGATTTAGATTCTATAAGCGAGGAAAATAAAAAGAAATTCAATGAGATTCTTTCTTATAATCCTGATCAAGAGACAAATGACCTAACTAAAACAGTTAAATTTGCATTAGAATTAATGCATAAAGAAAATGATATTGCTAAGATTTATATCTTAAGTGCTTCTGGAAAAAGAGAAGATCATTTGTTAGGAAATCTCTCTTTATTATTAGACTATGGTATATTAATGAATTGTAATAAACACATTCAGGAGAAATTAGATAATAGATATATCGATTATCCTATCTCCTTACTTACAGATTATGGTGTTTTTTATCCCATTTATAATACTATAGAGATTAATACTCACATAGGTAGTTATGTGTCTATCTTTTCTAACGATGAATCATTAAATATTAAATCTGTAGGATTAAAATACCCTGTCGATTCTGTTATTTTTAATGCTTGGTGGAAAGCTTCATTGAATACTAATAATACTAAAAATTTTACTCTTAAATTTAATCATCCATCGAAAGTATTATTATATATAGAACATTCAGATAACCAAACAATATGAAATTTGAATTATTAAAAAAAGATCCTGAATCTAACGCTAGAAGAGGAAGATTAACCACAGATCATGGTACTATAGAAACTCCTATTTTTATGCCTGTAGGGACAGTAGGTTCCGTAAAAGGAATATATCAAAGAGATTTAGATAACGATATCAATGCTCAAATTATATTAGGCAATACATATCATCTTTATCTTCGTCCAGGTTTAAAAATATTAAATAAAGCAGGAGGATTACATAAATTTATTCATTGGAATAAACCCCTCTTAACGGATAGTGGAGGATTTCAAGTTTTTTCTCTGACTGATAATAGAAAATTAACTAATGAGGGATGCACTTTTAGATCACACATAGATGGATCCAAACACACTTTTACTCCTGAAAATAACGTAGAAACTCAGAGAATTATAGGTGCTGATATTATTATGGCTTTAGATGAATGCACCCCTGGAAATGCTGATCATAATTATGCAGCTAAATCTTTAGCTTTAACTCAACAATGGTTAGAAAGAGGTGCTAAACATTTTGATGAGACTGAACCTTTATATGGTTATCATCAGTCATATTTTCCTATAATTCAAGGCTGTATTTACCCAGATTTAAGACGTAAAGCTGCTGAACATGCTATATCATTAGAGAGAGAAGGTTATGCTATCGGAGGTCTATCTGTAGGAGAACCTATTGAAAAAATGTACGAAATGATAGAAGTAATTCATCCTATTATTCCTGAAAACAAACCTAGATATCTAATGGGGGTAGGTACTCCTGCTAATATTTTAGAAAGTATAGCTCGTGGTATAGATATGTTTGACTGTGTAATGCCTACAAGAAATGGTAGAAACGGTATGTTATTTACTTGGAATGGTATTATTAATATAAGAAACAATAAATGGAAAGATGATTTTTCGCCTATAGATACTACAGGAACATCTTTTGTAGATTCTTATTATACTAAAGCTTATTTACGTCATTTGATGATAGCAGGTGAAATGTTAGCTGCTCAAATAGCAAGTGAACATAACTTAGCTTTTTATTTAGATTTAGTAAGAGAATCTCGTAAACATATAGAAGCTGGAGATTTCTTAAAATGGAAAAACGAAGTTGTTAAAAAAGTACAAAATAGACTATAGTAAAGAGATTAACACATGAGAATCGGAAAATTAGATAAATATATAATTAAAAAATTCATCGGGACTTATTTAGTCGCACTAGTCTTGATTATTCTTATAGTAATCATATTTGATATTAGTGAAAAAATAGATGATTTTATAGAAAATGAAGCTCCCCTTAAAGCTATCATTGTAGATTATTATGCTAATTTTATACCATATTTTGTAAATATGTTTAGTCCTCTTTTCATATTTATCACCGTTATTTTCTTTACTTCTAAATTATCTCAAAACTCTGAAATAATAGCCATACTCTCTGGAGGGATTAGTTTCCAACGACTTATGTGGCCTTATTTTATTTCTGCGTTCTTTATAGCTTTATTTTCTTTATCTCTTAATCTATTTGTAATCCCTCCCGCAAACGCCCAGAGATTAGCCTTTGAACAAACATATGTACATGGAGGGCGATATTATAATACTAATAGAAATATGCATTATCAGATTTCTCCTGGTGAATTTGTCTATGTAGAATCTTTCAGTACTTGGAATAATACAGCTTACAAATTCACACTTGAGAATATAAAAGAAAGTAAAATAGTTTCCAAATTATCAGCAGAAAAAGCTAAATGGGATTCTACTAGTCAATCATGGCAATTAAAAAATTATTTTCTTCGTAAATATGATGGTGATAAAGAAACTATTACTTCTGGGAATCAGTTAGATACTACTATTAGTCTTACTGCAAATGATTTTTATAGAAATGAAAAAACTGTGTCTTCCTTGGATTATTTTCAACTAAAAAAACTAATCTCTACTCAGCGAATGAGAGGAGATTCTATGATAAAATTCTCTTTAATAGAATCTAATACTAGAATGGCTGTCCCATTTTCTGCCTTTATTCTTACACTTATAGGAGTTGCCTTATCTTCTAAAAAGAAAAGAGGCGGTATCGGTATAAATTTAGGTGTAGGAATAGGACTTAGTTTTACTTATATACTTTTCTTACGTTTCAGCCAAATGTTTGTAATTACTGATACTTTATCGCCTGCTGTAGCTATTTGGCTACCGAACATGATCTTTGCTATTATTGCAGTCTTCTTATATCGTATAGCTCCTAAATAAATAGTTTTTTATACAAACAAAAAAAGTCATCTGCTACTAACAGACGACTATAATTTATATTTGTTATAAAATTTAATCTTTATTATAGATTACTTATTTACCTAATTTAATACGAATAGCCTTAAGCATATCATCAATAACAGCATCCATATCCCATTTAGGAACCCATCCCCATTCTTCACGTGCACATGTATCATCTAAACAATCAGGCCAAGAAGCAGAAATTTGGGCTTTGATAGGGTCGATATGGTAATCAAAAGTAGCTTCTGGTATAAGTTGTTTGATTTTTGCAAATAATTGTTCAGGAGTAAAACTCATAGAAGCGATGTTAAATGAATTTCTATGTATTAATTTAGAAGGATCAGCTTCCATTAGTTCTGTAACAGCTCTTAGAGCATCTGGCATATACATCATATCCATATATTCACCTTTAGGAACTTCACATGTATAATGTCCAGTTTTAATCATTTCATAAAATACTTCTACAGCATAATCAGTAGTACCACCACCGGGAAGGGCACCATTAGAAATAAGACCAGGAAAACGTACTGAACGTGTATCTACACCAAATCTTGTAAAATAATAATCAGATAACATTTCACCAGTAACTTTACAAACGCCATAAATAGTATTAGGTCTCATGATAGTATCTTGAGGAGTTTTATAGTGAGGAGTATTATTTCCAAAAGCTCCTATTGAAGAAGGTGTAAATACTGAACAACCCATTTCTTTACCTAGAGTAAGAGAATTAATTAAAGCGCCAATATTAATTTTCCAAGCTATTTCAGGAACTTTTTCACCTGTAGCTGATAATAAAGCCACTAAGTTAAAAATTGCATCTACTTTATTATCTTTTACTATTTTTGAAAAATTATCCATATCAAGAGCATCTAATTTTATAGCTCTTGAAAATGTACTAAGTTTCTTCACTTGTTCTTCTTTAAGGTCGGCAGCGATAATGTGGTCTTCACCATAAATTTTCTGTAGGTGAGGAATTAATTCAGTACCGATTTGTCCACCAGCACCTACTACTAATATTTTTTTCATATTGAATTATTTATTACTAAAATCTATTTCTATTTCTTGTAAAGTTACACTTTTTTCTGAAAAATTATTAATTTCATAGCAACAGAATTTAATTTATTAAATTTGTATTAAATATATATTTAAAATATATTTTAACCACCCTAAAAAGATGAAAAAGACAATTACAAAAATAAATATTGAGCCTATTAATCAGCCAATTAACCATGATGATAAAATAATATCCCTTGGTAGTTGTTTTTCTTCAGATATAGGCTATCGTCTTGCCGACAATGGGTTTAATATTCTTAACAATCCATTCGGCGTTTTATATAATCCTATATCTATAAAAAATTCATTGGAAAGGCTATTTACTAATAAACCTTTCACCCTAGATGATATTATAAAACGGGACCCTTTTTATGGTAGAAAAAAAGATAACAATAATAAAAAACTAACTAATAATCAAAACAGTAGTCAAAACTTAAACTTGAATCATAGAAATATAACTCACTGTATTCCAGGTCAAGGATATACTAGTTTTTATCATCATGGTAGTTTCACTAAACCCACACCAGAAGAATTTTTAGAAAATGCTAATAAAAAATTAGAAGAAGCACATAATTTTTTCAATGAAACGGACTATATAATTATAACCTTCGGCACAGCATGGGTATATAGACATATAGAAAAAGATATAATCGTATCAAACTGCCATAAACACTTAGCCAAAGAATTTAATAGAGAATTATTAGATATAGAAACTATTTTAAATGCTTATAGTAATTTTATGTATTTCGATTTGACATTTCATCCAAAGAGAAAATGGATATTCACAGTTTCTCCGATTAGACATTTAAAAGATGGATTACACAGGAATCAAATATCTAAATCCATTTTATTATTAGCCATAGATAAACTAGTAAAACGCTATCCTAATAATTATTATTACTTCCCTTCTTATGAGATAATATTAGATGAACTTAGAGATTATTCTAACTTTGCAGATAATCTTATACACCCTAATAAAACTGCTATAGATTATGTGTGGGAAAGATTTAAACTCTATTGCACTAAATCCTAAAAATAGGTATTAGCATAAGATTTAAAATATAAAAAAAGAGATTCTTGTTAGAATCTCTTTTTTTATAGATAAATTTTTACTTATTCAGCTTTTGGTTCTCCCTTTTTAGGAGCTACTTTTTAGCTTCTACCTTAGGAGCTACTTTTTTAGCTTCTACCTTAGGAGCTACTTCTTTAGCTTCTACTTTAGGAGCTACTTTTTTAGCTTCTACCTTAGGAGCTACTTCTTTAGCTTCTACTTTAGGAGCTACTTCTTTAACTTCAGATTGAACTTCTGTACTAACTTTTTTAGAACGACTACGACGTGTAGTAGCTTTCTTAATTTCTTTCTTAGGAGCAGCTAAAAGAGCTTCTTCATTGAAATCTACTAATTCTATAATAGCTGTATCAGCTGCATCACCTTGTCTAAATCCTGTTTTAATAATACGAGTGTATCCACCTGGACGATTTGCAATCTTAGGAGCTACGACGCGGAAAAGTTCACTAACGACTTCTTTTTGTTTCAGATAAGCAAATACAGTACGACGTGAATGAGTAGTATCATTCTTAGATTTTGTGATAAGGGGTTCTACATAAAGTCTTAAAGCTTTAGCTTTAGGCAATGTAGTCTCTATGCGTTTATGCATGATTAGAGAGTTTGCCATATTAGCCAGCATAGCCTTACGGTGTCCACTCTTACGGCCAAGATGATTAAATCCTTTATTATGCCTCATTTTTTTCTTCTTTTTTCTTAGTTAATTCTACATTATATTTGGTTACATCCATACCAAAATTTAGTTTCACTTTATCCATAAGAGTATCTATTTCATTCATAGATTTCTTACCAAAGTTTCTAAATCTTGCTAATTCTACTCTTTGGTGTGTTACCAAATCAGCAAATGTCTCAATAGATGCAGCCTTTAAACAATTAAGAGCCCTTACAGAAAGATCCATATCTGAAAGTTTAGTCATAAGTAGATGACGCATACGTAATGATTCCTCATCAAGTTCAGTAGGCACATCTTTTTCAGGAATATTTTCAAGTAATATCTTTTCATCAGAGAATAACATGAAGTGATAAATAAGAATCTTAGCAGCTTCTGTTAAAGCATCTTTAGGATGAATAGAACCATCAGTCGTAACCTCAATTGTAAGTTTATTATAGTCGGTTTTTTGTTCTACACGATAATCTTCCACGAAAAATTTTACATTCTTAATGGGTGTAAAAATTGAATCTATAGGAATAACACCTAAAACATCACCTTCTACTCTATTTTCTTCAGCAGGAACATAACCTCTACCTTTTCCTACAGTCATTTCAATCTCAAAATTCACATTAGATTCCATAGAACAAATATGAAGTTCAGGATTTAATACTGAGAAATTGCATAGACTTTTGGAAATATCTGCTGCAGTAAATTCTTCTTTTCCAGTAATAGAAATTTTTACTACTTCTCTATCTTCTTCTTTGACTTCCTGTTTGAAACGAACTTGTTTCAAATTAAGAATAATATCAACTACACTTTCTATTACACCAGGAATAGTATCAAATTCATGATCAACACCCTTAATTTTAATAGAAGTGATGGCAAATCCTTCTAATGAAGATAAAAGAATACGACGCAGTGCGTTACCTACTGTAATCCCATAACCGGGTTCAAGAGGACGGAACTCGAAACGACCGAATTTATCAGAAGAATCGAGCATTATTACCTTATCTGGTTTTTGAAATGCTAATATTGCCATTATGTTATTTATTATTTAGAGTAAAGCTCTACGATTAATTGTTCATTGATTGGTTCAGGAATTTCTGTTCTTTCAGGAACATTTAAATATTTTCCTGTCATATCAGTGTGATTCCATTGAATCCATGAATATTTACATATATCTACTGCAGAATTTTGAATTACTTCAAGACTCTTAGATTTTTCACGTACTCCTACTACATCTCCAGGTTTTACTATAACTGAAGGTATATTACACATTTTACCATTCAAAGTAATATGGCTATGATTAACTAACTGTCTAGCAGCTCTTCTGGTAGGAGCAATTCCCATACGGAATACAAGATTATCTATTCTAGATTCTAAAAGCATAAGCAAGTTTTGACCTGTTTGTCCTTTCATACGAGAAGATTTCTTGTACATATTACGGAATTGTCTTTCTAATACACCATAAGTGTATTTTACTTTTTGTTTTTCTCTTAACTGAGTACCATACTCAGATACTTTAGAGCGTCTTTTGTTTGCGCCATGTTGTCCTGGAGGATAATTTTTCTTTTCTAAATATCTATCAGGACCGTAAATCGGTTCTCCGAATTTACGAGCAATCCTTGTGGAAGGTCCTATATATCTTGCCATTTTATTCTATTATTTATTATGTTAGAAAAATCAAACTCTACGATGTCCTTTTGGTCGACATCCATTATGTGGAAGTGGTGTAACATCTACTATTTCCATAATAGAAATACCCTCTCCATTAATAGTACGAACAGCAGATTCTCTTCCACTACCCGGACCTTTTACATAAGCTTTAACCTTTCTAACGCCAAGATCATAAGCCACTTTTGCAGCATCAGCTGCAGCTACTTGAGCAGCATAGGATGTGTTCTTTTTAGAACCTCTAAATCCCATTTTACCTGCTGAAGACCAACTAATAACTTGTCCTAAGCTATTGGTGATGGTTATGATCACGTTATTAAATGTTGACTGGATATGAACTTCTCCAAATGCGTCAACTTTAACGACTCTCTTTTTATTTGATGATGATTTCTTTGCCATTTCAGCTTCTGTTATTTAGTTGCTTTTTTCTTATTTGCTACAGTTTTCTTCTTACCCTTACGAGTACGAGCATTATTTTTAGTGCTCTGTCCACGAGTAGGAAGACCTACACGATGACGAATTCCTCTGTAACATCCAATATCCATCAATCTCTTGATGTTCATTTGAACTGAAGAACGAAGTTCTCCTTCGATCTTGTATTCAGAAACTTTGTTTCTGATAGCAGTGATCTGATCGTCATTCCAGTCCTGAACTTTAGTCTCGTAACTGATTCCACAGTCATCAAGAATTGTTTTAGCAGAACTACGACCTATACCGAAGATATAAGTAAGACCTATATCTCCTCTTTTGTTTTTTGGTAAATCAACTCCGGCTATACGTGCCATATTCTTATGCTTACTTTATTGTTTACTAATTGAAAATTATCCTTGGCGCATTTTGAATTTGGGATTCTTCTTGCAAATGATATAAACGCGTCCTTTGCGTCTAACTACTTTACAATCTGCGCTTCGTTTTTTAACGGATGTTTTTACTTTCATGATTATATATTTTTTATTTGTATCTGAAGGTAATTCTTCCTTGGCTTAAATCATAAGGTGACATCTCTACTTTCACCTTATCGCCAGGAAGTATACGAATATAATGCATTCTCATTTTTCCTGAGATATGAGCAATGATTACATGTCCAATCTCTAATTCTACTTTGAACATAGCATTTGAAAGTGCTTCTATTATTACACCATCTTTTTCAATTGCTGATTGTTTTGACATAATAAATTCCCCTATAATTACTTATTAGTACAGTTTTTATCAATATAATCAAAAGTAGATAATAGTTGAGGCTTTTCTCCCTGTATTGCTACAGTCAACTCAAAATGTGCAGATTTTTGCTTATCAGCTGTAGCTACTGCCCAACCATTGTCGTGCAAGTAAACATACCTTGATCCAGCATTAATCATGGGTTCTATGCAAATAGTCATACCATCAACAAGTTTTTTGCCATGACCCTGTCTGCCATAATTAGGTACATCTGGAGATTCGTGCATATCTGCACCTATCCCATGACCTACCATCTCACGAACTACAGAGTATCCAAAACTTTCGGCATAAGACTGAACTGCATATCCAATGTCACCTATTCTGTTTCCGGCTACGGCCTGGGAAATGCCGCGAAATAAAGATTCTTTAGTAACATCTAGTAATTGTCTAGTTTCTTTGCTTACATCTCCTACTGGAAAAGTATACGCAGAATCACCATAAAAACCTTTATAAATAGTACCGCAGTCTACAGAAACAATATCTCCTTCTTTTAACTGGTAATCTGACGGAAAACCGTGAACGATTACATCATTAACTGAAAGACATAGAGTATATGGAAATCCACCATATCCTAAGAAGCCAGGTTCCGCACCATTGTCACGTATGAAAGACTCAGCTAATTTGTCAAGCTCCATTGTAGTCACACCGGGAGCTATATGCTTTCCTACTTCTGCCAATGTCTTGGACACTAGTATAGCATTCTCTTTAAGAATAGCTATTTCTTCTTTTGATTTTATTATTATCATCTTTCTTATATCAAATTTTACCTGTTTGAACGACTTTTAAGACGTCCAGTTTTCATCAAACCGTCATAATGACGCATTAACAGATGCGATTCGATCTGTTGTAATGTGTCTAAGACTACTCCCACTAGAATAAGTAACGATGTTCCTCCATAAAATTGGGCGAACTGGTTATTTACCCCAGCGATCATTGCGAATGCCGGTAGTATTGCTACTATAGCCAAGAAAATAGATCCTGGTAGAGTAATACGAGACATTACTGAATCTAAGAAATCAGCTGTTTTTTTACCAGGTTTAACACCAGGTATAAAACCGCCGTTCTTTTTCATTTCTTCAGCCATTACCGTAGGATTTACTGTTACTGCTGTATAGAAGTAAGTAAATAATATTACGAGAATTGCAAAGATAAAATTGTACCAAAAACCAGTGAAATCACTTAATGTAGCGGCTAAACCTCTTGAAGCATCAAACTTAGAAAGAAGTAAAGGGAACATCATAAGAGCCTGAGCGAAAATGATAGGCATAACGCCTGCTGCATTTACTTTCAAAGGTATATATTGACGAACTCCACCATATTGTTTATTGCCTACTACTCTTTTAGCGTACTGAACAGGGACTTTCCTCTGTGCTTGAACAAGAGCAATAGTAGCTACGAATACTAAGAAAAGAAGTAATAATTCTACTATAAGTACTAAAAAACCACCAGTAGGATCACTTAATCTCTTTCCACATTCTGCCACAAAAGCATAAGGTAGTCGAGCAATAATACCAACCATAATGATTATAGAAATACCATTACCTAAACCGCGGTCAGTGATTCTTTCACCTAACCACATAATAAACATAGTACCTGCAATTAATATAATGGTTGCAAAGAAATTATACCAAACACCACTAACTAAGAAAGCTGATACAGGAAGTTGAGCATGAAGATTAGTCATATATGCAGGACCTTGTAATAATAAAATTAATATTGTAAGGTAACGTGTAATTTGATTCATCTTTCTTCTTCCGCTTTCACCTTCTCTCTGTAATCTTTGAAAATACGGGACCATAACTCCTAATAATTGTATAACAATAGAAGCTGATATGTAAGGCATAACTCCGAGAGCAAATATAGAGGCATTACCAAATGCACCACCTGAGAACATATTTAACAAGCCTAAAAGACCTGTACTTGCCTGTGCGTTAAGATTTGATAATTGAGTAGGATCTATACCTGGCATTACTATAAAACTACCTAAACGATAAATTAATAGTAATAAAAGAGTATATACAATTCTCTTTCTTAAGTCTTCTATTTTGAAGATGTTCCTTATTGTCTCGAAAAATTTTCTCATGAGTTTAGTCTATTATTGCCTTACCTTCTAACGATTCTATTTTTTCTTTGGCGGTTTTTGAAAAAGCATCTGCATGAACTTCCAATTTAGCTGTAAGTTCACCTCTGCTTAATATTTTGACTCTATCATTTTTTGAAATATAACCTGCTTTTAACAGATTGTCAAAATTTATAACATCAAGTTTATATTTTTCACTAATTGTCTGAAGAACTGATAAATTTACAGCTTTATATTCAATTCTTCTATGATTAACAAAGCCGAATTTAGGTATCCTTCTTTGAATAGGCATTTGACCTCCTTCAAAACCAATTCTTCTAGAATATCCTGAACGAGACTGAGCACCTTTTTGACCACGCGTAGATTGACCTCCACGGGTAGAACCTTCTCCTCTACCTCGACGTCTATCTCGGCCAAGCGAACCTGCTGCAGGTTTTAAATTATTTAATTTCATATTTAAATCTCTTTATTTGCTTATTTCTTCCACTTTAACAAGATGCTTAACTTTTTCGATCATTCCTTGAATGTTCGGAGTAAGTTCATGCTCTGCTGAATGATGCATACGACGAATACCTAAAGATACAAGATTAGCAGCCTGTCTCTTAGTAGCACTATTTATGCTTTTAATCTGTGTGATTTTTACTTTTGACATAATTTGTTCTCCTTTAACCTTTAAATACTTTTTGCATTGGAATACCTCTAACACCAGCTACTGCATAAGCATCACGAAGCTCAGATAAAGCTTTAATAGTAGCTTTAACTAAGTTGTGAGGATTTGCAGAACCTTTTGATTTAGCTAGTATATCATGTATACCTACTGATTCAAACACTGCACGCATAGCACCACCAGCTATTACACCAGTACCAGGAGCTGCAGGTTTCATAAATACTCTAGCACCACCGAATTTTGCTTCTTGTGTGTGCGGAATTGTTCTCTTGCTAAGTGGAATTCTAACAAGATTTTTCTTCGCGTCATCGATACCTTTTGATATCGCTGTGGTTACTTCATTGGCTTTACCAAGACCATAACCTACAACACCTTTCTCATCACCTACTACTACTATAGCAGAGAAACTGAAATGGCGTCCACCTTTAGTTACTTTTGTAACCCTTTGAATAGCTACCAGTCTGTCCTTAAGCTCCAGATCAGTAGTTTTTACTTTTTTTATATTAATATCTGCCATGATCTTTTAAAATTTAAGGCCGCCCTTACGAGCTGCATCTGCTAAACTTTTAACTCTTCCGTGATAAAGATATCCTCCGCGATCAAATTTGACTGCTGAGATTTTTTTCTCTTTAGCGATTTCAGCTATTTTGGTTCCTACGACTTTAGCAACCTCTACACTACCTTTATCTTTAACTTCTTCAGCCATTTCTTTGCTGTTAGAAGATACAGAAGCAAGTGTCACACTGTTTTCATCGTCTATAAGTTGTACATATATTTGTTTGTTACTTCTGAAAACATTCATACGAGGAGTTTCAGCTGTACCACTAACGATCTTACGAATACGATTATGTATTCTTTTTCTTCTTTGAATTTTAGTTATTGCCATAATACTACCTCTTTAATTATTTAGCGCTTGCTGATTTACCAGCTTTACGACGAATTTGTTCTCCGACAAACTTGATACCTTTACCCTTATATGGTTCTGGCTTACGCAATGAACGAATCTTAGCAGCGACTTGACCAATAAGTTGTTTATCTATACTTTTTAAACTTAATACAGGATTCTGTCCTTTTTTAACCTCCATAGCTTCAGCTTTAATTTCCTTTGGAAGCATAAAGTGAATTTCATGAGAGTAACCAAGACTAAGAACAAGTAATTGTCCTTTTACTTCACAACGAAAACCGACCCCATTAAACTCTTGTTTTATAGTATAACCTTCTGTTACTCCTACTACCATATTATTAATCAAAGCACGATAAAGACCGTGTAATGATCTATGACGAGGCTGGTCTGTGGGACGACTTACTTTAAGAATATTTCCCTCTACGCTGACAGTAATTTCTGGATCTACTTCTTGCTCCAACTGTCCGAGTGGGCCTTTCACCGTAACCACATTATCTTTAGCTACAGTAACAGTAACACCTTGTGGTAGGTTTACAGGTAATTTTCCAATTCTTGACATATTATTATCTTTTATAAATTTCTATTAATAAACGTAGCATAATACTTCTCCACCTACTTTAAGATCTCTTGCTTCTTTATCAGTAATAAGTCCTTTAGATGTAGAAATAATAGCTATACCAAGTCCATTTAATACACGAGGAATTTGATCAGTGTTAACATATTTTCTAAGACCTGGTTTTGAAATACGTTGAATTTTTTTAATAGCTGGCTTTTTAGTGTCAGGATGATATTTAAGCGCAATCTTAATATTTTTAAAAGATTTGTCTTGTACTTCCTTGTAAGCCATAATATAACCTTTCTCGTGTAAAATTCGGGTTATTTCTAACTTTAATCTAGATGCAGGAATTTCTAAAGTTTTATGTCCTGCTAAATAAGCATTTCTGACTCTTGTCAGGTAATCTGCGATTGGATCAGTCATTTGATTTCTTTTTTGATAGATGTCGACACTTAATATTGTGCCCGATATCCAATTTGTTAATTAATAAAATTAATAGTTTACCAACTTGCTTTTTTAACTCCGGGTAATAGACCTTTTGAAGCCATTTCGCGAAATTGTATACGGCTAATTCCAAACATACGAATATAACCTTTTGGACGACCAGTGATAGAACAACGGTTATGTTGACGACAAGGACTTGAATTTTTTGGTAATTTGTCTAAAGCAGCCCAATCACCAGCTTCCTTCAATGTTTTGCGTTTTTCAGCATATTTGGCTATTAATTTTACACGTTTTACTTCACGTGCTTTCATTGATTCTTTTGCCATATTATTTTAATTTATTTTTTATTCTTAAAAGGCAGACCAAAATCACTTAGTAAAGCATGAGCTTCTTCGTCATTTTCAGTCGATGTCACAAAAGTTATCTCTAATCCTAAAATCTTAGAAATCTTGTCTATATCTATTTCTGGGAAGATAATTTGTTCTTGAATACCTAAAGTATAATTACCTCTGCCATCGAATTTTTCATTAATACCTTTAAAATCTCTTATACGAGGTAATGAAACAGCGATTAATCTTTCAAGGAATTCATACATTTTCTTTCCACGAAGAGTAACTTTTACTCCGATAGGCATAGCCTTACGTAACTTAAAATTAGAAATATCTTTCTTAGAATAAGTAATAAGAGCTTTTTGTCCTGTAATATTAGTAAGTTCTGTTTGAGCGACTTCTACTATTTTCTTATCGGCTGTAGCTTCACCAAGACCTTGATTGATAGTAATTTTTTCAAGTTTTGGCACTTGCATAACAGATGCGTACTTGAATTTTTCCATCAATTTGCTGATGATTTCTTCTTTATATTTTTTTTGAAGGTTAGGAGTATATCCTTCTAAGCCTACCTGAGCTTCCTTCTGTACTTTTGCTTTCTTTGCCATTATTTAATCTCCTCTCCTGATTTTTTAGAATAGCGTACAAGTTTACCCTTTTCGCCGATACGACGACCTATCTTAGTAGGACCACCTTTCGAAGGATCGACTACTTGTAAATTGGATATATGTATAGCTGCTTCTTGTTTAATAATACCTCCTTGAGGATTCTTTGAATTAGGCTTGGTATGCTTGCTAACCATGTTTATACCTTCTACGATAGCACGGTCTTTTTTTACAAACATTTCAAGTACTTTGCCGGTTTTGCCTTTATCATTGCCAGCATTAACGAATACTACGTCTCCTTTCTTAATATGTAACTTTTTATTCATATCTTTTCTCTTTAATTATAATACCTCAGGTGCTAAAGAGACGATTTTCATAAAGTTTTCACGAAGCTCTCTGGCTACTGGGCCAAAAATACGAGTTCCGCGAATCTCTCCTTGTGCATTTAATAAAACACAAGCATTATCGTCAAAACGTATATAAGATCCATCGGTACGACGAATCTCTTTCTTTGTTCTTACTACCACTGCTTTAGAAACAGTACCTTTTTTGGCTTCTGCTCCAGGGATAGAACTTTTGATGGCGACTACGATCTTGTCACCTACTCTAGCATAACGACGGCGAGTACCACCTAAAACTCTTATACAAAGAACTTCTTTGGCTCCACTATTGTCTGCTACTGATAAACGTGATTCTTGTTGTATCATAGTTACTTAACTTTTTCTACTATTTCTACTAATCTCCAGCATTTAGATTTACTCAATGGTCGAGTTTCCATAATGCGCACTTTATCTCCTTCATCACATGCATTTTTTTCATCATGTGCGACGAATTTTGTGGTTTTATTTACGAACTTGCCGTAAATAGGGTGTTTTTCTTTTCTTTTTACTGCAACTATGATAGATTTATCCATCTTATTGCTTACCACAACACCGACTCTTTCTTTACGTAAATTTCTTTCCATAACTTTCTTACTTTGTGGCTTTTTCAACTTCGTTTAGAATTGTAATCATTCGAGCGATGTCTTTTCTTGCTTTCCTTATCTTAGAAGTATCTTCTAATGGAGAGATAGCATGATTCATTTTCATCGTATTTAGATTAACTTTTTCTGTTTCTATACGCTCACGCAGATCATTTACTGCCATTTCGCGAATTTCACTAGTTTTCATTGTACTTTCTCCTCCATTATTTATTGTTCTACATAATCTCTACGTACTACAAATCTAGTAGTAACTGGTAGTTTCTGAGCTCCTAGGCGAAGTGCTTCTTTAGCAACCGCCAATGGAATACCCTCAGCTTCAAAAAGAATACGACCGGGTGTAATAGGTGCAACAAATCCTTCTGGATTACCTTTACCTTTACCCATACGTACTTCAGCAGGCTTTTTAGTATAAGGTTTGTCTGGAAAAACTCTAATCCATAACTGACCTTCACGTTTCATATAACGTGTGATTGCCTGTCTAGCAGCTTCTATCTGTTGGCCTGTTAACCAATGTGTTTCAAGCGTCTTGATTCCAAAAGAACCAAAAGCAAGTTGATTACCTCTTCCTGCTTTACCCTTCATCACTCCTTTCTGCTGCCTTCTAAACTTTGTTTTCTTTGGTTGTAACATTGTTTATCCGTTTTTAACTTATTGTAAATTTCTTATTATCAGTGACATAGACATTATCTGTCTCTTATCAAGGGATGCAAAGATATAAAAATTTATTAAGAAACAAACTATTTTCAGAAATATTTTTCACATTTTCGACATAAAAAATAAACACCCAAGTATTCGAACTTCAAATACTTAGGTGTTTAACAAAAAAAATAAAATCCTTATTTTGGTCAATTGTTTAAGAACTCTGTAACTTCAGCAAGATAAGATTCAGATGGAACAGACATCTCTATCTTATTAGGATTATAAACCATATCCATTTTACGATATTTAGTATTTCCTACATCATGATAAGCTAAGATTTCTACTTTATATTTATTTTCTAAAGTATTTAGAAAATCTTTAGTTCTATTTATATTATTTTTATCAGCATTCACTCCGACTATCAAAGGAATACGAAAAATCATATTTGCACCTATTTTATCAAGAAGACAAATATTGGATAATATTTTCTCATTATTTACTCCAGTATATTCTTTATGTTTTTTGGAATCCATATGTTTTATATCTACAAGAAACAAATCTGTCCTAGCAGCAATATTTTTCACAACAGTCTCGGAAGCATAAAGAGTAGTATCTACAGTTCTATGAATAGATCTTCTACCACATTCATCTAATATCTCACTCAATTCTTCATACTGCACTAATGGTTCACCACCACAAAAAGTTACACCTCCACCTGATTTCTCGAAAAAAACTCTTTCTTTTTCTATCTGAATCATTAATTCATCTATAGAATATTCTGTATCAGACATTTCTATAGCATTAGTAGGACAAACTTCTGCACATTTGCCACAATTAATACAAATAGACCGATCAGTCATCATTCCTTCCTCAGTTCTAGTGATAGCACCCTTAGGACAAACCCTTAAACAATTACCACAGCCAATACATCGACTAACAGTATAAAGTTTGATAGTCTTTGGGGAAATACCCTCAGGATTATGACACCAAATACATGATAAAGGACATGCTTTTAAAAATATAGTTATCCTAATTCCTGGACCATCATTTATTGAATATCTTTTTATATCAAAAACCTTCATTAAATATTAATCTTATTTCATTAAAAATCCTCATTCTCTGTTCTAGAAATAACTTCTTCCTGAAAATCATTAGATAAGTCATTAAAATAATCAGAATAGCCAGCTACTCTGACCATAAGATCTCGATAATTTTCTGGATGTTTCTGAGCATCACGTAATGTTTTAGTATCTACTATATTAAACTGTATATGATGTCCCCCTAAAGAAAAATAAGATCTAACTAATTGAGCTAATTTCTCTATATCAGTATCAGTCTTTAACAAACTCGGAAGAAATCTCATATTTAATAAAGTCCCAGCACATTTAGTTTGATCTAATTTACCTAGCGATTTAACTACAGAAGTAGGTCCTTGAGTATCACATCCTTGCTGAGGTGATGTGCCATCTGAAATAGATATATTAGCTAAACGACCATTAGCAGAAGCACCTAACATTTGACCAAAATAAATATGGCAAGTAGTAGAAAGCATATCCATTCTAAAGAACCCTCCTTTTATATTAGGAATACCATCTATAGAATCATATAAATCATTAAATACTCTTACTGCTAAATCATCTGCATAATCATCATCATTACCAAAGAATGAAGTATTATGAATAATGTATTGTCTTTCTACAGTATTATTATCAAAATTAGTAGCTATCATCTTAAGCATCTGATCCATAGTATAATTCTTTTCCTCGAATACATGTTTCTTAAAAGCAGACAAACTATCTGTAATAGTTCCTAAACCAGTACATTGAATGAAATTATTATTATATCTAGGACCTGCATCATAATAATCTTTACCTTTAGAAATACAGTCATCTATTAACACTGAAAGGAAAGTAGCAGGAGTATATCTTGCAAACATACAATCAATATAATTAGAGACTTTTATCTTTTCATTAATAACATATTGAAGTTGTTTCAAAAATGCAGCATATACATCTTCGAAAGTTTTAAAATTAAGAGGATCTCCAGTTTTTATAGATATTTGTTCATTAGTTAATGGGTCTACCCCATTATTCAATGCTAATTCTAATAACTTAGGGGTATTTAAATATCCAGTTAATACATAAGCCTCTTTACCAAAAGCTCCTGTCTCGATACATCCACTACATCCACCTTCACGAGCATCTTCTAAAGATTTACCCATATTTACCATTTCTTTAATATAAACATCAGGGTTAAAAATAGAAGGATAACCATATCCTAAACGAATAACCTTACATGCTTCTTTTAAGAAATGTTCTGATGTTCTATCTGCTATATGAACTGATAAACCTGGCTGAAGTATATGTAACTCAGCTAATACTTCTAAGAATATATATGACACTTCATTTTCACCAGCATCACCTGTTTTAGTAACACCACCTATATTAATATTAGTAAAATCATTATAAGTACCACTTTCCTTAGCAGTAACACCTACTTTAGGAGGAGCAGGATGATTGTTTATTTTAATAAAGAAACACTCTACATATTCTTTAGCTTGATCTCTAGTAAGAGTCCCTTTCATTATTTCTTTTTCATAGAAAGGAGCTAGATGTTGATCAAAATGTCCAGGATTCATAGCATCCCAACCATTCAATTCTAATATAGTACCTAAATGGCAGAACCAATAAAGCTGAATAGCTTCACGAAAAGTATCAGGTTTCTGTGCAGGAATCTTTAAACAAATTCTCTTAATTTCTTTTAATTCCACTATTCTGGTTTCTAATTTTTCTTTTTGATTAGCATCTATGCTTTTAGAAGCGCCTTTAGAAAGTAAAAATTGTTTTTCTTCTATTTGTCGCTGAGCTTCTTCTGCATATCTTTCTCCTAAACGAATAATAGCATCACAAGACACAAGCATAGCATTAAGTTCATCTTGTTTGAAAGTCGCTTCAGGATCATTGATAAAATCTAACTTAGCTAATGCAGTATCTATTTTCTTTTTAAAACCATTAATACCTAACTTATACATCTTACCATCTAAAGCTGTATGACCAGGAGCTCTCTGTTCCATAAACTCTGTAAATACACCAGCTTGATATAAATCTTTCCAAGATTTAGGTACATGTTTAAATACTTTTTCCTTCTGAGTTTTACCTTTCCAGTAAGGAATTACTTTTTCCTTATAAGTCTGTATATCTTCATCACTTATATAATAATTCTGTTTTTCTCTACTTCTTAATACTTCAAAATCTTCTACTGTATGACAATTCAATTCTGGGAATGTAGAAACACTTTTAGGCTTTTCTCCTCTCTCTCCTACTATCAATTCATCATCACCTAAATATATTTTTTTCTTATCACATAAATTGTAGAAATTCTTAGCGCGAAATAATGGTGTAGAAAATTTACCATAATTTTCTTGGTAAAATTCGGTTTCTAATAAAGCTCTTTCAATACTCAAACTAGGTTTAGCATTTACTGACTCTTCTTTTAATTTATATACTCTGTCTGTCATTTTATTAATTTTATTAATTTTCTAAATTCTAGATGCTTACATAAGTTTTTATAATTTATTAAATTACTTATTTTACTTAAAATTAGTAAATGTTTATAACAATTATTTTAATAAAAAATTTATAAGCACCTCTTCATTTAAATATATCTTAAACATTTAGAAAGCAATATGAAAATATTAGCATATGATAATTATGCTAAATAAAAAAGGGAACATTTGTTTTCACAAATGTAAATTCAAATAATAATACAAGAATATAAACCACGACCTGGTTTATGATAGATATTTAATATGAAGTTGTATTCTTCCATAATCAATAATTTCTTTGTCAACAAAGTTAGTATATTTTTAAAAACAACAAATTATTATTACTTATTATTTTATCTTTGTGAATATGATATATCAAAAACATATATATTTTTCTTTTTTACTTTTAATATTCATTTTTTTTACTAAAGGTTCTTTTGCTCAGATTACTATTGAAAAAACTCATAACAAAGATGCTTATTATGAGAATCACATTATGCAATTTTTCGTAGACGAGAATAAAGACACTGTCTTTATAAGTAACATACCTCCTACATATATTCGTCCCAAATTAACTGGAAAAGAAAAACGTAACTGGAGAAAATACTACAAAATGATATATAACTTTTCTAAAACTTATCCTTACGCTTTACTTGCAAGAGAATCCATGAATAAAGCAGACAATCATATATTGGAAAACCATTTAACTGGTCTAAATAAAGAATCGTACTTAAAAGAGTATCAAAAAAAACTTTTTAATAAATATGGACATCATTTAAGACATCTAACTTTTTCACAAGGTAAAATGTTATTAAGACTTATAGATAGAGAATTAGGAATAACAGCTTACTATGTAGTCAAAATGTATAGAGGTACTATTTCAGCTGGGTTTTGGCAAGGAGTAGCTCGAATCGTAGGTTCAGATATGAAAAAACCTTATGATAAATTCGGGCATGATAAAGAATTAGAAAGAATAGTAAAAATCTATCAGAAAGGAGAATTCGACGCCTTATATTATTCTATTTTTCACAAATCCCCTACAGAACCTCCCATTGAATCGAAATATCATTATCCGCAGAATCCAAAAAATAATATAAATACTATTCAAAAGGCCAAAAATCAAAAGAAATAAATACCCTTGTTAACAAAGAAACTACTCGTATTTTTTCCGAAAAATTTTATTACCATCGAAAACCAAGTAATCGAAATGATTCAACCATTCTCCTAAAATATGTAGATAAGAACCTGACGGCAATTCCATAGATGTAGGAACATGAAAATGGCCAAATATATAATGATCAATATGCACCTTGCTTTTTTTCTCAAAATCTAAGACATATTTATATATCGGTTCTTCTTTCCCCTTAAATAGATATTTTGGAGAAGTTATATCTCCAGAAGTTTTAGCTAATCGAGAAGAACGAGACCAATTATAACCTAAAGCCATAGACCAACGAGGATGTATGGCTGAAAAACAAACTTGTAAAAAACGATTATTAAACATCCATTTAAGAAATTTGTATCCCCAGTTATTGTCGCCAAGACCGTCACCATGACCTATGCAAAAAGTCTGACCAGCAATGTTTAAAACGTGTGGCTGACCTCTAAGAATTTTCATTCCGATTTCATCCTCGAAATAGCCATAAGCCCACACATCATGATTTCCAGGAACAAAATAAAGTTTGACTCCTTTATCAGAAAGCTTTGCCAATTCGCCTAAAGTCCTTACGAAACCTTTAGGAATAACATATTTATACTCATACCAATAATCAAATATATCTCCTAAAAAATATATTGAATGGATATCATCAGGTAAAGACGCCAAAAATTTTGCAAACTTTTTTTCACGAGCTGCATAATCCCCGAATCTTAAACCAAGATGTACATCGGCTATAAATATGTATTTATTTTTAATCAATTATATAATAGAACTAATAATAATAATCAATGATACGATGGCACAATAAGCTGAGAAATAAATCAGTTTAGATTTCTTAACTATATTAATCATCCATCTACATGCAAAATATCCTGAAATAAAAGCAGTTAAAGCACCTAATCCTAATGAAAGAGCAGATATTCCAGAAGCTTCTATCGAGAAATTACCACCTATTAAATCTAGGAATGCTTCACCTAAAATAGGGATAAGAACCATAAGAAATGAGAACTGAGCTACTGAAGATTTTTTAACTCCACACATAAGACCTGTAGCTATAGTAGAACCTGATCTAGAAATACCTGGCAATACCGCAAATGCTTGAGCTATTCCTATAATAATAGCTTCTTTGTATCCTATTTCTTTAGGTTTAATTTTATTAATATCGTGACGTTTTGCTATCATTTCACTAATTAATAATAATACCGCAGTAATCATAAGCATAAAACCTACGACTTGAATACCTTCTCCAAAAGCAACTTCTACTTTATCTTTAAAAAATACTCCTATAATACCCACTGGAATCATAGAAACTAAAATTTTAAATATATATTGAGTTTCTTCATTGTTCTTAAACTTAAAGAATCCACTGAGAAGTTTCCAAATTTCTTTTCTAAAGGCTACGATAGTACTACAAACTGTAGCAAAATGTACGATAACCTCAAAACTTAAATTGTCTGATTGTATCCCAAAAAGGGCTTTGCCTATTACTAAATGTCCACTACTACTTACTGGCAAAAATTCAGTTAATCCTTGAATCAATCCTAATACGATTGCTTGAAATTCATTCATCTTCTGTCTTTTCTTTTGGGCGTTTCATTATAGCATAAATCTCCACACCAAATCCTATAATAATAAGTATTGGAGAAAGAGTTAATCTAGAAAAACTAAACATTTTATAATTAAATACATTTGGATCATCTGATCCACCACCTATCATAAAGATAAATCCTAGGACGATAATAGATAACCCTATTATCATTATCCTAATATTTTCTTTGGGGACAGCGTGTGAATTATTTTTTATTTCTTTTTTCATATGTTAATAATATAATTCGTCGTTTGTTAGAGATATTAGTTTCCTGACTATTCGTGCAGTAGAAATCATGCATATTATTATCCCGATAAGTATTACTGATATAAATACATAAAATATCAAAGTGACATCTAACATAGCAAATAGTTGATTAAATTCGTTTCGTATTAAATAAAACACAGCTGTCAAACCTAATACTGCTACTAATCCCGAAATCAAACCCTGAAAAAATGCTTGTAATACAAAAGGTCCTATAATAAATGATTTAGTAGCTCCTACTAATCTCATAGTATGAATCGTAAACCTCTTGGAATATACATTTAATCTAACTGTATTGTTTATAAGAACTACTGAAATAAATAATAACAGAGCTATAAAGATAGCAAACACTATCCCTATTTTTTCAAGATTAGTATTAAGTAAATCTATTAAAGATTCTTGATACACTACATCTTCTACTATAGGAATAGCTAATAATTCTCCTTCTATATATATTAATGAGTCAGTAGAAATATAATCAGCATTTATCTGTAAATCTAAAGAAATAGGGATAGGATTAGATTCAAACACATCTAAGAAATCCTCCCCCAACATCTTTTTCATTTCCTTTACACCATCTGCTTTAGATATATATTTAATATTTTTTATATATTTTTTTTTCTGTAAAACATTAATAAGCGAATCAGCATCAGATTCAGCAGATTCTACCGTTAAAACAGCACTTACTACTATATTCTCCTTGAAATAATTGGAAACTTTACGAGCATTAACTATTATTATTCCACTTATACCGACTAGGAATAACACTAGACTAATACTAATGACAGAAGATAGATAAGATCGAATCAATCTTCCATATAATATGTTATTATCTTTCTTTTTCACAATTAAATTCACTCTATTTCATACTAAACTTCAAAGATAAGTAAATCTACTTATTTTAGAAATTTTTCGTATCTTTGTATAATGTTAATCCATAAAAATCAATAAGATGAAAGATCGTAAAAAAGTTTTATTCGTAAATTCTGAAATCTATCCTTATATGTCTGAAACAGAAATTTCTGTTGTAGGAAGATTTCTTCCTCAGGGAATTCAAGAAAGAGGAAAAGAAATACGCTCTTTTATGCCTAAGTATGGTATAATTAACGAAAGAAGAAATCAACTTCATGAAGTCATTAGACTTTCTGGAATGAATCTTATAATTAATGAAATTGACAGGCCACTTATCATCAAGGTCTCTTCTATATCTGCTGCTAGAATGCAAGTTTATTTTATCGACAATGATGATTATTTCCATAGAAAATTCATATATACAGATACTCATAAGAAACCTTTCAAAGATAATGATGAAAGAGCTATTTTCTTCGCTAAAGGTGTTTTAGAAACTGTTAAAAAACTTAGATGGAATCCCGATATTATTCATTGTCAAGGTTGGATTTCTCATATATTACCTCTTTATTTAAAGAAAGCTTATTCAGATGATCCTATTTTTAGCAAAAGTAAAGTGATACTTTCTTTATATAATGAACATTTGGATATGCCTTTTTCTAACGATTTTTCTAAAAAAATCCTTATAAAAGGTGTGAAACCTAAAGATGTTGAAATATTAAAAGAAGCTAATGGCATTAATCTTGCTAAATTAGCTATTAATTATTCAGATGGAATAATCGAAGGTGTGAAAGATCTAAATTCCGAATTAACAAATCACATTAAAGAAAGGAAATTAGAAATTCTCCCATATGTGCCTATTGAAAAAAAAGAACACACTTTTGTAGAAAAATATAATGAATTTTACGATAAATTTTTATCCGATGCAGATTAAAAAATTTAATATTCTCCTATTAAGCAGTTTGATATTATTATCTTCCTGTGTTACTTCCAATAGAGAAACTGGAGAATCTCTTATCTCAGATGATTATATTCTTAAAGTAGCTACTAAATCTTTTGATATAGATTTAGTTCAAAAAAATGTGGATAGCATTCAAGCTTATTCTACTAGTGTTATGTTTTTTGGATATGTTGCTGATAAAACATTCGGTATGACTTCATCCTCATGTTTATCTTATATTACACCTTATAATAATGAAGCTGATTTAGGTACCGATCCAGAATTTAAATCAGTATTCATAAAACTATATTTTAATAATTCATTAACTTATGATGATCACTCTAAAGGAGTAGCTCAAAACATATACATATATGAATTAGATGAAGCTATAGACTCCACTAAGATGTTTAATACTTCTTATGATTTATCTACTTTAAAGAAACATCTTATTAGTAAAGGTTCTCCTGTATATTATGGAGAAGATACTCTTAAAGTATATCTTTCTGATGACTTCGGTAAAGAATTACTAACTGTCACCACAGACGAATTTTCTGACTATTATGCATTTAAGAAAAAAATTCATGGCTTATACATTTCCACTGACACTCCTGAAACAGCTACCTCAGGTGGGAGAATGAATTATATTCCTATGACATCATCTAAAATATGCGTAAGTTATAAATTAACTGATGTAGACCGAGATAAAAAAGATTATGATACCACTGAATTCTTTAATTTTGGAGTATCATCTGCGATTAATCTTGTAAAAAGTGAATCCACTAAATTAATAGATAAACCACTTTCAAATAAATTATACATAGAAAATTCCGTGGGTATAAAACCTTATATATCCGCCATATCTCTTAAACGACAATTAAACAAATGGATTAATAGTATGGGGTATCAAGATAAAAAGATTCTTATATCTAGAGCTACTATGACTTTACCATTAGAAATGCCCGCGGATTATACTGACTTAGATAAGAAATACCCATTGTATTTATATCCTGCTAAATTAGAAATAAATGATTCTACTAATGTTAAATATTTTTCATTATTATCTGAAATATATAATAGTTCAAATGTAGGAAAGATAAATCGTTCACATCTTTATTATAAATCTGATTTTACAGATTATTTTCAACAATTAGTTCTTATGGATTCTACAGCTATTAAAGATACTAACGATCTTTGGATTATGCCAGTTTATTATACGGAGATCTCTTCTGTAGATTACTATGAAATAGACTTAATAAATGTACAGAGAGGTGAAATTAATAGTATAAGAGCTGATAAAAAACCTACTATAGACTTCGTATATTCTATATACGAAGAAAGTGAAACTAACTAATACTAGAAAATATATATTCCGTAACATATAGACATAATAAATGGCTTCACTTTAGATAATTATCTAAAATAAAGCCATTTATTTTTTTGTATCTTTTTCGATTATTTATTTAATGCTTTTTCAATATAAGAGATAGCATTACCTACTGTTCCTATTTTTTCTGCATCATTTTCAGGGATAGTAATATCGAAAACTTTTTCGAATTTTAGAATTAATTCTACAGTATCTAAAGAGTCAGCTCCTAGATCATTTGTGAAACTAGCTGTAGGTGTAACTTCATTTTCATCAACGCCAAGTTTATCTACTATAATAGCTTTAACTTTATTAGCAATATCTGTCATAATTTTTTAATTTTAATTAATAAATATAATTTGTTATAATTTTCAGTGTTATAATCTTCAGATTTTTCGTATCAAGATGAATTTTATCATCGGATTAAGATTGCAAATTAAGAAAAAATTATTCTAATAATAAAATTTAATAGTGTAAGTTCTAAAAATAAACTAATTTTGTAAGCTTAATTAATCATATAATAACATGAATAGTTGTCCCTTAAATATAGCCATATTCGCCTCAGGTTCAGGTACTAATGCAGAGAATTTAATTAGATATTTTTCAAGATCTAAGTACGGAAAAATAGTTTTGCTTCTTTCAAATAAAAAAGACGCTTTGGTCCTAGAAAAAGCCTATAAATTAGCTATTCCTACCAAGACCTTCACTTATAGTGAATTCTGTGGTAAAGAGATAAATCCTAATAAATTTATCACCATAATGAAGAACTATAATATAGATTTGATACTCTTAGCTGGCTTCCTATTGAAAGTTCCTAAATATTTACTCTCTATATATCCTAAGAAAATTATAAACATACATCCTGCATTACTTCCAGCTTATGGTGGAAAAGGCATGCACGGTATACATGTTCACCAAACCATCATTGCAGCAGGAGAAAAGAAATCAGGTATTACTATTCATCTAATAGATGAGAACTATGATAAAGGAAAAATTATCTTTCAAGGTTTTTGTAATATAGAGTCTGGCGACAATGCTGAAGACTTAGCAGCTAAAATACATGTATTAGAACAAGCTAATTTCCCTAAAGTAATAGAAAAATATATTATTGAACATCCAACCCTATTCATAAAATAGAATACAATAGATAAATAATATGGACAAAGTAGAAATATATAAAGCATCAAATGAAGAAGTTAAACTCTGCTTAGCAGAAGATATAAAAGCAGGATTTCCATCTCCCGCCAATGATTTCACTTTTGAAAGCCTTAACATAACCGATAAAATAGTTAAGAACCCCGCTTCTACTTTTTACGCTAGAGTAAATGGACAAAGCATGGTAGGTGATGGCATATCTGATGGTGATATTATAGTAGTAGACAAATCCATAGAACCTCATGACGGCTGTATAGCTATCTGCTATATAGATGGTGAATTCACTCTCAAACGTGTAAAAATTCATAAAGATTCTATTTTATTAGTACCTGCTAATAACAAATTTAAACCTATCAAGGTAACATCAGAAAATGATTTCATTATTTGGGGCATTGCTAAATATGTAATTAAAAAACTAGATTAATGTATGCTTTAGCCGACTGCGATAATTTCTTTGTCAGCTGTGAAAGAGTTTTTGAACCTTCTCTCCGCTTGAAGCCTGTATTAGTTCTTTCAAACAACGATGGTTGTGTTATAGCTCGATCCAATGAAGTTAAAGCTCTAGGAATCAAAATGGGGTCTCCTTATTTTCAAATTAAAGACATTGTCGACAGATATAATATTAGAATTTTTTCTTCAAATTTCATTCTTTATGGAGACATGTCTAATAGAATAATTATGACACTCCATAAATTTTGTAATTCCGTAGAAAAATATTCCATTGATGAAGCTTTTTTAAATCTAAAAGACTTAAACATTCTTGATTATAATGAATTCGCTCAAAGTATTCATAAACAATGTAAAAAAAACGTAGGTCTTCCTATATCTGTAGGTATAGCCAAAACTAAAACTTTGGCAAAATTAGCTTCACGATTATGCAAATATTACCCAGCATTAAATGGTAGCTGTGTTCTGAAAAAAACCGAAAATATAAAAACAGTACTTACTAAAACTAAAATAGAAGATATTTGGGGAATTGGTCGTAAGCATACCATGATGTTACATTCATTTGGAATCTATTCGGCTTATGACTTTTACATAAAAGATCCCACATGGATAAAAAAAAGAATGGGTATTACGGGATTATCTACTCAAAACGAACTAAAAGGAATAGAATGTATAGCTTTCGAAACAAGTCCAGCAGCAAAACAACAAATTTCTGTCACTCGTACTTTTGCTGCAGAAATAGACAATTTAGAAGATTTAAAGGAACAAACAAGTTTATATGTAGATAAGGCCTGTAGCAAATTAAGAGCTCAGCACAGCTTATGTACGCAAGTTATGGTGTTTATATTGACTAATCCTTTTAAACAAAATACACCTTGTTTATATGATGCTAAAAAAATATTATTCCCCGTACCGACCAATAGTTCTTTAGAAATAAACAAAAATGTGGCAGACACTGTCAAGGAAATGTTCCGCCCTGGAGTTCGTTATAAAAGAGCAGGTATTAGTTTGTCTCATTTCGTAAATGATAAAAATATTCAACTCGATCTTTTCGACAAAATAGATAGAAATAAACATACTAACCTAATGAAAACCATAGATGAAATTAACATCAAAACTGGTAAAAATGCAATAGGTATAGCATCCGAATCTTTAAAAGGCTTTAAAATGAATAGAAATCACCTATCTAAACACTTTACCACAGATTGGAATGACATAATAGAACTTCATTGTTAACTAACTGATAAAAATATATCAATATTTTTAATTTTTAGAATCACAAATCAATACTTTTTTTATCTTTCTCAATATTTAAAAAATATATAAATTTTTAATTGATTTACTATGGATATTAAGAGAGATAGTATAAACTTTGGCAAGACTGATGTCAGTAGACTCTATAGAAAATTATTATTCCCTACTCTAATTGGGCTTATTTTCACCATCACTTTCACTCTTACAGATGGTATATTTGTAGGTCTGGGAATAGGTAGTGATGCTTTAGCTGCTATAAATATTGTAGCTCCTATATTCCTTATAGGATCAGGCACTGGTCTTCTTTTCGGAACAGGAGCTTCTGTTCTAGCTTCTATTCATCTAGCAAAAAAAAATGTAAAAGCAGCTAGAATTATTTGTACACAAGCTATTATTATTCCTTCTATATTAATAATTATAATTACTAGTATTTGCTCTATATTTAGTAGACAATTAGCCTATCTACTAGGTAGTTCTGATAAACTTCTCCCATACGTATTGGATTATATGAGAATAATTCTTCCATCATTTTTTCTTATTGTTATATTAAATGTAGGAACTTTTATAGTCAGATTAGACGGAAGTCCTAAATATGCTACTGCCTGCGATATTATATCTTCTGTAATAAATATTATTCTTAATTATATCTTCGTTTTCAAATTAAAGCTTGGCGTTCAAGGCGTAGCTTCAGCTACAATTATAGGTATTACTATCGGTTCTACTCTTATGCTTATATATATTATAAAATATGCTAAGGTTCTTAAATATTATAAATTAAAATGGACTAAGACTGCTATCTCTTTACATATAAGAAATATAGGATATTTAATCAAAACTGGATTCCCTACTTTCTTAGGTGAAGCAACTATAGCTTGGATGATTTTAATAGGCAATTACATTTTTTTGAAATTAGCTGGAGAAGATGGTGTAGCTGCTTTTAGTATTGCCTGTTATTATATGCCTATAATATTTATGATTAATGATGCTATTATCCAATCCGCACAGCCTATTATAAGTTATAATTATGGTTTAAAAAAGAAGAAAAGAATTAAAAAAGCTATTTATCTAGCATATGGATCAGCATTAGGGGTAGCTGTTATTATGACTGCTTTTTATATCATAGAAGATAAAATGTTAGTTTCTATTTTCATTAAAAAAGGATGTGGGGCCTTCGATCTCGCCATTAAGGGTATCCCTTATTTTTCTACAGGTTATTTATTCATTGCCTTTAACGTAGCATCTATAGGCATATATCAAGCTATTAAAAAACCTCATTTAGCATCTTTTTTTTCTGTGTTAAGAGGATTCATATTCTTAACCCTATGTTTCATAATTTGTCCATTAATTTGGGGCATCAAGGGAGCATGGTTAGCAGTAACATTTGCTGAAGGTTTAACTACTATTATTATAGTTTTCTACTTAATCAGAAAAAAATTTAAATTTCTAGATCATTTAAAAGCCAATAATACCCCTACAGTTATCTTATAAACAAATTTTGATTCAAAAATCAATTTAAAAAAATAATGTTTTATTAAAATTTTTGCAATTTAAATTTTCAGATATAAGAAAAATATATATCTTTGCAGCCTATCAAATGCTCGAGTGGTGGAATTGGTAGACACGCAGGACTTAAAATCCTGTGGGCAGCGATGTCCGTGCGGGTTCAATTCCCGCCTCGAGTACTTTTTATTATCAAGATTGTTTAGTATTTGCTTATAACATTAGTTATAGGCTTTTTTATGCCCTTACCCTATATTAGTAATAATATTTTAAGTTAGATAAATAAGTATTCATTCTCTAGAAGTAATTATACATTATAATTTTTATTATCTTTGAACAACAATTTGTTTTAAGTAATACTTACTTAGTAAATACTATAAATAACAGAAATATAATACAGTTATGAAAAATATACAAACTATTATTAAATCCTTACCTAATATTTATAAATATCAGGGCGCAGGTAATGATTTTATTATCATGGATAACCGTAACGGCGAAATAGGACTTTCTAAAGAAGAAATATGTTTACTCTGTGATAGACATTATGGAATAGGATCTGATGGAATACTCCTTCTTGAAAATCCCTCAAAAGGTACTTCTAATGATTTCAAAATGGTTTTCTATAATCCAGATGGATCTACGGGGATGATGTGTGGGAATGGTGGTAGATGTATATGCTTCTTCGCTAAAGAACTTGACATCAAATCTCATGATAATACTTATATTTTCGAGGGACCTGACACAATACATGCTGGAACTTTATGTAATGATAATGTCAAATTATCTATGACTGATGTATCTAAGATAAAAGACATGAATAATAACATATCTGTAAAAGAAATTCTTTTAGGAGAACAAACTCCTAGTAATGTCTTAATAACCGAAGAAGAAAGAAATAAACAAGAACTTATAATGAACAAATCTTCCTTCTTTCCATATCTTCCAGAATCTTATTTAGAAAAACTTTATTTCCTTAATACAGGTACTAATCATTTGGTAGTTATAGCTAAAGAAATAAACGACCTAGATGTGAAAGCTCTCGGTGGCAAACTTCGTTATGATTCACAGTTCGCACCTGAAGGGGCCAATGTAAACTTCGTAGAAATAATCAATGATGATCATATATTCGTTCGTTCTTATGAAAAAGGTGTAGAAGATGAAACATATGCTTGTGGTACAGGTATCGTAGCATCAGCAATAGCTTCTTATATTAGTAAAATAAATAAAGAGTCTAAAGAAATCACTAAACATTATTTCATTAACACTGTAAAAGAAGAATTAGAAGTAGAATTCACAGCATCACAAACAAAACAAGGACCTGTCATAAACAAAGTTTATTTAACAGGTCCCGTTAAGAAATTATTTGAAATAAAATAATTATCTATTAAAATATGATTAAATTATTAATCGTAATTTTATTCAATGATATAAGCTCGTATAATACGAACATCTTTAAGCGGACGATCATTTTCGTCCGTTTTTACTTTCTGTATCTTATCGACGACATTCATACCTCTAACTACTTCACCAAAAATAGTATATTGACCGTCTAAATGTGGTGTGCCTCCTACTGTCTTATAAGCTTCGATCATTTCTGGAGTAAGAGTAACAGGGTTAACCACTTTGTTTAATCTTTCTTGAACTTTTTTAATCATTTTGTCATCGAAAACTTTACCCGTAACAATATAAAACTGAGAAGCACATGATTTCATTTCGGGATTAATATCATTCCCTTCTCTAGCTGCCCCTAATACTCCTCGTCTATGATAAATTTTAGGTAATCTAAATTCAGAATTAATCAAATAATCAGGTCCACCCTCACCAAGAAATTCACCAGGTTTAGCATCTTTAGAATCAGGATCCCCACTCTGAATCATAAAATCATTTATCACTCTATGAAAAAGGACACCATCGAAGAACCCTTCTCTTATTAATTTTATATAATTATCTCTATGTAAAGGAGTTTCATTATACAAGGCAAATTCAATATTACCCATATTAGTCTCTAACATAAAATGAGTCCTATTATCTTTAGCTTTACAGGAAGTAAAAAGAATAATCGCACTAGAAAATAATACAATCAAAGTCAAACAAAAAATAGATAATCTTTTCATAAAATAGATGATTTTAATAGTTAATACTGTAATTTTACACGTTTAATTTTTAAAAATACACATTTATGTTAAAAAAATCTAAAAAATGTGTTATTTCTTGCTTCAAAAGATGGGCTAGAACTAATTGGGCAGCTTTTGCTAGTATGCATAAGCAAGTAAAGATAGGAGTACTTACTTTAAGTATGTCTCTTCTTACTCTATCGTTCGAACCAGTTCTTGCTCAAGTCGAAAAGTCTGATACACTTAAACATTTTGAACTAAAAGAAGCTAAGGTAATAACTCAAAAATCAAATCCTACAAGAGGTATGATTTCTCCTGTAGAAGTCTATAACAGGAACAAAATGAAGACTTCACCCATTACCACATTTGAAGACGTACTCAAAATTAATCCAGCCGTAGATTTAAGACAAAGAGGCGCACAAGCTATTCAAGCTGATATCTCTCTATACGGAGGCACAGCTGATCAAACAATGATCATGTTAAATGGCATTAATTTTACAGATGCTAGAACAGGCCATCAAAGCCATTCACTTCCCATCGATATAGAAGGAATAAGTAGCATCCATCTTATCGGAGGAGTCCCAGGAATTGGAGCATTTACAGGAGCTATTAACATCTCCACTTCTCCCCTAAAACCAAATTACATTAAAACAAGTTTCACTACTGGACAATACGGGTACAAGTATGTCAATCTTTCATCAGCCATTAGTAATGAAAACATCTCTGCTATGATTATTGGATCAGTAAGAAATTCAGATGGATACACTGATAATACTGATTACAATAACTCAAATTTATTTAGTAGAATTACTGCTAAAACAAATCTAGGACGACTTGATTTTCAAATAGGTTATCAAGATCGTTTCTTCGGAGCTAATGGATTTTATTCATTACTCTATCCAAATCAATCAGAAAAAACCTCTACATATCTTACTTCCCTTAAATGGAGTAAAATATTCCATAAAAATATAAAACTAAACAGTTTCATTAGTTACAGAAAGAATTTAGATCGCTTCGAATTATTCAGAGACAACGAAGGTGCTGCTAGTTGGTATTCCGGTCATAATTATCATATGACTGATAACTATGGAATAGGAATAAATATGTTATACTCTTGGCCATACGGGATTACAGGAATAGGCTTAGACTACACCTATAATCATATATATAGCACAGTACTAGGAAACGATTTAGCTTCACCTAAAACTATTTCTGGAGAAAATGGTAAATATTATACTAAAGAAGCCGAAAGACATATTATAAATGGCTGGTTAAAACATCAGATAAAATTAGGTAAATTTAATTTAAAAGGTTCATTAAATATAGCTCATAGTTCCTATGGTAATTCTACCATGTGGAGCCTAGGAACAGATTATTATATAACAAACGCATTATCAGTAGGAGCTTCGACTTCTCGTTCTATGCGCCTTCCTACATTTACCGACCTTTATTATATTACTAGAACACACACTGGCAACGCTAATCTCACACCAGAAAAAGCTACTACCTATCGTTTATCCTCTACATATAATTTCTTAGGATCTCCAGATAATAATATTAAATTATTCGGATCTGTATATTATCGTAAAGGAGAAGATATCATCGACTGGATAAAACCTCATGATGAAGATAAATGGCTATCTAGTCAAATAACTAACATCAATACTTTCGGAGCTGAATGTATGGCTTCATATAGCTCTCTTAAATTCTTAAGAGAACTAATTTTATCATATGGATACCTAAATTCAGATAAAGATGCTAATAAATACATCTCTAAATATGCATTAGATTACTTGAAACATAAATTCGCAGTTCAAACATGTATAGAACCTATAAAAGATTTAAAACTGAATATTATAGGTAGCTGGAATGATAGAACATCTGAATTTGTTAATACAGCAGGAGAGCTAGAATCATATAAACCATATTGGATGTTCAATGCAAGATTATCTTATACTTTAGATAATCATTATTCTAAAACTAGTAAAGTTAATAATTTCAAAACTGAAATTTATCTAGATATACAAAACATCTTCGATATACAATATTATGATTTCGGAGGTCTAATCCAATTAGGTCGTTGGATATCAGTAGGTATAAGTTTCTGCTTATTTTAATTTAAAATAAAAATTAAAAACAATTATAAAAAGCCCCCTCATAATTTTATGAAGGGGCTTTTCTATAATTTTCGCAATAATTCAAATAACTATTGCAAATATTTTACCACCGAGTTTTATCGTTAGATACATCTTTTAATAGTTGTTTAATAGCAGTTTCTAACTGAAGGTCTCTACCTTTAACTACAGTTTCCGCTGTATTTTCTACTAAAATATCTGGTTTTAACTGAGTATTTTCAAGATAATTACCTTTTTGCGTTCTGTAACCTATTACTGGAATACCGAAATACATAGTAGGATCTTGAAGAGTTTCCCAATTAACAGACGACATAGTACCAGGAACAGGCATTCCTACTATCTTACCTATTTTCATATGTTGATATACCCAAGGAGTACCATGGGCATTAGAATAGTTAGCTTCGCATACTATCATAATAGATGATTTATTCCATCTACGAGAAGGCATTTCACATGCTACTGTGCCCTTAACTACTTGTTCTAAATATTTGGTACCCGTAAATAGAACTTCTACATCTTCATGAAGTCTTCCACCGCCATTATTACGAGTATCTATTACAATACCATCACATTGATTATATTTACCTAAAACATCTGAATACATATCACGATAACTAGCATCATTCATACCTTTAATATGAATATATCCTAAACGACCGTTAGATATTCTTTTAACTTCTTCAGCTCTAGATTTAACCCATCTTTTATACATCAGTGAATTCATAGCTGCTGTTGATATAGGTTTCACTACTTCTGTCCAACGAGCATTAGTAGAAGGTCTACAAAAAGTAACTAAAACACGCACACCTCTTTTATGATTTAATAGAGGGAAGTAATCTTTATCACTCTTTATTTCTTTACCATCGATTTCTTCAATAATATCACCTGCTTTTACTTTAGATTCTTTTATATCAAATGGACCATATTCCACTACTTCATTAATTACTAAACCGTCTATATCACTAGAAAGATCATATAAAAGACCCAGTTTAGCCGTAGCATCATCTGAAGCAGTATGAGGTGCGAAATAACCTGAACCAGTATGAGATACATTTAATTCACCTAATACTTCTGATAACATAGCTGAAAAGTCATAGTTATTATTGATATCAGGCAAGAATTTAACATAATCTTTCTGTAACTGACTCATATTTACACCATGCATATTAGGATCAAAAAATCTCTTAGATTCTTGTTTGATAACATGGTTAAACATATATTCTCTTTCACCAGTTTTGTTTAAATCCATTTTAGCTGTAATAGATATTGGTTTAGATTTTCCACTTGGTATAGATATGACTTGAGGTCTATATCCTAACACAAATAGACTTTTACCATCTTTAGAAAGTTTCATATAACCTGATCCTGTTCCTTTGTCCAATAATTTAGTAGAACGTTTTTTCAAATCTACTTTCCATAAATCATAAGATTTTTCAAATCTAGCTGTAAAATATAATGTTTTACCATCATTAGTAATCATACCTGATCCTAGCGAACTAGACATAGGGGTTAACCTTACAATATGATCTTCTATTCTGGCAAATTCGATATCTATATCCTTAGCCTTTTCTACTTTTTTAGAATCTTTTTCACCTTTCTTATTATTTGCCTTTTTCTTTTTATCTTTTTTATCAGCCTTAGCACCTTTTTTATTAGATTCTTTAATCTTTTCAGCTTCTTTTTCTAAAGATAATTCTTCTTCAGATTTCATGAATTCATCATAAGTTTTCTGATTAAGAAAAGCAATGAATAAATCTTCTTGACTTCCCCAAGAAGCATGAGCACGTAAACCTAATCTATTAGAACCGAAAATAATAGCATTTCCACCCATCACCCAATTAGGTGATGCATCGAAATAAGCAGAATTTGTAATATTATATAGTTTACCTTTTTTAATAGCAGAAGTAATAGCAATATCACAATAAGGATCACGAACATGAGAAATAACTTCTAATGCGAACCATTTACCATCTGGAGACCATTTATAATTAAAACCATTATCATTAGTGCCATAATATTCAGAACCATCAGTTATTTGTCTAATTTTTTGAGTTTTAAGATTTATAACCTTAAGAATAGTTCTGTTTTCTATAAAAGCTATTTCCTCTCCGTCTGGTGAAAACTGAGGGCAGAAACGTTCTGTTTTTTTAGAAGTTTTGAATAAAGGTTTTTCATCGATAATTATAGCATTAGCAAAGTTTACATCAGTATCATTTTTAAGTTTAGCTGTATAAACATTCCAAATACCACCTCTCTCTGAAGCATAAACTAAAGTTTTGCCGTCAGGAGAAATATCTATACCCCTTTCTGCTTCTGGAGTATGAGTAACTTGCTTAGTAGTACTATATTTATCAGTAGTAGCAAATACTTCTCCTCTATTAATTAATGCTAATTGTTTGCCATCAGGAGTAATAGCATATTCTCTAGCAGAATTATATTTTTCTGAAACTATTTGTTCTGCAGGATCATCTCTTATTATAGAAACCTCTATTTTATTAGGTTTAGAATCTATTTCCTGAGTATAAATATCACCACCATATGAATAACACATTAATCCATTATTAGATAGAGAAAGATATCGAACAGGATATTCTTTAAATACTGTTAATTCTTTAGCTTCTACCATATTACTAGGATCTGCTAAATAGACATTAAATGATTTTCCATTTCTTTCAGAAAGGAAAATCACTTTATTATTAGCTGTGTAAATAGGATTTCTATCTTCACCTACATTGGTAGTTAATTGAGTAAAGGTGGTATTAGTAGCATCATATTTCCAAATATTACGGGCTACTGAAGAAACATGATGTTTTCTAAATTCGTTTTCACTACCCGTACGATTTTCATAAAAGAAAGAACCATCATTACCCACAAATGACATATTCATTACAGGAATAGCTACTACCTGTTCTGGTCTTGCACCACCTTCAATAGAAGTTTTATATAATTCTGTCATCCATCCTGCAGGAAATTGTACACTAGTAGATGGCTTCTGAATATATGCTGAATAATATACATCTTTACCATCTTTAGAAAAAGATAATGGTAATTCGCTACATGAATTAGTAGTAAGTCTTATAGCTGTACCACCTTTTATAGATACTGTATAAATATCAAAATTACCTTTCCTGTCTGAAGCAAAAGCAATAGTCTTGCTGTCAGGAGACCAAATAGGCATATATTCATAAGAATCTTGTGTAGTTAAAGCTTGAGCCATACCGCCCTGACTATTGACTACATAAATATCGCCTTTATATGAAAAAGCGATTTGTTCTCCATCTGGTGAGATAGATGTATAACGCATCCAAGAAGGATTTGCATACATAAATCCTGCTATTAACAGAGCAACACACGTAAAAATAAATTTTTTCATCGTTATTATTAATTATTATTGAGTTTATTTTTCATTATTACTAGCAATTAACTAGTTTTTATTTCTTCTTAGTAAATTTCCTCATGTCTATAAAAAGCAGATTCATAAAATTAAAAAAAGCCACTTTAGCATTAACATTTGACTCAATAGACATACGAAGATCTTCTAACTTTTTAAAAATAGGTTCGAAAAATCCTAGTGAAATATTTTTATAATTTTTTACTAGTTGTAATTCTTCTTCTGTGCAAAAAGCTATTTTTTCTAACCCTTGATTACAAAGCATGATTTTTCTTATTATTTCTTCGAAATATTGAGTAAACGCCTTTTGTTTATCTCTTCCTAATTTTACAAATGCATCATTATTCTGAAGCAGATTAAACAAATTCCTTTTATAAGATTCCTTCAATAATTTTTCTATTAATTCTAAATAAGGAGAACGAATATTTTTATCCTTGATATAAGAAATAGCCTGACCATAATTACCATTAGAGATTTTAGCAAAAGAATATGCTTCTTCTTTAGATAAATCATATTTCAGTATTAACTGCTCAGTTAAAGCATTTGTATCTATAGAATCTAATCTTATCAATAAACATCTAGATATTATTGTTTGAATAATATTCTCTGGAGAATGACTTACAAAGAAAAAATAAGTATTAGGAGTAGGCTCTTCTATCATTTTTAACAATTTATTAGAAGTAGCTGTATTCATTCGCTCAGGTAAATATATAATGAAAACTTTTTTACCTCCTTCATACGAATGTAAACTCAATATCTGTAACAAGCGATCAGCTTCTGCTACATTTATAATTCCAACTTTATTTTCTATTCCTAATTCAGAATTTAATTTAGTTTCTGTAAAATATGGATTATCTAGAACTACAGATCTCCATATATTCAAATAGTCCTCAGAAATAGGTTTTCTAGAAGAAGATTTAGAAGTAGAATTAACGGGGAACACAAAATGAACATCAGGATGTATAAGTTTTGAAATTCTATTACATTTAGGGCATTTTCCACATGAATCACCTTCATTGTGAGATTCACACATAATATATTGCGTTAGAGAAAGAACCATTCCTATAGCTCCTTGTCCATCATTTTCTACAAACATAATCGCATGAGCCACTCTGTTTGTATCAGACATTTTTTTTAAATTCAGAATAAGTTCCTTATTTTCTATGATGTCGTTAAATCTCATTTAAACAAATATAATCAGTTTTCTATTTTATCACAAGATAGTATCACCATTTCGCAATTTTTGCAATCAAATTTTACAGTTAATAATTTCCCATTATTCCGCAAATACATATTGCCAGAAGGTATATTTTCAATAGGCCATTCACTATTTAAATCATTTTTATCTCTTTTATTTTTCCCCATAAGGCAACAACCAAGTTCATATCGAATACAATATTTCGTCCTCATCAATTCAAAACCCTCCTTAGGGTTCAGTTCAAATGCAAGTTCAGGATTAATCCCTATTTCATTATATAATTCTTTCGCAAGTTTATTGGAACAATTAAGTTTCATTTTCTGCTCAGGAGCCACTATTTTTCTAGTACTTCTATTTTTGTTTAACGATAATTCTTCTTGCTCAGCTTCTATTTTGTCTTCTCTATCCATCGACCATTTTTCTCTTAACGAAATTGCTAAAACCCTTCTTATCTCATTAATTTTAGAAATAGGAAAGAAAGGTATAATAGAACCATCATCTATTATCATATCCTTTACTTGGAATGAAAATTCATCGGTTCTCTTAGATAATTGCGCCTTAATATTTAAGATAGCTTTATCTTTATTCTTAGCTTCATCATATATAGCTGTCGTATAATTAGCAGTTATAGAATCAGCTTCACCTAAAATTATGTTTCCATCAAATAATGAAGCATCTACATTAAACCCATCGAAAGTAATAGAAACATTTACCTCCACTGGAATATGTCTAGTAGGACTATTATTCAATATCTCTTTCCCGAAACTCGGATTAGAATTTCGATAAATCTTAGAACCTTTGATTAACCTAGGAATAGATTTGGTTATTAAAATATCATTGTGATTATTTTCATCATTAACATTTTCTCTATCTACCTTATCTACTCTTATGCCTTGAATTAATACATCATTTTCGTCAAAGAGCAATAGACCATCACCGTTTAAAATAGGTTTAATATTAGTTCTGATAGAATTATGGCTTTGACTACTATTTTGGTTATCATAATAACTAAATCTAGCTGAGCACCTATCGTTGTTTATAATTTTATTAACGCTTCCTATATATTCTCCTTTTGATTTACTATATGAACCTGAGCCCATTTTTTTCCTCTGACCATCTATAAAATAGTTAGTAAAACCTCTATTAAATACAGCATCAGGATTTGGCTCGAAACCATTTTCTATTTTACCTAAAGTAGATTTTTTATAAAGAATAGTGGGAGAGTTTTTCTTGGCTATTAAATCATCTAATTTTTGGCGATAATATCTTACTATATTACGAACATAAGTTTCTGACTTTAATCTACCTTCGATTTTAAATGATGTTACTCCTGCATCTACTAAATTTTCTAAATTTTCAGACTGATTATTATCTTTTAGCGAAAGTATAGGATAATCTTTCTTTATAATATTTCCTTTTGAATCTAAAAGATCATAATTAGACCTACAAGCTTGTATACAATTACCTCTATTAGCAGACCTGCCGGTCAATGCTTGAGATAAATAACATTGTCCACTATATGAAACACATAAGGCTCCATGTACGAAAGTTTCAATTTCACAATCTACTGCTTCTGATATAGCAGAAATTTCATTTATGGATAATTCTCTTGCTAAAATTAATCTCTTAAAGCCTAAAGATTCTAAGAATTTGGCTTGAGCTACTGTACGAATATTAGTTTGAGTCGATGCATATAAATCTATTGGCGGCAGTCCAGACATTCTTAATATCCCTAAATCTTGAATTATAATAGCGTCAGCCCCAGCTTGATAAACTTGTTTTATAGTTTCTAGAGCATCTTCTAATTCTTCATCATATAATATAGTATTTATAGTTACGTATATTCTGACTCCAAATTTATGGGCATAATCGCATAAATCTCTAATATCCTCAAAAGAATTAGAGGCAGCCTCCCTAGCCCCAAAAGTTGGCCCTGCTATATATACAGAATCGGCACCACAGTCTATAGCTGCAATGCCGATTTGTTTATTTTTAGCCGGGGCTAATAGCTCCAGATTTATTTGCATTTTAATATTTTGATTTGTGCTTTAGCATATTCAGCAAATTTAGGTTTGCCTTGAATTTGTTTGTAATATCCACATGCTTTTGCATTCATTTTCTTAGATTGACAAGACATGGCTAACTGAAAAATAGCATTATCTGCATTTCTATCATTTGGAGAAAGCGCTAAAAATGATTCTAAAGATTCAATAGCCACATCATATGATTTTATCTGCATAGCTGCTTGACCTTTTATAAAAAAAGCTAATGGTGTTTTCATAGCTTCTAAAGATTTATCACAAGCTACTATAGCTTCTTTATTTTTCTTAGCTTTTAATAATTTACGCGATTTAAGTAAAAAATATTTAGATAACATCTGAGATGCTTGTTTGTTAAGACCTAATTCATTAGCTTTATTTAATGATTCTTCCATTTTAGATTCTTGTCCTAATCTCATATAAGAATTACCCATTCTTAAATAAGCCATAGCCTGATTAGGATCCACCGTTACAGCTTTATTATAAAATTCTATAGAACCTTTATAATCTTTCTCTCTTAAGCAATCATTACCTTGTTGTACATATAGCTGAGGTATTAATTTCGCGGCTTGTTGAGATGTGGAAGATTGTCCATATTTTTCTGCTAATTTTTTAGCTTTAGTAAGAATTTTAATAGCTTCGTCATATTTTTTAGCTGCAGCTAATTCTTTGCCAATAGCTAAATAAACAGTAGGAATAGCATTTTTGCAATTATATGCTAATTCTTCAGCTTCTGCTCCTATATCTTCTGCTTGCAAAAGAGCTTTTTCAAATAATTTTACAGCCTGAGTTTTTTCCCCTTTATTAAGAGCTGTAGCTCCTTGATTATAAAGTTCAGTAGCAGAAGACAAATCTTGGGCAAAAGCTAATGAACAAAGCGAAAAGGCTAAAATAATAGTTAATAATTTTTTCATCTTAATGATTATTGTTTTTTTAGATAGTTTTTTCAATTACATATTTACAAAAATATAAAAATTACGTAGCTGTAACAAATTGTTTTCTATCTTATTTGTATTTTTGTAATATTAAATAAAAATATCATGCATAAAATAAGTTTTTTCACTTTCTTTTTCATATTCGTACTTTCCTCATTTTCCGTAAAATCTATGAGTAATTTTGATAATTTTCCAATAGATAATTCAATTATCACAGGAAAATTATCAAATGGTCTTTCTTATTATATTATTCAAGATTCTACTATTAAAAATTATTGTGATTTTTACCTTATTCAGAAATTGAATGAATCTATTAATACTCCTCAAGAAAAAATATATAATAATATAATATCTAATATAGCTATTCTGGAATCTAGCAATTTTAAAAATACATATTTATCTGACTATTTTAATCATTTAGGTATGAAGTATCAGAAAGATATTCAAGTAGAAAATAATCTTGAAGACTGTAGATATCTAATAAGGGATATCCCTATAAAAAGGAATCCTCACACTTTAGATTCCATGTTATTAGTCTTGTATAACTGGTCTTCAACCATATCTATTAATAAAGAAAACCTTTCTAAATATAAAAATTATATAAAAAATGAATACTCTAAAAATACAAATTTAAAACAAAGATTAAATTCTAAATTCATATGTAAACTATTCAGTGAAAATACATATAAAGAAAATATTAGTAATTATATATTAAATGAAAAATTTATAGAAAATAAGACAATAGAAAAATTTTATAAAAAATGGTATAGACCGGATAGACAAGCTATTATTATTAAAGGTGACGTAAATCCTGCAGAAGTAGTTAGTAAAATTACTACTCTATTTCAGATAATACCCAAATCTGAAAACACTATTATTAATGATACGACATCTTTATATAAAGCTTATTTTAAAAAAGGTAAATACAATATCGTAGTATGTTCCGATGAAGAACTAAAAGAAACTAATATTTCCTTTTACTTTCCGCAGCCTCTATTGCCGACAGGCAAAAGAAAGACCGCAGAACCTTTAGTGGCTAATTATCTAAACAAAATAGTGGAACAGCTTTGTATTTCTAGAATTCACTTAGTTTGTAATCATAGTATTGTACCGATTTCTTCTAATCAAGTAAAATTTACTAACCTTCTAGGTATAAGAAATATTCCCGCTTTAAAAATATCTGTAACTGGCAGACCTGAAGACACTTATAGTATTATTAGCTTTATTTCAAGAGAAATAGAATTAATTAATAAATATGGGTTTAGCGAAGAATCTTATCAAAAAGCTATGAATAATATTATTTATAATGATGCTTATTATAATGTATGGACTGGAGATAAAGTTAAAAAATGTATATCTAATTATTTAGATGATTACTCTTTATTTTCGACATCTTCTTTAAAATCTTATCTAGAAAAAATATCTCCTGAAATCAGTCTTGAAACATTTAATTCTTATGTATCTTCTCTTTTTTCTACTAAAGATATATTGGTGAGTGTAGCTAATCCTAATAGTTTTTCATATTTTGTTAATTCTAAGAAACTTAACAAGGCTTATTTGGACGGTCAAGAAAACATTTCATCTAATGATTCTACTTCTCTAAAAGGACTTATTAATTCTATTCCTAAATATGAATTTCCTAATATAACTACTACTGATGATATGGTTATGATTAACCATGAAGAAAAAGAATATATCTCTAATTCCTCGGTTTACCATCTAACTAATGGTGTTACTGTTATATATAAAAAGATGAAAACTAAAAATGATTTAATGTATATGGGAGCTCATGCTTATGGTGGTTATTTAAAAAATGATGCTATATCTCCTAATATTAAAGAAAACCTAGATATTCTAGTAAATACTGCTGTAGGAGGAGATTATAATATGTTCCAGATACAAGATCTTATGCGAAATAAAAATATTTCTATAAGAAAATCTATTGGAGACAATGAACATTTTTTAAATGGATATGCTCCTGCATCAGAGATAAATAATTTTATGAATTTGATTCGTTTACATTTCTTATCAAACCATGAAGATTATGCTTTATTCCATAGAATTTTTGGATCTAGTAATATTAGTGATGATGAATATTATAAAGTTGCTTCTTATATCCACAATGCTTATTCTAATGCGTCTAATTTTACATTTATATTTATAGGTAATATAGACGTTAAAAAATTTAAATCATATATCAGTAAATATATAGCTTCTTTACCTGCAAATCCTAGTAGAACTATTCGTCATAGGCCTTTGATTAAGAGAGATTTTCAAATAAATGATAATAAAATATATCAGAAAAATGAGGTACCTGTCACCTATTACCATTCTGCTATTTCTGGACCTGCGAAATCTGATTTGGAGGATATAGTGAAAGCTCAAGCTATAGGTGTCGCTATTACTGAATACATCCAAACAAAAATGTTACATTTTAATATTAATGTAGATATTAAACAACAGATATTAACATATCCTGATAATAGTATGACTTTAGATTTTTCTTTCTTTACTTATAATTATCAACCTGGTTTAAATCAAAAGATTTTCGATTTAATTTATGATATGCGTTCTGAAAAAATCAGTGATAAAACTTTGAATAATATTAAATCTAGATTAATTAATCAATTTTATTATCATCAGAACTTAGACATATTCTGGATAGATATATTAAGAATAAAATATATCTACAAAAAAGATTATTATTCTGGATATCTATTATTAGTAGAATCCTTAACTAAAGAGGATATATATGACTCTCTAGATTTATACATTTCACATATGAAAAAAATATCAGATATAAAAAAACAATAATGTATTCATCCAAAGATTTTCCAATAATAGAAATTGATAATAAATTAATTTCTACTGAGATACTTACAGAATATTTTTCATGCAATTACGATATATGTAAAGGCGTTTGTTGCATAGCGGGAGATAGTGGTGCTCCTCTCTTAGATAAAGAAAGAAAATTCATTAAAAAAAATTACAGCTATTATAAGAGTTTGATAAGCCCTGCCGGACAATCTGCTATTACTAAACATGGATTTTCTATGATAGATATAGATGGGGATATGGTTACTCCACTAATAGAAAATTCAGAAGCATGTGCTTATAGCTTAATAGAAAATGGCCATTATTATTGTGCCCTAGAAAGAGCTTATATTACAAATCTTATACCTAAAAATGTATATGATTTTATAAAACCCATTTCTTGTAGACTCTACCCTATTCGAATATCTAAATTATCTGATGGGACATTAGCTTTTAATCTACATCATTGGGAAATATGTAAAGGAGCTTTCGAAAAAGGCAAAAAAGAAGGCATCCGTGTATTTGAATTTCTACGAACACCTCTTATAAGCTTTTATGGTAAAGATTTTTATTCTGCTTTAAAAGAAGCTTCTAAAATTTTTACTGCCTCTAAATAATTTTCATCTGATACCACTAATTCTAAAGATAATAAGTCAGAATTTGTAAGACCTGCTATTATCCCTAAGTTTTGATTAAGAATATCAGCTCTAATGCCACCTGACGCTAATAAAGTTTTAGCTATATTAGCAGAAAATAAATCGGGAAATTTTTTTACTGTTTTCATTATTTTTATACTATTCGTCTTCTTTTTTACTTACCATAGTTATATAACTATCTATTCTAATAATATCTTTTCTAAATCCTGAAAGTGTAATAAAATCATTATTTTTAATTAAAACTACTGCATCTTCATACAGTCTCATAAATCTAGTACCCTTACTTCTTAATCTATATTTAATCATGTTCGGAGTTTCTTCTATTACTTCGTAGCCCCTATCATTAAATACGCTAGCTATCATTTCTTTATTATCTTCATAAGTACCATTAATGTAAACATCTTTCTTAGAAAAAGCCATTAACGGATAAACGCCAGATACTGCCGCGAAGAATACTAATATTTTCCACAAAGAATTTTCTTTAAACAATCCTACTTCTGGATCAAAAATTCTATTTAAATCAGTTAGATTATAGCCTTTGGTAGTAGTAATTAATACTATCATAATAATAATAAAAATTAGAATAAACCATAGAAAATACTTAAGAGAGCGAACAAAATACTTCATAATTAATATTTTTTAGTTACTTTAGTCCATTAGTTTAATCTCATATAAAATTATGAGATAACGCAAAGATATAAATATTTTAATAAATAGTAATTTAATAACAAAGAGATGGAAAATAATAGCAAAAGTAAAAATCCTTACAAAACAATAATGATAATTTTAATCGTTATTGCTGTATTATTATTAGCTGTATTAACTTATATTTGGATTGATCGTTCTGGTATGATTAAAGAACTTCAAGTAGAAAAAACTGAGTTGACGAACGATATGATTTCCCTTCAGACTGATTATGCCACATTGTCTTCTAACAATGACAGTCTTACAGTTCAAATAGACAGAGAAAAAATAAAAGTAGATCAATTAATCAAAAGAGTAAAAAGAACTGAAGCTACTAATAGAACTGAAATTAGAAAATATAAACGTGAATTAGGGACTCTTCGTTCTATTATGAAGCATTACATAGTTCAAATAGATTCTTTAAACACTTTAAATATTCAGCTTAAACAAGATGCTGTTTTAGCTCGAAAAGAAGCTAAAAATTCTAAAGAGAAATATAACCAGCTTAGTAAAACTACTGATGAATATGCTAAAACTATCGAAACAGGGGCCATTATAAAAGGAAGAGCTATTAATGTAGTAGCACTTAATCATAGAAACAAAGAAACTACTAGAAGTTCTAGGACTATTAAACTTAAAACTTCTGTCACACTTATCGAAAACTCTATAACTAAAAAAGGTCTTCGCACCATATATATAAGAGTTAAAGGACCTGATGGTATTCTTATTTCTGAAAGCCAAGAACAAATTTTCAACATAGAAGGAGAAAATATGATTTATTCAGATTCTAGAGAAATAGATTATCAAGGTGACGAAATAGATATGAGCATTTATTTCCAAATTCCCGAATTCCAAAAAGGCGTATATACCATAGATATTTATACCACAGAATCTAAACTAGGCTCTTGCGATATTAATCTTAGATAATATATCTTAATAAGATAATAAATTATGGCTGGAATATATATCCACATCCCTTTCTGCAAATCATTTTGTACATATTGTGGTTTTTATTCTGAAATAAGTCGTAATTTCAATATAGATAATTACATAACAGCCCTCTGCCAAGAAATAAGCAGTAGGGTTGTATTATCTTCCTCCACTTGTGATAAATCTTTCCCTATCCATACTATTTATTTCGGAGGAGGGACACCATCTGTACTTACCCCTACACAGCTAGAAAAAATATTGACAGCAGTCAAAACCTCTTTTGAAAACTATTCTGTAAAAGAAATAACCATCGAGGTAAATCCCGACGACATTACTTTAGATTATGCTAGATCTTTAAAAATTCTAGGATTCAATAGAATAAGTATGGGAATCCAAACTTTTAATAATATCCATCTAAAATGGATGAACCGTCGTCACACTTCTCAGCAAGCTATCGATGCTTTTCATAATCTTCGCAAAGCCGGCTTTAAGAACATCTCACTTGATTTAATTTTTGGTTATCTACCTTATAGCCATGAAACTATCAAAAAAGACTTGTTAACTTCTTGGAAAAAGGACTTAATGGATTCCTGGCAAAACGATTTGCAAACAATGACCGATTTACATCCTGAACATATTTCTGCATATCAGTTAAGCATAGAAAAAGATAGTGCTTTAGATAGAACTAATTATCAGGAAGCTCCTGAAGAATTTTGTGCTAAGCAATATAATATGCTTCTTTCTCATTTAAAGAAAAACGGCTATTTTCATTACGAGATATCTAATTTTGCTCTTCCTAATTTTGAGTCTAAGCACAATAGCTCATACTGGATTCGCACACCTTATTTTGGATTTGGAACAGCAGCTCACTCTTATGGAGTAAAAGGCCCAGAAATTCGCTCTTGGAATGTTTCTAATATCGAAAAATATAACACTTTCTATAATAGTAAAGCCAATTCTTCCACTTTTAACGACGAAATCAGAGGCTCTGAAAAACTTTCTAATAAGGAAATTATAGAGGAAATTATAATGTTAGGCTTGAGAAAAATTAAAGGTTTATCTTTATCTGAACTAAACAATTTCTTTGAAAATAATACAAAAATAAAAGATACATTTATAAATAAAATGAACGAATTCATAAATGAAGGAATGATAATAAAAGAAGAAAATATTATTAGAATTCCAGAAAAACATCTTTTCATTTCCGATTATATAATCACTGAACTTTTACCTTAAGATACCATTACCTTCAATCGACATTATTAAAGAAGAAAAATATACGATGAAAAAAAATATAAGTACTAGTATTAATCAACTATTAAATCCTCAGCAGAAAAAAATGTATTATTTTTTGATGCTGCTTATCGTAGCTGCCACTATAGGATTACAAGGATGGAGGACGTTGTTTAATAATTTCGCTGTAGATAATCTCGGAATCAATGGTTTTCAAGTAGGTGCTATCCAGTCTGTTAGAGAACTTCCTGGTTTCTTAACCTTTTTAATGGTTTTCATTTTATTAATAGTTAAAGAACATAAGTTATCTATATATTCATTGCTTATTTGTGGAGCAAGTGTTATTTTAACTGGCTTTTTCCCTAGTTTTTGGGGTCTATTTTTTACAACATTTCTAATGTCTACTGGTTATCATTTTTTCGAAGCGACTAATCGTTCCTTAACATTACAATATTTCGATAAAAGACAATCTCCTATTATTCTCGGTAAGCAACAAAGTTGGAAAGCTGTTATAAATATAATCATAGGTATCATTATACTTTTTACTAGTACTCTAGTAGATATTAAATGGAATTTCGTTCTAATCGGAGTATTAGTAATAATATTAGCATTGTTTTCTTTACGATTAAATCCCGTAGATAAAAGCCTACCTCCACAAAAAACAAAGATGGTAGTAAAGAAAAAGTATTGGCTTTTTTATGTTATCAATTTTCTAAGTGGAGCAAGAAGACAAATATTCCAAGTGTTTGCTGTATTTATGCTCGTAGAGCAATATCATTTTGGTATAGAAAAAATCACTGCATTATTTATCTTAAACAATATTATTACATTTTTCGTAGCTCCCATCATTGCTAAAAGCATTAATCGTTTTGGAGAACACCCTGTATTGACTATGGAATATGGAATGATGGTATTAGTTTTTCTAGGATATGCTTTTATAAAAAATGGATGGATTATTGCAGCATTTTATATAATCGATAATATATTTTATACTTGCGCGATGGGTATAAATACCTTCTTTCAGAAAATAGGTAAACCTGAAGATATAGCACCTTCTATGTCCTTCGGATTTGCCATAAATCATACTTCTGCAGTTATCATTCCTGTCATAGGTGGATTACTTTGGATATATAATTATAAAATTCCTTTCTTACTAGGAGTTATACTATCCATAGCTTCATTAATATTAGTTCAATTAATCCCTTCACAAATTAGGAAAGCAGATAAAGAGGCAATATTAACTGAATAATTGGGTTTACACTAGACTGGTAAAAGTATTGTCGCCAGACAAAAAAACCACAATTAGTCTTGATAACTTCTCGTGGTTTTTATTTTTTATATTACTTGCTTTTCAGTAATCTATATTATTATTCGACTTATTTAATAACTCCTAAGTCTTTACCTACTTTAGTAAAAGCAGCAACACATTTATCTAGATGAGCTATTTCATGACCTGCTGATACTTGAACACGGATACGAGCTTGATCTTTAGGAACTACTGGATAATAAAAACCAGTTACATAAATTCCTTCTTTTTGTAAACGTGCTGCCATATTTTGAGATAATTTAGCATCATATAACATAACTGCACAAATAGCAGATTGAGTAGGTTTGATATCAAATCCAGCTTCTTTCATTTTCTTAACGAAGTATTCAGTATTTGAATGAAGTTTATCCTGAAGTTTATTAGATTCAGTCATAATTTCAAACATTTTTATACCTGCAGCAGCGATCATAGGAGGAATAGAGTTAGAAAATAAGTATGGACGAGAACGTTGACGTAAGATGTCAATGATTTCTTTCTTTCCTGTGGTAAACCCACCTACAGCACCACCAAAAGCTTTACCTAGTGTCCCTGTTAAAATTTCTACTTTACCTCTTAATTTAAAGTATTCAGTAGTACCTCTACCTGTCTTACCCACAACACCTGCTGAATGAGATTCATCTACCATAACCATAGCATTATATTTCTGAGCCAATTCATAGATTTTGTCAAGTGGACAAACATTACCATCCATAGAAAACACACCATCAGAACAAATAACACGATGACGTTGAGCTTGAGCTAATTTTAAGCAATTTTCAAGTTCTTCCATATTAGCATTAGCATAACGATATCTTTTAGCTTTGCAAAGACGTACACCATCGATAATAGATGCATGATTCAAGGAGTCAGAAATAATAGCATCTTGTTCACCTAAAAGTGGTTCAAATAAACCACCATTTGCATCGAAACAAGAAGCATATAATAAAGTATCTTCTGTACCAAAGAAATTAGCAATAGATTTTTCTAATTTTTTATGAAGATCACCTGTACCACAAATAAATCTAACTGAAGACATACCATATCCGTGAGTATCTAAAGCTTCTTTAGCTGCTTTAATTAATTCAGGATTATCGGCAAGCCCTAAATAGTTATTAGCACAGAAATTAAGTACATTTCCGCTAGTAATAGTTATGTCAGCTCTCTGAGGAGAGGTAATTACTCTCTCATCTTTATAAAGACCGGCATCTTTTATAGACTGAAGTTCATCAGTGAGAAATTTTTGAAAATTGTTATACATAATTAATAGTATTTAGTTATTCGATTCTTTATCTGTTATTTTATACCATATATATTATTTCCTTTTAGAAATATACTAGATATAATTTACAAAGTTACAAAAAATTGAATAAAAGTATATTCTATTTACTTTAAAAGACTCTTTTCTTTCTGATATAAAAATTAATTGAGGTAATATAAAAACTATTTTGGTTTTTAAAGTTTTTAGTTTACTTTTGTAGCCCAATATTAATATGACAGCACAAGAACATATTTTAAACAAAACCCTAGAGCTATTCTATCATAGAGGATGTAAATCTGTAACTATGGATAATATAGCTCAATATAATGGTATTTCTAAACGAACTTTATATGAAATTTTCCCCAGTAAAGCGAAATTAATAGTAGCGGCATTAGAACAAAACCAACTAATAAGTGAAGAAATAGTAGATAAATTATCTAAAAATACATCTAACTTTATAGAACAAATATTTGTTTTACATACTATAAATATGAAAGAATTATTTTCTTTAAATGATTTATTTGTAGAAGATGTAGAAAGATATTATCCTGATATTTTTCGTAATTATATTATAACTCTTAATAAACAAAAAATAGATTATATAGAACAACGAATTCAAGATGGTATTGAAAAAGATATTTTTATTAAATATATAAATCCTAAGTATATGGCTTTTCTCCTTCGAGATACCTTTAAGATAGTAAAAGATTCTAAAGAATTAGCTTCTATTTTATCCCCTCAAGAAGGATCTTTAGGAATAGCTATTATTACTATTCTAAGAGGAATATCTACTAATAAAGGAAGAGAAATAATAGATCAACATATAAACAGATTAGTAAAAAATAAAACCTTCGTCAGGAAAAATAATAATCAACAATATGAGAAAATATATTACTCTTTTAATGTTATTAGTAGCACTGATACCATTAAAATCTTATTCCCAAAGTAGCACCAATGCCCTCACAGAAAAATCGTCTCTTAAATTATCTTTATCAGAGGCTCAAAGGATAGCTATTGAAGAAAATAAAACTCTACAAAACGCTTCTTATGATGTATTAAAAGCTAAAGCTTCTAGATGGCAAGCTATAGCGACTATGCTACCTCAAATCACCGCTAAAGGAGATTATTCTAACATGTGTGGGTATAGCATGACTTTTGGTCAAGGGATGACCATATCTATGCCTCCAAGTGGACAGTTAACCTTAACTACTAGTATAGCTTTAAGTGGAGTTCAAGTAATCGCTACCCAAATAGCCAGATTATCTATGGATATGGCAGATATTACAAAAGCTAAGACTGAACAACAAATAGCTGAACAAGTAAAAGGTATATATTATTCTATATTAGTAACTGAAGAAACTCAAAAATTATTAGAAAAGAATTTGGTGAATCTTAAAGATGTATATAAAATAACTCTATCTTCTGTAAAGGCTGGAGTTCAAGAAGAAATAGAAGCAGATAAAATATCTGTTCAAGTTATTACTATGGAAAACACTATAGTTTCTACCAAAAGATCTAAAGAAATGGCTCTTAATTCTCTAAGATTATTATTAGACTTAAAAGTAGATACTCCTATCGAACTTATTCAATCTATCGATGATCTTATTAATATAAAATTAGCTTTAAGTTTATCAGCAGAACCTTTCGTATTAGAAAGTAATTATGATTATCAATTATTGCAAAAAAACACAATACTTAGTCATAAAAATGTATCTTCTACTGCTTGGGCTTATGGTCCTTCATTATCAGTATTCCATCAGTATACTAAGAAAAAATATTTTTCTGACGAAGGTGGTTTTAATATGACACCTCCTAATATGATCGGGATATCTATTTCTGTTCCTATCTTTTCTAGTTTTTCTAGATATAAAGCTTTAAAAGTAGCTAAAATCAATTATAGTAAACAACTTAATACTTTAGAACAAACAGAAAATTCTTTAAAAATTCAACATAGTCAATTAGTGTATAATCTTAAAACTTCTTATGATAGTTATAAAGCTCAAAAGAAAAATGTAAAAGTATCTGAAAAAGTTTTTCAAAATGTGAGCAAAAAATATGATTATGGAACAGCATCTTCTTTAGAAATCTGTACTGCTAATACTAGCCTAATTCAAGCTCAAACCACTTACGTTAGTTCTTTACTTAATTTCATAAACGCACAAATAGAATTAGAAAAATTACTGAATAAATAAAATTATATCGATGAAAATAAAAAACATATTAATCCTGGGTCTTTCGACCATTTTACTTACTTCTTGTGGCTCTAAGAAGGCACAAGAGCTAAAAGAAGTAGAAACACTTCAAGTTAAAACTTCTGCATTAAAAATTTCAGAAATAAATAGAGATATAGAATTAACTTCTACTTTAGAAGGTTACCTTACTCTTAATGTTTCTTCTTCTATTCAAGGAAAAATTTCTAAGATTTTAGTACGTCCAAGTGACTTTATAAAAAAAGGACAACTTTTAGTAGAAATGGATAAAACACAATATAACACTGCTAAAATAAATTTATCTAATCAAGAAATAGAAATGGCTAGAATGGACGAACTTAAAAAAAGTGGAGCTGTTTCTAATCAAGTATATGATAAAACTAAATTAGGATTACAAACTTCTCAAGAAAATGTAGATTATCTATCTGAAAACACTTTCCTAATAGCTCCTTTTAATGGATATATTACTGCTAAAAACTTTGAAGAAGGCGAATTATGTGCAGGTCAAACTATCTTAGTTTTAAAACAAATTCATTATTTAAAAGCTGACATAAATATTCCTGAAACATATTTTCCTAAAATAAAGAAAAATATTAAAGTGAATATCGAATCTGATGTCTATCCTAATAAATCATTTAACGCATATATAGACTATATAAACCCTAGTATTGATCCTAATACTCATACTTTCCAAGTAAGACTTAAGATTCCAAATGATAACTTAAAATTACGTCCAGGTATGTTTGTTTCGACTAAATTAATAGTAGAAAACACTAAAACTCTTATGGTTCCTAATCAGTCTGTATTAAAGATGGTGGGTTCTAATGACAGATATATCTTTGTAAATAATAATGGCAAGGCTAAAAGGATATTTGTAAAATTAGGACAGAGAATAAATGATGAAATTGAAATTATTAGTAAAGAACTTAGTGAAGGGATGATGCAAGTAGTAGTAGGCCAAGAAAAATTATTTGACGGAGCTAAAATGAACGTAGTAAAATAAAGATATATGCCAATATATAAATCAGCAATTAATAGACCGGTAACTACCGTTTTATTATTCATAGCAATAATAGTTATAGGCCTTTATTCCTTAACAACTCTTCCTATAGACCAGTTTCCAGAAATGGATCCACCATATATTACGGTTATGACTACATATCCAGGAGCTAGCGCTTCTGAGGTAGAAACCAATGTATCTAAAGTAATAGAAAACTCTCTAAACTCTATCGATGGATTAGATGAAATAACATCTTCTTCTAAAGATAATATTTCTGTTGTTTCATTAAAATTAGACTGGGGAGCAGATCTAACTGAAGCTGTCAATGATATTCGTTCTTATATTGATATGCTGAAAAATAATCTACCTGAGGACTGTAATAATCCTTTTATCTTTAAATTTAGTACCAGCTCTATGCCTATTCTCATGTATACAATTACGGCTAATGGTAGTTATCCTGGACTAGAAAAATTATTAAATGATAATGTAATACCTCAATTAAATAGAGTAAATGGTATAGGTAGTTTATCTATTATAGGTGCCCCTGATAGAATCGTTTATGTAGATATTGACCAAGCTAAATTAAATTCATTTGGACTTCCGCTAGAAAGTGTAGGTTCCGCTATTTCTAATAATAATCTAAATCTTTCTTCAGGTTTAGTAAAAATGAAAAATGAACAATATCAATTAGAAGTAAAAAGTGAATATATAGGAAGTAATCAAATAAAAGATATTGTAGTAGCTAATGTTAAAGGTAAATTTATTTATGTAAAAGATTTAGCTACAGTCAAAGATACTATTAAGGATTTAACATTAGATGAAAAAACTAATGGTGAAGATGCCGTAAGACTTATGGTAACCAAACAATCTGGTAGTAATACTGCACAGATCTGTAAGGATGTCAAAAAAGAAATGGATAAAATCCAACTAAGTCTTCCAGAAGATGTAAAAGTCAGTATACTATTTGATACTTCTGATGATATCGAAGGAGCTATTAATTCCTTAGAAGAATCTATCCTTTATGCATTATTATTCGTAGTATTAGTCGTATTCCTTTTCTTAGGAAAATGGAGAGCCACATTAATAATCGGATTAACTATACCTATTGCATTAATTGTAGCATTTATTTATCTGGCTCTTTCTGGTAGTTCTTTAAATATTATTTCGCTATCATCACTGACCATTGCGATTGGGATGGTAGTAGATGATGCCATCGTGGTCTTAGAAAATATCACCAAGCATATAGAAAGAGGATCTAGCCCACGTGAAGCTGCTATTTATGCTACTAATGAAGTATGGGTATCTGTAATCGCTACTACTTTAGTAATTGTAGTAGTATTCGTACCTCTAACTTTCTTATCTGGTATGGCAGGGATCATGTTCAAAGAATTAGGCTGGATAGTAACTATAGTAGTATGTACTTCTACATTAGTAGCTATTTCACTTACTCCTATGCTTGCATCTAAACTTCTTAAAGCTAAAGAGATGAAAGTAGATGAAAAGGGGAAATTAATAGAAGTTAAAAAGAGATCTGGTTGGTATTCTAGATATGTAGTTAAGTCTTTTGATAAAATAGATACTGCTTATGCTCGTTTAATTAAATATTGTCTTTCACATAAGACTGTTACTTTAATAATCGCTGTTTTAGCCTTTATAGCTTCACTTCTCCCATTTATCACTGGTCAAGTAGGTACAGACTTTATGCAAACTCAAGATTCAGGTCGTATTACTTGTACTGTAGAATTAGCTAATGGTACTAAAATAGAAAAAACTGCATCTGTAGCCAGAAAAATAGAAAAAGATTTCTTCTCTGAAGTACCAGAAATCACTAAAATTAGCTCATCAGCAGGATCTAGTGACGATGCATCTGTTTCTTCTTTATTCACATCTACTACTAATTGTAAAATTAGTATGACTGTTATTCTTTCTAATAAACAAGATAGAGAAAGAGGGATTAAAGATATTACTGAAAGTTTAAGAAGAATTCTTGCTAAATATCCAGAAATAGTAGATTATAAATGTTCTACAGCAAGTAGGATAGGCCCAGGCGGAGAATCTACTGTAGATGTAGAAATATATGGTTATGATTTTGATGAAACTAACATATTAGCACAAAAGGTAAAATCAAAATTAATAGCTGAAGTTCCAAATGCTCGTAACTTAGATATTAGTCGAGACAAAGATAGAACAAACTTAAAAGTTACTATTGATAAAGAAAAAGCAGCTCTTCATGGACTATCTTCTAGTTCTATCTCTATGTATATTAAGAATAGAGTAAGTGGAATGACAGCAGGCTTACTTAAAGAAGATGGTGATGAATACACTATAAAGGTTCGTTTAAAAGAAAAAAATAGAAATTCTATTACAGCTATAGAAGATCTTAATATTCCCACGCCTGACGGCAAACTTATTCCTCTTAGTGAATTAGCAATAGTAGAAGAATATTGGGAACCTCCTACAATTGATAGAAAAAATAGACAACGATATGTCAAGGTTAGTGCTGCTCCATATAAAACTTCTTTAGGTGAATTAGCTACACAAATACAAGAAGCTATAAAAGATATAAATCTACCCACAGGTACATCTATTACTATTGCAGGAGATTATAAAGATCAACAAGAAACATTTGGAGATATCGGGTCACTATTACTATTAATTATATTACTTGTATATATCGTAATGGCTTCGCAATTTGAATCTTTGAAAAAACCATTTATTATTATGATGTCTGTCCCATTTGCAATATCTGGTACTGTATTAGCATTATGGATAACAGGTACCACTCTAGACATGATAGGAGCTTTAGGTATAGTTATGTTAGTAGGTATTGTAGTGAAAAATGGTATTGTCCTAGTAGACTATACTAATCTTCTTAGAGATAGAGGTATTCCACTTCATGAAGCTATTATAAAAGGTGGTAAATCTAGATTAAGGCCAGTACTTATGACAGCCGTTACTACTATTTTAGGCATGTTACCTATGGCACTTAGTCATGGTAATAGTTCAGAACTTTGGAGACCAATGGGTATAGTAGTTATAGGAGGTTTATTTATTTCTACTTTAGTCACTATGATTATAATTCCTACATTATATGCTACTATATCTAGATCTGGAGAAAGAAATGATAAGAAAAAGAATTGTAGTAATTTCATATTTATGAACATAAAAAAGACAAACAATGAAATCTGTAATGATAATATATAATCAAGCTAATTCTGAAAGAGTAGAATATATGTTAGACTTTTTAAAAATCCGAGGATTTACTTTTTTTGAGAATGTCCAAGGAAGAGGCACTAACGATGGAGAACCTCGTAGAGGAACTCATACTTGGCCAGAAATGAATTCATCTATTATATGTGTATTAGAAGATGATAAAGTGGATTCTTTATTAGATGCCATTAACAAATTAGATAATAGAAATAAAGAAATCGGAGTTAAAGCTTTTGTTTGGAATATAGAAAAAATGGTGTAATCTTTATATCATGGAAAGCATCAAACAAATCTTTAAGATAGGAAAAGGTCCCTCTAGTAGTCATACTATGGGACCTAAAAAAGCAGCTGAGATGTTTCGGGATAAATATCCTGAAACATCTTTGTTTCGTGTAACTTTATATGGCAGCTTAGCGGCTACAGGTAAAGGACATTTAACTGATATTGCTATTTCAGAAGCTTTAAAAGAAATTAATTCTGAACAAAAAGTAGAAATAATATGGAAGCCTGAAAAATTCTTACCTCAGCATTCTAATGGTATGAATTTTAAAGCCATTAATTTTGAAGATAAAGAAATAGGTGATTGGACGACTTTTAGTATAGGTGGTGGAGATATTAGTGATACAGGGAAAAGAGAAGAAATAAAAAACATCTACCCTTATAATACTATGCTAGAAATTTTAACTTATTGTCAGAAAAATGGTAAAACCTTTTGGGAATATGTATTAGAACATGAAGAAAGTGATCTTTTAGATTATCTTAGAGAGGTTTGGGATGCTATGAAAAATTCTATCATGGAAGGATTAGACAATGAAGGTGCTATCCAAGGCGGATTACATGTACGTAGAAGAGCATCATCTTATTATATCCATGCTAAAGGATATCAAGGAGCTATGCAGAGAAGAGGTATGACTTTTGCTTTTGCCTTAGCAGTAGCTGAACAAAATGCTACTGGTGGTACTGTAGTAACAGCTCCTACTTGTGGTTCAAGTGGTGTACTTCCAAGTGTATTATATCTAGATCAGAAATATTATGGTTTTTCAGATAAAAAAATACTTCATGCTCTAGCTACTTCAGGCCTTGTAGGTTCTCTTATTAAAGAAAATGCTTCTATTTCAGGTGCTGAAGTAGGATGTCAAGGAGAAATAGGGACTGCTTGTTCTATGGCCTCTGCTGCTGGTGTACATTTATTTGGAGGCTCTCCTGCACAAGTAGAATATGCTGCTGCTATGGGCATGGAACATTTCCTTGGCCTTACTTGTGACCCTATTCTAGGACTAGTCCAAATCCCTTGTATTGAAAGAAATGCATTTGCTGCAGCTCGAGCTATGGATGCACAACAGTATGCTTTAATGTCAGATGGAACTCATTTAGTAAACTTCGATACAGTGATAGAAGCCATGAAGATAACTGGACATGATTTACCTAATATTTATAAAGAAACTGCTATAGGCGGATTAGCTTCTTTGATGAGAAATAAATAATTTTTCTATCTTTGTCCTAGAAGAATATAATAAAATTGCCAATTCATTATTAAAGTAGAGACTACACAATTAACACTTTTTTAAAAAATAATTCAAGAAATAATAATACCAACATGTTAGAAATTAACGATTCAAACTTTGACGAACTAGTTTTAAAATCAGAAAAACCAGTTCTTATTGATTTTTGGGCCACATGGTGTGGACCTTGCCGAATGCTTTCACCTATCGTAGATGAAATAGACCAAGAAATGTCCGATAAATTTACTATTTGTAAATGTAATGTAGACGATGTTACTGACATACCAGCTAAATTTGGAATAAGGAATATCCCTACTCTATTATTTTTTAAAGGTGGGGAACTAAAAGACAAACTTGTAGGTACTCATAGGAAAAACGATATAGTAACTAAGTTAGAAAGTCTATAATTTATAAACTTATAAATAACCAATTATGAAAAAAATTTTAACACTTATTAGCGTTTCATTATTATTAATGACTACCACTTTAAATGCTAAACCATTGAAATTAGGTATTACTGGAGGATTAAATCTTTCTTCTATGCACATGAACTCTGCTGTTTTGAATGATGTATCTAAGAACTTTACCGGTTTTAATATTGGGCTGGCTCTTAAAGCTGATTTACCATTTGGTTTTGTATTACAACCTGCTATTCTTTATAGTCAAGAAGGTTCTAAACTAGAAATTCCTACTGTAGATGATATAACATATAAAACTGGAAGTATAACTATTCCTGTAGCTATTCAGTGGGGAATAGGACTAGGCCCAGCTAGAATTTTTGCTCAAGCTGTTCCTTATGCTGGTATCGCTGTATCTAATGTTATAGAACAAGGCACTGATAGTTTTACTGATAGTGATTATTTTGAAAAATTCAAATATGGATTTGGTCTTGGTGCTGGTGTAGAATTTTTGAATATTCAAGTATCTTTTCGTTATAATTGGGAATTAAGTAATAATATTAAAGATTTTGCTAATTACAGCCAACTTAACAATGCTAAACTTAAAGGAGCTACTATTTCTGCAGCATTTTTCTTCTAGTAAATAAAAATTTTATTCTAATGAATAATTCTGATAGAATAAATAAATATAGTAAAAGCCTTGGACAAGATTGGATCGATATAGAAAATATCTTGGAAGAGGCTTTATCTTCATCATCTACTTTAGTATCCAATCTAAATACATATCTATTAACACATTCCGGCAAGAAATTACGTCCTTTATTAGGCATTTTAGCCGCCAAAGCATGTGCTAAAGAAAAACAAGATTGCCTTAAAGCAAAAATCTGTGCAGCTGTGGGAGAAATTATTCATACAGCCACCTTGCTACATGATGATGTAGTGGATAATAGTAATTTACGCCGTAGTGTCCCTACAGTTAAATCATTGTTATCTCCTGGCGCATCTGTACTTATAGGTGATTATTGGTTATCTAAAGCTATTTATCTTTTAATCCATTATCATTTAGATTATCCTATAATAGGAAATTATGCAGAAAGCATAGAACTTCTTTCTGAAGGAGAAATAATTCAAATGGAAAAAGCAGAAGAACTCAATACTACTAAAGAAGATTATTATAGAATTATTCGTCGAAAAACTGCTACACTGTTTATTTCTACTATAAAATCAGCAGTACAAACTATTACTAATGATAACACTGTCATAAATAAAATCGAAGAATATGCCTTAAATCTAGGCTTAGCTTTTCAAATTCGTGATGATATATTAGATTATCAGCCTTCTAAAGATACTGGTAAAGATCAGGATTCAGATTTAGCTGAACGTAAAATAACTTTACCTCTATTAGAAGCTTTAAAACAAAAACCTAATAATAATATCAAAGATTTACTATCCCAAATAAATATTTCTACTAAAAATATAGATATCCCTGAAAATTCAGAATTAATAATTAAAAATAATAAAATTATCTTTACTATTAAAAAGTTTGTACTAGAGAATAAAGGTATTGAAAAATCTCACGAAGTATTAACATCACATATCAATAAAGCGATTTTTGCACTAAAAATTATTCCCAATAATAACTTTAAAACTGCATTAATAGAAATCGCAAACTCACTAACATTAGTTTAATCTTTAAAGCGAAATTTCACGTAAGTAATAGGAATTCCTTGAGCCAGGAAAATAGATTCATAATGAGTTTGAACCTCAGTAATCTCATCTAACTGTCTATTACTATGGTATATATCAGGATCATTTTCTATTAACTCAAGATTATTATTCATAATAACATCTAATGTAGAATCATATAATAATTTACTATCAGTCTTAAGATTAATAACAGCATTTTGTTTTAAAAACTTCTTATATCTATCTAAAAATAAAATACTTGTAAGACGTTTTTTAGATTTATTTTTCTGTGGATCAGCAAAAGTTATCCATATTTCAGATATCTCAGATTTAGCAAAAAAAGAATCTATAAAATCGATTCTTGTTCTAAGAAAACCCACATTATCCATATGGTTTTCTGTAGCTGTTTTAGATCCACGCCATAACCTAGCACCTTTAATATCTACTCCTAAATAATTATTTTCGGGATGTCTTTTAGCTAAATCTATAGTATATTCTCCTTTACCACATCCAAGTTCTAAAATTATAGGCTTATCATTTTTAAAGAAAACCTCATTCCATTTACCTTTATAAACATAATCCTTTTTATAAACATCTACAAATCGGGGCTGAATAAGACATGAAAAAGTCTCATTTTCTTTAAACTTCTTTAATTTGTCCTTTCCACTCATAAAAGTATAACTTTATTTATGTTCAAATCTTTGTTTACTTTTTCTAAAGTTATTAGGAGTCTTCTTTTTCTTAAATTTATCAAATCTATCTATATTTTCATCTCCTACAGCATCTATAAACTCACTGGTTGGAGATAAAGAAGGACTAATAAGAATACTTGTTGCTTTTTTACCCTGAGCATTTAATTTTAAAATATCTCTTACTTTGGATGCCTTTAATATAGTTAAATTAACCATAGAATGAGGATCATAAGAAAAACTCATTTCACCTTTCAATATATCTGTTTTTTTAAGAAAAGCTTGTCCATCTTCTAATTCTAATGGCGCAGAAATATGAGGTAATCTAGCTCTAGCATCTGCATAAGTAGATAATTCATAATTAATACAACATTTTAATTTACCACACTGTCCTGCTAATTTTTGAGGATTTAAAGATAAATCTTGTACTCTAGCTGCAGTAGTAGTAATAGAATGAAAATTAGACATATAACATGAACAGCATAATGGCCTTCCACAAACTCCAATACCACCGATTAATCCTGCTTCCTGTCTGGCACCTATCTGGCGCATTTCTATACGAATTTTGAATTTTTCCGCAAAGACTTTGATTAATTGTCTAAAATCTACTCTTTCATCAGCGATATAATAAAAAATAGCCTTTGTTCCATCTCCTTGGAATTCTACATCTCCTATTTTCATTTTAAGATCCATATCATTTGCAATATGCCTAGCTTGAATCATAGTATCATGTTCTCTAGCTATAGCTTCTTGCCAACGTTCAGTATCTAAAGGTTTCGCTTTTCTATAAACCTTCTTAAATTCATATATTTTAGGATTTATTTTATTTCTGATTAATTGTCGTAAGACTACAGGACCTAATAAGGTAACTATACCTACATCATGCCCCGCTTGTGCTTCTACGACTACTATATCTCCTTGTTTTAAAAGCATACCCGATGTATTTTCATAATACATTTTACGAGTATTTTTGAATCGTACTTCTATTAAATCTCTTACTCCGAAGTCTCGTATCTTCTTCATCCAATCAAACACACTTAACTTACAAGCACCTTGAATATAATCAACTAACAACTCCCCAAAAGAAGTCCTTTCAGTCGAACAACCTCTATCGCAATTATATATAATATCTCTTTTGTCTATTCCATCCATATCTTTCGCATCTTGATCCATCATATCTATATGTTTCATATCTATATTTTTCATAATTAACAAAGATAATAAAAAAATTAATAGATATATGGCTAAAAAAAAGGGATGAAGAAATCATCCCATTTTAAATATTTTTAAGAAATATATTAATCGTTTAAAGAAAATCTTGAGAAAGATAAAACTTTAACTTCAGCATCTACAGATTTCAAATAATCTTTTACAGATATTTTCGTATCTCTTGTAAAAGCTTGATCTTCTAGAGTACTTTCTTTAAAGAATTTATGTAATTTACCTTCAGCGATTCTATCTACTAAATTAGCTGGTTTACCTTCTTCAGCTATTTGTTGACGATACATTTCCATTTCTTTATCTATAATTTCCTGAGGGCAGCTATCTCTATTGATAGAGACTGGAGACATGGCAGTAATCTGCATAGCTATTTCTTTTCCAGCTTCATGACTAATAGTCTTATTGAACCCTACAATAGTAGCTACTTTACCGTTCATATGAATATAAGAATCGATAAATTCAGCTTCTATCGTATTATAGAAAGCAATAACATGTTTTTCTCCACTTTTACCAGTTTGTTCAGTAACTGCTGCTTGAATAGTTCTTCCATCTGCTAATTTAACTTGCATTAAAGCATCTTTATCTGCAGGGAAAGAATTTATAGCAGCATCTGCTATAGCATTTGCAAGATCCTGGAATTCTTGATTTTGAGCAACAAAATCTGTTTCACAACCTAAACTTATTAGAATTGCTTTTTTCTTGTCATTAGATACTTTAGCGATAACAGCACCTTCAGAAGTTTCACGGTCAGCACGCTTTGCAGCTACTAGCTTACCTTTTTCTCTGATAATTTCTTTTGCTTTATCGAAATCGCATTCGGATTCTACAAGAGCTCTTTTACAATCCATCATACCAGCTCCAGTCATTTTACGAAGTTTTGCTACGTCTACTGCTTTGATTTCCATTTTCTTGATTTTTATTTTTCTTTAACTACTTCAGCTTTTACTTCAGCTTTTACCTCAGCTTTTACCTCAGTTTTTACTTCAGGTTTAACAGCAGCTTCTACTTCAACTTTAACTTCTTTGGCTTCTTCTTTAACAACTGGGTTTTTACGTGAACGTAATTTTTTACCATCATGTGTTAATTCACCATTTTCTTTTTTAGCTGCAGCATTGGCTTTTTTACGAGCCTCATTTTCCTGAGCTTCTTTTTCCTTGATAAGTTTTCTTTCGCCTAAACCTTCTCTTACTGCATCGCATACTCTACTTACTATTAATTCAATAGATTTAGCAGCATCGTCATTTGCAGGAATCACATAATCAATGGATGTAGGATCGCAACAAGTATCAACCATAGCGATTACTGGAATATTAAGACGATTTGCTTCTCTTACTGCATTCATTTCTTTCTGTACGTCGACTACGAATAGAGCTGAAGGAAGACGGTTCATATCTGAGATAGAACCTAAGTTTTTTTCAAGTTTTGTTCTCTGACGAGTGACCTGGAGACGTTCTCTCTTGGCCAATGTTTCGAATGTACCGTCGGTCTTCATCTTATCGATAGTGTTCATCTTCTTAACTGACTTACGAATAGTAGGAAAGTTAGTAAGCATTCCGCCGGGCCATCTTTCTGTTACATAAGGCATATTGACAGATTTTGCACATTCTGATACTATGTCTTTTGCTTGTTTTTTAGTAGCTACAAATAAAATCTTACGACCAGCTACTGCTAGCTGTTTCATAACATTTGCAGCTTCATCTATTTTTAATACGCTTTTATGCAAGTCGATAACATGGATTCCATTTTTCTCCATAAAAATATATGGCGCCATTTTTGGATTCCATTTCCTCTTCAAGTGACCGAAGTGAACACCTGCATCTAATAATTCTTGGAAATTTGTTCTTGGCATTTTTCTTTTTTTTAAATGTTTGTCTCTAAATAAAAATAATTAGAGTTCTCTTGTTTAATTTCGGAGTAACACATATAGTGGTCTCCAGAATTTCCCGCAGTAGAACAAATAATAAGTAGTCTATAAAGAATCCGATTATTTTGAGTCCTAACTGTGCGACTTTGTTTAAATCTCTTTCTTAACGTTTACTGAACTGGAAACGTTTACGGGCACCAGGTTGTCCAGGTTTCTTTCTTTCAACTTCACGAGCATCGCGAGTTAAAAAACCATTAGACTTTAATACAGGACGATAAGCTTCACTATCGATTTCACATAATGCACGTGAAATGCCAAGGCGAAGAGCTTCTGCCTGACCTTTGATACCACCACCTACAAGATTAACATTGATGTCAAAATTAGTAAGGGTATCAGTAACTGTTAAAGGTTGTTTCACTATGTAACGAAGAGACTCATCTGCGAAATATTCTTCTAGAGTACGTCCGTTAATAGTAATATTACCTTTACCTGTTGTGCTTACATAAACGCGAGCTACAGCGGATTTACGTCTTCCAAGGGCGTTAATTTGTTCCATTCTGTTTTACTTTACGTTTAAATTAATAATTTTTGGTGATTGAGCCTCGTGAGGATGTTCAGGACCTGCATAAAGATATACATTCCTTAATAATTCTGAGCCGAGACGTGATTTAGGAAGCATTCCTCTGATTGCTTCTCTAAGCGCGGCTGTTGGTTTTTTTGCCATCAACTCTTTGAAAGTAGTAATTCTTTGTCCTCCTGGATAACCAGTATAGCGTAAATACTCTTTCTTTTCCTCTTTTTTACCTGTCAAACGGATTTTTTCAGCATTGACAATGATAACATTATCTCCACAATCCACATGAGGGGTATAATTAGGTTTACGTTTACCTCTAAGTAGCATAGCTACTTCAGAAGCAAATCTACCTAAAACCTGATTGGTGGCATCAACTACTACCCATTCCTTTGTTACAGTGGTAGCGTTAGCCGACACTGTTTTATAACTTTGTGTGTCCACTTTGTGTTGATTTTTAAGTTAATACATTAATAAATTAGTTGCGATCCCCTAAAAATAAAGGGGGTGCAAAGATAGATAATATTATTGAATTTACAAAATATCAGCCATATTAGCCATCACGATGGCGACTGCAGATTCGACAATAATAGGACATCTTAGAGCAAAGCAAACATCATGACGTCCTTTAATCATAAACGATTCTACCTTATTTTTTGAAAAATTATAAGACTTTTGAATACAAGAAATACTGGAAGTAGGTTTGAAAGCCACATTGAATTTTATAGGATTACCATTAGTAATACCACCATTTATTCCACCTGCACCATTTTTAGAAGTTTTCCCTTGTCTGTCGACAATAGAATCGTTATGTTCCGAACCTCTCATCGCAGATGATTTAAAACCATCACCAAATTCAATACCTCTAACACCAGGAATAGAAAAAATCATATGACTAAGAAGAGATTCCATAGAATTAAAAAATGGTTCTCCTAAACCTGCTGGCACCCCATTAATAATACAAGTTATTATTCCCCCAGCAGAATCCCCTTCTTGTTTAAGAAGATTAATCAAATGGGCTACAGCTAAATCAAATGATTCTTCATCTGTAAAATCAGTTCTATTCAATTGTTCGACAGAACTTATTTCCGCATTAATATTGAATATTGAATTTATAGCAGTAACCTCTGCCATTTTAGAAAAAGCATTTTGTAAACACTTCATCGCTACTACTCCAGCAGCGACTATACCCACAGTCATCCTTCCTGAAAACATGCCCCCACCATTAAAATTTTTACCATATTTAATACGCGAAGTAAAATCAGCATGTCCAGGACGAGGAATATCAGCAAATTTGGAATAATCTTCATCCCTAACATTTTTGTTAAAGAAACTTATTACTAACTCATTTCCAGTAGTTATTCCCTCTGTAGCAATATTATCTATTACAGAATCCTTAGCAGCAATATCACTTAAAGTAGGTACTAGTCCTTTTTCAAAAATAGGTACATCAGTCTCCTTCCTTTCTGTAAAAGCTTGACCTTTTGGATTTCTCCTCACCAAAGCCTCCTTAAAATCATCAGCACATAGAACAATACCGGGAGGCACTCCCATTATAGACACAGAAACTTTCTCCTCGTGAGAACCACCAGAAAGACTAATTTTAAACTTATCACCGAAAGTATTACTAATCATTTTTATTTTTTCTAATATTAATAGCCCAATTTATTGGATTAAATATTTTCATTATTTATGAAAAATTTCAAAAAATTAGGAAAAGATTTCTTCACATTCTCCACTTCATCTATAAAAACATTATTACCCATAAAAGAAGCTGCTACTGTTAACGCCATAATCATTCTATGATCATTATGAGAAGATAAATAAATAGGAGCTAAAATGTTTTTGTCTGACGACAATTCTTTATTAGTTTTCCCATCAGATTCAAATCGTTCTACATACATAATATCATCATCTATAATTATAGATACCCCTAATTTACTAAATTCTTCAAAAATAGATTCTGCTCTATTAGACTCTTTAGTATATAACCTATTTACGCCTTTTATCTCTGATTTCCCATCACAATACATAGCTAAAGCTACACATGTAGGTATCAAATCCGGACAATTAGTAGCATCTATTTTAAAAGCTTTCATTGTTTCTGCAGTACTGCCTCTAGCATCTTTCAAGACTTGAAGAATACGAATATCAGGCTGTAAGCTATCCATTGGCATAATTTTATTTAAATCTATTCTTTTAAATTGTAAATTAATACTAGAAGCTATCGCATAATAAACATATAACGGAGCGGCCGCACTCCAGTCTGGTTCTACTTCTATACTCTCGCAGTTATATGATTGTCCCTCAGGACAGCTAAATATTAAATCACCATTTTCCTCTTCTTTACACTCAAGTTTTATAGAAAAACGATGCATAATATTACAAGTCATATCAATATATGGGCGGCTTACTAAGTTCCTCAACCTCAACGTACGTCCCGACAAAAAAGGAAGTATCATCAAAAAACCTGACGCTAATTGAGAAGAAATTTCGGCATTAATATCTATTTCCTTTGGTAAAGATTTAGCATAAATCGTGAAAGGTAAAGAAGTCATTTCTCTAGCTTTACATTCAATATTATTTCTAAGTAAATTGGCAATAGTCTCAGAAAGATTACGATTAACCAATGTACCTTTACCTTTTAAAGTAAATGGTTTCCCATCACTAATCAATATCATTATAGGTATTATACTTCTAGCTAAAAACCCACTTTCTCCGACATTTATTTCATTACTAGTGTTAGTACTAATGCTAGTATTAATCCCAACTAGTAAAGATTCTATCACATTAATAGCAGATATAATATCATCTGCCAAATCATCTTCTAACCCAGTAATTTCAGTACTTCCTTTAGATAAATAAGAACATAATATAGTCCGCTGAGCATAACTCTTAGATGACGGTAGTAGACTTTCTAGTGTAACATTATTAAGTCCTATTTTAGATGTTTCCTCTAATGGCAAATGTTTAGGTAAACAAAATGGATATTTCGCCTTATCTAAATAATTCATTATTTCGTCCACAGTTAATTGTCCAGGTGCAGAAGAAAGTGTTTTAGAAGCAGCCATATAATTAACTTTCGAACCCATTTGTAAAGCAAGACGTCTAGATATTTTCCCAACTTCTCCCATAGAAAAAGCTATTAAATCATTATTAGAGACCCTATACAAATACATTAAACGACTAACATCGTCTAAATCTTCAGCATAAGGGACCATTTTCACCCAATCTGCTCCTATCTCTTTACATCTGTGATAAATATATTTCAGTTCAGGAATATATGGAGTCATATTGTATTCATGCCAAGAAATTATAATAGTTAGATTCTTATTCAAATCTCTTCTCGTTTTAACAAAATGGATTAAAGAAGAATCCGAACTAATATCTATATCTATATATTTCACCCCTGCCTCTATAGCTGTTTTTAAAAGTTTTCGTGATTTAGGTTCATCTTTAGCTAAAGGCCTATATGAAACGATTATTTCCGAGTATAAACGAATAAAAGACACTAATTCTTCTTCAGTGAGACGTATATCATCTAATCTAAATTCAAAAGCCTTTTGATCAGGAAAGGAATTCATAATCTCCAGACATTGATGATAATCTTTTCTATATATAGATATTACATTCATAACTATAAAATTTCTGATATAGGCAGTAAAACATCTTTTACATCTTCTAATCCACAGGGAAGTATTAAATGAATTTGGTTTCTATTTACCTTTTTATCATTAAGTATATGTTTCTTTAAATTTTCTTTTTTTATGCCTGATGGCCATGATATAGGAAGACCGCAGTTTTTAAAATCTTTCTTTAGCATTTCTAGAAAAGATAGTGAGGACATCTTTTTTTTCACTGCTATTTCAGCCACTATTATAATCCCGACAGATACAGCTTCACCATGAGAAAAACTAGATTCCATTTCTATAGCATGAGCAAATGTATGTCCAAGATTCAATACTCTTCTTTCTCCTGTTTCGAACTCATCACGCTTTATCACTTCTGATTTATACTCAGCAGATTTCTTGATAAATTTTAACACTTTAGAATAGTCTATATCATTAATACTATTATCATTATTAACATTGTCAATATTAACTTTATTTGAAAATAATAATACGGCTTCTTTATACATATCAGCATCGAATAATATAAAAGTTTTTAACATCTCCGCTAGACCAGAATGCAAATCTCTTTCTTTTAATGTGACTAAATATTTGGGTGAAATAAATACCCATTCAGGCTGATTTATCGTACCTACCATATTTTTATTATTAGCAAAATTAACTCCATTTTTGCCGCCTATAGATGCATCTACTTGCGCTAATAGTGTAGTCGGAACAAATCCAAAGTGAAGTCCTCTTTTATATATAGTACTAATAAATCCACTCAAATCAGTAGTTATACCTCCACCGATAGCTACTACGAAAACTGAACGATCTAACTTCCACTCTATCATTTTACTTAAAATAGATTCACAAGTTTCCATAGATTTTTTTCTCTCTGTAGCATCTACTAAAATAGTATGAACTATATTGTCTACAGACAATAATTTGATACTTTCAGATACTTGAGATAGAACATTTTTATCTATAATTACTAATACAGATAAACTCTTAGGAACTAATTTTACCCAATAATTCAAATTATCATTAAAATATAGCGTTGGCATCATGTTTTTCATTATTATCTAGTATTTTTCTATTACAAATATACATTAATATTATTACGTGAAAATCTATTATTTATTATAACATTTTCAAAAAACACATATTTTATTTTATATTTTCTCTAACATTTTGTAAAAATTTATGCATTTCACTAGTGTCTTGTTCTTTTATAATATCATAGAGTTCTCCCAATTTATCCATTATGCGTTCTATTTGATAAGTAGAATTTGGATTAAATAATATTTCTTGTAACAAAAAATCATCTTCTGACATTAATCCCTGAGCTATAGTCATATGTTTTTTAAAGGTAGTTCCAGGAGCTTTCTGATGTTTCATAACAGAACCAAAAATAAGTGTAGAAGCAAATGGTATTGATAAAGAATACGATGTCGTTTCATCATGTTCCTCGAAAGTATATTCAAAAATATTAAGCTTTAATTTTGAATATAAATTTCTAAAAAATGCTTTCGCTATACTATCAGATTCTTTTATTATTATCGCATTTTGATGACTTAAATCATTTAAACTAGCGAAAGTGGGCCCAAACATGGGATGGGTTGAAACAAATTTATGTCCACTATTTTCATAAAATTCCTTTAGATTCGTTTTTACAGAAGCAATATCTGATATTACACAGTCTTTTGATAAATATGGAAGTACCATTTTAAAAGCAGCTATCGTATATTTTATGGTAGAACAATTAATCATGAATTCGGGAGCAAACTCCTTTATTTCTTTCAAGTCAGATATTCTTATGGCATTAAATATATATTTTAATTGGTTTTTATTTACGTCAAATAAACCTACTTCATGATCAAAACTCAATGCATCAGTAAAAAATCTTCCCATTTTCCCAGCACCTACTATTAATATCTTCATATATTTGAATATTTTATTTATTAATAATCTCTATTTGTAAACGTACTGATTCTTCATGTATAGCTTCAAGTATTTTTTTCATACATACTTCTGAAATACCAAATTTTTCTGCTTGTGTTATTCGTCTATTTAAAATATCGGAATAACGACTAGTCTGTAGTACTTGCATATCGTGCGTTTTTTTATAAGTCCCTATTTCTTTAGATATACGCATACGCTTTGTTATCAATTCTACTAATTCATCGTCCGTATTATCTATTTGCTTTCTTAATTGATTCAAATTTTCTGTACTTTGATAATTGTCCCTAATTACAAGCATATCCTTTATGTAATCTAAAACTTCTGGTTTTATTTGCTGTTTTGCATCACTCCATGCTTTATCTGGATTATAATGAGATTCTATCATTAAACCATAAAAACCTATGTCCATTGCTTGTTGAGAAATAGGAGCAATTAGTTCTCTACTACCACCCATATGGCTAGGATCACAAAAAATAGGCAAATAAGGATAACGCCTTCTTAATTCTATGGCTATATGCCACATAGGTGCATTCCTATATATATTGTTATCTGATGAACTAAAACCCCTATGAATAGCTCCAAGTTTTCTTATTCCAGCATTATATAATCTTTCTAGGGCTCCTATCCAAAGTTCTATGTCTGGATTAACAGGATTTTTTACAAATACTGGAATATCCACACCCTTAAGTGAATCCGCTATTTCTTGAACAGCAAAAGGATTTGCAGATGTTCTTGCTCCCACCCAAAGTACATCTACTCCATATTTTATTGCTTCTGCCACATGTTTAGAATTCGCCACTTCTGTAGCGACATACATATCTGTCTCTTTTTTTACTCTTTGAAGCCATTTTAATCCTTTAGAACCTACACCTTCAAATGTGCCTGGACGAGTCCTTGGTTTCCATATTCCTGCACGAAATATTTTAACCCCTATATTCGCTAGTTCTTTCGCAGTTATTAATACTTGTTCCTCTGTCTCTGCGGAACAAGGACCAGCTATTATTATTGGCTTTTTATCCGGCACACCAGGAAGTAATATACTTTCTATATTTTCTAAACTATTCATTATAATATCTTTTTAATTCTGTTATTGGCTTCTTTTAATATTTTTTCTTCTTCGCAAAGTGAAATTCTAATATATTTATTCCCTTTATCTCCAAATATAAATCCAGGAGTAATAAATACCTTTGCTTTATCTAATATATTTTCTGTTAATTCTTCTGATTGCACATATTTTTTAGGGATTTTCCCCCAAAGGAAAAGACCTGATTGTCTAGTATCTATGGTACATCCCAAAGTTTCCATTATTTGCTCAACTAGGATTCTCCTTTTTTTATATTTCTTATTAATATTTTTATACCAATTAGCATCTAAATATAAAGCTCTAACAGCTGCTTTCTGCATAGGTCGAAATTGACCTGAATCAATATTACTTTCAACTTTTAACATCCAATTTATAAATGTAGAGTTAGATGCCACCATTCCGAATCTCCACCCGGACATACAATGTGACTTACTCATAGAATTTAATTCTATACATATTCCCTTAGAATTAGAAATACTCAATAAACTTTTATAATCATCGTTTAAGATAAAACTATATGGATTATCATTACAAATAATAATATCATGTTTCCTTCCAAATTTAACTAGTTTTTCTAACATTTTTATAGAAGCTTTTGCGCCTGTAGGCATATTAGGATAATTAACCCACATTAATTTTATGTTAGTCAAATCTTCTTTTTCTATTTCATCAAAATTTGGTTCCCAGTTATTTTTCTCATCTAAATTATAATTAACTATATGAGCACCTACTAATTTACTAACCGATGTATAAGTGGGATATCCAGGATTAGGAATTAATACACCATCCCCAGGATTAATAAAGGTAAGTGAGATATGTAATATACCCTCTTTAGATCCTATTAAGGACAGGATTTCCTCTTCTGCGTTTAATTCCACATTAAAATATTTTTTATACCAATAAGCATATGCTTTACGAAGTTCTGGAATTCCAGTATAAGATTGATATCCATGTGCATCTTTTTTTCGTACATCAGCAATTAATGTATTAATTACTTTCCTTTCTGGTGGGAAATCTGGATTTCCTATACCCAAATTGATAATATCCTGACCTTTAGAATTCATCTCTCTTATTTGAGATAATTTTTTAGAGAAATAATATTCATGAATATTATTTACTCTGCTTGCAGGTAAAATAGTAGTAGTTTTCATTTTAAGATTATTTGATCATCTTTTTATATGTTAAATTTTGGCATAAAAAAAATCCTACTCCGTTAAGAGTAGGACCTATATTGATTATATTTTTTATAAAATTTTACACATATATACTTTTACTCTTATTATTTATATAATAAAAGTAATAATAATTGTATGTAAAAAAATTTCTATTCATTATTTTCTGTAATGGGTTACAAACATAAACACAAAATCGTTATTTACAAAATGATTCTAAAAATAAATCAATTTAAATTTTTAGATATTATCTTTGCATTATGAATCAATCTAAGCCTTTAATAATTTCTGGACCTTGTAGTGCTGAGTCACGTAAACAAGTATTGTCCACGGCTGAAGCATTATCAAAAAAAGGAATTAAACTATTTCGTGCAGGTATTTGGAAACCTCGAACTAAACCTGGTAATTTCGAAGGTGTAGGAGAAAAAGGCATTAAATGGCTAGAGGAAGTTCAAGAAAAATATGGGATAAAAGCAGCTACTGAAGTAGCTAATCCTGAACATATTTCCGCTATTTTAAATTCTTCTATTAATATAATATGGATAGGTGCTAGAACTGTTTCTGATCCTTTCTCTATTCAAACTATTATTAATACGATGGTTACTTCTAATAATACTGATGTTTTAGATACGACAATATTAATTAAAAACCCTATTAATCCTGATATTGAATTGTGGTGTGGTGCTGTGGAAAGATTTAAAAAAGCTGGGTTTACCAAACTTTATGCTATTCATAGAGGATTTTCATCTATAGAAGAAAAAATTTATAGAAATTCTCCTATTTGGCAAGTGCCTCTAGAATTTAAAAGACGATTCCCTGACATCCCTTTATTGTGTGACCCAAGTCATATTGCTGGCAAGCGAAATCTGATAGCTCCTCTTTCTCAAAGAGCCATGGATTTAAATTTCGATGGTTTATTTATAGAATCTCATATAGATCCTGATTCAGCACTAAGTGATTCTGCTCAGCAAATAACTCCTGATCAGTTAGGTATTATATTAGATAATTTAATAGTAAGACATAATAGCTTTGACTCCGCATCTGCTCAAATAAAATCTAAGATAGATTTTTCAAGAGATGAAATAGATGATATAGATATGCGTATCTTTTCTTTATTGTCTAGAAGAATGGATATTACTAAAGAAATAGGAAAATTAAAGAAACTAAATAACATTCCTGTTTTTCAGAGTAAAAGATATAGTCAAATAATGAAAGATGCTTCTAAAAAAGCTAATGAATTAGAACTTAATCCAGATTTTATAGCTAAACTAATGAGATTAATACATGCCGAATCAGTTCGAGAGCAAAAGTAAATGATAGCAGACCCAAGATAAAATAAAACAAAATATTAGAAAATATGAAAATTGGGAATATTGAATTTCGAGATAAACCTTTATTTTTAGCCCCTATGGAAGATGTAACTGACGCATCTTTTAGATATATCTGTAAGAAATACGGAGTCGATATGCTATATACTGAATTTGTGTCTTCTGATGCTTTAATACGTAAGATTCAGAGTCAGTTTGATAAAATGAAACTTTATGAATATGAAAGGCCTATCGGTGTTCAAATTTATGGAAATATTCCTGATGCCATGGTAGAAGCTGCTAAATTATGTGAAACGGTACATCCTGATGTTTTAGATATAAATTTTGGCTGCCCAGTAAAGAAAATAGCTAAAAGAGGTGCGGGTTCTGGTATGATGCAAAATCCTGATAAAATGGTAGAAATTACTCGTAGAATAGTAGAAGCTGTTAAAGTACCTGTAACTGTGAAGACTCGTCTTGGTTGGGATTCCGATTCTAAAATCATAGTAGAATTAGCCGAAAGACTTCAAGACTGTGGTATATCTGCATTAACCATTCATGGCCGTACCCGTAGTCAAATGTATAAAGGAGAAGCTGACTGGTCTTTAATAGGAGAAGCGAAAAATAATCCTAGAATGAATATTCCTATTATCGGCAATGGTGATATAAACTCACCTCAAAAAGCTAAAGAAGCATTTGATAAATATGGTGTAGATGCTGTTATGATAGGTAGAGCTAGTTTTGGACATCCATGGATATTCCATGAAATTCGTCATTATTTAGATACTGGAGAGGAATTACCTTCTATGTCTGTAAAAGATAGAGTAATTCTAGCTAAAGAACATTTCCTCAAATCCATAGAAACTAAAGGTGATAAAAAAGGCACATTAGAAATGAGAAGACATTTATCTTGTTATTTCAAGGGGCTTCCTAATTTCAAAGCTCATAGACTTCACTTAGTAACAGAAAACGACCCCGCGGAAGTATTAAAACTCCTAGACGAGGTCGCTCAAAAATGGGGTTAATTATTATTTGCCCCTAAACATCATTATTTACCAGCCATAACTTCTTCTACTTCTTTTGTAGTAATAGGAAGACGTTTAGATCCTAGTAATCTAACACCAGTCTTTGTTATTAAAAGATCATCTTCAAGACGTATACCTCCGAAAGTATAATATTCTTTTTCTAATTTTTCGAAGTTAATGAATTGAGCATTTGTTCCTTCTTTTTTCCATTTTTCGATAAGAGCAGGGATAAAATATATACCAGGTTCATCTGATACTACATGTCCTGGCTTTAATTTCTTACCAAAACGAAGAGCATTAAGTCCAAACTGTTCAGATGGACGATATTTATCATCATAACCAACATATACCTGTCCTAAATCTTCCATATCATGACAATCCATACCCATAGCATGTCCAAGTCCGTGAGGCATAAATAAAGAATGAGCTCCAGCAGCTACTATTTCATCTACATCACCTTTCAAGATTCCTAAATTAACTAAACCTTGAGCTATAATCTTAGAGGCTTCTTGATGTACATCTGTATAAGAAATACCAGGACGAGCTATTTCTAAAGTATGATTATTTGCAGCTGATACGATATCATATATTTCTTTCTGTTTTTTAGTAAATTTACCTGAACAAGGAAGCGTTCTAGTAAAATCAGATACATAATTAGAATTAATTTCAGCACCTGCATCTATAACTAACAATCTACCTTTCGTTAAGATCTGATGATGAGTATGATTATGTAATGTTTCTCCATTCTGAGATAATATAATAGGGAATGAAGGCATTAAACCGTGAGAAACTACTATACCATCCATAACTCCTACTAATTCTTGTTCTACCATACCTAATTTAAGCATCTTCATAGCCGTATAATGCATAGCATAACCTATATTCGCTGCTTTATCCAGTTCTTCGATTTCACAAGCTTCTTTTATTAATCTCTGAGAAACGACAGCTTTAATGAAATCAACAGAAGCTAATTCGTTCATCTTATCAAAAGGTACATCTAACATCTGATGAACATGAATCATGTTTTTATATCTCCAAGGAGGAAGAAAATGAATCTTACGGCCTTCTTTACTTATTTTAGCTATATATTCATAAACATCTTTAAAAGGTCTCGCATTTATTATTCCTACCTTTTCAGCCTTATCTTTTAATAATGGTTGAGGACCCATCCAAATAATATCGTCTATATCTACATCATTTCCGAAAACTATTTCTTCACCTGTTTCGACATCTATAATAGCTGCTAAATCTGGATCAGTTAATCCGAAATAATAATTAAAAGTACTATCCTGTCTGTAAGGGTAAGTATTATCAGGATAATTATAAGGAGCTTCACCAGTTCCTAAAAATAGAAGGACTCCTTTATCAATTATTTTGACAAGTTCCTTCCGTCTATTAACATAAACTTCTTTTGAAAACATTTTATTGAATTTTAATTGTTTATAATATTAACTTCTCTATTCAGTATTATACCGAATTTCTCCTTCACTGTCTCTTGTATCTTTTCTGATAAATCTATTAAGTTTTTACCTGTAGCACCTCCACGGTTTACTAATATTAAAGCTTGATGTTCATAGACTCCAGCTTTACCTATATCATGTCCTTTCCAACCACACTGTTCTATTAACCAGCCAGCAGATAATTTCACTAACCCAGTTATCATATTTCCATAAAAAGGGATATCTGGATATGTTTTTTTCAATTCTTCTAATTTTTCTTTAGAAACAGAAGGATTAGTAAAGAAACTACCAGCATTCCCTATGATTTTAGGATCAGGCAATTTTCTATTCCTAATATTAATAATAGCTTCTCTTACTAAAGATAAACTTATAGGAGTCTTAGCCTTAGTAATTCTTTTTAATTCATCTACCAATCCCTTATAACTTAATGTAAAAACTTTATATTTCAATAGTCTAAATGTAACAGCAGTGATAGCATATTTTCTCATTTCTGGAGTCTTAAATATACTAGTTCTATAACCATAATTACATTCATCTACATCGAAAGAACATTCCTTTCCAGTAATAAGATCTATAGCATTTACTTTTATTAATAAATCTTTTATTTCTTTACCATATGCACCTATATTCTGAACTGCTGCAGAACCTGTTTCTCCTGGTACTAATGATAAATTTTCACAACCATACCATTTATGCTTACAACAATATTTCACAAAATCATCCCAAATACAAGCAGCTCCTACTTTAACTATAACATGATTTCTAGTTTCATCTTTTATTTTTATAAAATTTATAGCTGAATGTAATACCGTTCCGTGATAATCATCTGAAAAAAGTAAGTTAGAACCACTACCAATATTTAAAAATCTATCTCCTATCTTACTAGAAGAGATTAATTCTTTTAATTCTTTTACAGATGAATATTCTAAATACTTATCACATATAACATCTAAGTGAAAACTATTATTATCTTTTAATGAATATAAGGTTTTATTTATCATAGGGTTTTTATCATAATCTTGAAATTTTAGCACCAAGTTTATTTAATCTACCTTCAATATCTTGGTATCCTCTATCTATTTGTTCAATATTATTAATTTGGCTAGTTCCATTAGCACTCATAGCCGCTATCAATAAAGCTATACCTGCTCTAATGTCTGGAGAAGTCATAATGCCACCGCTTAAACATCTTTCATGATTATGACCTATAACTACTGCTCTATGTGGATCACATAAAATTATTTGTGCTCCCATATCTATTAACTTATCTACAAAAAACAGTCTACTTTCAAACATCTTCTGATGAATAAGAACTGAGCCTTTAGCTTGAGTAGCTACTACTAACATTACTGATAATAAGTCAGGAGTAAGTCCAGGCCATGGGGCATCTGCTATATTCAAAATAGAACCGTCTATAAAGGATTCTATCTCATAATGATCTTGTGCTGGAATATATATATCATCATTTTTTTCTTCTAAATGTATTCCGAGCCTTTTAAAACTATCAGGAATAATACCTAGATTTTTAATAGAAACATTTTTAATAGTTAACTCACTTCTACACATAGCAGCCATTCCTATAAACGATCCCACTTCTATCATATCAGGTAAAATCTTATGCTCACATCCTTCCAAACTTTCAACACCTTCAATAGTTAGCATATTAGAAGCTATTCCAGTAATTTTCGCACCCATCTTATTCAACATCTTACACAATTGCTGAAGATAAGGTTCACAAGCCGCATTATAAATGATAGTTTTACCTGATGCTAATACTGCCGCCATAATAATATTAGCAGTACCAGTAACAGAAGCTTCTTCTAATAAAATATAACTTCCTTTTAACTTTTTAGATACAATATGAAAAGTTTTATCTTTAGTATTTACTTTAAATTCGGCTCCCAATTTTTCAAGTCCAAGTAAATGAGTATCTAATTTACGTCTTCCTATTTGATCTCCACCTGGTTTAGCTATTACTGCTTCTCCAAATCTGGTCAATAAAGGACCAGTAAGCATAATAGTACCTCTTAATATTCTATTTTGTTTTAAAAACTCTTCAGATTTAACATATTTTAAATCTATATTATCAGCTTGAAATGAATAAGAAGAATTCCCAAGATTTTCGACTTTTATATTCATATTTCTTAGAAGCTGAATCATATTATTCACATCTAAGATATCAGGAACATTATGAACAATAACTTTAGAAGAAGTTAAAAGAGTGGCACAAAGAATTTGTAATACTTCATTTTTAGCTCCTTGCGGTTTTATATCTCCATGTAAGGTGGTTTTCCCCTCTACAATAAATGATGCCATATTCCTTTTTTTGTAAATTTAATAAAATTTTAATTATCTTCTTAATTATCTTTTACATAGATAATCTTTTAATTCTTGTTTCCCTTTTTCTCTTATTTCTTCCTCCACTAGATTATCTTTTTCATTTACCACTGGCATAATCTCGACCTCAATAGGAAAATAAAAAAGTCTAGATTTTATTTCTTTTGGTAAATTCTTACTATATAATCTCTGAGCATCTTTTTCTGTAGTAATAAGAGCTGATATGGGATTCTTACGACACATTTTACTAATTTTTCTTATATCTGATTTAGTAAAATCATGATGATCAATAAACTTTATAGAATCCAATATTTGATATTTCTCAGATAAATTAAAGTTAAAAGCATTATTATTTGCTATAGCTGAAAAAGCAATAGCAGATTTAGCATAAGTATATCTTTGGTCACATTCTTTATTAAACACGGGATTTACAGTATTATATACTATTTTAGAAAAGAATAAAACTTGTTCTTCTCTTAATCTAAGATTCTTTCTCCACCGTCTTCTAACAGAAATATCTATATCATCTATCACTTTAGTAACGATAACTGCATCTGCTCTAGAAACTTGAGAAAACAAATCTCTCAAACGCCCAAGAGGTAATAAATAATCTTTCCAAATAGGTCTTGAATAATTCACTAACAATAAAGTTTTAGAAGGTTTTACCCTTCTATACTGATAAGCATCATCTAATAAAATTAATTCCGGTCTTTCATTTTTATCTAATGCTTCAAATTTTTCTATCGCTCTTTTTCTATTAGAATCGACTACAACTCTCACATTTGGAAACTTCTTCTTAATCTGTAAAGGTTCATCTCCACAATCACTAGAAGTCATATCAATATTTACTTCCAGATAAGATTTGGTTTTTCTTTTATATCCTCTAGAAATCACAGCCACCCTTTTTTCTGTTTGAAACATTCGGATAAGCATTTCTATATGAGGAGTTTTTCCTGTACCACCCACGGTAATATTACCTACACATATAATAGGAGTCTCAAATTCATAAGATTTCTTCCACCCTTTATCGTAAAACTTATTACGAATATAAAGGATCAAATAATATGGAGCAAGAAGAATTTTATCAGCTAACATTAGATGGACAATATTTTAGTAAGTTTTATATATTCTTCATGGAAACTAGGATGTTTAGAAAGAGCTTCTTCGAAAGGAGTATAAATATATTTACTATTCACTTTCCCCACCATAACTTTAGATTGCCCTTCTAACAAACCTTTAACAGCATAATAACCTAAATTACTAGCAAGCACTCTATCATAACAAGAAGGTGAACCACCTCTCTGAATATGCCCTAAAATCGCTACTCGAGTTTCATATTGAGGAAGCCTTTCCTTCATCTTAGCGGCGATTTCAAAAGTATTTCCTTGCTTTTCACCTTCAGCTACTATTACTATACCAGAAGTCTTATTTTTCCTTCTTTCTATCATTAAATATTCATATAAAGAATCTAAAGATGTATTTATTTCAGGTATAAGAACTGCCTCTGCTCCACTTGCTACTGCTGTATTTAATGCTATATGCCCTGCGTCTCTTCCCATTACTTCTACAAAAAATATTCTATTATGACTATCTGCCGTATCTCTTAATTTATCTATAGCTTCTACGGCAGTATTAAGTGCCGTATCAAAACCTATGGTCATATCTGTTCCATAAATATCATTATCTATAGTACCCGGAATACCGATGACAGGAATATCATATTCCTCCGAAAAACATTTAGCTCCCCTAAAAGAACCATCACCACCTATTATTACTAAAGCATCAATTCCAGAATTTCGTAAATTATTATATGCTTGTTTTCTATATTTTTTTTCTTTGAATTCAGGACAACGAGCAGTTTTAAGCATAGTTCCACCTAGGCTAATGATCTTACCCACAGAATATGATTGCATAGGAATAAATAATCTGTTTACTAAGCCCTCATATCCTCTTCTAATTCCTATAACTTCTTTCTTATTAAAAATAGCAGTTCTTACTACTGATCTAATAGCAGCATTCATTCCAGGTGAATCTCCACCTGAAGTAAGAACACCTATAGTCTTTATTTTATTATTTTCACACATCTTATTAAGATAAGATTTAAAGATAATACTTTTCTTAGAAATTTAATACCTATCTATAGGTGTTTATTAAGAATTCCATAATTTTTACTTGTATTATGTTTTATAATATTAAAATTTATAAGCTATTCTTAAAAAAGCAAATGCACCGATAGATTCATAACCACTAGCTGTAATATATGTTCTATCAAATATATTGTTAACACCTATACTTAAAATATAATTTTCTTTAAAAGTATGTTGAATTTTTGCATCACATACTCCCATAGAAGGTATAGTATTAATTTCATATTCCCCATATTTATTAGGGCCATCTTCTAAATTATCAGATGTCATATATTGTTTAGTTTTAAATCTATAATTTAAATATAAATTTGTACTATTATAATTCCAATTAAGGCCTAAATTATACATAAGTTTAGGAGAATATGATAATACCTTTCCTGTTAAATCTGTATCTCCAAAATCTGGATTAATATCAAATTTTTTAATTTCAGAATTAGAATATGTAAAATTAGAGAATAAATTCAAATTTCTAGTTAACTGATAATTAATATCTAATTCAGCACCATACATTTCTACTCCACCGATATTAGACTGTTTTAATAAAGGTTTATACTTTCTACCTACTTGTACTTTTTCTCCCGTATTTACTTTATAAATAAAGTCAGTACCATAAGCATAATATAGTGAAGGAGAAATAGTTAACATAGAAAAATCATTCATATTAAAAAATGAGAAATCACCACCTATTTCATAATTATTTACATATTCGGGTTTTAAATCAGGATTAGCAATAGTGATACCGCCTTGTGTCCAGCCTGTTCTACACATATCTTCTAATGCTCCGGGACGGAATCCTCTAGAAAAAGACGTATATAAACGAGCATTATTATTAAACTCATATTCCAAAGCTAATTTAGGGCTAAATGCAGTCCAATCAGCTTTATTGATTTTGCCTGTAAATTGTTGGAAAATAGATGTCGTACTTGTAGCATTATATACTGAAAATTCACCTTCCCCGATATGAGCTATATCTATTCTGACTGAAGGGAGAATAATTAATCTTTCATCTAAAAATTTAATTTCATCTTGTAGATTTACTGCAAATAAATCTTGAGAACCTTCATTTTTAACTAAATCAGTAGAAGTTCTATAAATATCTTTTCCAATCACAGATCCACCTTTATATTCTAATCCAGCAGAGAGAGTGTTATTAGCTGAAAAATTATAATTGTACGATATCCAAGCACCCCAGTCTCGTCTTAAAGCTCTAACATCATATATATCAGAGCTCTTAAACTTAACTTCATTCATAGATTCATAATTTAAAAAAGCGGACAAATCCCAATGAGATTTTCCAGCGGACCCAATATAATTTAATCTAGCAGAATGAGTTTTATATCTATTTTCAGCATTTACCCATGCATTTGAAGCATCTTTAGTCCTTTCTCCTTCAGATCTGAGTCCATCATAATAATGATAATCTACTAATATCTTTTGATTTCCCCCTATATATCTTCCTATACTACCGCCGATACCACCTTCGTGCATATATAAGGATGTCACTTCTTCATTATCTTTATGTTCTTCTTGATAATAACCGTCTGAATGAGAATAATTAGCATTTATATCAAAGAACCAATCTCCAAATCTTTTGTTGGCATCTTCCTTTAATATAATAGAATTATAAGAACCATAATCTAAACTAACTTTAACATCTAATTTTTCTTTAGGGGTTTTTGTAATAAAATTAACAGAACCTCCCATCGCATTACCACCAAAAAGATTTGAGTTAGGGCCTTTTACGATTTCGATAGTTTTAATATTCTCCATATTAATCATATTGAAATTAACGCCACCTGTAGAAGCTTTATTAATAGGAATTCCATCTATTAATATTTGAGTTCTGGCTTGAGCACCTCCACCCATACCTCTTAGAATAACATAAGCATGTTTATCGAAAATACCATGATTTCTAGAAACATTTGCTCCTGAAACATTCTGAATAGGATCTTCTGGATTAGTCAAAGACATAGCCTGGAAAACATATGACGGAATAGCCTTTATTCTAACTGGAATATCAAAAATAGGTCTTTTGGTTTTAGTGGCTGATACTACGATTTGATTTAAATCATTAACACCCGTAGTATCTTTCACATCTTTTTTTATAGTCACATTAGACTGTCCAAATACAAATACTGGTAATAAAATTAGAAGTATAATATTAATACTCTTTTTCATGAATTTTTTTTGATTATTTGTGGTTAATTTAAGTTATTGTACTTATTAGTTGGTGTCTTGAATTTTTTGGCTCGATACTTATAAAACCGTTTTATAAGAACAATAAAAACATAGTCCTTTTAATCATAAAAAAAGTCATACTTTCATTTTTAACTTTAACTCTCACATTTTTTGAACAGTTAAAAGGGATTATCCTTCTTAAAAGAAAATAATATTTGGCCTAAGTTTTACTATTGTTAATTTTACTTTATTTATTTAAGTTTGTATAGTATATTTGTATTTATATTATATTAATAAATTCTTTTACAAATATCGCAAAAATAACTTAATTATGAAAATCGTAGAAGGTGCCAAAAAACGTGAAATTTCTGGTGAAGTAGTTATAGTAATTCCTTCTTTTACAAATTTGAAAAAGAAAAAAATAATCTCAGTAAACAAGACTACAGAGTGGCTTCTCCAAGAACTTGACCATAAAGACTTCAAGACCTCTGACATTACTAATTTATTACATAAGAAATATAATATCGATAAAGATATTGCTGATAAAGATGCTATTAAATGGGTAAGAGCTCTAAAAAAATATGGCTTAATTGTTAAATAATCTTGTAAATTAATAAATTATATATATGAAAAAATCCTTAATAATACTTTCAATTTTAATGCTTATGGCAAGTTGTGTATCTAAACCAGAAAACAAAGATGCTATAATAGAAAAAACATCTATTGTTTCTAATGATGGCGTATTAACTCCTGAAATTATGCTTGAGTTAGGTCGCGTATCTGACCCTCAGCTTTCTCCTAATAAGAGTAAAATAATTTATGGTATTACTTATACTGATATAGACCAAAACAAAAGCGTAAGACAACTTTATACTATGTCTGTAGATGGTAAAAATAATCAAGAAATTACTCACTTTACTAAAAGTGCATATAATGCTCGCTGGTACAATGATGACAATATCTTATTTATTCAGAATGGACAAATTCAACTTATGAATCCTGATGGTTCTAACATCAGGAGAGTAAGTAATGTACAAGGTGGAGTTACAGGATTTGAACTCTCACCTGATCATAAAAAAATTATTTATTCCCATGAAATAAAAGCATGCATCCACCCTACCGATAACTATAAAGATTTACCAAAATCTACAGGTAGAACTATAACAGGTTTAATGTATAGACATTGGGATCATTTCGTAGAAACTATTCCTCATACTTACATTACTGACATAAAAATCTTTGATGATTTTATTATGGATGAGGGCGTAGATATCCTAGATGGTGCACCTTTCGAATTACCCACATGTCCTTGGAGTGGTCTAGAACAATTATCTTGGACACCTGACGCTACACAAATCGCATATTCTTGCAGAAAATTAACTGGCAAAGATTATGCTTTATCTACCAACACTGATATTTATCTTTATGATGTAGCTAATAAAACTTGTAAAAATCTTACCGAAGGCATGATGGGATATGATACAGATCCTGTTTTCTCACCTGACGGCAATTATCTCGCTTGGATTAGTATGAAGAGAGCTGGTTATGAAGCTGACCAACAAAGACTTTTTATCATGAATATGAAGACCATGGAGAAAAAAGATATTTCTATTAAATTTGATTATAATATCACTAATCCCGTATGGAGCCATGATAGCAAATCTATTTATTTCACTTCACTAGTAAATGCGTTACAAGGTCTTTTCGTAACAGATTTATATAGTAACATTACTAGAATTACTAAAGAAAATGATTGGCATGATTACGGTAAAGTAATAGAAAACAATGGTAGATTAATTTCTTGTATGCAGTCTATGGATAAACCTAACGAGATCGTTTCTGTTATTATCGAAGATGGTTCATTTACTCGTTTAACTCATGAAAACGACAATATCTTCGCACAATTAAAAGATTGTACTACAGAACAAAGATGGCTTACTACTGTAGATAAAAAGAAAATGCATGAATGGGTAATATTTCCACCTAATTTCGATAAAACTAAAAAATATCCTGTTATTGAATTCTTTACAGGAGGCCCTCAAGGAACACTTTCACAACATTGGTCTACAAGATGGAACTTTAGATTAATGGCTGCCCAAGGTTATATCGTACTACTACCTAATAGACGTGGTACTACAGCATTCGGTCAAGACTGGTGTGAAGAAATTTCAGGTGATTACTATGGCCTTAATATGGACGATTATTTAACTGCTGCAAAAAATATTAAGAAAGAAAAATATTGTGGTAAGATAGGTGCTTCAGGAGCCAGTTATGGTGGATTCTCTATTTATTATATGGCTGGTCATCACCATGGCATGTATGATGCATTTTTAGCTCATGCGGGTATATTTAATCAAGAACATATGTACTTAGAAACCGAGGAACTTTGGTTTCCACATTGGGATAACGGTGGTAGTCCATGGGATAAAAATAGAATTGCTAAAAAACATTATGAACATTCAGCTCATAAATTTATCCAAAACTGGGATACCCCTATTATGGTTACTGCAGGCGAATTAGATTATAGAGTCCCCGTAGATCAAAATATGGCAGCTTTCAACGCTGCACAATTAATGGGTATTCCTTCTAGAATGTTACTATTCCCTGATGAAAATCATTGGATTTTAAAACCTCAGAATGCTATACATTGGCAACGCGAATATTTTAAATGGTTTGACCAATGGTTAAAACCAGCAAAAACTAATTCAGATAATGCAATAGTAGCTGAAAAATAATGCAATAAATGCTAAATATAAACGAGGGAGTTATAAAAACTCCCTCGTTTATTTATATATTGTTGTAATATAAATTATTTACATAGAATTTTTGAATGAATAGGATTCATCCATTCCTGCATTAAAATTCTGAAATATCTATAATCTTTTTTATTAATAAGCTGTGAATTAAGATTAAGTTCTTTCTTCACTTTTATAATATTGCCCTCTTGTGTAGCATTTAGAATTAAACTACCCACTTTATTGTTCATCTTGATATTAAGATCCGTGTCTTGTAATTTAATACCATCAGGAACATTGAATTCAAAAACCATTTTTTGATTGATGGGATCTTGTAAAAGGAAATTATTAGTCCTCTTAGTATTTAAATTGCCAATATGTAACTTTTCTGAAACAAGCTGTTTTAAAGGTATAAAGAAATATTTAGATTCACCTGAAATTCTAGAATCCTTTCTCATTTGAGCAATTTTATCATTGTTAAATGTTTCTTTATAATCATATTTTATATTCTCTTTTTCATCTAATTTAAATTCATGATCTTCACCTAAAAAAGTCATATAATCCACAGCATATTTATGAATAGGATTAGCTCCATTCACTGTATAATAACTATATTTCCCTAGTGCTTCATTTTTATTTTCAGAAACTATTAGTATTTCTTTTACAGGAGCTAGCCCTAAAATCATAGTTTTCCCTTCTTTGTCTTTATTAATAAAAGGATATGCAAATATTAATTCAGAGTTTTGACCTTTAGCTATAAATCTTTGTTTTAAAATAGAAGCCATTTCTACTTCTGTAGCATATGCAGAAAGGTCTACATCTGTCATATTTCTTAGTCTATATGCATTAAGAACATAGGGGATCTTAACAATAGAAAATGCATCTTTAACATTTGTTACCTTAGATTTACCCGCATTATTAATTTGCTTCATAGCATAAGCAATAGCTTCTTTATTATCTTGATAAGTATTAACTACTATCATCTGAATATCTCCACCTTCTATTGTGGCAAATCTTTCATGAGTAGCAGCAGGGACATTTTTAAGAGTTAATTTGATAGTTTTTTGACCTTTCCCATTATCCATCTTATTCTTAGTACTTAAAGTTCTAGAAATAAGTCCAGGATAATTTTTCTCATTTATTACATATACATTTAATGGAATATTTTTAGGTACATTAAATGATAATTTCATATAATTTACAGGAGATTTTTCTCTTAATAATTCATAAACATCTAAAGCTGGAAAGTACCCTGCTTTAGTAGTAATAGTATAATCTATATATATAGTACATCCTAAATCTAAACCTGTATGAACTACTACCATTTGTTTTAGATTACTAAAAGCAGCAGCATTAGCCGCGAAAGAAGGTAAACATTCGACAAAAGCACTTTCTCTAGGTTTCACTTTATGTCCATTAGACTGTATGACATACGTATCATTAATCTTCAATGTTTGAAATTCAGGATTATAGTTAATAAAAGTTTCACCATAAGTATTATTCATGGCTTTATGACTATTTATTTTTAATCTTTTTATTATTCTCATAACCTGACTACCATCTTCATTAAGAGTATAAGTTTTTTCTACTCTTGTAAAATAAGCATCAGCATTTCCTCTAGCCATTAAACTTACAGGAAGAAGGAATAATATACATATAGTTATTATATTTATTTTTTTCATTGTCTTTCTTTATTTCTCGATATTCTTATTTATCTTTTTTTATAATTATATAATCACCAAAAGAATCATAGTCTAATATAGCTTGTCTTACGCCATTCCAGTCTTCTTTATTATAGACTCTCTTCTTCATTACTAATTTTTCATTTAATTTGATAGTATTATCAGTACTAATCATAGTCCCTTGGAAATCTGCAGGAGTAGAAACGAAATCTATGTTTATATCTTTACTCACTACTTTATAATTTCTAGGTATGTACACTAATTCTTCTAATTCCACTAATCTAGAACATCTATCTTTAAATCCATATTTTCTATTCTCTAAAGAAGTATCTAGTGTTCTAAAAGAACGAACACTATTATAAAGATTATTCATAATAATCGGTTTATATAATACTTCATTATCTCCACAAACAGCATAATCCGGTATTACATATTTAAATTTAATACTTATAGGTGCTGCCATATAATTTTTAGGATCTTTGCCATAATCTACAGAAATAAGTTTAGCCTTAGGAGATACTGTTAATAATATCCCTTCTAGATAATTTTGCCAATCATTTCTCCATCCACTTAAAAATATTCCTCTAACTGATCTATCAGACTGACCTTCTGCTGTTACTATAAATTCTCCTTTAAGATTACCAGATGCATCTAAATGATTAATCGCTTTAATTCTAAAATAATGATTTTCAGGAGGAGAAAGTGGTGTTTCACATAAATCAGAACCTTCTGGGACACCAGGAAGATAATTTTGTTGTTGTTCAGCAGAACTCCATAATTCTCTACAGAAAGGTACCCAAGTAGGATCAATAGGTATTAATTCGCCTGTTTTAAGTCTAGCTACTACTACACAATGATTAAAATGATCTGCTGGTATTTTTTCTACTCTAGAACCAGCCATAGTCATAGCTGGATATGCTTCTACACCTGCGATTCTAAGCATACCAATTAAAGAACCTGCTATATCTTTACAAACACCACATCTATCTTCATAATTCATAGAAAGTGGATGGAGTGTAAATCCTTCACCTTCTCCCATCGTAATACCTGAATATCTAATATTATCAGCTACCCAATGAGTCAAGACTTCTATTTTTCCCATTTCTGTAGTTTTACCATTAATAAGCTCTTTTACTTTTTTAGCAGCAGGAGCATAAGAATTAAAACTACCGTAATCTTCATTTACTTTATTAAACCATTTTGATTTCTCTTTCCAATTCTTAGTAGATGATAAAAATAATTTAGGAGCACAATCAAAATAATCTACCATATTAGATTCTCTTTTGAAAGGAGCCATATTTACTTTAGTAAATTCATAAACCTTTCTATCACCTTTATATACCATAGAGGAAGCACAATTTCCTTGATAAAACTTGAATTGGATTTCCTTATTCTCTGGAATAGATAATATATAAACTTTTTTACATATGGGTATATTAGTCCAGAAAGGGACAATATCATAAAATTCGCCACGCATAGGAGGGGCAAATCTATCATCGTCTGAATTTTGCTTAACAGCCATACTACTAGTTTTGCCGACAGGCATATTCATCTGTTGAGCAGTAAGCAAAGCATAAGTAAACCCTTTTTTCTCTATTTCATATTTTAATTTATCACCTGGATATAATCGTCCAACTTCTAATAAAATCTGCCTAGCACCCCAATATATCATATGTGCAGGGGCCACATAATCTTTAACATTATTTACATTTATTTCTTCTACTTTTCCATTAGCCCTTAGAATTTTTACAGATGTAAATTTAGCAAAAGCAGTAAGAGGGTCATAATCAAATTTGATGACTCTGTTTTGTAATGCTCCTTTATTAGTTTGAATTTTTATAATTTTAACTATATTAAAAGTACCTGAACCAATTTCAGTTACTTTCACGAAAGTACTGTCTAAAACATTCACATAATCATATTTCGAAAAATCTATTTCATGAGCAGATAGACTAAACAAAATAAAAGTGAATAATAGTGTTGAGATAAATTTCTTCATATATTTTTATATTAAATACTTAATTATTGACATTCTTTTCTTCTGAAACACATAGTTGATTTAACTTACAAAGATATATAAATAATATATTATAAAGTATCATGATTTATAAACAAAAATAATATATATTATTGTGATATAAATATATAATAATGCCCTATGAATATATACAGAATGCAATTATAGAATATAAAGATTAAGGATTTTTTATTTAATTGTCAAGAAAACAGAGGATTAGTGCTTGTTTTCAATAAAATATAACTATATTTGCAGCCCGTAAAAATGTGCGGAATAGTTTAATCTATTAGTTATCATTTGTTTAATTAATAGTAAACTATGTATTTAATAATTTAATTAATAAACCAATGCCTGGATTAATTGGAAAAAAAATCGGAATGACTTCCGTTTTCGATGCCGACGGTAAAAACATACCGTGCACCGTTATTGAAGCTGGTCCCTGTGTTGTTACGCAAATTCGTACAGAAGAAAAAGATGGTTATGCCGCTGTACAACTTGCCTATGACGAGAAATCAGATAAACACACCAGCAAGCCCATGAAAGGGCACTTCGAAAAGGCAGGAACCACGCCGAAGTACAAAATAATCGAATTTAGCAATTTCGACCAAAATGTAAAACTCGGCGACACTATTACCGTTTCAAACCTCTCTGAGGGAATAGAATGGATTGATGTAACAGGTATCTCTAAAGGTAAAGGTTTTCAGGGCGTTGTGAAACGTCATGGATTCGCAGGAGTCGGTGGTGCTACTCATGGTCAGCACAATAGACTTCGTGCTCCCGGTTCGCTGGCAGCATCTTCTTGGCCTTCAAGAGTGTTCAAAGGAAAAAGGATGGCAGGACAAATGGGTGGAGATCGCATAAAGGTTCTTAACCTAAGAGTTATTAAAGTCATACCTGAAAATAATCTGGTTCTTGTAAAGGGATCTATTCCTGGAGCCAAGGGTTCATATGTAATTTTGGAGGATTAAGTCTATGCAATTATCAGTATATAAAATAGACGGAACAGAGTCAGGGAAAAAAGTGACTCTAGCCAAAGAGATCTTCGGTGTAGAACCGAACGATCATGCTATTTACTTAGATGTTAAACAGTATCTAGCTAACCAACGCCAAGGTACTCATAAAGCTAAGGAGAGAGGAGAAATTAATCATAGTTCTAAAAAACTTGGTCGCCAGAAAGGTGGTGGTGGAGCTCGTCATGGTTCTATTAGAGCAGGTATCTTCGTAGGTGGAGGTAGAATTTTTGGTCCAAGACCACGTGACTATGGTTTTAAACTTAACAAGAAATTAAAACAATTAGCTCGTATCTCAGCTCTTTCATACAAAGCCAACGATAAAGTTATTACTTTCGTTGAACCTTTCGAAATGGAAGTTCCTAAGACTAAAGAATTAAAACAAATTCTTGTTAACATTAAAGCTTCTTCTAGAAAAACATTAATTGTTCTTCCAGAGAATCAAGATAATATTTATATATCTTCTCGTAACCTTAAGGATGTAGAAGTAGTTTCAGTAGATGAAATTAATACATACTCCATAATGAATGCATATCATATTGTATTCTTCGATGGTGTACAAAACATTCTTAAAGAGAGAATCAAATAAACCATATAGAAGATGGGAATTTTAATTAAGCCAATAGTAACAGAAAAAATGACGACTCAGGGCGAAAAATTGAGTCGCTACGGTTTTTTCGTTGACCGCAAAGCCAATAAGGTTGAAATAAAAAATGCGGTTGAACAAATGTATAGTGTTACAGTTAAAGATGTTAACACTATAAATTATCACGGAAAACGTAAGAGCCGCTTCACTAAAGCAGGTTTATTATCCGGACGAGCTAATCACTATAAGAAAGCTTATGTGACTTTAGCTGGTGATGATACAATAGACTTCTATAATAATATTTAATCTTATGGCAGTACGTAAATTTAAACCAGTTACCCCTGGTCAAAGACATAAAGTAATTAGCGCATATGACGATATCACTTGTACAAAGCCTGAAAAATCTCTAACAGAGACACAGACTAGAAGTGGTGGACGTAACAATCAGGGTAAAATGACAGTGCGCAATATTGGTGGTGGTCATAAGAGGGCATATCGTATTATCGATTTCCTACGTGATAAAGACCAATACACAGCTACAGTAAAAACTATTGAGTATGACCCTAATAGAAGTGCTAGAATCGCTTTAGTGGCATATAAAGATGGTGAGAAACGTTATATAATTGCCCCTAATGGAATCCAGATAGGTCAAACTATCGCGTCAGGACATGGAGTAGCACCAGAAATAGGTAATACTCTATTTTTATCCGAACTTCCACTGGGTACATTAATTCATAATATTGAACTTCGTCCTGGACAAGGTGCTGCAATGGCTCGTTCCGCTGGTGCTTATGCACAATTAACAGCTCGCGAAGGCAAGCATGCTATTCTTCGTTTACCTTCAGGTGAAACAAGAATGGTATCTATCAATTGTCGTGCGACAGTCGGTACTGTATCTAACCCAGATCATATTCTAGAATCCCACGGTAAAGCTGGTCGTAGACGCTGGCTAGGTAGAAGACCTAGAGTTCGTGGTGTAGTTATGAACCCCGTTGATCATCCTATGGGTGGTGGTGAAGGACGTGCTTCTGGAGGACTTCCTCGTTCACGTAAAGGACTTCCAGCTAGAGGTTACAAAACTCGTAATCCTAAGAGCCGTTCTAATAAGTTTATAATAGAAAGAAGAAAAAAATAACGGAATAAAATTTTAGAATATGAGTAGATCACTTAGAAAGGGCCCTTACATTCAAGCTTCTCTAGAGAAGAAAGTCCTTGAAATGAATGAAGGCCCAAGAAAAAAAGAAGTTATCAAAACCTGGTCACGTTCCAGTTTGATTTCACCAGACTTTGTGGGAAATACTATAGCTGTTCATAACGGAAATAAATTTATTCCGGTATATGTAACTGAAAATATGGTTGGTCACAAACTTGGCGAATTTGCGCCAACTCGTACCTTCAAAGGTCATTCGGGTAATCGTTAATCAATTAATGTAAAGAATTACAATAATGGGATCTCGCAAAAGAAAAATGGCCGAAAGGCTTAAAGAAAATAAAAAGCAGACTGCTATAGCTAAAGCTAACGACGTACCCACATCTCCTAGAAAGATGCGGTTAGTCTGTGACTTAGTTCGTGGTATGGAAGTTAATCATGCTTTAGATGTATTAAAATATACAAAAAAAGAAGCTGCTCTTCGCGTTTCAACACTAATTCGTTCTGCTATCGCTAATTGGGATACAAAGAACGAAGGTAAACAACAAGAATTAGAGAATGGCAATGTATATATCCAATCAGTAATGGTGGGACAAGGCCGTACTCTAAAGCGTATTCACACAGCCCCACAAGGTCGTGCAGCACGTATTCGTAAACGTTCGAATCACGTGACTATAATATTAGGAATTAAAAAACAAACCGTAAAAGAAGAGGAATAATATGGGACAAAAAATTAGCCCAATATCTAACAGATTAGGTATTATCCGTGGCTGGGACTCTAACTGGTACGGTGGAAAAGATTATGCTGCTAAGATAAGCGAAGATTATAAAATCCGTAACTATCTAAAAGCACGTCTATTTAAAGCAAATGTTTCTAAAATAGTAATAGAAAGAACACTTAAATTAATCACAGTAACTATCCACACTGCTCGTCCCGGTATGATTATCGGTAAAGGTGGTCAAGAAGTTGATAAGATTAGAGAAGAGTTAAAGAAAATTTCTAACAAAGAAGTTCAAATTAACATTTTTGAAGTTAAGCGTCCTGAAGTAGATGCTACTATAGTAGCTAATAATATAGCTCGTCAGATCGAAGGACGTGTTTCTTACAGAAGAGCTGTGAAAATGGCTATTTCTACTACTATGCGTATGGGTGCAGAAGGTATTAAGGTTCAGCTTAGTGGCCGTTTAGGTGGCTCTGAGATGGCAAGATGCGAACTTTATAAAGAAGGTCGTACACCTCTTCATACTTTCCGTGCAGATATTGACTACGCTTTAGCCGAAGCAAATACCAAAGTAGGTAAACTTGGTGTAAAAGTATGGATTTGCAACGGGGAAATATACGGAAAACGTGATCTTTCACCTAACGCCGGTATAGCTGCGAATGCAGCTAATGCAAAAGGTGGTGATCGCAGACATAATACTCGTGGTCGTCGTAATCGTAAAGATACCAGAGGCCGTAGATAATATAGGCTTCATATAATATAAAAAAAAGATTGCCTTATGACAATCTTTTTTTTATTTATAAATTTTAATAAATTATTGTTACCAAGCTATACCAATATTATTTACCTGTCTTAATTTTATCTAATAAATCATTAAATGTAGGGAAAGATTTATCTATCGCTTCTATTCCATTAATATTGAATTTTTCTAAACTACCTAGAGAAGCAATTCCTAAAGCCATCGCCATTCTATGATCTCCATGAGAATAATAGTTACCACCTTTTAATAATCTATCCTCTACTATTCTATGAGAATAACTCATACCAGAAATATATAAATTATCATTTTGTAAACGGAGATCACATCCCATCTTAGTAAATTCTTCGATAATATATCCAACTGTCTTATATACATATATTCTGGATTTAACGATTCCTCCTAATACACTTTCACCTTCTGAAAACATGGCTAATACGACTAAAATAGGAATCAAATTTGAATAAGCATTTACATCGATACTGAAATGTGAAAGATGTCCCATAGATATTAGTAAATAGGAACCTTTATCTTCTACATAAGCACCACTTACTTTTACAATATCTAATAAAGCATAGTCATTTAATTTAATAGACGATTTTAAACAATGAAGTTTTAATTTACCGAATATGGCAGCACAAACTATAAAATTAGCAGCTAAACTCCAGTCTCCTTCTATATCTATATTAGCAGCTAAATATCTTTGTTTAGAAGGTATAGTAAATAAAATATCTTTGTTTCTTCTCTTATAATAAATTTTAATTCCAAACATTTTTAACAATCTCAATGTTAAAAATATATAATCTATACTTGTTATATCTTTTACTTCTATTACTATATTTTTTTTTGCTAAAGGTAAGGCTATTAATAATCCAGTTATTAACTGAGAAGTGCTATTACCTGAAATAGAAAAATTACCTGGGCTTAAAGGTCCATAAACCACAGCAGGAAGAGTATTATCTGCCGATAATATACAATTACCATCTAACTCTTCTAAAATCTCTTTAGCCCCAGATAAATCTTTATCTAGCAATACACCTCCACCTGTTACATTAAATTTATCCTTACCCATTGATAATAATGGTAAAATTATTCTTGCTAACAATCCAGATTCTCCCACATGCATAGTTAATTCATCTGGTATAATCTTGGCAGGAAAAATTGAAGATATTGCATCTTCTTTCTTTTTATTACTAGGATAATTATTAGGAAAAATTCTACCTCGAATAACTATACTATCACCGTCAAATTTAACATTAGCCCCTATTTGCTTGGCTATCTCTATAGCGCTATCTACGTCTTTACATCTAGAAACATTGGAAATAACACTAGTACCTTTAGATATAGCTGCTACTATTATAGCTCTTAAAGCCATACTTCTAGAAGTAGGTATTTTAACAGAAGAATTTATTAGAAATAATTTTTTAGATAAATCCACAAACTCTTTATACTGGTATTGGCCAGGAGAAGTAAGAGATCTATTATTTAAAGCACAAAATGTAAAAGACGATTCTAAAGCATATGATGTAAATCTTGAATATTTACCTAATTCTCCTAGAGCATAGGATATTAATGGTACTTCAGGAATAGTATCAAATCTTTTATACTTATATAAATATAATAGACGTTCTACATCTTGAATATTATTAGCATAACTTACTATTTTAACGATGTCTGCGCCCTTATCTACTGCCTCTAAATATAACTGCTTTAATTCAGCCAAAATAGGCGTAGATGTATAATTCATATATAATAAAATAAGTTTCACATTACTTCTTGTGAACCTAGCTTTAAGATCTTGAATATATCTTTGAGAATTTAAAAGATTTATACAAACATATTCAGCTCCTGCATTTACAGCTACATCTAATTGCTTCATATTAGATCTACCAGCCGTAGCTATAAGAGGAATTTTAGCAGAATAAAATAATTTATCAGTTTCACTCAATGTAAGATTACATAAATCTAATCGTATTTCTGCCACTATATCAGGATGGGTCTTGAGTAGTTTTTCACATCTTCTCAAGTCCTTCAGGGTTTTGTCATAACCATTTTTACCTATGCTAATACAAATCATGCAATTCAATTAAGATACAAATATAATAAATAATAAATTAAAAGTTTTTTTATACCTTTGTGCCCTCAAGCCCGAATGGCGGAATTGGTAGACGCGCTGGTCTCAAACACCAGTAGCTGTTAAGGCTGTGCCGGTTCGAGACCGGCTTCGGGTACTAAAGGAAACTATAATATTAATTTATTATAGTTTCCTTATTTATAATCTATATGCAAAAAAGGTGATCTATTTAAAGATCACCTTTTTTATGTTATTATAAGTATTGACATCAGTCAAAAACTGATTTTCACTTATTTTACTTTAGCAAATTCAATATCAGTTTTATTATATTCTGCCCATTTAGCATCAGTCTTAGCTATTTTTAAAGCAGCTTTAGATTCTTCTACTTTACCTTTTCTAGCAGCTATAATAGCTCTAAGATAAGAAGAACAAGGGCAATTTTTATTCTTAATAATATTACAAGCCTCATCTAATTTATTAACTAAAATGAATGATAATGCAGCATTAAAATTCTTAACGTTTGCTAATAGAGAATTAGCTTCTTCATATTTACCATTTAAAATATCTATAACAGCTATATTTTCTTTAGATTGAGCAAGTTCGGATTTTGCAAATAATTTAGCAGCTTGGCTGTTGTTCCCTTTTCTTAGTTCTATAACACCTAAAGTATTATAATAATAAGCATCTTTATTAGATACTGTAGATAATACTTTTTCAGCATTAGCAGATACTAAAGATTCTTCTTTAGTATTAATTAAACTAGCTACAGCACAGTTAACTTTAGCACGATCAGAATTGAATTTTTCAATTCCTTTCTTATAAACTTCCATTTTCTTATTAAGATCTTTTATTAATGTAGCAGCATGTAATAATGCTTCTTCATCTAAAATCTCAATATTATCATTAACTGAAGCCACTAATTCCTCATCTGAAAAATTAGTATATTCAATGTTAGCAATAAATCTTGCACGACGTAATTGAGGAAGAATATCTTTAGTTAATGTAGTATAAACTGAAGACATATTTTTAATTTCTCTTTCACGAACTACTGGATCACTATACATATCAAGAACTCTTAAGATAAGATCTTTATCTTCGATATTTGAGTTAGCTACTAATTCTTTAAATCCGTCCCAATCTTCTGAGATAGATTTTTCCATTACTTTAGTTTCTATTTTAGCTTTTCTATTAATCTTTTTATCAAAAGCTTTACTAGCAGAACCAGCACGTCTTGTAGATAATTTTTCGTTGAAATCACATTTTCCATCTGGAGAAGCATAAGCTACGATTTCAGTATTTTTAACTACTCTACGTTGATCAGCTTTAACAGTGGCTAAGAATTCTTCGAAAGCTTTAACATCTTCAGTTCTTAACTGAGAAGGACGAACTGTAGCACTATTGATTAAATATAAAATCTGAGTTTCATTTTGTTCTGCGATTTTAGCCTGATAAGCATCTGGTGCATATGCTAAAGCTCCATGATTCTTAACTATTTTGTAAGTAATATTAGCGCCTTCAGCCACTTTGAATGGTACTGCAAAAGGAATTTTTTTATCTTTATAAAGAACTGTCATTCTTAATTCTAGATGAGATTTCTCCATTCCTTTTACATAATCAAATGTAAGATCTCTTGAAAATAAACCACCAGTTTCAGGAATAGTAATATAATTTTTAGTTACGTTTTCACCCTGAAGCATAATAGCATCAGCAGCTACTTCACCACCATTATACACTAATACAGGAAGAACTTCAACTACTCCTTTTGGATGAAAGAATTTTTCAGGAAAAGTAGCAGAAATCTTAACATTAATCTTATTAGCTACGACTTCTAAGATTTGAGGTTCGGCTTTAGCTTGTACTTGATCAGCTTCATTAGCCATTTTAGCAGGATTACCGCAAGAAGGGACTATCAATCCTATCATTGCAATAAATAATAGTTTTTGAAAAATTTTTTTCATTTTTTGTGTATTAAAAAGTTTATTATTTTCTATAAGTTTTATATCTCTAATCGAAATAAATTTCACTATATTATACAAATATATATAAATATTAAGGATTTTCCCTTTATTGGATATTCTTTTTTTCCATATAATTTATTAAGGTTTTCAAATCTTGAGGGCTATCTATCGATATAGTTTCAAATTTAGTATCTATCATTTTAATTTTCAATCCATTTTCTAACCATCTCAACTGTTCTAAATTTTCAACTTTTTCTAAAGACGAGCTTTTCAATTCACATATTTTCTTTAGCATCTCAGGTCTATATGCATATATACCTATATGTTTTCTATAAGGGAATTTACCAAGCCATTCATTCTTCTCTACATTTCTAATATAAGGAAGACATTCTCGACTGAATATCAATGCGTTAGAATCATTATCCACTAATACCTTTGGAATACTATTATCGAATAATTCTTCATTAGTATCTATTAATTTAGTCATACTAGCTATTTGAACCTTCCCATCTTTAAAGGCTGACGCCAATATGTTTAATTGTTCAGGATTAATTAATGGTTCATCACCTTGAACATTGATAACTACATCAAAAATTACATTAGAATGTAATTTACAATACTTAGTATAAGCTTCCATACATCTATCAGTGCCACTATTATGTTCTGTCGAAGTCATAATAGCTTCACCACCGATTTTTTTTACATTATTATATATTTCTATATTATCAGTAGCGACACAGCAATAGTTAGTCGCTTTCTTTGCTTGTAAGTACACTCTTTGAATCATAGTTTTACCTTTAATATTTATTAAAGGTTTAGCAGGGAACCTAGTCGATGCATATCTTGATGGAATAATAGCTAGTATCTTCATTTTTATGTCAATTTGTCACAAAAATACAAAAAAACAAAAAGAATATTATAAAATTCTTAACTTTGTATTAATTATGGATATCAATGAAATAAAAGCACGATTCGGAGTAATAGGTAATGACCCTGGATTAAATAGCGCATTAGAAACTGCTGCTGAAATAGCTGGAACAGAATTATCCGTGCTCATAACAGGTGAAAGTGGAGTAGGAAAAGAAGCTATTCCTAAGATAATCCATCATATGAGCCCACGAAAACATAATAATTATGTAGCTATTAACTGTGGTGCCATACCAGAAGGAACTATAGAATCGGAATTGTTTGGTCATGAAAAAGGGTCATTTACTGGTGCTAACGAAGCCAGAAAAGGTTATTTCGAAGTAGCTGATAAAGGTACTATTTTCTTAGATGAAGTAGGAGAATTACCATTATCTACTCAAGCTAGACTTCTTCGTGTCCTTGAGAATGGAGAATTCATAAGAGTAGGTTCTTCTAAAGTTCAGAAAACAGATGTTAGAGTAATAGCAGCATCTAATATTAATTTTAGATATGCTATCAGTAAAGGTAAATTCCGTGAAGATTTATATTACAGATTAAATGCTGTACCTATTTCTATACCTAATCTTCATGATAGAAAAGACGACATCTATCTTCTTTTTAGAAAATTTGCTTTAGATTTTGCTGATAAATATAACATGCCGACTATTAGATTAGATGATAATGCTCGTAAATTATTAGAGAATTATAGATGGCCTGGAAATATTAGACAACTAAAAAATGTAGCAGAACAAATGTCTGTTCTTGAAAAAGTTAGAAATATATCTTTAGATGCTTTAGCCAAATATCTTCCTAAAGAAACAGATAATAGACTTCCTGTTTTTGCTGGAGATACCCACAATACTCACGGAGAACTTTCTGATCGTGATATTATTTTTAAAATATTAGTTCAGCTTAGACAAGAAGTAGATCAGTTAAAAAAAACAGTATCTTCTCTTAAATCTCAAGATTCATCTTCAGAAATAAAAGATTCTAGTAAAAAAATAGAACCACCCTATACTAATCTTCCTTCACATAATTTATTTCCTCATGAAGAAACAGAAGATTATTCCACTTTTGAAGAGAATATTTCTGATAACTTTATAGAAAGTATAGAAAAAGAGAAATCACTTTCATTAGACGAAACAAATATAGAACTTATTAAAAAAGCCCTAATGAAACACCATGGAAAAAGAAAACCTGCAGCTCAAGAATTAGGGATATCAGAAAGAACACTATATAGAAAAATTAAAGAACTAAATTTAAATGATTAAAGGATGAAAAAAATAGTAATCATTATATTTTCAGTATTATCCATTCTTGGGATTTCTTCATGTGGAATATATTCTTTTTCTGGTACTTCTATTCAGCCAGATGTGAAAAGTTTCACAGTAGAACCTTTTGAGAACAATGCCATGAAAATAAATCCTCAATTAGCAAATTTATTAACTGAATCTTTAATAGATAAATATACTAATCTCACAAATTTAGAAATGAGTACTGATAATGGAGATTTAAGAATAAGCGGAATAATCACTTCCTATAATATAGCACCTACTGCTATTACTGCTGATGAAATAGCATCTCAGAACCGCCTTACTATTACCGTGAAAATAAAATACACTAATAGACTTCATCCTGAAGAAGATATGGAACAGTCTTTCTCAGGCTTTTCAAATTACGATTCTAGTGTAGCTTTGGATGCTATTGAATCTTCACTTTGTGAAGAAATAACTGATAGAATAGTAGAAGAAATATTTAATGCCACTGTAGCTAATTGGTAGATTTATGAAAGATTTAAAAGAATTATCCATTACTGAACTTGAGGATGTATTAAAAACATATCCTTGGTTTTCTATTGCTAGACAAGAAATGTTTAAAAGAATGTGCTGCATGGGGGAAGATTATAGAAAAGATGCTATAAAAAAAGCAGTTGTATACGTTTTTGCTAGTGCAGTTATTACAAATAAATGTTTGGAAACTGAGGAAAAAGAAAAACCTGTAGAAATTTCTTTTATGGGACTTTCTTCTGGTAATAAACCTCTATCTATAGACTTAGATGAAGAAAAATCTGTTACCGAAGAAGAAAATAAATCTTTTTCTATAGATAATGATCCTATTACTATAGATAATGATCCTATTACTATAGATAATGATCCTATTACTATAAATACTAATTCTATTAGTATAGATAACGAACCTACTTTCTTAAAGAATCATCCTTTTGAAACAAATACTAATTCAGCTCCTAGAAGAAAGAATATTACTATTGATACAGCAAAAGATGACAAAAAAATATATATAGTAGGAGGTGATTATTTTTCAAATGCTGATTTCGATGAATTAAAGAAAACAGGAAATTCTGTAAAAGAAGTTATAAATAAAAGAAAATTCCAAGATACTAATTCTGCCCCTGTTATTTATGATGCTTCTAATTTCAAGGATCAATCATATTATACTGAGACACTTGCTCGAATTTATGCCGAGCAAGAGTTATATGCCAAGTCAATTGCTATTTATGAAAAACTAATTTTGCAATATCCGAAAAAAAATGTTTACTTTGCATCCCTTATTGACGAATTAATGAAACATATTTAAACTTATGTATATAACTATATCTATATTAATTGTAATTGCCAGTATCCTAATGACTATTGTAGTTCTAGTACAGAACTCTAAAGGTGGTGGATTGGCAGCAAATTTTGCAGCAGGTAATCAAACATTTGGCGTACGTCAGACTGCTGACTTCTTAGAAAAAGCAACTTGGACTCTTGCTATCATTATGTGTGTGTTAAGTATTCTAGCTACTGCTTTTATTTCTACGAACAACAGTACTAATCCAGCTTCTGAGCTAACTAATCAGATAGAACAATCTTCTACTCAGCAAGGGTTACCTAATTTCCCTATTCTTCCACAAGAAGAAACTATTCCTGCAGAAAACACTCCTATTAAATAGCTTAAAATAAGATTTAAAAATCTTAGACATATAACAAATTTATTTTTGTATTAAAAACAGTTCATTAAATGCTTTTGGACTGTTTTTTTATTTTTTTAGTACTTTGTTTTGCATAGTACTAAATATTTTTTATATATTTGCAATACCAAATATTTAATAAAATAAATTAATAAAATAAACATACGATGAAAAAAGTAATAAGTATTGGCCTTGGTGGACGATCTTTCATAATAGATGAAGACGCGTATGACAAATTAAATACATATTTAGATATGTTTCGTGGTAAACTAGGTCGTGATTCTCATGCTAAAGAGGTCATGGAAGATATAGAAAATAGAGTAGCAGAATTATTTTCTGAGAATCTTTCATATTCTAAAGAAGTAGTAGATATCGCTTTAGTAAATAAAGTGATCTCTATACTAGGCTTGCCCGACGGTAGTGATCCCAATAACGAATATTATGTTCATTATGAGAACAAAACTATTAGAAAACTTTATAGAGATCAAGAAAATAGAGTATTCGGGGGTGTCTGTAGTGGGTTGGCTTATTATTTAGATGCTGATGTAATAATAATAAGAATCATAACCATATTATTATTCTTTCTAGGCTCGGCAGGATTCTGGATATATCTAATTATATGGTTCATAGCTCCTGTAGCTTATACGGCTGTAGAAAAATGTGAAATGAGAGGAATCCCCGTAACAGCTGAGAATATTAAACGATTTTCAAATTATAGAAAGTAAATATTATGACAGATAATAAAAATATAGAAAAAATAAGATCTCAAATGCGAAAAGGTGTATTAGAATATTGCATTCTCACTTTACTAAAAAAGGAAGATGCTTATGCATCTTCTATTATAGCTACTATGAAAAATGCCAAGATGATAGTAGTAGAAGGCACCTTATATCCTTTACTTATAAGATTAAAGAATCAAGGATATTTATCATATAGATGGGAAGAATCTAATCAAGGACCACCCAGAAAATATTATTCTATTACTAATTCAGGTCAAGAACAGTTATCTGATATGAATGTCACATGGCATGAATTAATAAATACTATAGAAATCTTGAAGACTAAATAATACTAAGAAATACAAAATATAATGAAAAAAACAATACAAGTTAATATAGGTAAAATAGCATTTATGTTAGATGAGCTATCCTTTGATTTGATAAATAATTATCTTGAATCACTTAAAGAACATTATACCAATAATAAAAATGGTGATGAAATAATCTCAGGCATTGAAGAAAGAATGGCAGAATTATTACTAGAGCATAGCTCTGATAGTAAATTCATTAAAAACGAAGATGCTAAAGAAGTAATAAAAATATTAGGCAACCCGGAAGATATAGATAAAGAAAGTGGAGAGGAAGAAAACACTAAAGGATCTACTTCTTCTAGTAATTATACTAAATTTTATAGAAGATTTTACAGAGACACACAAAATCAAAAATTAGGAGGTATATGTTCAGGGTTGGGTTATCTATTTAATCGAGATGCTACCCTATTTAGAATATTACTAATATTAGTAGCTATTCTATTACCTTGTTTATGGAATGATTCCTTTTTCCTAGTTCCTCTATTATATTTAATAGTATGGATAGCTGTTCCTTCAGCCAAGACTGCTAGAGAAAAACGTGAAATGAAAGGTGGTCATATTTCTTTTTCAGATATTGAAAAAAATGTAGAAGAAGAAGCTAATCGTTACAGAAGTAATAGACCTACTGGATTTGAAAGATTATTAAAAATAATTGGCAAATTATTCGGTATATTATTTATTATTATTGGCTTATCTGGAATATTAGCATTGATTTTTTGTTTATTTAATTTTGCTCTTTGGGGATTCTCTATAGCTAGTCTAATGACATATTTTAGTTCTGCTTTAGGATTATTCATAGGTGGCGGGACCTTACAAATATCTTTATTAATCATTATCTTAATGCCTCTTTTAATGGTATTATACTTCGGTATTATAATCATTTTCAATATTAAAGTACCTAGATGGAGACCTGGTATCGTAATGCTTATTATTTGGATAGCTTCATTAATAATATTCACTATAGCTGGATTCTCATCTTTTACTAAATATTCAAATACAGATACTGTTTCTAGTATGGAAGAATACTCTATACCAAAAGACACTTTATTTATAACTTTTGATAAAGTAAAAAACATCCAAGGCAATAAATATTATATCTCAGCAGACAGAAATGATTACAAGATTTTCTTTATGGATAAAATAAATAAAGGTCCTAAATTTACTATGTACCCAAAGGTTCATATTAATCACTATAACAATTATGGCGATAAAATAAATCAAGGCTGTTTAGAAATAACATTAAAAAAGGATGTTTTTCCTAATACCTTAAGTCTTTCAGAATTAAATTCAAAAATCAGCACAAAATTTTATAAATTAGAGGATAATATTTTAACTATTTCTCCTTTAGTATTAGAAAAAAAAACTATATTAACAGAAATAAATCAAAAAATAAATATTGCCGCTAATAAAAATTTAATTATTATTATAAAACAACCTAAATACCATGATTTTACATCATCCTATGAATATACAAATATGGGATGGCTTAATATTAATGACTAATATGAAAAAAATTATTTTACTTATTTTTATCTTGATTTCTTTTATGTGTTCTAGTACTCAAATAGTAACAGCTCAGAGTGAAGAATATTATCAAAGAAATGGAATGTCTATTATTCATGTATCCTATACTGGAGAATACTACCCAAAAGTAAATAATTATTATCATAATAATTTCCAATTAGACTCTCGTTATAATTCTAACAACATAAAAACTAAAATATACAAGAGATATGAAAAAGGATATTTTAAAACTTCTAACAGTTATTACTCTAGATACATAACAAATAATATAGATCAATTTTTAAAAGACGAACAAGTAGCCAAACAAATAATTTCTTACATTTTTAATAGACAAGAAGATGGAACCATGGATTTAAACAGAATTCATCAACGAGGCCTTTATAATGCTAATGACCAAGATTATAAAAACGCAATATTAATTAAAAGAGGTATAGCTGCTCTTAAAGATGCAGGAGAAAAATTAGTAGATAAATCCTATGTGGCTGTATTAGATCATACTAATATCCGATATGAATTTGTGAAAGATTATAATTCAGAAAATGGTTCTTACTATTATAAAGCCAATAATGTAATTTATTTATATAAAATCCAATGGAATGACACTCTTTTAAATAAAATTTGGGATTGTTGGATAGATAAAAATACTCCTATAGAAGAAAGAGAATCTAAAAAAATAGCATTTGATAAGATTGATTTTTCTCTTCAATTTGTAACCCTAATAGATAATGGTACTACTGCAGTCAATACTGAAATAGAAAAAGAATCAAAATTAGTTAATTTATTAAATTCTGATAAAGTAAAGAAAGAAAAAGCTTTTGATAAATTAATGAAAATAATGATAAATGATAATAAATCTTCTATTGAAAATAAAATTTCTGCACTTAAATTAAGAGTTCCTATTTGTGATATCTCACCTATTAGAGCTAAAATTGGAACAAAAGAAGGATTAAAAACTGATAATACTTTCTTCGCATATGAATATCAAATTAATAGTGAAGGAAAAGAATTTAAACGTAACATTGGTGTAGTTATGGCTACCGATAAAATCACTAATAATTCAGAAATCACTACTGGATCTCAAAATTCCTCAGAATTTTATCAATTCTCAGGTAGTAATATAGAACCAGGATTATCTCTTGTAGAAAAAAAATTAATGCATCTAACTGCAGAATTTGGATTTGCTACTAAAGAAGGATTACATTTAGGATTAGAATATAATAAATATGCAGGTACACACACCCAATTCTTTGCTATCATAAATGGAAATCTGTCTATGACGGGAGCTAATGCAGGAATTCAGTTAGGATATGGCCTTAGAACAAATAATTTTCAATTATACCCATTAATAGGTATTTCATATGATACCATTTTAGGTAACAATACTGGTAATCTTAGTAATTCAGAAAAAAAAGAAAATAGAGCCATCTTAGGAAAGATCGGAATGAAAACAAACTTAAATATTAAATTTCCATTCCAAATCTTTGCTCAGCTATCCTATAACACTATATTAAATGAAACATATATTTATTCTATATATAAAATGGAAGGGACTGATACTTACAGAGATGTGACTGGTATGGATCTTCAAATTGGAATTAGGTATTGTTTTTAATAAAATGCGTATCTTTGTCTTATATATAATAAATAATGACAAAAACATTCAAAGAACTAGAGCTTAATGATGACATTCTTAAAGCTGTTAGTGAATTAGGGTTTTCTAACCCCACCCCCGTACAAGAAGTAATAATTCCTAAACAATTAGAAACTACTAATGACATAGTTTGTTTAGCACAAACTGGAACTGGTAAGACTGCTGCTTTCGGACTTCCTCTTATCCAATCATTAGATTTAAAAGAATCTTATCCTCAAGCATTAATTTTATGTCCCACTCGCGAACTTTGTAGACAAATAGCTGGTGACCTTAATAATTATGCCAAATACTCTAAAGGCTTTGCACTAATTCCAGTATATGGAGGTAGTAGTATTGACACTCAAATTAGATCTATAAAAAAGGGTGTAAATGTAATCGTAGCTACTCCTGGACGTATGGTTGATTTATTAGAAAGAAAAGTAGTAAAATTAGCCGGCGTTAATAAAGTAATACTAGATGAAGCCGACGAAATGCTTAACATGGGATTTAAGGAAGAATTGGATTTCATCTTATCTAAATGCCCAGAAACTAAAAGAACATGCCTTTTCTCTGCTACATTACCTATCGAAGTCGAAAGTATCGCCAAAAGATATATGAAAGACTTCAAGATGTACACCATAGGTCATAGAAATGAAGGTTCTGATAATGTAAAACATTATTATTACATGGTAAATCAGAGAGATAGATATCGTGCATTAAAAAGAATAGCAGATTATAATCCTGATATTTACGCCATTGTATTCTGTAGAACTAGAAGAGACACTCAAGAAATAGCCAATATGCTAATTAAAGATGGTTATAACGCAGATGCTCTTCATGGAGAATTGTCTCAAGGTCAGCGTGATTTAGTAATGGATCGTTTTAAAAATAAATCTTTGACTTTACTTGTAGCTACAGATGTAGCCGCTAGAGGAATAGATGTTAATGATTTAACTCATGTAATAAATTACAATCTTCCAGATGAACCTGAACAATATACTCATCGTTCAGGGAGAACAGGTAGAGCAGATAAATCAGGTATTTCTATCGCCATTATTAATTCTAAAGAACAATCAAAAATACATCGTATAGAAAAAATTCTAGGTAAAAAGTTTGCTAAAGCTAAAATCCCTACCGGAACTGAAATTTGTTCAAAGAAACTTTTTAATACTGTTTCACAAATAGAAAATATCCAGCCTAGCCATGAAGTCGAAGAATATATGAAAATAGTCAAAGATAAGTGGGCTTATTTATCTAAAGAAGATATCATTCGTAAGATTCTTTCAATGGAATTTAATCGTTTCGCTGAATATTATAAATATGCCCCTGATATTAATGTCTTAGAACCAGAAAAGAAAAGAGAAAGAGATAATAGTTCTAACCCATCAAGAAGGCCTGGAAATGGATTTAGCTGGGTAGAAATAAATATAGGAAGTAATAAAAGAATGACTCCTAGAAATCTTATTCGTTTACTTAGTAACTGTGGTATGGGTAAAAAAGGTATAGGTAGAATAGATATTAGAAGAGACTATAGTTTTTTAGAAATCAGCAAAAAATCTGCTCCATTTGTTATAAAAACTCTTAATAATACAGAGTATAAAGGCAAAAAATTAACTGTTAATATGAAATAATATTAGATAGTTTATATATTTATAAAAAGAGCCCTTATTTAATGGGCTCTTTTTTAGTTATTATTTTTATTATATTTGTTTAGTTTTATTTAAAACTATCTTATATTTATGATTTTGAACTGTTTATCTAAGCGCAACATTATTTTATTATTGGTTCTAGGATCAATAATAAGTTTCGTATCGTGTTCAAATGACAAGCATTTACCTATAAAACAGAGTAATAATTCTTTGAATACGTTCCATGAATATATGGCTATAGATACCCTTAAAGCTATTAAGTACGCTAAGAATCATATTGATAATATTAATTTATCTATTAATAAAGAAGCTGGAGTCATATGTTCTGAGATGGCTGAATATTATTATTATAATGTTGAATATATTAAAGCTTTGAAATATGGTCATAAAGGATATGTTTATCTGGATTCTCTTTCACATTCTTCGCTTTTAGCCCATAATTGTTTGTATTTGGCTAAAACTTATCGTAGAATTGGTTACCCAAACAAAGCATTGAAATATGCTCAAAAAAGTCTTGAATATTATACTGAATTTAATAATCAAAAATATATAGGTAGAGTTTATAATCTATTAGGGGGTATATATAAGGATTTAGACGAAAATGATAAGGCTTTATTATGGTATAAAAAATATTATAATATTTCTTATCAAAATGGGTTTTTTAAAAATGAAGTGATAGCATTAAATAATATAGGTGTTTTGTATGGTAATAAAAGGAAGTATGCATTAGCTAGGGCAAATTATCACAATTGTATTAATATTAATAAATTGCATAATCGAGATTATAAATCTGGAATATATTATAGTAATATCGGTAACAATTATTTAAATGAAAAAAAATATGAATTAGCAAAACCTTTTTTAATGAAAGGATTAAAGTTAAATATATTAGATCATGATTTGAAAGGAACAGCTAATACATATATGCATATTGGTAATTTTTATTATGAAATAGATTCATTATCAATATCTGAAAACTATTATAATAAAGCTTTAAATATTTTAGATAATAGTGGGGCAAATACTATTTTAGTGGAGATCTATAGCTCTTTACAGAAGATTTATAAGAAAATGGGGAATTATTCAAAAGCTTATGAAGCTTTAAACACTTATCAAATATTAAATGATAAATTAAAAGATCAATCAATTATTAAAGATCTCGCTTATATAGAATGGAATGCTGGATATAAAAAAGAAAAAGAGATAGCTTCTTTTCATAAAGAAAGGTTTATACTTATTAGCTTGCTTTTTATGATATTATTAATATTAATTATCGTAATTCTATTCTTTTTAAATAAAAAACAGAAACTTAAGTTATGTCATAGAGACTTGGAAAATGATAACCAATTATTACAAGAAGCAAAAATCAAGAATGAACTTGAATTAAAAAATAAGGAACTTATTATTAATAGTATGAATAAAGTCAAAAATAAAGAAATTAATAAGCTAGTAATCCAAAAATTAAAATTAATTAAACAAAATTCTAAGCCAGATAATAAAAAAGAATTGCAGATTCTTATATCAAAATTGAATTTTGAAAATGATAGTGATAATAAATGGAAAGAATTTGAAGGTCATTTTTTAAATGTAAATAAGTCTTTCTATGATAATCTTTTAAAAGAATTTCCTAAACTTTCTGTTAATGAAAAACGCCTTTCTGCTTTTATTAAGATGAATTTATCAAGTAAAGAAATTTCTAATATTACTGGTCAATCTATCCATAGTATTAATATCGCTCGTGCAAGAATGCGTAAAAAATTCAATATTAATGGTAATAACATCCCATTAACTGAGTTTTTACAAAAATACTAATATGATTATTTCCATATTTTTTTAAATATTAAATATTTTCTTAATAATCATATTATTATTTATGCTTCTTGTATATCAGATGTATATACACATTTCTTTAATGTATATATAAAGTATAATCTTTATTATTTTTATTTTTCAATTTATTATTCACTTTTGTTAATAGTTAATTTATAAAAAATATAAACTATTAGCACATATGAAAAAACTAAGGATTTGCTTTTTTATCATATTTCTTTCTTTCTCGATGATATCGTGTCATAATATTAACAGTAAAGACAAAAATGAAATAATAAAAACAAACTCTTCTATTGATGGTCCATATATTTTTCATCAAAAAGGAGAGATTATTAATTATTATTATCGCGATAAAAAACTCATTAAAAAAACAGTAAAAGTCGGTGATTCTATCGATGTAATAGTTCCCTTTAGAACCCCTTCAAAATTCAAATTCAAACTTATAAATAAATATGCTCCTGTCTCTACATCTACTACTACAAAAAATAATATTTTTGTTACATGCGATATAGAAGGAAATTATTTCGCATTGGTAAAATTATTAATAGGGAATAAAGTAATAGACAATAACCTAAATTGGATCTATGGTAAAAATCATCTTGTTTTTATAGGTGATATGGTAGATCGTGGAATAAGAGTCACACAAGAGTTATGGTTAATATATAAATTAGATAAGCAAGCCCAAGAAGCTGGAGGACAAGTACATTATATCTTAGGTAACCATGATATTATGTGTATGAATGGTGATAATAGATACACAGATGAAAAATATAAAGAGGTGGCTAAGAAATTAAATATTTCTTGTAAAGATTTGCTAAGTGAAAATTCTGAATTAGGAAGATGGATGCAGACTAAGAACTGCATAGAAAGAATTAATAATTTTACATTCGTTCATGCTGGTATTAGTCTAAAAGTTTGTGATTTAAAATTATCGTATTCTGAAATGAATTCTAAAATGCGTCCCTTTTATAGAATTCAACATACTAGGAAATCTTCCGATAAGAATATAAGTACTTTATTTGGAAGTTATGGTATTCTATGGTATAGAGGTTTTGTAACTAGCCATAAAGATAAATATTCTAAGATATCAGCAAATGAATTTGATAAAGTTTGTAAATTTTATCATACAGATAAAATATTCATTGGACACTCTATCGTAGATACTATCTCTTCTGATTTTAATAATAAACTTATAAGAGTAGACGTACATCAACCTTCATACTATAGCCAATCTAATAATTTCTTTCAAGCCGTTTTAATAAAGGGAAATCAAATATATCGAGTCGACGAATTAGGAAATAAAACAATAATTCAATAATCTAAAACTATTTATAATATTGCTTATGAAAAAATTTTTAATAATAAACTTGTTATTACTATTTTCTATTCAAATAGTAATAGCTCAAAACAGAACTATTAAAGGTACTGTTACTTCCAAAAGTGACAATATTTCTTTACCAGGTGTGGCTGTTATAATTAAAGGGACATCTATAGGTGTTAATACTGATTTAGATGGAAAATATTCCATCAAAGTACCTATGGACAAAAACATCCTTGTTTTCTCTTTTATTGGTACTAAGACACAAGAAATACCAATAGACAATAAATCTATCATTAATGTACAGTTATCTAATCAAATACTAGGATTAGATGAAGTCGTCGTCATAGGATATGGCGTAGAAAATAGGCGTGATATCACTGGGGCGATATCGTCTGTCGACAATAAAAAATTTGATAAAACTCCTTTACAGAATATAGAAAAAGCTATTCAAGGTAAAGCAGCTGGGGTACAAGTCACTGGTGATAGTGGGGCTCCTGGAGGTAACGTAACTATTAGAATTAGAGGAGTAGGTTCTATTAATGGAAGTAATAGCCCATTATGTATAGTAGATGGTATACAGATGAGCTTTAATGATATAAACCCAAATGATATTGCCTCTATAGATATTCTTAAAGATGCTGCATCTGCATCTATATATGGGGCACAAGCCGCCAATGGCGTAGTTATAGTTACTACCAAACAAGGTCAGGTAGGTAAACCTAAATTTCAGTTTCAAACTTCTCAAGGATTTAGTCAAGTAATTAGAAAATTAGATGTATTAAATTCTAAAGAATTTATGGAATTATCCCTAGTAGCCATGAAAAATTATGCGGATATTTATGGAAGAGGCTCTAGTTCTTATGAATCAAAATATGAAAATGTAATCCAGGAATATGAACAATACGGATTAACTAAGAATGATGATGGATCTTTAAATTATGATAATGTATCTACTTATGATTGGCAAGATGCGATATTCAGAAAAGGATATATGCAAGATTATATGCTAAGTGCATCTGGGGGGAATGATAATATTAAATATTTCGTTAGTGGTTCATATAACAATACTAAAGGTTCTGTAATTAATAGTTCTTATGAACGTTATACTTTACGATCTAATTTAAATGCAAAAATAAGTAAACGATTACAATTAAATACTCAACTTTCTTTAGGACGTTCTAATACAAGTAATGTTTCTTCTGGAAGTTCTTATTCTAATCCCTATCGTACAGCTATGCTAATGGTTCCATTTAATACACCATATAATTCAGACGGATCTTTTAATATGGATAAATATTATGGAAATTATGACCATAATATTATTATGGATGCTGAATTAAACAAGGGGACTGAAGAAAAAAATAGAGTTACAGCTAGACTGAATTTTGATTATAAAATACTTAATAATTTAACTTTTGAATCTAATTATTCTATATACTATTATCTTAGTAATTATGACAAATATTATGATCCTAGAACTTCTACAGGGAAAACATATAATGGTAGAGTTTCTTCAGAAGCAAATCAAAGTCAGAATCTTCAAACAGAACAAATACTAAAATATTCTAAGAAAATAAATAATCATAATTTCGATGCTATGATAGGATTTAGTTATCAAGACACTCAATATAAAGATCTCTATGCTTCTGCAAATGGCGTTCCAAGTTATCACTTTACTTATTTAAGTTCTACAGCTGTTCCTGATGAAGTATCAGGTAGTGCAAGTGAGTGGAAAATGGCAAGTGTATTCTCAAGATTAAAATATAATTATAAAGGAAAATACATGGTTAATGCTACCCTTAGACGTGATGGATCTTCTAGATTTGGAGAAAATAATAAATGGGGATTATTCCCATCTGTATCTGTAGCATGGAGAATATCAGATGAAAATTTTATGAAAGATTTTACTTTTATAGATGATTTAAAAATTAGATCAAGTTTCGGTGTTACGGGCAATACTGCTGGAATATCTTATTATGGATGGCAAAAATTATTTTCTGCAGGAGGAGCATATGGTGGACAACCCACTATTCACGCTTCATCAATAGGAAATTCTGATTTGTCTTGGGAAAAGAATGAATCTTTTAATATAGGGCTAGCTTATAGTTTTTTAGAAAGTAGAATAAGAGGTGGCATAGATTTCTATAGATCTATTAGAAATAATCTTTTATATACAAGACCACTCCCTTATACAACAGGTTATTCTGGAATGACTGAGAATGTAGGAAAAATAGAAAATAAAGGAATAGAATTCACTCTGAATACTATTAATATTAAAACAACTGATTTTGAATGGAACTCTTCATTTAATATTTCTCATAATACTAATAAGGTTAAAGAGTTAATCGATGGAGTAGAAACTATCGGATATTCTTTAAAAGTAGGTGAACCTGTTAATACATATTGTACATATGAATGGGCTGGGGTTAACCCCGCAGATGGTCGCCCTATGTATTATGATAAAAATGGTAATATCACATATGAACCTAAAGTAGAAGATAGAAAATGGATAGGATCTCTAGACCCTGTGGTACTTGGAGGTTTCGGAAATGATTTTAGATACAAAAACATTTCATTAAGTATATTTTTCCAGTTCCAACAAGGAGGACAAACTTATAGTAGTGATTTCAAAAGATTAGCTCGTAGTGGAAATTCTATAGATAGAAATCAATATCAGAATCAATATGATGATTATTGGAAAGAGCCAGGTGATATAACTGAGGTCCCTATGCCTTCTAAAAGTAATCATTATTATCATCACAATCCTGTTACGAGCCCATATTCAACCTCTACTCGTAGTTATTTATCTACTGATTATCTCCGTCTTAAAAATATAACATTATCATATGATTTTTCTAAAAAGTTATGTAATAAAATGTCATTAGATGGTATTCAAATATATGCACAAGCTACTAATATTTGGACATATACTAAATTTCAAGGATGGGATCCTGAACTTACAGGAGATGATACTGGTGTTTATCCACAGGGAAAAAATATCACCGCAGGCCTAAAAATATCATTTTAAAAATTTACTACAATGAAAATAATATATAAAATAATAATTTTAATAGGACTATCAATGATATGTTTTACATCATGTGATAGTATACTAGACAATGAGCCTAAAACTCAAATAACTGAAGATGTCGTTTATAATAACTATTCTGACTTATATGCATATTTATTAAGTTCATATGACGTCTTACAAGGTTCTGGCTATTATGGTAGAGATTTTATCGTAGATGCTGATATCATGGCTGATAATACTCGGTTGAGTGAGAAAAATTCTGGTAGATTCGATGAAGAAGAAATGAATTATAGAGAATCTGGCGTCTCTACTTGGGACAATGACTATGAAATAATTTCAACTTCAAATAATGTATTATATGCTGTTCAAAATCTTTCTAATATCACTGATGAACAGCAAAAAGATCTTATAGGACAAGCATACTTTTTAAGAGCTTTAGCTTATTTTGATCTACTTCGTGTATATGCTAGAGAGCCTAACCATCTCGTAAATAATTTTAATTTAGCATGTCCTATAGTTCTAGCCCCTTTTTCATTCAATACTAGTGTAATTCTACCTGAAAGGGCTATAGTCACAGACGTATATGCTCAAGTAGAAAGTGATTTATTGAATGCTATCTCCTTTTTAAACAATGATAATTTACCTTATTATGCTTCTGAATTAGCTTCTAAAGCATTATTATCACGTGTTTATTTATATGAAGAAAAATGGGCCGATGCTGCTGAAATGGCTAATGATATTATAGTAAATTCAGGCTTAGAATTAACTACAGCAGGAAGTTATTCCGATATTTATAAAAAGGATAGTGAAGCTATATTAAATCTAGCTTATGCTACAGATGAAAGTCTAAAATATGATTCTCTTCAATCTATTTTTATGGAACAAGAAAATACCCTAACTGGATATGGAGATGTAGTTCCAACAGATAATTTATTAAATACTTTTCAGAATAATTCAGATAGAAAAACAATATATAGAGCAGCTAAGAAAGGAACTGAAGATGTATATTTCTCTACTAAATATAATGGAAATGGCGGTGCATTTGGAGTAGATAATATAAATTTAATTAGAACTTCTGAAGTATATTTAAATGCTGCTGAAGCTTATGCGAAATCACAAAATTATACTAAAGCCAGAATACTAATTAATATTTTACGCTCACATAGGAACTTAACTAATATTGAAGATTCTGTCACAGGACAAGATTTGATTAATATTATATTAAAAGAACGTCGATTAGAATTATGTTTCGAAGGTCATCGTTTTTATGATTTAAAAAGACTTGGAAACGGTATTTATAAAGATGACCCAGATGATAATTTAGATTGGGATGATTATAGAATAGTTAAAAATATTCCAATTCATGACACAGATGTTAATACCAACTTAATACAAAACCCACAATACTAATCTTATAAAATTGAATAATTATGAATAAAATATATTTAATACTGCTTGCTGGAATTATGTCATGCTTAGTTCTGTCATGCGAAAAAGATTTGACATACACTGGAAAAGATGTCGTAGAATTTTCTCCATATAACGTAGAATATGCAAATCAACAAGAATTTGAAGATGGATATTTTACTAGTGATATGGATTCAGAAACCACTGATAGTATACAAGTATCTTTGGTAGGACCTCAACGAAATAAAGATATAGTCATTAATTTCGAGATAGTAGATAAATTCTATCTACTAATAAATGAAGCTAAAATCGTTTTAACTTTACCAGAAGGTATAACTTCTAACGAGTATGAAGAATATACTACTACCGCTGTAAAAGATGATAATTATACATTATTAAACAATGATTTAACGACTACTATCAAAAAAAATAATAGTTTTGGCCATATAGGTTTTAAAACTAAAAATACGACAGGATCGAATCTCTATATCCTTATTGTTTTGAAAAAGTCATCTGATATAGATGTTAATGAAAATTATAAATTTTATAGATTAAAAATAGAGGATTAAACTCACCTACTTTACAATAGCTTTTTCTATAAAAGGAATGGTTTATAAAATTCCCCAAAAATAAGTTAATTGAATAAATGGAAAAAAGGAGATCATTAATTAATGGTCTCCTTTTTTTATTTGTTAAAATAAATTACATATTAATAATTTATTCAAGACTTATATCGTATTAATCTAATTTCAATACTGCCATAAATGCTGACTGTGGAACTTCGACATTACCGATTTGTCTCATTCGTTTTTTACCTTTCTTCTGTTTTTCTAGTAACTTTCTCTTTCTAGAAATATCACCTCCATAACATTTCGCAATAACATCTTTACGAACAGCTTTCACTGTTTCTCTAGCTATAATCTTAGCACCTATAGCTGCTTGTATAGCTATTTCGAACTGTTGTCTAGGAATTAATTCTTTTAATTTTTCACACATTCTTCTACCAAATGAATAAGCTCTATCTTTATGAATCAAGGAAGAGAGGGCATCCACAGGTTCTCCATTTAGAAGTATATCTAACTTAACTAATTCTGCTTTACGATAATCAATAATATGATAATCGAAAGAAGCATATCCCTTAGAAATAGATTTTAATTTATCATAGAAATCAAACACTATTTCAGCCAAAGGAATATCATAAGTTAATTCTACTCTATCTGATGTTAAGAAATGCTGACCTATTAAAAATCCTCTTTTATCTAAACATAATTTCATAATAGGACCGAAGAAATCAGATTTAGAAATTATTTGCGCTCTAATAAATGGTTCTTCTATATAATCTATTAAAGTAGGAGCAGGTAATCCAGCAGGATTATGAACTTCTAACATTTCTTTCTGTGTAGTATAAACTTTATATGAAACGTTAGGGACAGTAGTGATTACGTCCATATCAAATTCTCTGTAAAGTCTTTCTTGTACTATTTCTAAGTGAAGTAATCCTAAAAAGCCACATCTAAACCCAAAGCCCAAAGCTAAAGAAGACTCTGGCTCATAAGTAAAAGATGCATCATTTAATTGGAATTTTTCTAATGAAGTACGAAGTTCTTCATATTTATCTGTTTCTACTGGGAACATACCTGCGAAAAGCATAGGCTTTACTTCTTTAAAACCAGCTATAGATTTGTCGCAAGGATTATCTACATCAGTAATAGTATCACCTACTTTTACCTCAACGGCTGATTTAATACCAGAAATAATATAACCTACATTACCACAGCTAACCTCATCCGTTGGACATAAACCCATTCTCAAATAACCTACTTCATCTGCCTCATATTCCATATCTGTATTAACAAATTTCACTCGATCTTTTTTTCTAAGAGTACCATTAAAAATTTTAAAATAAGCTACGACACCTCTAAAAGAATTAAAAACAGAATCAAAAATTAAAGCTTGAAGAGGAGCATTGGGGTCACCCTTAGGAGCTGGCACCTTCTCCACTATAACATCTAAGATAGCTGGAACACCTTCACCTGTTTTAGCACTACATAACAACATGTCTTCTTCATCACATCCTATTAAATCTGCAAGCTGATCTTTTACCATATCTACATTAGCAGAAGGCATATCTATTTTATTGATGATAGGAATTATTTCCAAATCATGTTCTATAGCTAAATATAAATTAGATATGGTCTGAGCCTGTATCCCTTGTGTAGCATCTACTACTAATAAAGCTCCTTCACAAGAAGCTATAGCTCGCGAAACTTCATATGAAAAATCTACATGTCCAGGAGTATCTAAAAGATTAAGCGTATATATAGTATCATCTTTCTGATAATGCATCTGAATAGCATGGCTCTTAATAGTAATTCCTTTTTCTCTTTCTAAATCCATAGAATCTAAAACTTGATTCTCCATTTGTTTATTACTAAGAGTATGAGTAGCCTCAAGCATTCTATCAGCTAGAGTACTTTTCCCATGATCTATATGTGCTATTATGCAAAAATTCCTGATATTATTCATGCTGCAAAGATAAAAATTAGTATTGGATTATTACTAAAATCCCATTATCTTAGTGGCTCATCTATTACAATTATGGCAAATACACAAAAATTAGAAGAAATTGCTTCTCAAGTTAGAAGAGATATAGTAAGAATGGTTACTGATGCAGCATCAGGACACCCAGGCGGATCAATGAGTAGTACAGATATTCTGACTACTTTATTTTTTAATAAAATGGACTGTGATCCTATAAATTGGACAAAAACTGGAAAGGGAAAAGATATGTTTTTTTTATCTGCCGGACATATGTCTCCTTTATATTACAGTATACTTGCAAGGAAAGGTTATTTTCCTATAAGTGAGCTTAGTACCTTCAGAAAAATTGGTAGTAGATTACAAGGACATCCTTCTATAGAAGCTGGACTTCCTGGTATTCATCAAGCTGCTGGTTCTTTAGGCCAAGGTTTATCTGTAGCTGCTGGCGCAGCTCTTTCTAAAAAACTAAATAAAGACAATCATAATGTATATGTCTTAATAGGTGATGGTGAAAGCGAAGAAGGTCAAATATGGGAAGCTGCTATGTTTGCTGCACAGAAAAAAATAAATAATCTAATCGCTATGACTGACTGGAATGGTCAACAAATAGATGGACCTACTTCAGAAATTAGTTCTTTAGGTGATTTACCTGGAAAATGGGAAAAATTCGGATGGGATGTGACAGTAGCTGATGGTCATAACATTCAATCTATTCTAGATTCTTTCGAAAATGCTACGACTAAAAGCAATAATGATAAACCCAAAATGATTTTATTCAAAACTCAAATGGGTCAAGGTGTTGATTTCATGGTAGGGACTAACAAATGGCATGGTAAAGCTCCTTCTAAAGAGCAATGTGCAGATGCTTTATCACAATTAAAAGAAACATTAGGAGATTATTAATATAGAGAAATATGAAATTTGAAAATAACGGAAATAAAGATACACGTTCAGGCTTCGGTGCAGGCCTAACAGAATTAGGAAGAACTAACTCTAAGGTATGTGCACTATGTGCTGACCTATCAGGATCTCTTAAAATGCAAGATTTTATTAAAGAAAACCCGGAAAGATTTTACCAATGTGGTATAGCAGAAGCTAATATGGTAGGTGTCGCCTCTGGATTAGCAATAGGTGGAAAAATCCCTTTCGTAGGTTCTTTTGCAAATTTCGTTACTGCTCGTGTCTATGACCAATTAAGACAATCAGTAGCTTATGGTAAAACTAATGTTAAAATTTGTGCTTCACACGCTGGTATTAGTTTAGGAGAAGATGGTGCTACTCATCAAACTATGGAAGATATAGGTCTTATGAGAATGTTACCTAACTTCACTGTAATTAATCCATGTGATTATAATCAAACTAAAGCAGCCACTATAGCTATTGCTGAATATGATGGCCCTGTTTATTTAAGATTTGGTCGCCCTAAAGTAGCAAACTTTACTCCTGTTGATCAAAAATTCGAAATAGGTAAAGCTTTGAAATTAATAGAAGGTGATAAAGTAAGCATTTTCGCTACTGGTCATCTTGTATGGGAAGCTATAGAAGCTTGTAAAACTTTAGAAAAAAAAGGCATCTCTTGTGAACTTATAGATATACATACTATTAAACCTTTAGACGAAAAAACAGTCTTAGAATCAGTAAAGAAAACTAAATGCGCAGTAGTAGCTGAAGAGCATTTAATAGCAGGTGGTCTAGGAGAATTAATTTCTGGATTAGTAGCCAGAAATCATCCCGTCCCTATAGAATTTATCTCCGTAAATGACAGATTTGGACAAAGTGGTACTCCAGTTGAATTAATGAAAACTTATGGTTTAGATGCTGCTCATATAATAGAAGCTGTAAAAAAAGTTATTAAAAGAAAATAACTTTAAATACTGTCACTTTATTAAATGACACATATATACAATGAATACTGACGAAAAGATTCTCGCATTATGTCAAGAAGGTGGTAAGGAAACTGAAGCTTTCAATTTTATCGTGGACGAATATTCGGAACGCCTTTATTGGCATATAAGACGAATGATTGGTTCACATGAAGATACAAATGACATTCTACAAGAAACTTTTATCAAAATATGGAAAAATATCTCTAAATTCAGAGGAGATTCTAAAGTATATTCTTGGTTATATAGAATAGCCACTAATGAAGCTCTTAATTTCCTGCGAAAAAAGAAATTAGAATCTTTTCTTTCTCTCGATAATTATGAGGGAATAGTAGAAGAAAATTTAAAGGGTGATTCATACTTTGATGGTGATAAAGCTGTAGAAGCATTAAATAACGCTGTCTTAAAACTTCCACCAAAACAAAGAGCAGTTTTTAACTTGAAATATTTCGAAGAAAAAAAATATACTGAAATAAGCGAAATTTTAGGAGGCAGCATAGGATCTTTAAAAGCATCATATCATCATGCCTATACTAAAATAACTAAGTCATTAACTGACACTGATTAAACCTTTTTATATTTTTTACGTCATAGTTATAGAAGAAGAAAAATAGTAATGAAAAAGAATAATAAAATATTAACAAACGAAGCTCTAGAGGATCCGATTTTAAAAAAATCAAATCCTTATAAAGTTCCTGATGATTATTTTATGGACTTAAAACATGATTTAAAATTCGGGATGGCTGACACCAATACTAGAAGACATAGAATTCCTGTTTTAATCCCTGCCATAGCAGCATGTGCAGTATTAGTAATATGGGCCAGTGTTCTGTTATATAATCCTACAGCATCAGATTTAACGAACAATCCTTTAATTACTTTAGTAGATGAAGGATATTTAAATAGTTCTTTTATAGATAATATGTATGCTGAAATAGATGTAGATGAAAATTTCTCTGAAGAAATAAATACTGGAACTTTATCTGCAGAAGCATCAGAATACTTAAAAGAAGCTTACTTAGATAATGATTATTTTTATTCCAATTATTAACTTAGAACTATATTAATTACTCATTATGAATAAAATAATAACTTTATTAGCCATTATCATACTTTCTGTTCCTACTATGGCTCAGTCACATGACGGAAGGGGACACAATAAAATTAATAAGAAAGAAATAGAATCAGCTAAAATAGCTTATTTAGCTCACGAAATAGGCCTTACTTCTGAGGAAGCCACTCAATTTTGGCCTATTTATAATGACTTTTGGTCTAAAATTAGAGAAAATCAGAGAAATAGAAGAGAGATTTTCGATAATATGAAAAAAATCGTTAATGATTCTAATCCTGACCAGAAAAAAATAGAACACGCTATTTCCACTTATCAAGAAAATGAAGAAGTAGAATATAAACTTCGAAAAAAAGCTGATACTTCTTTCCGAAAAATACTTTCTAATGAAAAATATTGCAAATATTTATTAGCTGAAGAAAGTTTTAGAGATTACATGATAAATAAATATTGGAAATCTGGTCGGATGAAAAAATAATAAACTAATATTGAGAAATTTCTACAATGCTTAAAGCAGAAAATATTCATAAGTCCTTTGGAAATTTACAAGTACTAAAAGGTATTGATTTTTCCGTTAATGCCGGTGAAATCGTTTCTATTGTAGGTGCTAGTGGAGCAGGAAAATCTACTCTTCTACAAATACTAGGCTCTCTTTCTGTTCCTGATCAAGGAAAAGTAATAATAGATAATACTGATGTTTTTAAATTATCCTCAGACAAACTCTCAAATTTCCGTAATAAAAAAATAGGTTTCGTTTTCCAGTTTCATCATCTTCTACCTGAATTTGATGCTTTAGAAAATGTAATGATTCCTGCTCTTATAGCTAAGGAAAATACTGCTGATGTAAAGAAAAAAGCTATAGATATACTTACTAAAATCGGTCTTGGTGAAAGAATTCATCATAATCCTTCAGAACTTTCAGGAGGGGAACAGCAGCGTGTAGCTATCGCTAGGGCTATTATAAATAATCCATCTATTCTTTTTGCTGATGAACCTTCCGGAAATTTGGATTCTAAAACCAAAGAAAATATTCATCGACTATTTTTCAAACTTAGAGATATGTTAGGTATTACTATTATCATCGTTACTCATGATAAAGATTTAGCAAAGATGTGTGATAGAATGATGCAAATGAAAGATGGTTTGTTTATATAAAAATTTGCTGATTTTATAATTATGAATCAAATATCAGAAGCTGATTTTTTTCGTTTTAAAAGTTTTAATGTAAAGAATGTAGAATCTGCCATGAAAATAAGCACAGATTCTGTTATTATAGGTGCATGGGCTTTTTCAAATACTTTTCGTTCTTTTCATAAACCATTTACTATTTTAGATATAGGCACAGGTACTGGAGTTATAGCCATGATAGCTGCATTTAGAACTCAGAATATAGAATATGCTAAAGTTCATCTAAATTCAAACGCTCCTCAAATTATAGGAATAGATATAGATAAAAATTCTGTCCTCGAAGCTCATTATAATTTTCAACATTCTCCATGGGCTAATAGGTTAAATGCACATTTATGTAGTGTCCAGCTATTCGGTGAAGAAAAACAGTTAACTGATAATATTGACGACAGTCAGAATAGAATAGACTATATTATTACTAATCCACCTTACTTTATTAATTCGCTGAAAAACCCATCCGAAAGGGAAGCCTCTGCTAGACATACAAATACTCTATCATTTGCAGATATAATAAATAATTCTAAAAGATTATTAACCGAAGGGGGAAAACTAGCATTGATATTACCACCTAATGAAAGTAAAAAATTCCTTTCTGATATAGTAACAGAACCTGATTTTCATTTATTACGCAAATGTTCTATTTACACCAAAAAAAACAGTCTTAAAAGAGTAATGATGGAATTTCAATTTAATGAAGAAATACTTTCAGAACTCTCTCCTTATACTGATGAAAAATTAATCATAGAATCTGAGAAATACAGAGAACTCACCAAAGATCTTTATTTATAAATTAAAAAGGCTAATTCTATTAAGAATTAGCCCTTTATTAAAGTGAATAAGGATTTTATTCATTTAAACTTTTTTATTCTTCTTCTTCAGCCATATAAGCCTTAAGTAATTTTTCTTGTACATCCGAAGGAACTGAAGCATAATTAGAATATTCCATAGTGAATGTAGCTCTACCAGAAGTTAAAGAACTTAGAGTAGTAGAATATTTATATAATTCTGCTAATGGAACTTTAGCTTTTAATACCTGGAAATTCTTAACAGATTCCATACCTTCTATCATAGCTCTTCTATTCTGAAGGTCTGACATTACATCACCCATATAATCAGAAGGAACTAAAATTTCTAAATTATACATAGGTTCCATAATCTTAGGACCAGCGTTTCTAAAAGCTTCTTTAAATGCATTTCTAGCAGCTAATCTGAAAGAAATTTCATTAGAATCTACTGGATGCATTTTACCATCATATATATAAACATTAATATCTCTAGCATAAGAACCAGTTAAAGGACCTTCTTCCATTTTTTCCATGATACCTTTAAGGATAGCTGGCATAAAACGAGCATCAATAGCGCCACCGACTATACAGTTATAATAAACTAATTTACCGCCCCAATCCATTATATATTCATCTTTCCCCCTGATATTCATTACAAGTTCCTTACCATCTATTTTAAATCTTTTATTTTCTGGGGCCCCTTCTTTATATGGTTCTATCAATAAATGGACTTCTCCAAACTGACCTGAACCACCTGATTGTTTTTTATGACGATAAGAAGCAATAGCTACTTTAGTAATAGTTTCTCTATAAGAAATCTTAGGAGCAAATAATTCTACTTCCAATTTATAAACATGGGTAAGCATCCATTTTAAAATATTAATCTGATGTTCACCCTGACCACTTAAAATAGTTTGTTTTAATTCCTTAGCATAATATACTTCAATAGTAGGATCTTCTTGAGAGAATTTGTTTAAAACATCACCTATTTTTTCTTCTTCATTTTCGTCACAAGCTTTAATGGCTGTACGGAATTTAGATTGAGGGAACACAATAGGTGCAAATTCATATTCACAAGAAAGCTCTGCTAAAGTTTGATTAATCTTAACAGATTTTAATTTTACAGTACATCCGATATCACCTGCAGATAATTCAGTGACTTTTTCTTTTTTCTTACCTGCCACTGCATAAATACTAGATAATCTTTCTTTATTAGAAGTAGATGTATTAATTAAATCCATTCCTTCTCTAAGAACACCTGTCATAACTTTGAAATATATCACTTCTCCTAAATGCTGTTCTTGTGCTGTTTTATAAACGAAAAGTGAAGTTTTATCTTTTTCATCACATACTATTTCTTTTTCATCTTTTAACGTTAATTTATTATCACCTGGAGCAGGAGCTACATTAATCATAAATTCCATAAATCTTTTTACTCCGATATCTTTTTTAGCAGATAATGTAAATACAGGAATAATACCACCTGACTTCACACCCAAAGAAAGACCATCCATCATTTCCTCGTGAGTTAAATCACCTGCATCAAAGAATTTTTCCATTAAACTTTCATCACTTTCAGCACATGATTCGATAAGACCATTCCTAATCTCTTTCGCTTTATCTATAAATTCATCCGGGATATTTAATTCTTCTCTTGTACCATTTTCATCTGTATATTTATACAGTTTCATTTTAATGATATCTATAAAAGAATTAAAATCAGGACCTACACTTATAGGAAACTGTACAGTTACTATTTTATTACCAAATGCTTTTCTCAAAGATTCTACAGAGTCTTCCCAACTAGCTTTTTCAGAATCTAACTGGTTTACACCTATAATCATAGGCATATTATATTTAGTAGCATATCTAGCAAAAACTTCAGTTCCTACTTCTACCCCTTGCTGTGCATTAATTAACATAGCACCTAAATCACATACCTTAAATGCTGAAACTACTCCTCCTACGAAATCATCAGAACCGGGAGTATCTATTATATTCAATTTATTATCCATAAATTCTGTATATACTGGTGTAGAATATATAGAACGTTGATAAATTTGTTCAATTTCTGTGTTATCACTAATAGTATTTTTGGCCTCTATGCTGCCTCTTCTGTCAATTACTTTGCCTTCGAACATCATAGTTTCGACCAAGGTCGTTTTGCCAGCATTGGACCCTCCCAAGAGCACAACATTACGAATATTTCCGGTTTGATATGTTTTCATGGTATGTAAAATTTTATTAATTTAAATTCGTTAATTAATCGATTGTTTTTACCAAAGTTACTTTATAGACAAATCAAATACAATTTTTTGTGATAACGTTAAATCACCTTATTTATTAGTTATAGAGTAAATATAAAAAAAATGTACATTATATAATAATACCAGAATATTTTCTTATATTAGAGGATATTAAGAAAAATATTTATATCATTGTAAATAATTTATCTACTTGAAAAATCAAGGAAAGTTATGTCTAATCTACTCTTTTAACTTCATTAACTTCATGTTGTTTTTACATAAAGTTTATTCATTTTAGTTAATCTTAACTATATATTTAAGAATATTATTTAATTTTCAAGAATACTAAAATATACTCTGTAAAGCATCATTAAACCTATTATTAGCATTAATTATTGTACATAAATTATATATTTGTAAAATGAATAATAAAAGTATTAAGCAGACCATTAAAAAACTTAGATTGAGCAAAAAACTCTCTCAATCTGAAATGGCTAAAATGATGAACATTTCCCAAACCTCTTATAATAAATTAGAAAAAGGAGACACATCGTTAATTAGCCACCGAATCTACCAAATCTCTCAAGTGTTAGGAATACCTGTCCAAGATATTATTATAGGATCTAACAATGAAGAAGAATTAAATTCAAAGCTAAATGATCTTAAACAGAAAATGATTAAAGAAAACAATTTAAAAAGTAAAGAGCTTAAAGATTTGATTTATGAAAAGGAAGAAACAATAGAAAATTTAAAAGAAACGATTAGAGACAAAAATGAAATAATCGGATTACTTCGTGATAAAATTAGCTCTTCTATTAAATAAAAATTTAATTTTTTAATATACTTAATCCATAATATTTTTTTTAAATCTATCTTTTTCATTTTATCCTTAATATATTATTCATATCTCATATAATTATCTCTGTTAATTCCCTACTTTAGTAACATATTATATTTATATGTTATCTTATTATTTAAATAACCAAATCGAAGCAGGCTGTGATGAAGCAGGTAGAGGGCCACTAGCTGGTCCAGTGTATGCTGCTGCAGTCATTCTTCCTAATGATTTCTATCATCCAGATCTCAACGATTCGAAACAAGTATCCAAAAAGAAAAGAGAAGCCTTGCGTATAATAATTGAAAAAGAGGCCATATCTTATGCTGTAACTGCTGTCAGTGCAGAAGAAATAGACAAAATAAACATACTACAAGCTTCTATAACAGGTATGCATCGCTCTTTAGATAAATTAAAAATTAGACCTGAATTCATATTAGTAGATGGTAATAAATTTAGACCTTATAATGATATAATTAATCCGAACCAGCAAATCCCTTACAAATGTTTTATAAAAGGAGATGCCACATATGCATCTATCGCAGCAGCCTCCATACTAGCTAAAACATATAGAGATGAATATATGATACAAGTTGCGAAAAAATATCCAAAATATGGTTGGGATCATAATATGGGATACCCCACTAAAGAACATTATAAAGTCATCCGAGAAATAGGAATAAGTCCCATTCACAGAAAGAGCTTTAAACTATATAAAGATTTATAATTGTTTTAAATCATAAAAATATCTAATCTCTAATAAAATATTTATTAGGTAATTGATATAAATCTATATCGAAGAAAGAAGCTATAGATAAAATATGATCAAACAAATCTGATTGAATATTTTCATAATATTCCCAATTCTTATTAAAGGTAAAACAATATACTTCTAACGGAATACCTTTTTCAGTAGGCTGTAGCTGCCTAACCATACATATTAATTCTTTATTAATCTCTGGATTACGATCCAACAGAAGTTCTATATAAGCTCTAAATACACCTAAATTAGTTTGCTTTTTAGCCATAATTGGTAAATATTGTGTCACAGCAGACTCTGAGTTAGCAAACTTTTGTTGAGTTTTATCTAAATAATCTTTCAGAAATTCTATTTGATAATATTTTTTCAACATTTTATCGGTACAGAACTCTACTGAATTAATATCTACATAAATAGATCTTTTTATTCTTCTACCACCCGATTCCTGCATACCTCTCCAGTTTTGAAAAGAATCAGAGATTAAAGCATATGGAGGTATCGAGGTAATTGTATTATCCCAATTCCTTACTTTCACACAATAAAGACTCATTTCTTCTACATTACCATCAGCACCATATTTAGGTACAGAAATCCAATCACCTATTCTAAGTTGGTCATTTGCAGATAACTGCCAGCCCGCCACAAACCCTAAGATAGTGTCTTTGAATATTAAAATTATAATAGTCATAAAAGCACCTATCCCAGCAAGAAGACCGCCCATAGGTTTATCTATTAAGACTGAAATAACCATAAGAGTACCTATAAAATAAGATATTACATTAACTAATTGAAAAACTACTTGTATAGGTTTTTGAGTACCCCCTTCTTTTTGTTTATAATATTCGTTCATACCAGTCGTAAAAAACTGAAGCGATCTTAAAACACAGAAAATAATATACAGATTTATGATTTTCTCAGCTATTATTACGGCGTGCTCTCCACTTAAAGTAATAGGAATTACTAAATATAAAAATATAGCAGGGACCAAATAAGCAAGGGAATTAAAAACATTATTTTTTATTAAAATATAATCTATATTCGTCTTCATTCTTTTAGCTATTCTAGTAGTAACTCTTTTTAATATCCATTTAGTAAGGATAAGTAATAAGTAAGCTAATATTAAACAAATAGCCCCCGCGACTATTTCATTCCATACACTAGAAACTTCAGAATTTAATCCTAAAGCCACAAGCATTTTTTTTACTAAATCAGGGATAAATTTTAAAGAAGAAACATTTTCCATAATATCTTGATTAATTAATTTTCTATTTAAACAAATCCATTATTAATATTCTGTTAGAATATTAATAATTCTAAAAACCAATTTGTTAACACTTACCTACAAATATAATCTTTTTCAGAAGTTCTTCAGCATGAGTAATACAATAATTAGCACTATATCCCATTTCCATAAGAGAAAACACTTTAGTTATTCCCCTCTTAAAATAATCTTTTGAATCTAATTCATTCTGCCCACAAATCACATAAAAAGTTTTATGATATTTTTTACAAAGAGACCCTATACCATCTACACATTTACCATTAAAAGTCTGAGCATCCAATTTACCTTCTCCACTAATAATTAAATCCGCCTCAGAAATATATTTTTCAAGATTTAGCCTATCGGCAATATAATTCCAACCAGATAAAATTTCTGCAGAAAAAACAGTATTTAATGCAAATCCTACACCTCCAGCAGCACCAGCTCCAGGAACCCCCGGACCATAAAAATCTTGTTTAAAAAATTGTGAATGATTGTTTTTATTTCTCCACTCCATTACTTTATTAGACCAATATTTCATTGTTTTTTCTAACACTTCCACTTCTGCTTCTGTAGCTCCTTTTTGAGATGCAAAAACTCGAGAAGCTCCATTTATTCCTAATAAAGGGTTTTGAACATCCACTAATGCGACTATTTCTGTTTCGAATAAACTAGGGCAAATTTTAGCAACAGTATCTCTAGAAAAATTAAAATCAGACTGACGAACATTATGAAAAGATGAAGAGACCTTAAATCCTAAAGATCTAAGCATACCGACCCCTCCATCAGATGTAGCCGAACCCCCTAAACTAATAAGCAATTTATTCACCTTTAGATCATTGATAACATCTCTTATAAGCTCTCCTAAACCACGAGTAGTATAATTCATCACATCTCTCTTTTCAAGACTAGATATACCACAAACTTTAGCCATTTCTATCATTGCGGTTCTAAAGAAAGAACCATCATTCTTAAATTTATCCCAATAAATAATTGGTACTGAAATATCTAACTTATTAAGTCCATACACATTATAATATTTCTTATGGACTCCTCTTTGGACAAATTCGACTGCTTCTAAACTTCCATCCCCCCCATCAGCCATAGGCAAAATAACACTTTTAGAATTGGGATATTGTCTCTGAACCACCTCCAATAAAATATTTGAAATTTCTAAAGAAGTGAGACTACCTTTAAATTTATCTGGTGCGATTAAGACTTTTATGTTTTTATTGGTATTATTCATTATCATTATATTAAATTTGTAAACATGTTGGTCCGTACATATTAATCATGAATTTAATTAAAAAATATCTTATGAAAAAATTTAGAATATTCTTAATTCTAGTATTATGCATTTCATTTACTCCTATAAGAGCTGATGAAGGTATGTGGTTACTCCCACTTTTAAAGCAAATGAATGCTAGTAAAATGAAAGAATTAGGGTTTACTATTACTCCTGATCAGATTTATAGTATAAGTCATACATCTATAAAAGATGCAATAGTAATATTTGGGAATGGTTGTACTGGAGAAATAGTATCCAATAAAGGATTAGTTTTCACTAATCATCATTGCGGATATAGTGCTATTCAAAAATTAAGTTCAGTAGAACATAATTATTTAAAAAACGGTTATTGGGCTATGAACTCTAAGGAAGAATTACCTGCAGAGGGCTTGAAGGTAACCTTTCTAGTAAGTTTCAATGATGTTACTAGCCAAATAAATGGGATCAACGCAAAAGGTGAAAAAATTAAAAAAGAATCTCGCAGAAAATCTTATCTTTTTAAAAATACTGAAAACTTAAAGAAAGAATTCATAGGTACCAATAAAAATTGTAAAGCTATGATTCAGCCATTTTATGGTGGAAACAAATATTATCTTATGGTATATAAGATTTATAAAGACATCCGTTTCGTGGGTGCTCCACCTTCATCTATAGGTAAATTCGGTGCTGATACAGATAACTGGATGTGGCCTCGTCATACTGGGGATTTCTCAGTATTTAGAGTATATGCTGATGCTCAAAACGAACCAGCTGCATATTCGAAAAACAATGTGCCTTATACTCCTAAACAATCTTTAAAAATATCTTTAAAAGGTATTAAGAAAAATGATCCTACTATGATTATGGGATATCCAGGAGGTACTAATCGTTTTATGACTAACTCAGAATTACTCGAAACAAGAGATATTAATAATGCTACCATTATTAAATTAAGAGGTATTCGTCAAGATATCTTAATGGCTGATATGGAAGCTGATCCTAAAGTAAGAATACAATATTCTAACAAATATGCTAATTCATCTAATGGTTGGAAAAAATTTATTGGTATGAATGAAACCTTCGTTAAATTAAATGTGGCTCAAAGAAGATTAGATGAAGAAAAGAACTTTACAGAATGGGTGAATCAAGATCCCAAACGAGTAGAAAAATATTCTAAAACTTTAGCTAAAATAGATACTGCTATTATTAATAGAAGAGATGAGTTAAGAACTTATCTTTATTTTAGTCAATCTTTAGGGGAAATAGAATTAAGTCGTATCGCTGGGACTATAAATATGGATTTAAAAAAATTAGCTAAAACCAAAAAAGAAAAAAATCAGGAAACTCTTAAATCTATAATAATAGAAAAACTAAATACTTTCTATAAAGACTATAATTTACCTACTGATAAAAAGGTAGCAGTGGCTATGTTAAAAATCTTTGCAGAAGATATGGTTCCTGAAAATTATCCTAGTATATATAAGACTATTAAAGAGAAATTTAATAATGATTATTCAGCATATGTAGATGATATGTTTAGTAACTCATTATTCACTGATAAAGAAAAAATAGAATCATTCGTTAATAACTTCACAAAAGATCAGTTAGACTTTTTAAAAACTGATCCTGCTATAGAATTCAGTTCTTCATTAATGCCTCTTATAATGAAAATAGGTATGAGTATGAGAAAATATACTCCTCTATTAAAAGAAGGTAAAAAAGAATATATTGCAGGTACTTTAGAAATGAGAAAAGGTGAATCCATTTATCCAGATGCTAACTTTACTATGAGATTAACTTATGGTCAAGTACTCCCCTATTCTCCAAGAGATGCTGTCTATTATGATTATTATACTACACTTACAGGTGTAATGGAAAAAGAAGATCCTAACAATTGGGAATTCATAGTTCCTGTACGATTAAAAGAGTTATGGAAAAATAAAAACTTCGGACAATATGGCATGAAGAATGGTAAAATGCCTGTAGCTTTTTTAACAAATAATGACATTACTGGTGGAAATTCAGGCTCTCCTGTCATGAATGGTAATGGAGAATTAATTGGCCTAGCTTTTGATGGTAATTGGGAAAGTATGAGTTCCGATATCATTTTCGAACCAAATTTACAAAGATGTATTTGTGTAGATATTAGATATGTACTTTTCATTATGGATAAATATGGAAAAGCATCTTATCTATTAGATGAAATGAATTTAGTAAAAAATTAAAAAATAATAAATTATGTTAATAGATCAAATTAGAGACATCCTTGGTCAAATTAAACATCCTGCTGAAGATACAGATATTCTGAATCTCGGATTAATAGATAAACTAAGAGTCGAAGATCAAAAAATTAAATTTAATTTGATATTTCCATCTCCAGATCCACTTTCAGGACAAATCAAAAAGGAATGTGAAGAAAAATTAAAAAAAGCTTTCCCAGATATGGGAATAAGCATTATAGAATTAGTTAAAAAGAGACAAACTAAAAATACTGTTAATGAACTAAGTCAAGAACAACTAGCTCATGTAGGTAAAATTATAGCTGTATCATCTGCTAAAGGTGGTGTAGGCAAATCTACTATAGCTGTTAACTTAGCAGTAGCATTGGCTAAAGCTGGTTATAAAGTAGGTCTTGCTGATGCTGATGTTTACGGCCCATCAGTTCCTAAAATGACAGGAACAGAAGGACAAGTTCCTCAAGTAGAAGAACATGGTGCTGGTTATGAAAAAGGTGCTAATGACCTTATTATTCCACTAGAAAAATGGGGAGTAAAATGGATGTCTATTGGTTACTTCGCTTCACCAGAACAAGCTTTAATATGGAGAGGTCCTATGGCATGTAATGCTTTGAAACAAATGATTCTTCAAGTTAAATGGGGAGAATTAGATTTCTTACTTATAGACCTTCCTCCAGGAACAGGTGATATTCATATTTCTTTAGTTCATGATATTCCACTATCTGGTACTATCATCGTAACTACTCCTCAGGCAGTAGCATTGGCTGATGTTCTTAAAGGTGTATCTATGTATAGAAATAAAAACATAGCAGTTCCTATTTATGGACTTGTAGAAAATATGTCTTGGTTTACTCCTGCTGAACTTCCAGATAATAAATATTATATCTTCGGTAAAGAAGGTGGTAAAAATATGGCTAGTAAATTAGGTCTTAATCTCCTAGGCCAGATTCCTATTATTATGTCTATTCGTGAGGATGGTGACAGTGGAAATCCTGGTCATCAAGAAACTTGGACTAAATTAGCTAAAAGCGTTATAACACGCAGTGAAGAAGTGGCTAAAGAGCCCAGACCAGCCAACCCTGCCCAGAAATAAATATAAAATTAGCCTTCCTTCGGGGAGGCTTAATTAATTTAAGCTAATTTTTCGCGTACTATTTTAGAGATAACTTTACCGTCTGCTTTTCCTGCTAATTCTTTAGTAACGATACCCATAACTTTACCCATATCAGCCATAGAAGATGCACCTATTTTAATGATAATAGCAGCTATATGTTCTGTAATTTCTGTTTCTGTCATAGCAGCTGGTAAATATTTTTCTAATACTTTAGATTCTGCTAATTCATTTTCAGCTAATTCTGGACGATTTTGCTGAGTATAAATATCTGCACTTTCTTTACGTTGCTTAACCATCTTTTGAATAGATTTAACTATTTCAGCATCAGTAACTTCACCATTATTAGTACCAGAAGTTTTTATTAACAATATCTGAGCCTTAACAGATCTTAAAGCAGCTAACGCTACTTTATCTTTTGCTTTCATTGCCTCTTTAAGAGCTATCTGTATTTCTTTTTCCATATTATTTATTTTTCTATTATTCTTATAATCTTTTAACTTATTTCTTTTCTGGAATTACAGTCTTCAAGCATAGTTCTTCTTTCTGTAATTCGGAAATATTAGATGGAGCATTTAACATGACATCTCTTGCTTGATTATTCTTAGGGAATGCGATGTAATCTCTAATAGTTTCTTGTCCACCAAATAGTGCACAGAATCTATCAAAACCAAATGCTAAACCACCATGAGGAGGTGCACCATATTTGAAGGCGTTTATAATAAAACCAAACTGATCTTCAGCTGCCTCTTTAGTAAAACCTAATATTTCAAACATTCTTTCCTGTATCTTAGCATCATGTATTCTAATAGAACCTCCACCGACTTCTGTGCCATTAAGGACGAAGTCATATGCATTAGCACAAACCTTAGCTTGATCTTCTTGTTTATCACTATAGAACAAATCGAGATGTTCAAGTTTAGGAGCTGTAAATGGATGATGCATAGCATGGAAACGATTTTCATCTGGTAACCATTCTAGTAAAGGAAAATCTACTACCCATAATGGAGAATAAACCTTAGGATCTCTATAACCTAATCTTTCTCCCATTTCTATTCTTAAAGTACCTAAAGCTATCTGAGTTTTATCTTTGGCGCCAGCCAAAATCAAAATTAAATCACCTTTCTTAGCTTTAAACTTATCAGCAATAACTTTCAAATCTTCTTGACCGTAGAATTTATCTACTGAAGATTTATAACCATCTTCGTTTACTTTAATATAAACTAAACCATTAGCACCTACCTGTGGACGTTTAACCCAATCAGCAAGTTTATCTAATTGCTTACGCGTATAACTAGCACAGCCATCAGCACAAATAGCACCGACATATTCTACACTATCAAATACTTTGAAATTATGACCTTTAACTTCATCATTAATTTCATGCATCTTCATATCGAAACGAATATCAGGTTTGTCAGAACCATAATATTTCATAGCATCTTGCCAGGTGATTTTAGGAAATCTTTCTGTAAAATCTTTATTTAAAATATTCTTAAATAATGTCTTAATCAAACCTTCAAAAGTATCTATAACATCATCTCTTTCTACAAATGACATTTCACAATCGATTTGAGTAAATTCAGGCTGACGGTCAGATCTAAGGTCTTCGTCTCTAAAACATCTAACAATCTGGAAATATTTATCATAACCAGCGATCATTAATAACTGTTTGAAAGTTTGGGGACTCTGAGGTAGAGCAAAAAACTGTCCTGGATTCATTCTAGAAGGGACCACATAATCTCTTGCACCTTCTGGTGTAGATTTAATAAGATAAGGAGTTTCTATTTCCATAAATCCTTGATTATCTAAATAATTCCTTACTTCATGAGCCATTTTATGTCTAAGCTGTAACGCCTTTTTCAAAGGATTTCTTCTTAAGTCTAAATAACGATATTTAGCTCTTAATTCTTCACCACCATCAGTTTTATCTTCAATAGTGAAAGGAGGAGTTAATGAAGGATTAAGTACAATAATCGTAGATATTTTAATTTCTATATCTCCTGTATCTATTTTAGAATTCTTATTGCTTCTTTCTTCTACAGTTCCTTCTACTTGTATTACAAATTCACGACCTAAATGTTCAGCTTCTTCATTAAGTTCTTTAGAAGCAGATTCATCTACGACTAACTGTGTTATACCATATCTATCTCTGAGGTCTATGAAACTCATACCCCCCATCTTTCTGATTTTTTGAACCCAACCGGCAAGCATAACTTTTTTACCTTGATCAGATATTCTTAGTTCTCCACAATTATGTGTTCTATACATTCTATATACTATTTATTATTATTTATTATTATTCCAGGTTTATTATTTCGCGTTTTTCAAATAATCATCGAAATACATAGAGATTTTGTTCATCAAATGAACTCTATCTTTACCTCTAACATTATGAGGATGACGAGGATAAGGGAAATAATCTAACTGAACATTATTCATGACACATTCTCTAACAAAACTTAGACTGTGCTGCCAAACTACCGTATTATCGATTACCCCTTGGCAAATCAATAGTTTAGATTTTAAATCTTTAGCTTTATTTAATAGACTAACCTTGGCATATCCTTCAGGATTAACTCTAGGATCATCCATATATCTTTCACCATACATTATTTCATACCATTTCCAGTCAACAACAGGACCACCTGCTACTGCTACTTTAAAAATTTCTGGATAATTAGTAGTTAAAGAAATAGTCATAAAACCACCATAACTCCAGCCATGAACACCGACTCTATTTTCATCGACATACGAAAGAGCCATAATCTTCTTAATACCTAAAATTTGATCTTCCATTTCTTTCTGACCACATTGTCCATGAATAGCTTTTTCAAATTCAGCGCCTTGATTTTGAGTACCTCTATTATCTTGAACATATACTACATAACCTCTCTGTGCCATATACATTTCCCAATTACGCATGTTCCCTAACCATTTATTCTGAACCATTTGAGAATGAGGGCCTCCATATACATAAATGATTAAAGGATATTTCTTATTAGGATCGAAGTTAGCAGGTTTTATTAATCTGTAATAGTTAGTAAATCTCTTATCCGCAGAAGGGGTAGAGCCTAATTCTACTTCACCGTAATTAAATTCTTTAACAGGATTAGGAGCAGTAAATAAAGGTTTAATATCTTTTTTACGATTTCTAGTACCCATTAAAGTAATTACTCTAGGAGTATTTACATTAGAATATTTATCGATAAAATATTTGCAATTAGCACTAAGACTGACTGAATGCCATCCTGTTTGTGAAGTAAGTCTATAAACTTTACCTTTTTCCATATCTACCTTGAAAAGATGAGTTTCTACAGGAGATACTTCAGCAGAAGTATAATATACATATCTATGGTCTTGACCGACATAAGCCACATCAGCATCTGTCTTAGTTAATCTTTCTATATTACCGTCTAAGCTACATAAATAAAGATTTTTATATCCATCTCTATTATCAGTTCTATATATAAACTTAGAAGAATTATTCTTTAAGAAGATAAGTTTATCTAAGGGTTCTACAAATCTATCGTTTTCTTCTTCTAATAAAGTCTTAACATATTCACCAGTTTCTGCAGAATACATATTTAATTTAACATGTTTCTGAGCTCTATTTAATACTTGAATTAAAATATATTTAGAATCTGGAGTCCAAGAGATGTTAGTAAGATATCTTTCATTATCAAAATCTGTTACCTTACAAAAAACAGTCTTAAAAGTTTTAGGATTATAAATGCCTAAAGTAATATGTTCAGATGGCATACCAGCCATAGGATATTTAATATTTACTGTTTTAGCTTCTCTAGCAGTTATGTCTAACAATGGAAAATCTCCTACATCAGAATTATCTTTTCTATAATAAGCTAAAAGAGATGCATCTGGAGACCAGAATATTCCTTGACTAATTCCAAATTCGTTACGACTTACGGTTTGTCCGTTTACTATATCAGGATTTTCATCACTGGTTACGGCTTGTACTTTATTATCTTTATTACAAATAAATAAATTATTATCTATGGTGTATGAAAAATATTGTGTACCGTCAGGAGAAATAGCCGGAGCAAAGTTAAAATTGTCAACAGCCTTAGGAACTTTTACTGAATAAACTAAATTTTTAGTATTAATATTTATTACATAATATTTATCAGCTGAATAAATATTCATAATATTCTTAGAAGGAAAAGTAAATCTTGGGAACATTCTAAATTCAGTTCCTAATATTTTATTTACCTCTTCTAATGTCATAAAAGTATATGACTTTTTCTTATCTACATTATATGCTTCAAGTTTATCAGATTCTATTTTCACATAAACATCTTGATCACCGACCCATTGATAATACTTGTTTTGAGGATAAATATTTCTATTTAACATAGTATCCTCCATAGTTAAAATCTTATTTCCTTGATTTTCAGCATTATATGTGCCTATTACTGTTTGTGCTTTCATATTAGAAAAAGGTAATACTAAAACAGTTAATAAAATTATATGTAATATTCTATTCATTGTTGTTTTTAGTTAAATGTTTAACAAATATTTTAACATACAAAGATATAAAAAAAAGGAGGCTATATCCAGCCTCCTTTGTTATATTATTTTTAATCATTATCCCTTATATAAAAGGATTAATACCTAATCTAGAAATTACGACCTTGGCCATTTCCATTTCCATTTCCACGACCTTGTCCCATTCCTCTTCCAGCACCCATTCCTTGGCCTCTACCTAAACCTCTTCCACCTGCTCTTCTACCAAACATTCTTCCGAAAAAGTTTCTATTTACAGTATTAGCTGCTTGAGGGTTGTTAGTGTTATTAGCGTTATTTACGTTATTTAAATTCTGGTTGTTTTGTCCAGGAGTAACACATCCTCCCATACCACGTCCAGTTACGCTTCCTTGTCCGTTAGGACCTGTTCCATCTCTTCTTGGCATAATTATATGTTTTTAAATTTATTAAATATTTTATTTATATCTGTAATAATTATTATATAAAACCTCATAATACATATTACTTACTATTTATATCAATAATAATCATTGCTTTAATTCATTGTTCTTATTTACTTCTGCAAAGATAATGAACAATAGTTCATAATGCAAGAAAAAACGTAATTATTTTAAACTATTGTTCATAATATGCCATATTGTCTGTATATCAGGGCTTTACACTGACATATAGAGACAAATTGTCAGAAAAGATAACAAAATATTCGAATGGTACATGGTTTGAAGTATCTAATATCGAAACAAGTTAATAGAATTTAGAGAATACAAAAAAAGATATATAAATCGTAAATCATATAAACTCTAAAGGAAATTAACAGAAAGAAATAAAATATAAATAACAATTTAAAATTTGGAGGATAAAATTATGTTACCATTAATTACAAGAAACAACACTTATCAAAACACATTATCTAACTTTTTTGATAACTTCTTAGAGCCTAATACTTATTCTTCTTCAGATGTAAATATCGTAGAGAATGACAAAGAGTATAGATTAGAAGTTTGCGCTCCTGGGATCTCTAAAAAAGACTTTAATATTAAATTAGATGACCAAGATCGTATTACCATCAGTTATTCTCATAAAGATGAAAAAGAAGATCATAAAGAAAATAATGAAATTTATCTAAAGAAAAGTTTTTCATATGAGGATTTTGAAGAATCATTTTATTTACCTGACAACATCTTAGTAAACAAAATCTCTGCTAAAATGAATGATGGAATCTTAAATATAATAATTCCTAAGGATTTGAAAGAACAGAAAAAAATCGAAAACAAAATCATCGATATTCAATAATATAAATAAAATGATTTAACTTTCATAATAAATAAATGATTAGTAATAGGAGAAGAAGCGGCATTATTGTCGCTTCTTTTTTTATATTTGTATTATGTATGTAAGAGCAAAGAAAGCACTTGGTCAGCATTTTCTCAAAGATGAGGGAATAGCATCCAAAATAGTAGAAAGTTTAATTACTAAAGAAAATGAAAATTCAGATAAGGACTATCATAATGATAATCAGAATAATGAACTAAAAAATACTATTACTGATGTACTAGAAATAGGTCCTGGTACAGGTGTATTAACTAAATATCTCTTAGAGAGATCTGATATTAAACTAAAAGTCGTAGAATTAGATTCTGAATCTGTAAAATATTTAAGACAAAATTATCCTATATTAAGTCCTTATATTCTTCAAACCAACTTCTTAAAAATGAAATTGGAAAAATTCTTTCCTGGCAATTTTATGATAATCGGTAACTTCCCTTACAATATTTCTTCACAGATTTTCTTTAAGATTTTAGATTATAAAGATAACGTACCTCAGATAGTTTGTATGTTACAGAAAGAAGTAGCTGAAAGAATAGCTTCCGCTCCTAAATCTAAAGCATACGGTATTTTATCAGTCTTACTACAGGCTTGGTATAATATAGAATATTTATTCACCGTAGATAGTTCGGTATTTTTACCACCTCCAAAAGTACAATCAGCTGTTATACGATTAAAAAGAAATACTAGAACATCCTTAAACTGTGATGCCGATCTTTTTAAAGCCGTCATAAAAACTTGTTTTAATCTTAGACGTAAGACCATCAGAAATTCCATCAAACCTCTCATCCTGAAAAATCAAGCCAATGATATCCCCAATATATCTATCCTAGATGAGTCATGTTTCGAATTCACTTTCGAAAAAAAAGTTGGACATCCTGAAACTCGCAATCTTTTAGACATGCGTCCAGAGCAGCTCTCAGTAGAAGATTTTATTCTATTTACTCAAAAACTTTCTACTAAATAGTCAGAATTTGCGCAGGCTAAATAAGTCATATTACCATCCACCAAAAATTTAGGCCATTGCTATTATTGGGTCTAATCTACAAGCATATCTTGCAGGGACTATTCCTGAAAGAATTCCTATAATAAATGATACGATTAAACCCGTTAATATATTAACTAGTGAAACTGTAAATGGGAAATCAGATACCCAGGTTATTAAAAATGATAAAAGATAAACTAGACTAATAGCGAATATTCCTCCTAAAACAGAAATGATAGCTGATTCTACTAAATATTGTATCATTATATCTTTAGACTTAGCTCCAATAGCTTTTTGAACACCTATTTGCTGGCGACGTTCACTAACAGATACAAACATAATATTAGCTATTCCGAAACCTCCTATTATTAAAGAAAAAGCAGCTATTATCCATCCTGCTAGATTAATTTTCTTAAATATATTTGAAAGTTTATCTAATAATATAGACATTTGGTTAATAGAAAAATTATCTTCTTGTATAGGATTGAGAAGCCTTTTCTGTCTCATCATAAGTTTTATTTGAGAAATAAATTCTTCGTCAGAAACAGAACAAACAGCAGAACCGACTTTCGTGTTTTCTTGTGTAAGCGGTTTGACCATTATCATCCCTGACTTTTTCTTTATAGGAAAGACTTTTTTACCATATTTATATGGAATAATCAAAGTGCGATCTACATCTACAATAGATGTTATACTTTCACCTTTTCCTTTTATTATACCTACTACAGATACCTTTTCATTATTAATTCGAATATTGTATTTTCCTGGAAAAAATGAAGAACTTCCAGTAGAAGTAGTCTTTCCGACTAATAAATCTTCTTCTAATAATGATTTTGCTATTTTATCACCAAGAACTACCACAGAAGAACCTGTCTTATATTCATAAGAATTTATAGCTCTACCGTATGCATATTTAATATCTAAAAAATCATCTATCCCTCGAGTACTAGCAAAAACAGTCGAGCCTTGATAAATACTAGAATTATAAATAATCTTGGGATTGAAAATAGAAGTATATACTATATCTTTAGCACATATAAGATTTTTATTCAAATATTTAAAATCCGCATATGATACTATGGGTCTTTTAATAATATCTTCTATTTTAATATTTTGAATGTTATTCCATGGTATTTTCTGAACATAAACAGTAGAAACTCCGAAAGAATTCAATCCTTTGTTTACACTTCGTTTCATAGTATCTACAGCCGATAAAATAGTGACTATAGAAAAAATACCTATCATCACCGCTGATAATGATAGTATGGTTCTAAACTTATCTCTTCTAAATGAGTAAATAGTGAAATTTACAGCTTCTTTAATTATTCTTCTCATGATTTAATCCTATAGTTTTCTTAATCTCTCTCAACTTATCAAACGCATCCATAGGGGACATGGTATTCAAATCTAGATTTTCAAGTGTTCTTTTTATTTCAGATAAAGTGGGGTCATCCAATTGAAAAAAGGAAAGCTGAACACCTTCTTGAAATCCATCATACTTTTCATGGTGATCGGCCAACGTGTTATTATTATGTACATTATTCGAGTTCCGGTTCTCAGAGGCTTCTAATTCCTTTAATTTTTGTTCAGCTGTAAGTACTACATCCGCTGGCATACCTGCTAATCTCGCTACATGAATTCCGAAACTATGAGCTACACCACCTTTGCATAACTTTCTTAAGAATAGAATCTTTCCTTTCATTTCCTTAACAGCAATATTGTAATTTACTATTCGTGGAAAAAGGTTTTCAAGTTCGTTCAACTCATGGTAATGGGTAGCGAACAAGGTCTTAGCACCTTGACCATTATTATGAAGATATTTGACAATAGCCCAAGCGATAGACATTCCATCGAACGTACTTGTACCTCTACCTATCTCATCTAATAAAACTAAAGATCTAGAAGATAAATTATGTAAAATAGTAGAAGTTTCTAACATCTCTACCATAAAAGTAGATTCACCTCTAGAAATATTATCAGAAGCACCTACACGAGTAAATATCTTATCACAATATCCTATCTTGGCTTTCTGGGCAGGGACAAATGAACCTATCTGAGCCATCAAAACTATTAACGCTGTTTGTCTAAGTAAAGCAGATTTACCTGACATATTAGGCCCAGTTAATATTATTATTTGTTGTTTCTGATTATCAAGTTCTAAATCATTCGCTATATATTGTTCCCCTATAGGCATAAACCTTTCGATAACAGGATGACGACCTTGTGTTATCTTAAGTTCATAACCATCATTCATCTCTGGACAACAATAATTATATTCCATAGCTGAATATGCAAAAGAGGCCAAGCAATCTAATCTGGCGACAATAGTAGCATCTTTCTGTATTTTAGGAATATATCCTTGTACCTCTTTAATAAGATCACGATAAAGAGCAGATTCTATAATTAAAATTTTATCTGAAGCCCCTAATATCTTTTCTTCGTAATCTTTCAACTCTTCAGTTATATATCGTTCAGCAGATACTAAAGTTTGCTTACGAATCCATTCTGATGGAACTTTATCTTTATGAGTATTTCTAACTTCTAAATAATAACCAAAGACATTATTATAACCTACTTTCAAAGAAGTAATACCTGTTCTTAACATTTCTCTTTCTTGAATCTTAATTAAGAATTTCTTACCATTCTTAACTATGTCTCTAAGTTCATCTAACTCTTTACTTACGCCTGAAGCGATTACTTCACCTTTTCCTATTTGATTAGAAGTATTTGGATTTATTATATGTCTAATGCTTTCTTTAAGCTCTTTACAATCATCCAGTTCTAGAATAAATTCAAGAGGAAAATTTTTAGAATCAGATTCAGAATTATAATTTACTTCAACATCTGAATTATCTGTCTGTATAATAATAACTTCTTTTTTAATCTTAGGAAATAATTCTAAAGCTCTTAATATCCCTAATACTTCCTTAGGAGAAATTTTAGCAGCAGCAGCCCTAGAAATAACTCTTTCTATATCTCCTATAGTCCCTATCAAATCTCTAATAATATTTAGAGAAGGGGCTTTTATAAGATTCGCTACTACTTTATGCCTAGCGGCTATTTCATCTAAATTTTTCGAGGGCATAGATATCCATTGACGCATCTGACGAGCACCCATAGGGGAAGTACATCTATCTATAATATCTAACAAGGAAACTCCATTAGGAGTAGCTGGATTAAGAACCTCTAAATTATTTAATGTAAATCTATCTATCCAGACAAAATCATCCCTATCTAATCTAGATAAAGAACAAATATGAGAAAGTCCCCTTTCTGGAGCAAAATCAGAAGATGTTTGTTGATTATTATCTAGGTAAAATAAAATAGAGCCTGCTGCAGTTATCCCTAATTTCATTCTCTCAACACCGAAGCCTTTTAAAGAATTTAATTTAAAAAGTTTAAGTAGTTTATTATAGGCAGATTCATAAACAAAAGCCCATTCATCCATTTTCGACAAATAAACTTTAAAATCTATACGACTACCTTCTATAAACTTCTCTTTAAATCCTTTATAATAACTTTTTTCTAATAATATTTCTTTAGGTTTGAGATCATTAAGTAATATCTCTATATAATCCATATCACCTTCTGCTACTTTAAATACTCCTGTAGAAATATCCAAAAAAGCAATACCTACCTTTTCTTTTTCAAAATGTAATGCTGCTAAATAATTATTTTCTTTTTGATTTAAAATATTTTCATTATAGGAAACACCTGGAGTAATTAACTCTGTCACACCTCTTTTAACTATTTTTTTAGTTAATTTAGGGTCCTCTAATTGATCACAGATAGCGACTTTATATCCTGCTTGTACTAATTTAGGTAAATAAGTATCCACAGCATGATGAGGAAAGCCAGCTAAATCCATATAAGAAGCCCCATTAGCTTTCTTAGTGAGTACTATGCCTAAAGCCTTGCTGGTCTTAATCGCATCATCACCGAAAGTTTCATAAAAATCACCCACACGAAAAAGAAGTATAGCCTCAGGATATTTAGCCTTAATCTTGTTATACTGCTTAGTCAACGGTGTGGCCGATGGTATTATTTTTTCTCTTCCCATATTCACAATAATAACTAAATTTTACGATTAATAATAGAATAAAAATAAGCAAAATTATAGATGATATTCTAGAACTTATTTCACCTATTTTGATAGAAGCAGGTGCATATTTAAATACTATTTGATGCTGCCCTGCGGGCACATATAAAGATCTAAGGGCATAATCAGCTCTTACTATTTTAGCTTTTTTACCATCTATAGAAGCAGTCCATCCTGCCGGATAATAAATTTCACTAAAAACTACCAACCCTCCAGTTTTAGATTTAGTAAAATACCTCAACTCATTAGGAGAATAAAAAGTCATATTAACCAAAGAAGCTGTATCAATAGGTCTGGGTCTCAACGCTATACTTTGTATATTTAGATCCTCCATAAATGATTTATTTGGAACAACAGCAATATTAGCAGGATCTAACATTTTTAGAAATTCTATTTCTTGAACAGAAGAATTAGCTCCGACTATTTTTTCTACAAACCATGCATTGCCTAATGCTTTATCATACGTTAATGGAGTAGTATTTGGGTTGAAAATTATGTATTTCGTATTTAGCATAGCTAAAATAGGATAGTATTCAAGACCTGCTTGCAAATCTTCTATCGTCTTAGCATTTTTAGAAGTTTCTTGTAAATCTTTCCTCATTTTAGTCATCTCTGGAGAAATATAATATGAAATTAAGTCTTGGTATCTCTGTAGTTTGGCTGCACTATATCCTCCTATTGTTTTATGATGATATGAAGTATTTGCATTATTGAAAGTATTGACCGACAAATCTAAAACTCTATAACTTTTAGCATTATCACCATTAATAATCTTATCCACTGGGTTTTCTTGAAACTGAGCATTAAACTGACGAGAACTTACGAAATTAGATTCGTTAAGATATCTTTTATCTACAGACCAATAATCACATATAACAAATATTGCTACTATACCTAAGAAATAATTAAGCTTAAGAGGCTTCTTCTTTGCAAAGTATAACCAATAAAGGACCACATAAAAAATCATAGAAAATATAAATGATCTATTCCAATCTGCTAATGCTAAAGATCTACGATCTGCCTGAAGTGCATTTACTAAATCCTTGGGTAATTGGATATCTGTAGCTGAAGAAAAAGCATCTAATGGTAATAACTGTATAATTACTAATAAAATACCTAATATTATAGCCATCACAAATCCAGACCATTTAACAGCATTAAAAACTTTAGGATCTTTTCGATCTGTTTTAATAAGTTTATCTAACCCTAATACAGCCATTATCGGTATAGTTATTTGTAATATAACTAGAGCCATAGATACGGTCCTAAATTTATTATACAAAGGAGCATAATTAAAAAATATCTTAGAAAACCACATGAAATGTGAACCCCAAGCTAGAAAGATAGCCATAAGGGAAATTCCTAATACCCACCATTTTTTACGACCTTTAATTAAAAATAAACCTAAAATAAATAAAAAAAACATTATAATACCTATATACATAGGACCTGCAGTAAACGGTTGAGGACCCCAATAAGTAGGCATATTTTTAATTATTTTATTAGGCGATTGATATTTCCTTAATACTTGATATGAATCTGAGGATTTAGAAAGTTCTGATGAAGATGAACCACCATTAAAATTAGGTATAATCAAATTTGGCATTTCTTCTATCCCATAAGACCATGCTGTAGCATAATCTATATCAAGGCCATCATTTATTTTATTAGCACTATCATCTACATTAGACAAAATACTTCCTCCACGCATTGTGTATTGCTGATATTCATAAGTAGGTATTAATTGATTTGCATTAGTACCTATACCTACCAAGCCAAATACTAATAAGAACACAGATATTTTAAAGAAATCCTGCAATCCCTTATGATTTATAGCACCACAAAATTCTGCAATAGCATAACCTAAAACCATAATAGCTAAGTAATAAGTAATCTGAGGATGATTTGCTTTTATTTGAAGACTAAGGGCTAAAGCGAAAAATATCGCACCAAGAAGTATCTTCCAAATATTCTTTTGTCGATAAGAATAAACTATTGCCGCTAGTACATAAGGCATAAAAGCTATAGCTTGCATTTTCGTATTGTGCCCTACCTGTATAATTTGCATATTATAGGAACAGAAAGTAACAGCTATAGCTCCTATAGCTGAAACATATAAATTCGATCCAAAAGCCAAAAATAATAGAAAAGCTCCTATCAATGATATTAATAAATAAGAAGCAGGTCTACTCCCTAGTAAGAAAAAATTATACAAATATTTAGTTAAATCTCCCTTATATTCCATCTGAATAGCATTGGCAGGCATGCCTGAAAACATAGATCCTGTCCATAATGCAGGATCATCGGGATGAATATTATTCCATTGAACTATTTCATTAGCCATTCCTTGCCAATGAGAAATATCAGTCTGATTTACTATTTTAGACTGTAATACATAAGGGGTATATGCATAAGCCAATACGATAAACCCTACTATAATCAAGATGTAAGGAAGAATTTTAGTTTTAAATGTACTCTTATTCATATTTATTTTTCTATTCTGTTTATTATCTAATTCTATTCTAGCGAATAATATATTATTCTTTTTTTTAATTAATGTGCTATTATGTAAAAAGTTTGCAAATATTTTCAGTCTCTACTCTACGCGAATATTTAATTATTTCATTTTCCACCCCTACTTCTGGTAATTTCTTACCTCTAAAAATCCAATCTTCATATATTTGCTTTACATATTGTTTCAATATTTCCTTTTCATTCCATTCAAAAATTTTACCCGATTTAGTCTGTTCTAAAGACTTAGCCAAAGCCCCCTCTTTAGGTCCAAAACAAACCAAAGGTTTTCTAGCAGCTAAATATTCAAAATATTTCCCTGGTAGTATACTCTGAGATTCTTTCTCATGTAATAAAGGCAACAATAGAATATTAGAAGATAATTGATATTTAGCCAAATCCTTATGATCCATATAACCCATATCTATAAAATTTTTAGCAAGACCCAGATCTTTAAATTGACACCTAACAGCCTCATCCATTTTCCCTATTTGCCTAATCAGCAAATCATTTTTAAACTCAGGAATTTCTACAGAAAGTTCTACTAAACTCTCCCATAACTTCTCCGGATTACGACCTATATCGAAGAGTCCCGTCTGACAAATCACAAATTTATCTTCAGAACTTTTATCTCTCTCTACTTTAAAATCGTCTTCATCAAAACCATTTTCAATACTATAAAATTTTAATTCATCTGTTCCCGAGATTTCAATAAACTCATCTCTAACACTTTTGTTAGCAGAAAATACCATATCAGCCTCATTTAAAACAGCTTTTTCTAAACTCTCATGCTTTCTATTAATGAATTTACACATAGGAATATGCTTGAAATAATACATTTTAGTCCAAGGATCCCTAAAATCTGCTATCCATTTTATATCTATTTTTCGCTTAAGCTCTCTAGCTATTAAATGTATAGACTGTGGAGGTGCAGTAGAAACTACTACATCACAAGGATTTTCCTTAAGATATTTTATGAGAAATTTAACTGAAGATTTCTTCCACAAGATCCTAGGATCCGGGACAAATAAATTTGCCCTCAACCACAAAGAAACTTTCTCTTTAAAACTCCTTTTACCTGCGACGATTAAAGGATTAAGATTTTGCTTAGAAGATTTTCTACCTACAAACTTATGATAAAGAGTATAAGGCTCACAAATATGACGTTTGATAATTTCAGCTTCCTTGGGAATTTCTTTACCAAGGCTTTCATCAATAGCTATTTGCTCAGGATTTTCAGGAGTAAATATCACAGGCTGCCATCCATTCTTGGGAAGATATTTAGAAATCTTCAACCATCTTTGTACGCCAGAACCACCTGTTGGTGGCCAATAATATGTAATAATTAATACTCTCTTCATTTATTATTTCTTTTTATATCCTGTTATTTCTATCTTGTTTTCTTCGTTATTTATATATCGATTAATCACAAATGAAACTTCCTATCATAATGACTATAATAAAAATAGGAACTACATATTTTATCAAATAAAATATAAATATAGCTAACCCTTTACTTTTCTTAAGCAATCCATTATTAGTCATTTCTTCTACAAAAACTTTTTTCTTCAATCTATACCCCACGAATATAGCAATTAATAATGCTCCTACTGTCATTAAAATATTAGCTGATATATAATTAAATAAATCAAATATGTTCATACCAAAAACCTTTAATGGCCCTAATATCCCTAATGAAAGTGAACATAATATTCCAAACACAAATGCTATGACTACTGAAATAATAACAGCTGTTTTTCTTTTTATTTTAAACTCTTCTGCCATATAAGCCACGATAACTTCTAATACTGAAATAGAAGAAGTAACTGCAGCTACTAAAAGAATAAAAAAGAATAATATAGCCATAATGCTTCCTCCTGGTATTTTAGCAAATACTTGAGGTAGTGTTATAAATACTAGGCCTGGACCTTCACCTGGTTCTATACCGAAAGCGAAAACAGCTGGCATAATAGCCATACCTGCTAATAAAGCAAATAAAGTATCGAAGATCGCTGTCAGCGAGATGGTTTGCATAATATTTTCTTCTTTCTTGACATAAGAAGCATAAGTAATAATCGCACCCATGCCTATACTAAGAGAGAAAAATGCTTGTCCCATCGCATTAATAATAACTTTGGGCGAAAGAACCGAGAAATCTGGTTTAAAAAGAAAAACCAAACCAGCACCTGCACCCTTTAAAGTCACAGATCTAATAACCAATATTATCACTAATAAAAATAATATAGGCATCATAACCTTAGAATATTTCTCTATACCTTTATTAACTCCTCCAAGCAATATTCCTCCACTTAAACTTAAGAAAATGAATAGATAAAATAACGGCATCCATGTTCTGTGTGTGGAAATATTAAAGGTGCTAGTTAAATTAGATATAGGGATATCACAAAGATTGAATGACAATGATTTTACTAAATAGTTTATTGACCAACCTCCTACTACAGAATAAAATGAAATTATAGCCACTGCAGCTAGTACTCCAAATATACCTACTATACCCCAATGTGATCCTGGAGCTAATTTTTTAAATGCTCCAAAAGCATTCTTATGTGTTCTTCTACCTATGACAAATTCAGAGCACATTAATGGTATGCCTAATAATAATATAAATATTACATAAACGATTAAAAAGGCAGCACCTCCACTAGTTCCTAATAAATATGGAAAACGCCATAAATTACCTAAGCCGACAGCAGATCCAGTCAAGGCTACTAGAATTCCAAATTGACTCCCGAAGTTATCTCTGTTTTTATTTTTTTTATTCATAAGTCAAATGAATAATTTTAGTTTATGTTATGTTTCTTTTATTTTTAAGCTACTACTTTTCTTTGATAAATTTCTACATGAAAATTATATCCTTTCTCACTTTTATTCTCTCCCCTTTCTACCAATTTCCATTGACTAAAATCTATCTCAGGAAAAAAAGTATCTGCATCCTTAATCTCCACATCCACCACCGTTAAATATAATTTATCAGCTAATGGAAGAGCCTGTTTATAAATTTGTCCACCCCCGATTACAAAAATTTCCAACTCTTTATTTTCACTATTATGATTCTGACTAAATTCTACATTTCCAATATTTTGACTGGCATCAATAGCTTCCTCTAGGGATTTTTTATACAAAAGAATAGTAGAATTATTCGTTTTCTCTGAATCACTATTTATTTCTGATGATCTACTAATTACTATATTCATTCTTTTAGGCAATGGCTTTCTACCGATAGATTCAAAAGTTTTGCGACCCATAATAACCGAATGACCTGAAGTCGTACGTTTAAAAAATTTTAAATCCTCAGAAAGATGCCATAGCAAAGAATTATTCTTGCCGATAGCATTGTTTTTAGCAATAGCCACTATTATTGAAAGCATAATTTGTTTCATTCTTTTAGCCTAACGGCCATGATTATTATATTTGATAATATTTATACAGCGATAGGAGCTTTAATACTTGGATAAGGATCATAACCTTCTAAAGTAAAATCATCATAATCGAAATCTAAAAGATTTTTAATCTTAGGATTAAGTTTCATAGTAGGTAATGCTCTAGGTGTTCTTTCTAACTGCTGAGCTACCTGTGTTAAGTGATTTAAATAAATATGAACATCACCAAATGTATGTACGAAATCTCCCACTTTATATCCACATACTTGTGCTATCATCATAGTTAATAAAGCATAAGAAGCTATATTAAAAGGAACACCTAAAAATACATCAGCTGACCTCTGATATAACTGACAAGATAATGTATTATTGATTACATAAAACTGGAACAGAGTATGACATGGTGGTAAAGCCATATCTTCTATTTCTGCTGGATTCCATGCAGATACTATATGTCTTCTAGAATTAGGATTTGTTTTCAATCCTTTTATTAATCTATCTATCTGATCTATTGTTCCTCCATTGCCGACAGGCCAAGACCTCCACTGATGTCCATATACAGGGCCTAAATCTCCATTTGCATCTGCCCATTCATCCCAAATATGGACTTTATGATCATGTAAATATTTGATATTAGTATCACCTTTTAAGAACCATAATAGTTCATAAATAATACTTCTTAAATATAATTTTTTAGTAGTTAATAGTGGAAAACCTTCGTTAAGATTAAAGCGCATCTGATATCCAAAAACAGATTTAGTACCCGTACCAGTACGATCATCTTTTATATTACCATTTTCGCTAATATATTTTAATAGATCTAGATAATTTTTCATATAAATTAAATATTTATTTCTCTGTTAATTATAGTTTTATTTAAGCACTACCTTTAATAATATAGGAAAATGATCACTTATCCCTTTATTATAATGTGGTCCATAATATGTTCTAAAAGGTTTGTTCTCACGATATTTCTTATCATATTGAATCAAGAATTTAGGTGAATATATCTGAATATCTCCTTTTAATTCATTCTTATTTATAATAAAATGGTCAAGGCATTCCCAATCACCTCTATATCTAATCGTACCCATACCTTTGGCATCTAGTGGACTAATTAAATCCACTAATGTTTTATCCTGCATTAGACACATAATAGGTTCAGAACCTGGTGTATCATTAAGATCTCCCATAATAATTATTTTTGCATCTGGCTCTTGAGCTCTAACGTTTTTAATACTATTTGCTAATACTTTAGCTGCCGCTATTCTATTAGGGTTGGTCTTTTCTGCTCCACCCCATTTAGATGGCCAATGGTTTACATAAACATGAACTTTGATTTTTAAATCTTTAGAATATCCATAAACATGAACTATATCTCTAGTAGGATGATTCTTATCTTGTAAAACTACTTTTAAATATTCTGCACTTTTTACTTTAAATGCTGATTCCCTATATAATAAAGCACAATCTATTCCTCTATGATCTGGAGAATCTTTATGTACTATTTTATAATCATATTTAGATAAAGATGTTTTCTTTATTAAGTCATTTAATACTTTATAATTTTCTATTTCGCTGACACCAATAAGAATAGGCATTTCTCCTAATTTACCAGATGCTGCTATTATAGTTTTAGCGATATCATCTCTTTTCTTATTATATCTATTTGAATTCCAATGTTTATCTGAAGTAGGTAAGAATTCTTCATCTATGATATTTGGATCATCATAGATGTCAAAATAATTTTCAACATTCCAAAACATTACTTTTAAAGTATCTTTTTCGATAGTTTTCTGCAATATGTTATTCTTAGCAGAAATATTCTGTACAGAAAAACTAGATAAAATTATAACTATAGCCGTCAGGCTTAAAAAAAATCTTATTATATTATTTAATATATTCTTACTCATAATACAAAGGTGCAAATTTTATTATTTACGGACAATATTTCGCTGTCTTTGTGATAGAAAAAACCTATCTTTGTAGAAGAAAAAAATTGAAATATTATGGCATTAAAATGTGGAATAGTGGGATTACCTAATGTTGGGAAATCTACTTTATTCAATTGCATCGGTTCTGGGAAAGCTCAATCTGCTAATTTTCCTTTTTGTACTATTGAACCTAATATCGGTTCTACCACTGTCCCTGATAAGAGACTTCAGAAATTAGAAGGGCTTGTTCATCCTAGAAAAGTAATTCCTGCAACAGTAGAAATAGTAGATATTGCAGGACTTGTAAAAGGAGCTAGTCACGGTGAAGGTCTAGGGAATCAATTCTTAGCTAACATTCGTGAAACTGATGCTATCTTACATATTATCCGCTGTTTCGATGATCCTAATGTAGTTCATGTAGATGGTACTATAAATCCAGTTAGAGATAAAGAAGTTATCGATTTAGAATTACAAATTAAGGATTTAGATACAGTAGAAAGTCGTCTTAAGAAAACTGAGAAAATGGCTAAAACTGGTGGAGATAAACAAGCTAAGAGATTAGCTGATATATTAGTTCAATATAAAGGATGTCTTGAACAGGGTAAATCTGCTCGTACAGTTATTTTCGATAATCCAGAAGATATCAAACTAGCTAAAGACCTTTATCTTTTAACTAACAAACCCATATTATATGTTTGTAACGTAGATGAAGATTCGGCTGCTAAAGGAAACAAATACGTAGATCAAATAAGAGAAGCTGTTAAAAATGAAGATGCAGGAGTTATAGTTATAGCAGCTAAAATAGAATCTGAAATAGCCGAATTAGACACTTTCGAAGAAAGACAGATGTTTCTTAACGAAATCGGGTTAGAAGACTCTGGTGTAGTTAGATTAATTCAGAAAGCTTATTCTCTTCTTAATCTTCAAACATACTTTACAGTAGGAGAACCGGAAGTAAGAGCATGGACCATTAATAAAGGTGACAAGGCTCCTAAAGCTGCTGGTGTTATTCATACAGATTTCGAAAGAGGATTTATTAGAGCTGAAGTTATCAAATATGATGACTTCATAAAATATGGTTCAGAATCAGCTTGTCGTTCAGCTGGGAAACTAGGGACAGAAGGAAAAGATTATACCGTTCAAGACGGTGATATCATGAACTTCTTATTCAACGTATAATAAACTTTATTATCCTAATATTCAGAGTATAACGATTATCAACACCATTTAAATATAAAAAAAAGCTCAACTATTAATTTAGTTGAGCTTCTATTTTATATGCTATATTCTACTAGTAAAATTTAGTTCTATGGTCTATTACTTCGCCTAGTTCATTGAATACATACGGAAGATTTGATAGCTGATATCTCTGGAATTGAGATTCTCTAGTTATCGCATCATTTTCTGTATAAAATGCCCCAGTGTTTCTAGTATTCACTTTTAATATGTAAATAGCTGCTATTCCTTTAATAGGACCTGTAATGGTTCCAGGTTCTGCTGCTGCTACTGCTCCTACTAAATTAGGATCAAACGTTCTGTTATTAATAGAACCAAACGCCATACCATCTTTATTACTTACAGTAGTATTATATGCTTCAGCTATTTCATCTAATGTATTTAGACCTTTTATTTTAGCTTTTACTTCTTCAAGTTTCTTATCTGCTCTCTTCTTAGCCATCAATACAAATTTGATATTATCCTTAACATCTTCTACTGGAGCATAACCTTCTTCTTTAATTTTCTTTAAAGCACATACGAAGAAATATTGATTATTAATAGAAATTATAGGAGAAACATCACCTTCTTTAGCTTTATAAATCCAACGAGAAACCTCTAGTGTTTTTTCATACATAGAAATTTTTCTAGCGCCCTCTTTCACATTATTAGCAGGTACTACTGGCAAATTACCATCTTCTACTGCTTTGTTAAATAATTCAATTTTTCCATTAGATTTAGTAACCAGATCATTTGCTTGAGCATAATATGTTTGATATGTAGCCTTACTTGAAACGACTGCCTTTGTAAGAAGAGCTAACTGTATTTTTTTAACAGTTTTTGTTTTCTTAGCGACTCTAACAATATGAAGACCGTATTGAGTTTTCATTTTATGAATACTTCCCAGTTTATATGTAAGAACATCTTCCATACCAGGAATCATCATTTTCTGAGTTAACCATCCAATATCGCCAAAATTATCTACTTTAGTGTTTTTATCCAATGAATATTTCTGCGCCAAACTTGAAAAGTTTTTAGCATTAACTACTCTTAATAAACTATCTGCCTGTTTTTCATTGTCAGCAGACAACATAATATGCTGAACAAATACTGAATCAGACATATATTTCACATCATTTATTCTAGCGGCAATATATCTATCGTCTTTTTTGTAAACTGCCAAACAATTAGGATGTCTAGTTTTGAAAGCAAAATTATATAATTCTTCTTGCCCTTGCTGAAGTTCGTTAGCACTAAAATAATAAGGATTGAGTGGTGTATCAGAATTTAAAGAAAGGAAATTCTTTAGATTTTTTGCCTTTTCAAATTTAGGATAAATAGATTCAATTTCTTTATTAGCATCTTGGAAATCTTTTTCAGAAGGAATGACTTCATATGCTACAAAATCAATATCACGAGAAGCTGTTCTCTTATAATTTTCTTTATGCTTATGATAGTAAGAATTAATTTCTTGATTACTAACTGTTATATCTTTATTAAATCCTACAGGAATCATGACGAAATCCACATTAGAAGTAACGTTATTTTCTTCAATATCTCTTCTTACTTCTATAGGAGTTACAAAACTACTAGAAGTTAATAATGAAGAGTATTTTGTGAAATATTGGTTACTAATCATATTAGTTTCGATAAATTTCCAATATGTAGCTCCATTTACATCCGCACCTTGGGAAGATATAGCTTGGATAAATTGTGCAAATTTAGCACGAGAATATTGTCCGTTTTGGTCTTGAAATGCAGGATCTTGCTGAAGAATTGGTGATATTTCTTTTCCTTGAGTCATATCATATATTTCACCCTTTCCTACATCTATACCAGATTCTTTCATCAATGGTATAATAAAATCTTCATTTATTCTATTTTGCCAAGCGGTATTTACTATTTGATCCATAGCTTTCTCAGAAACTGACTGAGATCCACTAGTAAGAGTATAAATATTTTTATAATATTCTACATCTTTTTGGAATTCTTGATAAGAAATAGAATTACCATCTATTTCTCCTACATCATTAGCACCTGATAAAGATCTAATAGTCATATCTAGCTGATTAGGATCCACAATGAAAGCCAAAAGAGCTACCGCGATTAATACCGTGATTAGAACACCTAGCCTAACACGGATTGTCTGTAAAACTGCCATATACTGTAATATTTATTTTTCTATAAGTTAATTCTATTAATAGTTGTATTTAAAAACATAAATAGTATGCGAAGATACAAATTATATTTTTATCTATTTAATAATGGGCTATTAAAATTAGCAGAATTTACATTCTTAGAGTTATCCAAATCTTTTTTTATTATCCCGAAACTGTCAAAAGGTCTAATCAATTCAGCGTTTCTAGCTCTTTCATCTGATTTCATTCCATATCCTTGCATAAATCCATCTGGAGAATATATCTTTACAAAAGAATGGGTATAAATCATTTTTCTTTTCTGATCCCAATACAAAGTATCTGTTTCTATTCTTTCTTTTTTAATAAAATTGGTTATAACTACGTTACCAAAAGCCGCCCATTCTTCCTCGCCCTTATTTAAGGTATGCTTAGCAACATCAGCTCGTATTTCTGTTTCCAATTTACCATAGGAATCATAGCCATAAACTTTAAATTTTTTAGGAAAAATATCATAACTCTCTGTATTACTCACTTTATATTTTTCCATCAATTTGGCTTCCATCCTCATACTAATTTTAGAATTCTGAGATTTATAAGCTTTCATATCTACGACTGTCTGTACTAATTCTAACTTTTTGGGGACTATTGCATCATCAGATATTTTATGAGTACAAGATACAGTAATGGTAGCATATATAATTATACATACTACCATTACTATTTTATTTATATTTCGGCTTAAGCCGTTCATTTTATTTCTGAGTTCTAACTATAGTTTTATGAACCAACCCTGCTTCCCTTACTGTATAATCATCACCTTCTTTTATATCAAACATAAACGCATCTGATTTTTTAGGAAAATACTGAGAGCATTCTGCAATTAATTTATTAGCATCACCAGCGATTGTAGAATCTGCTTTCTTAGCTTTAAGAAGATAATCTATAGCTACCCAATAATGAGATCTCTTTTCTATCTCGTTACCTGTTCCTTTAACCGCAGCCCAAATAGTTCCACAAAGAAAATAAGCTTTTCCAGCAATTTCAGGATCTAATTTAGCAGCTGATTCAGCAGCTTCTAGACTTACAGACTTATTCCCTCCATTTTTATACAAAATAGTAGCTAACTCTAAATAATAAGAAGCATCTGTTATAGCATTTGACTCAGTAAACTTAATAGCTTCTCTTAAATATTTTTCACCATTTACATTATCTCCTTTATCAAAATAAAGCTGAGAAAGATAATGAGCAGATTTATACGATTTTTCTATCTTATATAAGCCTTCTACTGCATGTAAATAAAGATCTTCCTGGGCACATGATGACGCAGAAAATATAGAAATAATATTTACTAAAGTTTCTTTATTATTAGGATCTGCATTATATCTAGGAGTAAATAATTTCACTAAACTTTCACAGTCAGCTACTCCAGAACTAGAAAATAAATTCTGAATATCCTTAACAGCAGACTCTGCTCTTTCAGTAGATCTGCCTTTAGAATCTAAATGAGCTTTAATAGCATCCATGGTTTCAATAGCAAAAGCAAAACTATTCATCATAGTTTCAGCATCGATTTCACCTTTCTTATATAAATCATTTGCAAATCCCATATATCTTACACTTATAGAAATAGGAACTCTAGGACCAGCTTCCTTCATAGCTGTACCCATAATTTTATATGCCTTACCCTCATCTCCCATAGACATGAAATGAAGATAATCTAAAGCCATATTAGAGTACGCTTGCGCTTTATATTTTGGGAAAGTATTAGCTCTAATCTGATGAACCATTAATAATGTATCCAATAATTGAGCTCTTCTTACAGGATTGTTTTGAAACTCACGAATTTCACTTCTTAAAATTTGAGTACCATCAATTAACATATTTTGGCTAGCTTGTGGGGGACAAATGCTCATAGCTTTTCTCCATAAAGGAGAAGCTTCCTTCAAATTTTTTTGTTTAAAATACCCTTTATAGAAAGATAAGTATTTAATACATTCCGCACTATCCTTTCCAAATCTACCCTGTGCATGAACCGGTAAAGTTACTATCATAGCCAATAGCACAGAAATTGTTAGAATTAGTTTTTTCATCATATTGATTTTTAGAGTTGTAGTCTATTATATTCTTAGTTAATACTTATTAATTATATTGGAATTTTCTGAACCATATATCATGAAGATTAACATCTATCATTATTTTAATATATCTTTCTCTTAACAACTGATCAGTCATCATACCTCTCTGTCCAATGTCTAAACCTATAGTAAAAGAATTATACCATCTATAAATCGGTAGTGAAGCTCCTAGAGTAATACCAAAATCATTAATTTGACTACCATTTAAATTAATATATGATTGTTTATAATAAGCACCAAATCTATAAGTTACCCTTTTCATATAATATCTAATATCATACATATTAGGTGTATATGATCCTCCTAATTTTAATGACTGTAAATTAACGGGTTTAAAATTAATTCCTGGAGTACTCGCAAATTTAGTGTTTTTCCAGTTTTGGAAATTATAATCAACCCCTAGTAACCATTTTTCATATTTTGCATAAGTAACTCCTAATCCTAAATCAGAAGCTATTTCTATCTTTTTATCATCATACTCTTCATTTATAATATAATTGGTAGAAGATGTATTAGACGTATATGCATATCTTTGGATATTTCCAGAAAGATTATTTCCTAAACGGTATGTAGCACCAAATGTAAGTAATTTCTCATTTTTTAACTTTAAGACATATTGAGCACCCAACTTAGCAGAAAAGGAATTTATTTGATAATCCCATCCTGTATATATATTCTTGTTAGATTCTACTGAATTAAACATAATATCAGAATGCCTTTTAATCTCCCCAAAATAATAAATACCCTCTACTCCTAAAGAAAAATTAGTAAATAATTCAGCAGATACTCCTAAAAACAGCTTATTAATAGAACCAGTACCATATTTTCTATATTGTACTTGGCCCATATCAGCTATTACATCTGATGACTCTTCATCTCTATAGAATAAATAACCGGTATTTGCAAAAGGAGCTATTCCTATTACAAAGGCAGATTTTTTAAATAAAGGAAAAGATACGGCCACGTTATTCATATTGGCCACATTGTATGCTGATGTATTAGTCCCATCATTAGAATAGATATTTTTCTGCATACCACCAAAATCCATCATAAAAGCTAAAGTATCTCTAACGTGGATAGCCGCAGGATTAAGATAATTAATAAATCTTTTATCCTGAACTGCTATACCGATTCCACCCATAGATAAATTATAAGCTGTCCCAGGCGTTTGTAATTCACCGATACCAAACATTGAAAATGGCGAATAAGTACTCAAGGAATTTTCTATAATGACATCATTTGATGTATTAGATTTCAAAACTTGAGATGTAGCAGTCAATGAAATCATTGATAACAACATAACAAATAAGATATTTAATATACTACTTTTATTATTAAGCATTTATTTCTATTATTTTTAAAAGACCATTTAATACTATATTACAAACTACAAAGATGCAAGTTTTCATTTTTTTAGCAAAATAAAATGCATCTCCTCCAGTAAAAATGACTTTAAATTTAGGATATTTTTTTAAATAACCTTCTATTTCATTAACAATTCCAATAATTATACCACTTTTAATAGCATCTGAGGTATTATCACCTATTTCTAAAAAATCTTCTGTTAAATTTACTAAAGGTAATTTATCAGTATATTTATTTAAAGCTTTAGTTCTTATATTAAATCCAGGAGAAATATTACCACCCATATATTCATTTTTACTATTTATAAAATCATAAGTAATAGCTGTACCTATATCTATTACCATTATATTTTCTCCAGGGAAAAGTGAATAAGCACCTATAACAGCACACATTCTATCAACTCCTAAAGTTTTGGGAGTTTTATATTTATTTTTCAGTGGTAAATTTAGATTATTATCTACTTTTAAAAATTTATTACTATTCTCTTCTAAAAGTTTAAATAAAATATTATCAATATCTTTAACTGAAGAAAGTGCAATAATATCTAAAGAATTATTCTTAACAATATTTTCAACAAAAGTAAACAAAGAATTAGTATTACTTCTATATATTTTAGTAATAATGTTATTCTCTGCTAATGCTAATTTTATAGCGGTATTTCCTATATCAATTAATAAGTTCACTTTTTATAATTCCGACAAATATAATACATTTTTTTAATAAGGTTATAAACACCTTCTATGGTATTCACTTTATTTACTATAAGATACAGTTTATCTACTTTTTGTTTTAAAATATATCTATCCGCAGATTTTTCCTGTATATAATGAACGATACATTGAAATATATCAGTAGAAAAATATTCAGAAGAAGAATCACTAAAGAAATACATAAGAAGCCTATTGTTTTTTAGTGCCAATTTTTCAAATCCTAATTCTTTTGCCAATTTCCTAAGTCTGACGACAAAAAATAATTGATTAACTGCATCCGGTATAGGACCATATCTATCTTCCATTTCCTCACTTAATAATTTTATATCCTTTTCTTCTTCTATTGAGTCTAACCTTTTATATATTCTTATTTTTTCATTAATGATATTTATATAAGAATCAGGTATTAACATTTCTTTATCAGTTTCTAAAGTACATTCATCCACATATATTTTTTCTACTGCTGTAGCTTCTTCATCTTCTTCTAAATCATTTTCAGTTTTTATCTCTTCGAAAGCTTCTTCTAAGATTTTTTGATAAGTCTCAAATCCCATATTAGAAATATAGCCACTCTGCTCTGCTCCTAACATATTCCCCATGCCTCTAATATCTAAATCTTGCATAGCTATATTAAAACCACTACCCAAATCTGAAAAAGCTTCAATAGCATTTAATCTTCTTCTTGCATCATCTGTTAATCTGTCTGTAGGTGGAGTTATCAAATAACAAAAAGCTTGTTTATCTGATCTACCCACCCTTCCTCTTAATTGATGTAAATCACTTAACCCATAATTTTGAGCTTGATCTATAATAATAGTATTAGTATTTGGTATATCTATACCATTTTCAATAATCGTCGTAGCTATTAAAATATCATAATCTCCTACCATATAATCAAGGATTTTCTTTTCTAAAACTTTTGGGTCCATTTTTCCATGAATCACACATGTCTTCGCCTCAGGACATAGACTTTGAATCATTTGTTCTATATCTAAAATATCTTTCACCTTGTTATGGACAAAAAATATTTGACCTCCTCTTTCTAATTCTTCCTCTATTATTTCTTTTAAAAATTCTTTATTATTATCTATTATTTCAGTATGGATAGGAATTCTATTTGGTGGAGGAGTAGCTATTATAGAAAGATCTCTAGCTCCTAATAATGAAAATTGTAATGTTCTAGGAATAGGTGTAGCAGATAAAGTTAAAGTATCTACAGATAATTTTAATTGTCTTAATTTTTCTTTTGCAGAAACTCCAAATTTCTGTTCTTCATCTATTATTAATAGTCCTAAATCTTTATACTGAATTTTTTTATTTAATAATCCATGAGTTCCTATTATTATTTCAATCTTACCACTTTTAATATTATTAGTTATCTGATTTATTTCTTTAGTGGTCCTCAAACGACATAGGTAATCTATATTGATTGGGAAATTTTTAAATCTTTTAACGAATGTATTATAATGCTGAAGAGCTAATATAGTAGTAGGTACCAACATTACTACCTGTTTACTATTGGCAACAGCTTTAAAAGCTGCCCTCATAGATACCTCGGTTTTTCCGAATCCCACATCCCCACAAATTAATCTATCCATAGGATATGGTTTTTCCATGTCTAAATTAACAGCTTTAATAGATTTCATCTGATCTTCTGTTTCCTCATATTTAAACAATGAATCAAATTCATTTTGAAGGAATAAATCTGATGAAAAACTAAATCCGTCAGAAGCTTTGCGCTGAGCATACAATTTAATTAAATCTTGAGCTATATCTTTTACTCTAGATTTTGTTTGACTCTTAATTTTTTCCCAAGTAGCTCTACCTAATTTATGAATATGTGGAGGAATAGAATCTGCTGATTTATATTTAGAAATTCGATGAAGATTATTAATATTGACGAAAATAACATCATTATCTTTATAAATAATTTTAACAGCTTCTTGTATATTACCATTTACATTATTTTTAACAAGCCCTCCAAATTTACCAACCCCATGGTCCATATGTACAATATAATCTCCTACTTTATATGCATTTAACTCATTTATAGTTAATCTTTCACTTTTCTCTACTACTTTCTTTAATTTGACTCTTCTATATCTTTCAAAAATCTGATGATCTGTATATAAACAAATCTTAGAATCATGATCTATAAAACCTTCTTGTATGGTGAAATTAAGATAAGTAACATTTAAGTTATTTATAGAAAAAATACTTTTAAGCCTCTCTATTTGGTTAATATTTTCACTTAAAATAAAAACATTATACCCTTCATTTTGTTTATTTTCTATGTCTGATGATAATAAATCAAATTGTTTGTTAAATGAAGGTTGTGGTATAGTATTAAATATAAAAGTTTCTACATTTTGAATTTTAGATAAAGTAGAAAGATAAACTACTTTATTTTGAATTTTAGGTTTTTCAACATCTGAAAGCCATATAATACATTCTTTAGGTAAAGTACTTATAAAATCTACAGATTTATTTTCCTTTATTTCATTAATATCTGAATATAACTTAATTATTATTTTTTCTTTAGTAGATCTTTGAGTATTAACATTGAATTCAAATATAGATTCAATCTCGTTACCAAAAAAATCTATTCTATATGGTACATTATCTCCAAATGAAAATACATCTATAATTCCTCCTCTAATAGCATATTCTCCCGGGGCAGATACGAAATCTTTCTTTTCAAACCCACTATCATATAATAATTCTTTAATAAATTCGTGTGAAAGATTATCTCCTTTTTTAATATCCACCACACTTTCTTTAAAAGATTTAATATCTAAAACCTTTTCTTCTATAGAATCTTTATATGCTACTAATATTAAATATTCTCCATTATACTCTTTATTTATATAATCATTAAGAGCGCCTAATGCTACTGTCCTTTGAACTTTTACAGTATCATCTTTATTTTGTGATATATATTTACCTATTTTAGTAGAAGGTAAATAAAAAACATTTTTATCATTTACTAATTGATATAAATCATTAACACAAGCAGAAGCATCTTGTTTATTATTTAATACTATTAAATGTAAACCTTCTTTTATTACATAAGAAAGTAAAAAAGCTTTAGCTGAAGAGTATAGTCCTTCAATTAATATATCAGAATTTCCTTTTAATACACTATTATATAAACGATTACACTCATTAATATTTAATACGTTTTTATACTTCATTTTTATTAACAATTTCTAAAGAAAAATAGTTAATAACCCATTGGAAACTCTGTTAATAAATAACAATAAGTATTTTTTTTAAATCAATTGATTTTTATATACTATTTGAGTTTTATGTATTCCAAATAAGTTATTGTATTTCTTTTATTCTTTTTTTTACTTGTTATTAACACTAATTTTATATGTAATTATAAACAATCAGTAATTAACAATTTTTATGAGATATTTAATTTTCTCTTATTATTAGATATTTACAAAGATATTAATTGTTAGTAACCTCTTTATAATATGTTAGATACTTTCTTTAATATTTTTCTCAACTTATTAACAGTGTATAATAATAATATAGATAAATATAAATAAATATAATATTATATAATTACCTTTGTATTGATTTCAAATTTGAAAAAAATGGAAGAAAAAAAATTCGATCCACATTCTTTAAACGAGTGCAAAGATAATGAAATTGATGGGAAAATAAGGCCGAGAGAATTTGATTCTTTTAGTGGGCAAGATAAGATTATACAAAACCTCACTATTTTTGTAAAAGCTGCCAAATTAAGAGGTGAAGCTTTAGATCATATATTGTTACATGGCCCTCCAGGATTAGGTAAAACTACGTTAGCTTATATAATAGCAAATGAATTAGGTGTGAATATGAAAGTTACATCTGGTCCTATCTTGGATAAACCTGGAGATTTAGCTGGTCTTTTAACTGGTTTACAAGAAGGTGATGTATTATTTATTGATGAAATTCATAGACTTACTCCTATAGTGGAAGAATATTTATATTCAGCTATGGAGGATTTTACTATTGATATAATGATAGATAAGGGTCCTGGAGCTAGATCTGTTCAAATCAGTTTAAATCCATTTACTTTAATAGGTGCTACTACTAGAAGTGGCCTTATTACGTCCCCCTTAAGAGCTAGATTTGGTATTCAATCTCATTTAGAATATTATGAGGCTAATGTTCTTTCTAAAATTATAATTAGAAGTGCTAGAATATTAGATATAGATATTAATAAACAAGCAGCTGATGAAATAGCTAGTAGAAGTAGGGGTACACCTAGAATATCTAATTCACTATTAAGAAGAGTTAGAGATTTTGCTCAAGTAAAAGGCAATGGGAAAATAGATATAGAAATAACAAAGTATGCTTTAGATGCTTTAAATATTGATAAGAAAGGATTAGATCAAATAGATAATAAAATACTTTCTACTATTATTAATAAGTTTAATGGTGGTCCTGTCGGAATATCTACTATTGCTACTGCAATAGGAGAAGATATAGGAACAATAGAAGAAGTTTATGAACCTTTCCTTATTAAAGAAGGTTTTATACATAGAACACCTAGAGGAAGAGAAGTTACAGATTTAGCATACAAGCATTTAAATATTAATCACGATAATAACTCTTTATTTTAATGAAAAGATTATTTATTATTTTGTTTTGTTTTTTATATTTTAGTGTTTCTACATATGCTTGTACATCTGTATTAATTTCTGGGAAATTAACAAAAGATGGGCGTCCATTATTATTAAAAAACAGGGATACAGACCAGTTAAATAATAGAATTGAGTATTTTAAAGGTGAATATTATAATTTTATTGGATTGGTTAATTCTAATATAAAGGATAAACAAGTATGGTCTGGTAATAATAGTGCTGGATTTTGTATTATAAATACTGCTTCTTATAATTTGAATTATGATGATGTAGATAAATCTCTTATGGATAGAGAAGGTTATTTTATGTATAAAGTTTTATCTAATTGTAAAAATTTATACGAATTTGAAGAATTTTTAAATGAAATGTCTACTCCTTATTATTTAGAATCTAATTTCGGAGTAATGGATGCTGAAGGAAATGCAGCTTTTTATGAAGTTAGTAATAATAAATGGTGTAAATATGATGTAAATGATAAAAGAATAGCACCAGAAGGTTATCTTGTATATACTAATTTTTCTTTTTCAGGAAAAGAGAATGATGGGTTAGGATATATCAGATATGATGCAGCTACTAAAGTGATGAAAGAGTCTGTCGACCATAAAGTTAAATATGATCCAGAATGGATATTCGATAATATATCTAGAAATTTTTATAATTCTATTTTAGATATAAATTTAAGAAAAGATATAAATAAATTAAGTAATACAGGTTTCTATTATGATAAAGATTTTATCCCAAGACATTCTACGGCATCATCTGTAATTTTTCAAGGAGTAAATAAAGGTGAGAATCCTAATTTAACAGTTATGTGGACTATTTTAGGATATCCTCCTTTAGGAATAGCTGTTCCTGTTATGTGTGCTTCAGAGACAAATCAACCTTTTTTTATGTGTAGTACATCTGATAATGAAAATTCAAAGTTATGTGAAGTAGTTCTTTCATTAAAAGAAAAGGTGTATTCTATTAAAAGAGGAAATGGAGAAAGTTATATTAATTTTAAGTTAATGTATAATGAAAAAGGAGATGGTTATAGTCAAATTCTTAATGATTTAGAAAAAAAGAATATTAATGTTTTTCAGGGCATACTTTTTGATTGGAGAAAAAATGGATTTCAAAAAGAAGAATTTAATAAATTTATCGAAAATTATTCAACGTCTTTTTTTAAATATTATGAAAGTTTGATTAATTTACAAGATAAATATTAATAAAATATAAGCATATTAACGCAAATAAAAAAGTTATGGAAGATAAATTAATATCAAAAGTTCCAGAAGGGCCATTAGCAGAAAAGTGGACAAAATACAAAGAAGAAATTCGTGTAGTTAGTCCTGCTAATAAAAGAAAAATGGAAATTATAGTAATTGGTACCGGTTTAGGTGGAGCTTCAGCAGCTGCTTCTTTAGGAGAATTAGGTTATAATGTCAAAATATTTTGTATAAGTGATTCACCTAGAAGAGCTCACTCTATTGCAGCTCAGGGTGGTATTAATGCAGCAAAAAATTATCAAAATGATAATGATTCTGTATATAGATTATTTTATGATACTATTAAAGGTGGTGATTATAGAAGTAGAGAAGCTAATGTATATAGATTAGCCGAAGTAAGTAATCTTATAATTGATCAATGCGTAGCACAAGGTGTACCATTTGCTAGAGAATATGGTGGTACTCTTTCTAATAGATCTTTTGGTGGTGCTCAAGTAAGTAGAACTTTCTATGCAAGGGGTCAAACAGGACAACAATTATTATTAGGTGCCTATGCATCATTAAATAGACAAATAGCTAAAGGAACTGTTAAATCATATGTTAGACATGAAATGTTAGATTTAGTATTGATTAATGGTGAAGCTAAAGGTATTATTACTAGGAATTTAGTTACTGGTGAAATTGAAAGATTCGGAGCTCACGCTGTGATTTTGGCTTCAGGTGGATATAGTAATGTATATTTTCTTTCTACAAATGCTATGAACTCTAATGGCTCAGCTGCATGGAAATGTTATAAGAAAGGAGCATATTTTGCTAATCCTTGTTTTGCTCAAATTCATCCTACATGTATTCCTGTTCATGGAACACAGCAGTCTAAAAGAACTTTAATGAGTGAATCACTTAGAAATGATGGTCGTATTTGGGTTCCTAAAAAAATGGAAGATGTTCTTAAATTAAAAAAGGAACAAATAAAACCTTCACAAATAGCTGAAGAGGATAGAGATTATTATTTAGAAAGAAGATATCCTGCTTTTGGGAACCTTGTTCCTCGTGATGTGGCTTCTAGAGCAGCTAAAGAAAGATGTGATGCCGGTTATGGAGTTAATAAAACAGGGTTAGCTGTATTTTTAGATTTTAAAACAGCTATTGCCAGATTAGGTAAACCAATAATAGAAGATAGATATGGTAATTTATTTCAGATGTATGAAGAAATAACTACTACGAATCCCTATGAAGAACCTATGATGATATTTCCTGCTATTCATTATACAATGGGTGGTATTTGGGTAGATTATGATCTTCAAACTACTATACCTGGGTTATATGCTATAGGTGAGGCTAACTTTAGTGATCATGGTGGGAATAGATTAGGGGCATCTGCTCTTATGCAAGGATTAGCTGATGGTTACTTTATTTTACCTTATACTATAGGTGATTATCTATCTCATAAATTTACAGATCCATTTACTGATATTAATGCTCCTGAATTTGTAGAAGCTGAAAAGAATGTTAAAAATAGAATTCATAAGTTATTTGCTATAAAAGGTAAAGAAACTGTAGATTATTATCATAAGAAATTAGGTGATATTATGTGGGAAAAAGTAGGGATGGCTAGAGATGAAAAAGGATTAAAAGAAGGTATTTCTCAAATAGCTGAACTTAAAGATGAATTTTGGAAGAATGTATATGTTTCAGGTAAAAATGAAGAATTTAATCAAGAATTAGAAAAAGCATGGAGACTTGCTGATTACTTTGAAATAGGAGATTTAATGGCTAGAGATGCTCTTAATAGAAAAGAATCTTGTGGTGGTCATTTTAGAACAGAAATGAAAACAGAAGAGGGTGAAACTAAGAGAGATGATGAAAATTTTATGTTTGTAAGTGCATGGGAATATTCAGAAAAAGTACCTATTTTCCATAAAGAACCTCTTACTTTTGAATTTGCTAAAGTAGAAACTAGAAATTATAAAGATTAAAAATTAATACGATATGAATTTTACATTGAAAATATGGCGCCAAGCAAATGCAAAGACTAAGGGTCATTTTGAAAAATATCAAGTTCATGATATATCTCCTGATACATCTTTTTTAGAAATGCTTGATATACTTAATGATCAACTTATTCGTGACGGTTCTGATCCTGTAGCTGTTAATAAAAGTTGTCATACTGAAGGACCAGTAGCTTTTGATAGTGATTGTAGAGAAGGTATATGTGGCATGTGTTCATTATATATTAATGGTAGAGCACATGGGCCAGAAGATGATATTACTACGTGCCAGCTATATATGCGTAAATTTAAAGATGGTGAAACTATTACAGTAGAACCGTTTAGAAGTGCTGGTTTTCCAATAATTAAAGATTTAGTAGTAGATAGAGGTGCTTTTGATAAAATATTACAAGCAGGAGGTTTTACAGATATAAATGTGGGATCTGCTCCAGATGCTAACTCTATTCTTGTTTCTAAAGTTAAAGCTGATAAAAGTATGGATGCTTCAGCTTGTGTAGGATGTGGCGCTTGTGTGGCTACTTGTAAAAATGGTTCTGCTATGTTATTTGTTGCAGCTAGAGTTTCTGCTTTAGCTGATTTGCCTCAAGGTAAAACTGAAGGTGTTAAACGAGCTAAATCTATGGTCGCTAAAATGGATGAATTAGGATTCGGTGCATGTACTAACACTCAAGCTTGTCAAATGGAATGTCCTAAAGGAATTACAGTAGCTAATATTGCTAGATTAAATAAAGAGTTTTTATCTTCTAAATTTAAAGACTAACCAATGGAATTTTTTGCTACAATAAATAAAATACCAATACATATAAATGATAATGGTGAAGGAAAAATAGTTTTATTTTTCCTTCATGGTTATCTTGAAACTATGAATATTTGGGATGATTTTATAGATATATTATCTAAAGATTATAGATGTGTATCTATAGATTTACCAGGTCATGGGTTAAGCGGAAGTAATTCTGATGAGATAACAGTAGGATTTAGTTGTAAAATAGTAGAAGGTGTGATGGATCTTTTAAAGATTAAAGATTTATATTTAATAGGTCATTCTTTAGGAGGATATGTAGCTCAAAATGCTTATAGATTTTTCCCAGATAGAATAAAAGGTATTATTTGTTTGAATTCTGCTCCTTATTCAGATAATAAAGATAAACAAGATCAAAGGAATAGGGAAATATCTTTAATAGAAGGAGGAAAATTAGTGTCTTTAGCGCAGTTAGCAATTCCTAATATGATTTATAAAGAAAATTTAAGAAAATTAGATCTTAAAATTCAAGAAATAATATGTGATTGTGAAACGCACGATCCAGCAGGGATTATAGCTACTTTAAAAGGTCTAATACAAAGAAGTGATGTGGTGGACCTATTTAAAGAAAAACAGCCTAATATCTTATATATCTTTGGAGATAAAGATCCTTATCTTACAGAAGAAATTAGTAATAGGATAATAAGTGATTTCCCATTTGCTAAACATTTATATATTGCTAATACGGCTCATAATTGTTTTTTAGAAGCTCCCACCCAAACAGCAATTGCTATTAATGATTTTATTAATAAATAAGGTGTTTATTATAAATTTTTACCATAGAAAGTTATTAAATGGATATCTTCCTGCATGTATTTCTGCAGCCATTTTATAAAGATCATTTCTTAACTTATCGATATTTTCTTTTTCTTTAGCAGAAATAAATATACATGGAGTATTTTCTTTAGCGATATAAGTATTTTTTAATTCATCCAAAGTATAATTCTTTAATATCTTATTATCTATAGAAAATTCATTATGTTCTTTATAAGTATATGTATCTATTTTATTAAAAATTAAATAAGTAGGTTTATTTTTAGCACCTAATTCCGCTAAAGTTTCATTTACGACTTTTAATTGATCTTCAAAATTAGGATGAGAGATATCTACTACATGTATTAATATATCAGCTTCTCTAACTTCATCTAATGTACTTTTAAAAGATTCGATTAGCTGGGTAGGTAATTTCCTAATAAAACCTACAGTATCTGTTAATAGGAACGGAAGATTATTAAGTACTACTTTTCTGACAGTGGTATCAAGTGTAGCAAATAATTTATTTTCAGCAAATACATCACTTTTAGATAGAAGATTCATTATGGTACTTTTACCAGCATTAGTATAACCTACTAAAGCTATTCTTACCATGCCACTCCTATTACTTCTCTGTGAATTCATTTGTTTATCTATCTTAATAAGTTGTTTTTTTAGATTGCTTATTTTTTGAAGAATAATACGACGATCAGTTTCTATTTGTGTTTCACCTGGGCCCCTCATACCTATACCACCTTTTTGTCTTTCTAAGTGAGTCCACATTCTAGTCAAACGAGGTAATAAATATTGGTATTGAGCTAATTCTACTTGGGTTTTAGCAGAAGCTGTTTTCGCCCGACTAGCGAAAATATCGAGAATTAAATTAGTTCTATCTAAAATTTTACATTCAAATATTCTCTCGATATTTCTTAGCTGAGTAGGAGTTAATTCATCATCAAAAATTACTAGTTTAATTTCGTTTTCAGAAATATAATTTTTAATTTCTTCTATCTTACCACTACCTAAATAAGTAGTACCATTCGGTTTATTAAGCCGTTGAGTGAATCTTTTAATAACAATAGCCCCAGCGGTTTTAGCTAAGAAGTTTAATTCATCCAAATATTCTTTGGTTTCTTCTTCGTTAGAAGTTTGTGTTATTATACCTATTAAAATGCAATTTTCCATATGAAAAAAAAGGCTACTCCGTTTTTTCGAGGGAGCCCTTAATATAATATTAATTTATTAATTATCTAAGTTGGAATACAATAGGGAAATTGTAAACCACAGGAACTGATTTATCTCTTTGTTGTCCAGGAACCCATTTAGGAGAAGATTCTACTACTCTAACAGCTTCTTTATCCAAGGATGAGTCTATACCTCTAAGTACTTTTACATTACAAATATCACCATGTTTATTTACTGTAAATTGTAAAATTACTCGACCTTGTACTCCATTTTCTCTTGCAGATTCTGGATATTTCATATGTTTGTTAACCCATTTACTAAACTGGTTAGGGCCACCACCCATGAATGAAGGTTTCTTTTCTACTAATGTAAAAGGAATAGGGGCTTCTTCTATATTTTCATCGCTTACATCTTCTACATAGTCCATAATTTCGACACCCATATCTTTAGTATCTTCAAGACTAATAAATAAATCATCATCTAATTCTACATCATCATCTACGATATCGATTTGATTTGAAAATACAGGTATCTTAGGTGCTTCAGGGGGTTCTGGCGGAGCCTCTGTCGTAATAGGTACATTTTCCACCTCTACGATAGCAGCTGATTCCTGTTGGAATGCAGATTCTGATTTATCGTATGATTTCCATTCAAAAGCTGCTAGTACTATAATTAAGGTAAATACCATACCGATTTCGCGGTACAATAGTTTCTTATTTTCAAGGTTAGCTTTTTCGGATTTTTTGATTTCCATATTCTTATTATTAATGTATTTCTATATCCGTGGTAAAAATAAATAAAAAATACAATAAATGAAAATATTAAGTGAATAATATTATTATATAGCTTTCATTTCATGTAAGATATTATTTGTTTTTCTAATAGCAGACGCACTTTCTTTAAACTTCTTCATTTCAGTTTTAGTAAGACCAAATTCTATTACTCTTTCAGCTCCATGTTTTCCTATAATACATGGTACTCCTAAGCAAATATCTTTTTCTCCATATTGACCATTTAAATAACAGCTACATGTATATAATCTTTTTTCATTCATTATTATAGCTTTAGCTAATGCTGCTACAGCAGTTCCTGGTGCATACCAGGCAGATGTACCAATTAATTTAGTAAGAGTAGCACCACCTATTTTAGTTTTATTAATAACTTCATTTTTTTCTTTAACAGAAAGAGCTGATCCTAATTTGCCACCTTTATAATAAGCTCTACTCATTAATGGAACCATAGTAGTGTCACTATGTCCACCTATGACCATACTATCTATATCAGAAAGAGGAGCTTTTAAAGCTTGACTTAAATAATAATTAAATCTAGAGCTATCTAACATTCCTCCCATCCCAATCACTTTTCTAGGTGGAAGTCCACTGATTTGTGTTGTTAAATATGCCATGGTATCCATAGGGTTAGAAACTACTAATATTCGGCATAGTGGAGAGTATCTCATAATGTTGGATACTACGTCTTTTACAATTCCAGCATTAGTTCCAATTAGCTGTTCTCGAGTCATTCCAGGTTTTCGAGGGATTCCTGAAGTAATAATTACTACATCTGAATCTTTTGTAGCTTCGTAATCCCCTGTGACACCAGTAATTCTGGAATCTATATTTAACATTCTTGAGGCTTGCATCATATCGAAACTTTTACCTTCAGCGAGTCCTGGTTTAATATCTAACAAGACTACGTCTGTTACAAAATTAAATTTTGCTATTGTATATGCAGCTGTGGCTCCGACATTGCCTGCTCCTATAATACTTATTTTAGGCATAATGTATTTTATTTTATTTTATTTATAGTAAATGCGTAACTTTACATGAATTTTAATTGATTGGCAAGCAAAAATTACGCCATATGATAAATTTTTATAATCAAAATAATAGTTATAGTATAACTAATGAAGAACACTTATCTATTTGGATAGAAAGAGTTTTGGTAAGGGAAGGTAAAAAAGTAGGAAATATAAACTATATTTTTGTAGATGATAAATCTATAATAGAAACAAATATTAAATATTTGGGTCATAATTATCCTACAGATATAATAAGTTTTGATACTTCTGAGTATTCAGAAAATATAGAAAATTCTGATAATACTTTCTTAAGCAATAATAATATTATTTCTGGTGATATTTTTATCAGTACAGAAACTATAGATTATAATTCTAAACAATTTAAGGTTCCATTTGAAGTCGAATTTCGAAGAGTATTAATTCATGGTATTCTTCATTTAATCGGATATGATGATCATAAACAAGATGAGATAAAAATGATGCGTTTAAAAGAAAATGAATCATTACAAATTTGGGTAGATTTAAAATTAGATTAATGAATATTAAAACTGAATACGATGTTATTGTAATAGGGGCAGGTCATGCTGGATGTGAAGCTTCTTATGCTTCAGCTAAGATGGGATCTGAAACTTTACTTATTACTATGGACATGAATAAGATAGCTCAAATGTCTTGTAATCCTGCTATGGGTGGTATTGCTAAAGGGCAGATTGTCAGAGAGATAGATGCAATGGGAGGGGGGTCAGGTATTGTTACTGACTTGAGCACATTACAGTTTAGAATGTTAAATAAATCTAAAGGTCCAGCCATGTGGAGTCCACGTGCTCAATGCGATAGAATTTCGTACTCTTTTAATTGGCGTTATTTGCTTGAAAATACCTCACACTTAGACCTTTGGCAAGATATTGCCACAAAATTTCTTTTTAGTGGTTCCAGTATTGTAGGAGTTTGTACAGCAATGGGCGGAATATTTAAGTGTAAAAAGCTTATCATTACTGCAGGGACTTTTTTAAATGGTATGTTGTTTTGTGGTGATGAAGTTTTGGAAGGTGGTAGAGTTAGTGAACCAGCATCACATTATTTGTCAGATCAATTAGGTGATCTTGGAATTCCAGTAAATAAAATGAAAACTGGCACTCCACCTAGAATTGATATAAGATCAGTTCATACTGAAAAACTTATTACTCAGTATGGTGATCCAAATCCTGATAAGTTTTCTTATCTACCTTTTAATTCCACATCTCAAGTTTTACATCAAAGAGAATGTTATATTGGGCATACGAACAAAAATGTACATGATACTTTAAAAGCTGCTTTTGATAAATCTCCTTTATTTTTAGGAAAGATTCATGGGAAGGGACCTAGGTATTGTCCAAGTATAGAAGATAAATTACGTACTTTTGCGGGTAAAGATGCTCATCAATTGTTTTTAGAGCCTGAAGGATGGAAAACTAATGAATATTATTTACAAGGTTTTTCTTCATCTCTTCCTTATGATGTGCAAAATTTAGCTTTGCATCAAATTGTAGGTTTTGAAGATGCTATAGTTTATCGTCCAGCATATGCCGTAGAGTATGATTATTTCGACCCTCGTTATTTAAATTTTTCTCTAGAATCTAAAATTGTGGCCAATTTGTATTTAGCTGGACAAGTAAATGGTACCACTGGTTATGAAGAGGCCGCTGTACAAGGATTAATAGCTGGAGTGAATGCTCATTTGAGTATTAATGATAAAGAACCAATTATTCTTAAAAGAGACGAATCTTATTGTGGTGTATTAATTGATGATTTAGTTAATAAAGGAGTCGATGAACCATATCGAATGTTTACATCTCGAGCAGAATATAGAATTTTGTTAAGACAAGATGATGCAGATAAACGATTAACGGAAAAATTCTTTAATCTTGGATTAGCTTCTGAATCTCGTATGAAATTCACTTCTGATAAATATAAAAAGATAGATACTTTCGTTAATGTTTTAGATACTTTAAAAGTTGAACCTGGAGAATTTGATTTAGAATTAAAAGAAGTAGGATCTAATTCATTAAAATACAAAACTAAATTATCATCTTTATTAACAAGACCTAATATTACTATATCTAAGCTTAAAGATTTTATTCCAGATGAATATGTTCCTTGTGGAACAAATTATTTTAATTCTCTTTTGTTTTTTCAATTTTTAGAAGGATTTCCCAATGTCCCAAAAGATTATTCAAATAATATTGATTTAATAGAACAAAAATTTACTGAAGAAATATATGCAAATTCTGAAATTTTAATTAAATATAAAGGTTATATAGATCGAGAAAGAAAGCTTGCAGATAAATTACTTCGATTAGAAGATCTTAAAATACCTGTAGATTTTGATTATAATAAAGTTTCTTCTATTTCTTATGAATCTCGGCAAAAATTGATTTTACATAGACCTAAAACTATAGCTCAAGCATCTAGAATCCCTGGTGTTTCGCCTGCTGATATATCTGTACTGCTGGTTTTTTTTGGTAGATAATTTATTATTTTCGATGTTCCTCGTGGAACTTATTAATATGTTTAATAAATTATTATGTGATTTTGTAAATGGATTGTATTATATTTGAGTATTTATTAAGTATGATTTTTCTTTTAAGTTTAAGAGTTTGAGATAATAAGCCATTTGATATATCCCATTTATCATTTATTAATTGTTCTCTTTTTATTTTTTCATGGGGAGACAGATTCAAATTTGTTTTTTCGATTTCTGAATGTATTTTAGCTATTATTTTGGAATTAATAGTTAAATCGTCATTATCATTATATGTAATTTTATGTTTAGCTGCCCAAAAATGTAATCTTTCATATTCAGGAATAATTATAGCAGAAGTGAATTTTTGATTTTCTCCGATTACTATACAATTTTCAATGTATGGTGATTCTCTTATTAAATTTTCTATTACTTGAGGAGCTATATATTTGCCAGCCGATAATTTAAATATTTCTTTTTTCCTGTCTGTTATTTTCAAATTCTCACCATCTACAAAGTTGCCTATATCTCCAGTATGGAACCAGCCGTCTGTATCTATTACTTTTTTAGTGGTCTTTTCATCTTTATAATATCCAAGCATAACATGAGGTCCTCTTGTTAATATTTCTCCATCTTTTGCTATTTTAAGATCTGTACCTTCCATTTTTTTGCCTACTGTGCCTATAAAATTGGAACCTTGGGCTGGACTATTAGCTGCTATTACAGGAGAGGTCTCGGACATTCCATAACCTTCGAATATTCTTAGTTTAGCAGCGTTAAAAAGTCTAATTATTTTAGGTTGAATAGATGAACCTCCAGATACTACTAACATTTCGTGTCCACCAAGGGCTTCTCTCCATTTAGAATAAACTAATAAATCAGCTAATTTAATTTTAAATAGATAATATTTCTTTTTGTTATGATTATCAAAGTTATTCCCTAATTTCCATGCCCATTCGTAAATAATGCGTTTGATTCCTGTAAAATCTTTACCTGTACTTTCTAATTTATTATACATCATTTCTAATACTCTTGGCACACCACAAAATCCATCAGCATGACTATCAGCTAAATCTCTTGCAATAGTACCTATTGATTCTGCATAATAAATCGAAATACCAATATATTGATATTCATAATTCATGCTTCTTTCATAAATATGACATAAAGGAAGAAAACTAAGCATTTTATCATGATCTGTAATAATTTGTTTTACAGCGTGTATATAAGCATTGAACATCATATTATTATGAGAAAGCATTACTCCTTTAGGTGTACCTGTAGTTCCGGAAGTATAGATTAGTGTGGCCATTTTATTAGGAGAAGTGTTTTTCTTTATATCTGTTACTATATCTTTATATTTATCTTTTACATTTAGACCAATTTGATATAAGTCTGAGATAGATGTAAGTAATGATAATTTTGTGTTTTCAACCTCTTTATTTATAATAATAATTTCAACTTTATGATTCAAATTTTCTATAACAGGTTTAATTTTATTATATAAAAAGTCGTTACCTACAAATATTAATTTAGCATCTGAATGATTAAATATATATGTAAACTTTTCTTGACTTAGGGTAGGGTAAACTGGAACATGAACCATACCTGCCATATTTAGTCCCATATCTATGATATTCCATTCTGGGCAGTTATTAGAAATTGATATAGCTTTATCCAAATCACCATAACCTTTTGATAATAAGGCATATGCAAGATTATAAGATAGGTTATAATAATCTTTCACACTATATTTAATCCATTTACCATTGCGTTTAATTGCAAATATATCAGGTTTATCCGGATGTGTTTTTATTAGATTATCTAATAAATCAAATGTTCTTCCTACTTGTTTTAGCATAGGTTAATTTTTTATAGTTACTTAACAAAATTACTAAAAAAAAAGAGGTTGATACTATTCAACCTCTTTTTTTTTAGTTTTATGAATTTAACAGATTTTTAAATACTTATCTGCATCCATTAATTCATCTATTTCTTTAGGATTAGACATTTTAACTTTAATTATCCAACCAGCGTTATATGGATCTGAATTTACCCTTTCAGGAGCGTTTTCTAATTCAGCATTAAATTCGGTGATTTCTCCAGAAATAGGCATTAATGCATCAGAAACAGTTTTTACAGCTTCAATAGCTCCAAATATTTCACCTTTTTCTAATGTTTCGCCTTCAGTTTGAACGTCAACGAATACGATTTCACCTAATTGATCCTGAGCATAGTCAGTAATTCCAATAGTTGCGATATCGCCATCTACTCTTACCCATTCGTGGTCAGTAGAGTATTTTAAATCTTTAGGAGTATTCATAATAGTGAATAAAATTTATTATTAATTAATGTTATTTTTTATAATTTTCGTAAATGTAAAAAGAAATATGAGATATTTATAATTTTTGGTGTAAAGTATTTATTGAATAATTATTAATGATGATTTAAAGTCTTTATTATTTGATAGTTAGGCTAATATTATATATTTGTTTATAATAATTTAAGGCTTTTTTTAATCAATTCTTCTAATGCCATATTCTCATCTTGTTTAATAACTTTTTGTAAAATCTTTTCTACAGCGTTTTTATTAAATCCTAAAAGGATAAGGGCTGATCTGGCTTCATCAATATTAGTATTAGCTTTAATTTCATATATGGTGGTTCCTTTAGATATTTTATCTTTTAGTTCAAGAATACATCTTTGAGCTGTTTTTGCACCTATCCCTTTTACGCTTTTTATCTTAGTTACATCATTTGAAGCTATAGCTTCTTCTACTTCATTAGCAGTTAGTGAAGATAACATCATTCTTGCAGTATTAGGGCCTATTCCTGAAACAGAAATAAGTTGAGTAAAGATTATACGTTCTTTTTTTTCGAAGAAGCCATAAAGTACCTCATCATCTTCTTTTATATGATGGTATATATATACTTTTGCTTCTTTAAGACCTTGAAATCTTGTATATGAGTTTAAGGAAATTTCTATTTTATAGCCAATGCTATTATTATCAAGTATTAATTCTGCTGGTCCTAGCTCTTCTATTTTACCAGAAATATAGTCGTACATAATTAGTTATATTTTATACAAAAATACGTACTTTTGTTTATAAATAAAATTTTATGGATAGAATATCAGAAGAATTAAGAAAGGAGTTTCCTATACTATCTAAAACAGTATATGGTAAACCGTTAGTGTATTTTGATAATGCAGCTACTTCTCAGAAACCACAGGCAGTAATTGATATGATTCATACTATGACTATGACTAATGCGAATGTTCATAGAGCAGTTCATAAATTAAGTGCTGATTGCACAGATTATTATGAGGCAGGTAGAATAGCGGTTAAGAATTTCATTAATGCTAAAAGTCGTTCTGAAGTGATTTTTACATCTGGAACTACAGCCTCTATTAATTTAGTCGCGTCATCTTTTTCTGAAAAGTATTTAAAAGAAGGGGATGAGGTTTTAGTTTCTCAAGCTGAACATCATTCAAATCTTGTTCCGTGGCAAATAGTTTGTAAAAAGAAAGGGGCATCTTTAAAATTTCTTCCTATTGATAATAATGGTCAATGGAGAATGGATTTATTAGAAAGCTATTTAACTGAGAAAGTTAAAATAGTGGCAATGAATCATATCTCAAATGTGTTGGGTGTGATTAATCCTATTAAAGACCTTATAAAAAAAGCACATAAACATAATATACCTGTTTTAATAGATGGTGCTCAAGGAATAGTTCATGGAAAAATAGACGTGCAAGATCTTGATTGTGATTTTTATGTTTTTTCAGGACATAAATTATATGCTGCGACAGGTACTGGTATTTTATATGGAAAAGAAAAATTATTAGAAGATTTACCAGTATATATGGGTGGTGGAGATATGGTAAATACAGTCAAATTTTCTGGTACTACTTATGCTGATTTACCTTTGAAATTTGAAGCCGGAACACCTAATTTTATAGCAGGTGCTACTTGGACACCAGCAATAGAAATGGCACTTAAGGTAATAGACTCTAAAGTCGCTTCCAGGGTGGATGTTATGACTGATTATTTAAATAAAAGCTTAAGTAAGATTGATGGTATAAAAATATACGGAAAATCTGAGCATAAAATTCCACTTTTTTCATTTTCGGTAAAGGGTGTTCATCATCAAGATATAGCGATGTTGATGGATAAAATGGGAGTGGCTGTTCGCTCAGGGTTAATGTGTGCGGAACCATTAATTAATCATTTTGGAGAAACTGGTTTAGTAAGAGCTTCATTGTTGCCATATAATACATTAGAAGAATGTGAAATATTTATGAATTCTCTTAAACGTGCTATTAGAATGTTGAGATAATATCTATATTATTAATTAGGTACATAATTGATTATATTATAATGTATCATAAATAATTTGGCTCGATAAATGCAAATAAAATATTTGAAAAAATTTTTGAAAATATGACAGTAGTAGAAGTAGAAAATCAGATAATTGATGATTTTTCTTTTTTAGAAGATTGGATGGAAAAATACGAATACTTAATAGATTTAGGTAGATCATTACCTATGATAGATGAAAGTAATAAATCGGAGACTAAACTAATAAGTGGTTGCCAATCTAGAGTATGGTTAGATGTAAAAATTTCAGATGGTAAATTAATTTTTTCTGCAGATAGTGATGCGATAATTACTAAAGGTATTATTTCATTATTATTGAAAATATTTAATAATAGAACTCCTGAAGAGATATTGTCGTCAGATTTTTCTTTTATTGAAAAAATTGGATTAAAAGAAAATTTGTCACCGACTAGAGCTAATGGTTTAGTTTCTATGATTAAGCAAATAAGAGAATATGCGAAGGATTATTTAAAAGCATAATTTAACAGCTGAAAATATTTGTCACGGAAAATGGAGAAAGTAATAAACATTCTAATTAAATATTAATAAAATTAAATTTTAAGAAAATGGATGAAATAAAAAGTAAATTAATGAAGGCTGTAGTACGGAAATTGAAAACTATTCAAGATCCTGAAATTCCTGTGAGTGTATATGATTTAGGTTTAATATATAATATAGAAATAGATGATGACCAAAAGGTTTTTTTAGTAATGACACATACTACCCCTACTTGTCCTATGGCAGATGTTTTAGTGGAAATGATAAATGACGCTATCACTTCTATTCCTGGAGTTACTGGATGTTCTATTGAAATTACTTTTGAACCTGCTTGGTCTAAAGAAAGAATGAGTGATGAGGCATTAATAGATTTAGGTCTTATTTAATCTTATGATTTATTAATTTTTATAAAATTTCAGAATCAAAGAAATGGATAAAGTCTATATTTTATTAGGTACTAATCAAGGGAATAAAGAAGTTAATCTTTCTAAAGCGTCTTCTTTATTAGTTAGTACTTTAGGTTCTCATATTTTTTCCCCATTAAAAAAATCTTCTATTCATGAATCAGAACCATGGGGATATGATTCTAATGAAAGTTTTTTAAATCAGGCTGTTGAATTTGAAACAGATTTAGAACCTGAACAAGTATTGGCTTTATGTAAGTCTTGTGAAGCGAGGATGGGACGTAATATTAAAGATCCTGTTTATGATGAAAGAGGTGAAAGGGTATATGAGGATAGGATAATAGATATAGATATTTTACTTTTCGGCGATAGAATAATAGATACTCCCAAATTAGTTATTCCTCATCCAAGATTAGAAGAAAGAGAGTTTGCTAAAATTCCATTAAGAGAGATTTTATAATTCTAATTATATTAATTATCTATTAAATTAATAATTTAAAAATTTCATAAAGTTTTCAGTATTTGTTTTACCCACTATTGGCTCAGATAATATTTTGCCTTCTGTATTTATTATTACAAATACAGGTTGTGAAGCGTACCCGAAAGTTTTAGTTTCGTAGTTTCTATATTTTTTACCTCGAGTTTTAAATTCTTTATCAGGAGTAGAGTCATCTATATAAAGAGTAGCTACTATAAATTGAGAATTCAGTTTTGACGATACTTGGGATTCATTAAGTACTGTGGCTTCCATTTGTTTACAAACGCTGCAGGTATGAGATTTAAACATTAGGAAAATAGGTTTATTTTCTTTTTTGGCTGTTGCCAATGCTTTATCTAAGTCTTTATATGTTTTTAAAGACGAAAATCCTTTTATTGATGTATTATTATCAGTATGCTGGCTCAATAATACTAGGGTAGATCCATCTTTTGGGGGGATAAGACCTGAAATTGATTTTAATGGTGCTCCGAAGAGACCAGGTATTATATATACTGCGAACGAGAAACAAACTATAACTATCATAATTCTACCCCATCCTAATCCTTCTATTTTAGTATCGTTTTTAGTTCTGTATACACCTAAGAAATATAGACCTAATAAGATAGCAAGAACTATCCAGATAGATAAAAATCCTAATCTAGTAATAATGCCCCATCCGAAGTATGCATCTACGTTATAGAAATATTTAATAGCAAATCCGAATAATACAAAGGCAAATATTACTTTTATGGTATTAAGCCAACCACCTGATTTTGGTAATTTCTTCATAAATCCTGGGAAGAATGAGAAAATTACAAAAGGAAGAGAAAATGATAATCCGAATATAGCCATTCCAAGTATTGGTTTTAAAGTAACACCATCAGAAACTGCTGCTGCTAAAATAGAACCTACAAATGGACCAGTACATGAGAAAGATACAATAACCATAGCGAAGGCTACGAAGAAAGCGGCTACATATCCACCTTTGTCTGCTTTTCGATCTGCTTTATTAGCTAAATTATTTGGTAAAGTTATCTCGAAAGCTCCGAAGAATGAAATAGCGAATGTTAAGAATAATAATGCAAAAATAAGATTAGGAATCCAATGAGTACCTAATGTATCTGGAGCTGTAGTAGTTTGGAATAATGCTACTATTAATCCTAATAATGTATATAGTAAAATAACTGATATAGCGAAAATTAATCCTTTTATTATTCCGTTCTTTTTAGAATCTCCACTAACGAAGAAACCTACTGTCATGGGAATCATAGGAAATACACATGGAGTAAATACTCCAGCTAAACCTGCAGCGAAGGCTATTAATAAAAACATTAATAAAGATTTTTCCTTTTTGGGATTATTAGTATTAGAAATAGTTTTTATTTCTGTAGTAGCTGTACTATCAGTTACAATAGTTATATTTTTGTTAGCTGAAATAGTTTGATTAATAGATTCTTCATTAGTTAAACAAGTTTGTCCATTACAAGTTTGATATGAAATAGAACCAGTTACTTTGAAAGCTTGATTAGTAAGAGGTTTTATTATTTGTATAAATGTGGCTTTACCAGTAAATAGTTTTACATCTTTCTGAAACCCTGAATCGAATTCTGTGGTAGCATTTCCTTTATCTTTTACTTGACCTACTAATTCATAATTTGAAGAATCATCAGTTTCTAAAGTAAATGGCATAGGACCATTTGGAATAGGAATAGAACTATACACATGCCATCCTACAGATAAATCCACAGTGAAACTAAGCTCTATATTTCCATCTTTTAGCGTTTTAGATGATTGACTAAAAAAATTGTTTGGTTGTGCATAAATAATAACTGATGTTATTAATATGAAAATGCTAAGTAAAATCTTTTTCATAAAATGGATAAGTGTTATAAAGTGTCTATAGATTATTTCCTTCAGTTTACAAATATAACGCCAAAAAATTATAACATTAGATGTTTTTATTTTTTTTCTTGTTCTAGACTTATCGCATATTTGTACAATAGTTTAACTTGGTAAGCATTCTCAAAATCTATATCATGTGTATTAATATATTCTTTAATTTCTGATTTGTGATTTTTGAAAACTTTCTTGAAAGTTCTTTTAGAAGCATAATAGATTTTATCATTTTTTACAATTACTGGGTCGATAGATAAAGTATAAGGAGCATTTTTAAAAGAACGTATTTTAGTGAATGTATCATGCATAGCATTTTCACCTGAACCACCTACTATTGAAGATGCTTCCGTGACAGATGCTACTTCAGAAGTTCCTCCATAAGGTGTAGATGCTGCAGGTTTTCTTACATTTAATTCTTTTACCACTCCGAAAGAATATTCACCGTTTTGTGATAATAAAACGGCATAACTATTATTTATTCTTTTATAAATAGTATTATTACTTACTAAAAGTACTACATCATGGTTATTACCTAGAGCTAGAGTATCATTTTTTTCATTAATAAACCAAATGGTTTGAGTAGTAGTAATAATATTAACTTTTCCAGATTGTATAGATCCATCTTTTAGATAAATAGCTCCATTAGAGAATTTATTCATTACAAATAATAAAGAATCAGGTATATTCCCATTTATTATTCCATTTTGATCAGCCATTAAATTCCCGTGTATATGCTGAGAATAAGAATTGGTAATACTGAAAAGCATTGTAAGAATTAATAATAATTTCAGAATATTTTTCATAATTTTGAATTTTAAAATATTTATGGTAATCAACAGTGTTATCTTTTATCAAATATATTAATAAAAATCGTATTTTTGCAGGGATTACAAATAAAAAATGAAATGACTCAAGAAGAAAAATTTAAAGCAATTATCGCACATTCTAAAGAATATGGATATATTTTTCCATCAAGTGATATTTATGATGGCTTATCTGCCGTTTATGATTATGGACAAATGGGTGTAGAACTTAAAAATAATATTAAAAAATATTGGTGGGATTCTATGGTAAGACTTCACGAAAACATTGTGGGTTTAGATTCTGCTATATTTATGCATCCTAAAACTTGGGAAGCATCAGGGCATTTGAGTGCTTTTAATGATCCTCTTATAGATAATAAAGATTCTAAAAAAAGATATCGTGCTGATGTGTTATTAGAAGATTATTTAGATAAGATAGAAGGTAAAATCGAAAAAGATGTAAATAAAGGTAAGAAAAGATTCGGTGAAAATTTTGATGAAGATCAGTTTAGAGCCACTAATCCGAATGTTCTTCGAAATAAGAAAAAATATGATGAAGTTCATATACGCATGGTGGATGCTTTAGAAAAGAATGATTTGGTAGCTTTAAAAACTCTTATAGAAGCCTGTGGTATAGCTGATCCTATTTCAGGTACTAAAAATTGGACAGATGTTAGACAATTTAATTTAATGTTTAGTACCCAAATTGGTAGTGTCTCTGAGGATGCTGGTACTATATATTTAAGACCTGAAACAGCTCAAGGTATATTTGTTAATTTCTTAAATGTGCAGAAGAGTGGTAGAATGAAACTTCCTTTCGGTATTGCACAGATAGGAAAAGCTTTCCGTAATGAAATTGTCGCTAGACAGTTTATTTTTAGGATGAGAGAATTTGAGCAAATGGAAATGGAATTCTTTGTTAAACCTGGAACAGAAATGGAATGGTTTAAAAAATGGAAAGCAATTAGACTTGCTTGGCATAAAGCTTTAAATTTAGGTGAAGAAAATTATAGATTTCATGACCATGATAAATTAGCACATTATGCTAATGCTGCTACTGATATTGAATTTAATTTTCCATTTGGATTTAAAGAATTAGAAGGTATTCATTCTAGAACTGATTTCGACTTATCTAATCATCAGAAAGTATCAGGTAAGAAGTTACAATATTTTGATTCTATAACTAAAGAAAATTATATTCCTTATGTTATAGAAACTTCTATAGGTCTAGACAGGATGTTTCTTTCTATTTTATCTAGTGCTTATAAAGAAGAAACATTAGATAATGGAGAAAAACGTACATTATTATCATTACCAGCAGCACTTGCTCCTATTAAATTAGCTATTTTACCTCTTGTTAAGAAAGACGGTCTTCCAGAAATAGCTAGAAAAATAAGAGACGATATAAAATTTGACTTTAACTGTCAATACGATGAAAAAGATAGTATTGGAAAGAGATATAGAAGACAAGATGCTATCGGAACACCTTTTTGTATTACTATCGATCATGATACTATTAATGATAATATGGTAACTCTTCGTTACAGAGATGATATGTCTCAAGATAGAATTCCTATTGAAAAGATTAGAGGAATAGTAGAGGAGAAGGTTTCGTATAAAAATTTGTTTAAAAATATTACATCAACTAACTAAAATATGAAAGATTTATCCACGAAATTTTTAGGGATACCAATTAAAACCCCTATTATTGCTGCAAGTTGTGTTTTAACCTCAGATTATAAAATGTGTGCTGACATGGAAGAATTAGGGATAGGTGCTATAATAGTAAAATCTTTATTCGAAGAACAGATCACTAACGAGGTTAAATTCATAGCAGAAAATAGTGTCCAATATCCTGAGATGGAAGATTATCTTCATACTTATATGAAATCATTCTCCATCAAAACTTATATGGATAAACTTGAGAAAATTAAATTTTCTACGGATATTCCTATTATTGCTAGCATAAATTGTTATTCTCCTGGAGAGTGGTATGATTATGCTAAACAGATATCAGAATTAGATATTCAAGGCTTAGAAATAAATCTTTTTGATATACCTTTAACTCTAAATATGTCAGGAGAGCAAGTTCAACAAGATTATTTTACTATAGTAAAGAAAATAGTTAATGAAGTTAATCTCCCTATTTCTGTCAAGATGAGTTCTCATTTTAATAATATTCCTCTTTTTGTTAGTAAACTTGCTGGATGTGGTGTGAAATCTGTTTCTTTATTTAACAAATTTTATACACCTGATATAGATGTTGATAAATTGAAAATAACGTCGCCTGAACCATTTTCTCATAAAGATGATTATTTGCCAGTGTTAAGGTGGATAGCTATCGTATCATCATTAGTTAAGAATATTGAAATTTCAGCTACTACGGGAATCTTTTCCCCTGAAACAGCGGTTAAACAAATTTTGGCTGGCGCCAATACTGTACAGCTTTGTTCTACTTTATTTAAAGATGGGCTTAAGATCATACCTTCTTATATGAAATACTTAGAAACATTCATGGATAAACATGGGTTTGACTCAATAAATCAGTTTAAAGGAAAATTGAATTATTCAAATGTTAAAAATCCAATACAATTTGAAAGAGTTCAATTTATGAAAACATTTAATCCGGCTTTTCCTGGATGGGAATAAAAAGAAAATATTTTTTAATAAAAGAGTGAAAAAATAGATATAAAAAAAGGTTATTCTAAAAGAATAACCTTTTTTGTCGGGATACTCCGACTCGAACGGAGGACCCCCTGCTCCCAAAGCAGGTGCGCTAGCCAACTGCGCCACATCCCGAAATCTTGCAGGCGGTGAGGGGGGGATTCGAACCCCCGGTACGCGTAATGCGCACGGCAGTTTAGCAAACTGCTGGTTTCAGCCACTCACCCACCTCACCAAAACGGATGGCAAAGATAGTGATACAATTCTAATTTCCAAAAAAATGTTTTTAGTTTTTAATTATTTTTGAATATTTAGTTTTGTATAATATATAAATGTATGCTATCAATAGTATTACATTTATTAATGTTATTATTTCAAAAGCTATTAATGGACCTTTGCTATATGCTGTAATACAACAACATATAGCAGTACTAATCCCTATTATTCCAGCAATAAATTTACCTGGAAGCAAAAATATATCTGTAATATATAATATCGTACTTACTATTATTAATGTTATTTGTAAAGTCATTTTTTATTTGTTTTAATATTTATTTCTTTTACTCCTAAATCCTTTAATATATCTAATAAGTTTTCAGCATCTATTTTTTTAGTAAAAGGGCCAATTGTATATATAGTTTTACTATCAGTATAATATTTGGCAATATTTTTATTACAGCTGGACCTGATAGCTGTAATAATAGTGGATGGTAATATCTTTGGGTAAGATGATATTTCTACTTGATAGGAAGTTTTATTTAATTTTGAGTTTTCTAATATTTTTATTTTGGCATTTTTTAATGAAAGCGCTTTTCCATTATTAAAAGCTACTACAAATGCATTTTTAAAACCAGTTCTTTTTACTTGATTAAGATGTGAAACAGCTTCTTTCTCTGTGTCAAATAATCCTACAGTATATAGGTACTTTCTTGATTTCAGCTTTTTATAAAAAATAGGACTTAGACCTTTAAGATATTTAATAGAAGCTTTACGCGTGCTTACAAATATTTGTATTTGATAAACTAAACCGTCAGGGAGTTTATTATTTTCTGCTATTTCTGCTATTTTACCTATTTTAAAAGTATAATCAAATTTAGGTATAGGTTTTTCTATCTGTATATTATATAATTCTCCAAGTTGTCTTTTAACAAAGGAATATGATATTTTTTTATCGGATTTGTCTATAATATTATCTTTAGGTAATTCTTTTTCTATTTGATTATTATCTTTTACTATAGGAACTATGCCTTTAGATAAAAATTCTATTTCTAGATTTTGTACTTTCGCTTTAGCTTTATCTAATTTCGATTTAAGAAGAATAGATTTTCCTTCCTTCTCTGTGATTAATTCTTTTAGAAATTCTTTATCATCAATATTTTCAGTGTTTTCGTAAACTTTTCTATTTTCATCTAAATCTTTTAATATAATATTTAATTTATCCTGAAGATTTCTCATGTTAGAAACGAGTGAAGAATATTCTTTCATCATATTTTCAGAGGAATCTCTTTCAGTATTTTCTTTCTTTATTTTAATAGAATTAACTTTTTGACCTAATTCTATTTTAGTGTTATGTACTTTATGTATTTTGGAATCATTAGAAATAAATAATTCAGCGGATAATATGTCTTTTTGGGCTAATTCTTTTTTAATAGCTTTCTTTATTATTTTAGTTACATAAATAGTGATATTAGATTTATTAGTATTTATCTTCTGAAGATTAGTTAATATATTAGATTGCTCTCTATTAGAAACTAAAATAGAGAAATTTTTGTCGTCAGATTCTAAATACATTATATCATCAGCTGTGGAAGAATAAGGGAACCCTAAATTTTGGGGCTGTCCCCATTCATGAAATTTCGCATCCCATTTACTAACATATACGTCGTATCCACCCATTCCTGAAAGACCATTAGATGCGAAAAATAGTTTTTTGCCGTCTTTACTTAGTATAGGAAATATTTCATCTTTAGAAGTAGTAATGTTTTTGCTTGCTAATACTGGAATAGACCATTTATTATTACCTATTTTATTAATATAATATATGTTCCATGCGCCAGTTTTATCAAGAGTAGAATAATAAATAGTATTAGTATTTTTAGGAATATATATAGCGTTATAATATTTATGTATATTTTTTACTATTTCGTTAGGATTCGAAACCCATGTTTTTTCTTGAAAATCAGGAATCTTTAGATAAAAATAATCAAGTTTAAAATCACCTTTTGTTACTATTTCTGGATTTATTGTGTATTTCAATAAGTTTATGCCGTTCTGGCACTGAAGTGATAAATCCCATACTTTGGAATATAAAATAGTGTCATTTTTAAGATTGGGATTTTTAAGAAGGTTTTGACATAATTCATAAGCTTCTTTGAATCGATAACTCCTATGAAGAGATAGAATCTTTTCTATGTCTTGGGGATTATTAGCCCTTCCTATTAAAGGTATGAGAATGATGGAAATGCTTAGAAAAAGTGATATTATATGTTTCATATTAATTATTATCAAGTAAATTCATTAACAAAAATACTAAATTGTTTATATATTAGAAAAAAATCGTAATTTTGTAAGCTAAAATATCATCGATATAACTTAAAACGAAATAATATGCAAAGTAAAGGTGCCATTAGATTTGTGGCTATTTTAATTGGAATTGCCTGTTTGTACCAGCTGTCATTTACAGTGGTAACTAAGATTCAGGAACATAATGCTGAGCAATATGCTGAAGAAGCTGTACAAATGGAAAAGATTAACGAGTCTTTTGCTGATGTATCAGAATCTAATAAAGTATTTTACTTAGACTCTATTAAAAAAGAAAAAAATAGATATTACATCGATTCTATTTCGTCAGAAAAAGTCTATTTTTCTTATACATTTAAAGATGTAAGAGAAAGGGAATTAAATTTAGGTCTTGACTTAAAGGGTGGAATGAATGTAATGTTACGAGTGGAATTACAAGATCTCGTAAAAGTATTAGCAGATAATAATCAAACTCCTGAATTTTTAGAAGCTTTAAAATTAGCTGAAAAAAATAGAATAGAATCTAGTGGAGATTTTATAACATTATTTGCTGAAGCATGGGATCAGGTAGCTCCTGGCCAGAGACTTTCTCAAATTTTCGCTACTTATGAAATGCGTGATAAAGTTAGTTCTAAGAGTACTAATGCAGAAGTTATTAGTGTTATTAGAACTGAAGCAGAAAGTGCTATTGCTAACTCATTTAATGTATTAAGAAATCGTATTGACCGTTTCGGTGTTACTTCTCCTAATATTCAAAGGATAGGTAATAGTGGTCGTATTTTAGTAGAACTTCCAGGTGTTAAAGAACCTGAACGTGTTAGGAAACTTTTACAAGGAACTGCTTCTCTAGAATTTTGGACCACTTATGAAAATAAAGATGTCTTCCAATATCTTAAAGCTGCTAATGATCAAATAAAAATATTATTAGCTGAAAATAGTACAGCAGAAGATACTAATGTGCATAAAGAGACTAAGATCTCTGATAAAAAAGATGATTTGGCTTCTCAGATTATTGCTAAAGATAGTCTTTCTGTCCAACAGCAAAATATGCTAAAAGCAAATCCTTTATTTGCATTACTTAACCCTAGAATGTCTGGTAATCAGCTTTTATCTGGTCCTTCAGTAGGTATTGCTCATTATAAAGATACTGCTAAAATTAATTATTATTTAAATCTTCCTCTGGTCAAATCTTTATTACCTGCTGATTTAAATCTTATGTGGACAGTTAAACCTTCACAAGGTCTTAAGAGTGATTCTTATTATGAATTAATAGCTATTAAAGCTAATACTAGAAATGGTAAAGCTCCTCTAGATGGTGATGTAGTCACAGATGCTAGAGTTTCTTATTCTGGAACTACAGCTAATCCTGAAGTTAGTATGAGTATGAATGCTGAAGGTGCTAGGGTATGGGCTCAGTTAACAGATCAAAATATAGGTAAATGCATAGCTATCGTATTAGATGATATGGTTTATTCATATCCTAAAGTTAACGATAAAATCGAAGGTGGTAGTTCAAGTATTTCAGGTCATTTCACGGTAGAAGAAGCAGAAGACTTAACTAATGTTCTTAAATCTGGTAAATTACCTGCTCCTGCGACTATCGTTCAAGAACAAGTAGTAGGACCTTCTTTAGGTGCTGAATCTATACGAGCTGGTATGCTTTCATTTATTTTAGCTTTCGTTCTTGTACTTGTTTATATGTTATTTTTCTATAGAGGTGCAGGTATCGTAGCTGATATTGCATTATTATGCAATGTGTTATTCTTGTTTGGTGCTTTAGCATCATTTGGGGCTGTATTAACATTGCCTGGAATAGCTGGTTTAGTATTGACGCTAGGTATGGCGGTCGATGCAAACGTAATTATATATGAAAGAATAAAAGAAGAAATAAGAGCAGGTAAATCGCTTAGATTAGCTGTTACTGATGGTTATAAGAATGCTTATTCTGCTATTATTGATGGTAATATTACTACTATTATTACGGGTTTAGTTTTATTCTTCTTCGGCTCAGGTCCTGTTCAAGGATTCGCTACTACATTAGTAGTCGGTATTATTACGTCTGTTCTTACTTCTGTCTTTATTACTAGATTAATATTTGAAAGAAGATTAAATAATAACAAGAATATTACTTTTGATAGTAAAGCCATTAGAAACTTTTTACAAAATACAAAGATTGATTTCATTAATGCTCGTAAAATTACATATTTTATTTCTGGAGCTTTAATCATTATCAGTTTATCATTTATTTTTACTAAAGGATTTTCTTACGGTGTAGATTTTACTGGTGGTAGAACATATGTAGTAAGATTTGATAAAAATGTTACTCCTGAAGCTATTAGATCTGCTTCTATTAATGAATTTAATGAAAGTGTAGAAGTTAAACAATTCGGTAGTGGATCACAAATGAAAATCACTACTAAATATAAAATTAATGATACAGATACAGATGTAGACGCAGAAGTAGATGCTAAATTATACAATGCTTTAAAACCTTTCTTTACTGATAATCTTTCTCTAAAAGATTTCCGTTCTTCTACTGATAATCCTAATGGTATTGTTAGTTCAGATAAAGTAGGTCCTACTATTGCTAATGATATTAAGAGAGATGCTTATATAGCTGTGGTTCTTGCCTTGATAGCTATTTTCTTATACATCTTAGCTAGATTTAGAAGTTGGACTTGGGGATTAGGTTCTGTGGCGTCTTTAATACATGACTCTATTATCACTATTGGGTTCTTCTCGATATTTACTGGTGTCCTTCCATTTACATTGGATGTGGATCAAACGTTTATAGCGGCAGTACTTACGATAATTGGTTATTCTATTAATGATACTGTGGTAATCTTCGACCGTATTCGTGAGAATAAACATATTTATCCAAAACGTGATTTCAAAACCAATATTAATAATGCTTTAAATAGTACTTTATCTAGAACCATAAATACATCTGGTTCTACATTGGTAGTTATGTTAGCTATTGCTATCTTCGGTGGTGAAGTAGTAAGAGGTCTTGCTGTAGCATTGATAGTAGGTATCATTTTTGGTACATATTCATCATTATTCATTGCAACTCCTATTATGTATGATCTTACATCTTCAAAAGATAAAGAAGCTACTAAAATTACTAAGACGAGAAAAGCCATGAAGTCTACTAAGGATCAGAAAGTTATTAATTAAGTAATTAATAATAATTTGAAGATATTATAATTATGAAGAATAAAATTTTCCAGACTAATGAATCTAATTTTTTAGAGCATAGTCTGGAAATTTTTTATTATCAATATGATAATTGTCCTGTTTATAGGGAATATTGTGCTTTAATGGATATTATGAAATCGGATGTTAAAACACTTTTTGATATTCCGTTTTTGCCGATTTCTTTTTTTAAATCCCACAAGGTTATTTGTTCTAAAGATACTTCTGCTAAAGTGGATATTGTTTTTAGTAGTAGTGCTACTACAGGGATGGTGCCTTCTAAGCATTATGTATTAGATGTTTCTGTTTACGATAGAGCTTTTATGAAAGATTTTAAATATTTTTATGAAAATATTGAAGATTATACTGTCTTAGCTTTATTACCTTCTTATTTAGAACGAAAAGGATCTTCTCTTATTTATATGATAGATCGTTTTATTAAAGACAGCAAATCTCTCGATAGCGGCTATTATCTGTATAACTATGAGGATATGTATCACAAAATGGTAGAACTGCTCTCTGTAGGTAAAAAATGCATCTTATTTGGAGTTACATTTGCTCTTTTAGATTTTGTGAAGGAATACCAATTGCCGTCAGGCTTAAATTCAAATCTTATAGTTTTCGAAACTGGAGGGATGAAAGGTCGTGGAAAGGAATTATCTAGGGATGAAATACATGCTAGAATTACTAAAGCCTTAGGATGTGATACTGTTAATTCGGAATATGGTATGTGTGAACTTTTGTCTCAGGGGTATTCTAAAGGCAATGGTTTGTTTTATTGTCCACCTTGGATGAAAATATTAATTCGTGATTTGGTAAATCCTTTTGAGTATTTGCCATATAATAAAAAAGGAGGAATCAATGTTATCGATTTAGCTAACATAAATTCCTGTTCTTTTATAGAAACTGAAGATTTGGGAACCTTATATAAAGATTCTTCATATACTGTCGAAGGCCGTATTTCTAAGGCAGAAAGACGGGGTTGTAATATGATTATCGAATAAATATATTTATTTTTCTTTTATTCAGATTCATTAGATATTTTAAGAATATTATTTAATTCTGTAATATATTTATTTGCCTCATCTTTATTTCCGTATTGTTCCATTATAGATAAGACATATCTTAAATAATGATAAGACATTTCGAAATCATCTTGTGATATTAATCTAACACCAGCATAGGGTTGTGAAAAATATTTTATAGAAATAATGCATTGATCTGCAAAATCCTTACAAAGTTGTAATCCCTGTTTTTTAGCTCCAGCTTTATAATATAATTCACAAGCAGAAATTACAGTATATTCATTAATAGAATAAAGCAAAGTGGTATTAAGAGGATACCTATCAGCGTCTACTACCTTCTGCATCGTATCTAGAATTTCAATGGCTTTAACATTTTTACCTTCCTTATATAATCCTTCAGCTGTGAATACGAATATAGAACGAAGATTCATTATGCCATTAAATACTGAAAGATTTTGATAATCAATAAAATAATCTTTTCTCTCAAAATTATCCCATTTGAAGACATCTTTTATTTTATGATACATTTTATCAGGTACTATTTGACCTATTTTTTTCATAGTGGTTTCTGATTGTATAGGGACAAACTTGTAAACAAACCCATCATATTGTAGATATTTCTTAAGTCCGATATCTAAATCTCCAGCTTGTGAAATGAAATATATGGGACGATCCCAATTGTAATTAGAAAGCATATCTAAAATAATCAATTCTGATTTATTTATAGCATTTTTAGATGCAGGGAAATCTATTTTAAGAGTATCTTGTATTTTATCATAATCTTTTGGATCTACAATACCATATTTTTTAACATTTTCTACATTGACTGGGATTCTTAGATGTTTTGCAGGGATATAATCTACTTTTCGATTATAACGAAGAGCTTTAATACGATCGTCATTGAATAATCTGATCATCTCTTTTACTAAAATAGGCTGTTTAATAACATCTTTAAGGTCTATATATTCATTAGTCCCATATAGATATGCTTTACGAGGAGTCGTTAATTTAATAGGCGCTGATTCATTACATTTTACTTGCATTTGGTCTATATACCAGTCTGTTCCTAATAATGAGGTATTCATAATTCTTACGTCTGTACGAATACCTTCTACTTCTTGAATATACCATAATGGGAAAGTATCATTATCACCGAATGTTATTAGTATAGCATTCTTATCACAGCCAACTAAATAATTGTAGGCTACATCTCGAGCTGTATATCTATGACTTCTATTGTGGTCATCCCAGTTTTGGCAAGCCATAAGTATGGGAACCCCTAATAGTATTATAGAAATAGCTAAACTAGTACCTATCTTAATTTTTTCATTTTTCTTTTCTATTAATGAATGGCACAAATTATAAATGAATAATACAGATAATCCTATCCATATAGAAAAGACATAAAAGGACCCAGCATAAGCATAATCTCTTTCTCTGACCTGAAGAGGAGGTTGATTAATATAAACAACAATGGCTAATCCTGTTAGTAAAAACAATAAAAAAGTAACCCACCAATTTCTCTTGTCTTGATTTAATTGGAAGAAGAAACCTAATAAACCTAAAATTAAAGGCAAGAAAAAGTAATGATTTTTAGCTTTATTATGTATTAGAAAATCAGGGCCTTCACTTTGATCACCTAATCTAGCTTTATCTAAAAATTTTATACCAGATTCCCAATTACCTTGTACTAAATCACTAGGCTGCTGTCCATGTATATCATTTTGTCTACCGACAAAATTCCACATAAAATATCTAATGTACATGTAGTTTATTTGGTAATTAAAAAAGAATTTGAGATTTGAACCCATTGTAGGCAATTTTTCACTAGATCCTGATACTATTCTACCTTTATTACCCATATAATCTTTATAAATCTTTATATGAGATGGTTGTCTACTCCACATTCTAGAGAATAACATTTTTTGACTAGATGGGAAAGTATATTTAATAGCACCGTCAGCTTTATAGTATTTACCATCTAAAGGAGTATAATATGAAGAGTTTTTATAAGAATCGGGCATAGAATCGAAGGTTTCTCCATAAACAAGAGGAGTAGTACCATACTGTTCTCTGCCTAAGTATCTAACAAGTGTAAATGGGTTATCAGGCTGATATTCATTGGTAGGAGTATTAGCAGAGGAACGAATAATAACCATAGCAAAAGCAGAATATCCTATAATAATCATAGTAAAACATAATAATATAGTATTCCACAATGCTGACTTTTTGTAAGTTATATATAATCCCCAAAAACAAAGAACTAATAATACTATCATGAAAAAGATAGCACCTGAATTAAATCCTAAACCTAGAACATTTACAAAGAATAAATCCATATATGCGGCGATCTTAGGTACTAATGGAATAATCCCCCATAAGATAAGGGCCAATATTAGTCCAGATAAAAGAAGTAATCCAAAACCTTTCCAAAAAGTGAAAGTTTTTCCTTTTTTATAATAATAAATAAATGTAAGAGCTGGAATAGTAAGAAGATTTAATAGGTGAATACCTATAGATAATCCCATTAATAATGCAATGAATACTATCCATCTGTTAGCATATTTTTCTTCAGATTGTTCTTCCCATTTAAGCATTGCCCAGAAAACTAAGGCTGTGACTAATGATGACATAGCATAAACTTCACCTTCTACAGCAGAAAACCAGAATGTATCTGACCAACAATATGCGAGAGATCCTATTACTGAAGCAGCTATTATTATTATAGTTTGTGAAATAGATGCGAAACTTTTAGTTAAGGCTGTATCAGCGTGAGTGTCAGTCGGGACTACGAAATTTCTTAAAACTAATTTTTTAGCGAAATATTCTACTGTTAGATAAAGTAATAATATTGTAGTAGCAGAACATAAAGCACTCATTATATTTACAGCTCTGGCAGCACCTGTAGCTGAAAATAGAATAGTGAAGAATCTTCCCAATATTTGGAAAACCGGATTACCAGGAGCATGTCCTACTTCTAATTTGAAAGAGGAAGCAATAAATTCTCCGCAATCCCAGAAACTAGCAGTAGGTTCTATAGTGGTTAAATAGGTTATCGCTGCAATGGCAAATACTACAAAAGCCGTGATTCGGCTAGCGAGATTAAATTGTCGTTTAGTCATATCTTTTATATTAAACTTCTAATTTGATAATTTATCGCTAAATTTACAAAAATAATTAGCGAATGTCTCAACAAGATAGGAAAAGTAGATTAGGTGTAGTGTTTTCTACTAACTCAGATTTTCAATATGAAGATAAACAAATTCATGAAGAAAAAACACTTGAACCATCTAAACAAAAGTTATATATTTCTATAGACAGAAGAAATCGTGGTGGTAAGCAAGTCACCATGATTAAAGGTTTTATAGGTATAGAAGATGATTTAAAAGCACTTGCTAAAATGTTAAAAACTAAGTGTGGAGTAGGTGGAAGTGTAAAAGATAATGAAATAGTAATACAAGGTGATTTTAGAGAAAAAATCTTGGATATTTTAAAAAAAGCTGGTTATTCTTGTAAACGTGCTAATTAATTGTAAAACGTGCTAATTAATATTTTAACATTTTATCATTCTATTATTCCCTCAGTTGATTTTTTTTCATCTACTGTGATAGGAATAATATTGTTATGTGTGTTATTCTCTTTAATTTTCTTCTTTCCTCAGATAAGTGAATATATTAATTATACTTTTTTTACATTATCTCAGGATTCAGTTGCTCGAAAAATTAACACCAATTATCATTTTTTGATAGTTCATTGGTCGATGTGTCTTTTGTCAATTTTTTTATTATCTGCTGAGTTGATAATATTTTTAAGAATACAAGATGGACAAGTATTAGGATTATCTATAAATAAATTATTTTTATGGATAGCTATTTGTCTCTTATTTTTTTTAATTCTTAAATACTGCATATTGGTTTTAATAGATTATGTGAGCAAACAAGATATATCTTTTAAATCAAATAATTTGTTACTTAATATTTTATTGATTATCAATTCACTATTCTTATCTATTTGTTTGCCATTTAGTTTCTTTTTTCCAAGTGGTAGCTATATATTGATAATATATATTATGATAATAACGTTTATTATTACTATGATTATTTATTTAGTTATGTTATATAAAAGAATAATGTCTTCGCATGTTTCTCTATTTTATTGCTTTTTGTATCTTTGCACATTAGAAATTATGCCGACCTTGATATTATTTAGATTGTTTGAAAAAATACAGATAATATGAAAATTAAAAATATACTAATATCCCAGCCTGAACCATCTAATACAAACCCATATTCAGATTTAATTAAGAAATATGGATTGAAAATAGATTTTTATAGATTCTTTAATGTTAGTCCCTTATCTAGTAAAGATTTTAGATTACAGAAGATAGCATTATTAGACCATACAGCAGTAGTTTTTACTTCTAAAATGAATATAGATTCATTTTTTAGTATTTGTGAACATTCAAGAATTGTAGTTCCAGAGATTATGAAATATTTTTGTACTTCTGAATCAGTAGCTCTTTATTTACAAAAATATATAGTTTATAGAAAAAGGAAGATTTTTTATGGTAATGGTAGACCGGATTCTTTAATTTCAGTTATTGGTACTAAACATAAAAATGAGAAATTTTTAATAGCTACGACAGATACTCCTAAATCAGCTGTTACTAAGTTATTTATTAAGAACAAATTAAATTTTACACCTGCAGTTTTATGTAAAACTGTATATAGTGATCTTTCTATGAAAAATATTCATGATTATGATATATTAGTATTTTATAGTCCTACAGATGTGAAATCATTATTGAATAATTATCCTGATTATAAGCAAACAAATCAGTTAATAGCTACTTTTGGTAATATGACAGCTAAAGAAGTAAAAGCCAATAATCTAAAATCTTCTATTGTAGCACCTAGTCCAGAAGCTCCTTCTATTGCTAAAGCATTATCTATTTATTTTGAAAATAACCGATAAATTATATTTTGAAGGTACATTAGTACGCTATTATCCCTTTAAGATATATTATCTAAAAGTGGATGATAAATCTACAGATACGTCTGTGGTTATTTCAGTTCCTAAAAAATTACATAAGAAAGCTGTAACTAGGAATTTAATTCGTAGGAGAATTAGAGAATCTATAAGATCTCAAAAAATAAATCCGGAAATTTTTAAGAGTAAACATTTAATGATTATTTATTCGACCAATAAGGTAGAGAAATATGGAAACATCTGTAAAAGTATCGAAATCTTATTCAATAAAATCTATAATTAAAAAGATTTTAATATTCCCTTTCGTGTTGTTGATTAAGATTTACAAATATTGTATTTCTCCTTATACAATGCGTTCATGTAGGTTCACGCCTACTTGTTCTACATATTCATTACAAGCTTTTAAGAAATATGGCCCGATAAAAGGATTTTGGCTTTCTTTTAAAAGGATTATTAGATGTCATCCTTGGGGTGGCAGTGGTTATGATCCAGTACCTTAATGAAAATTTTATTAAGATGAATGATTAACTTCTGATGTCTCTTCTTTATTTGTGTATCCAAATCTATTAAGAATAGTATCTATGACTTCTGGATTACTTCTTTTACATAAAGAAAGTAATTCAGCCTTAGGAACATCAGTACATTTTACAATAATAAGACCATCTACACAATTATTAAAATCTTTATCCACATTATAAGCTACGAAATTAGCTTTAAGTTTTATATATTTTTTTATAAGTGTAGGAAGTCTGTAAGACTGATCACTAATCCTCATCATATAACGGTCAAATCTTTCGACTGAGCCCATTTTTAGTCGGGTAAGAGATTCTATATTGACTCTTTGAAAATCAGGGACGAAAGGATTTTTAGCTTTTATTAATTTTTTATATTTATCAGTAGATGCTATTTTATTTAGATAAAACTGTATCATACTTTGATAAAATGTAGGGTAATCAGAACTAATACTTACTGGTCCGAAAATGTAATTATATTTAGGATATTTCACTAAACTATATAATAAGCCTTTTAATAAAAGCATTAAAGCTAGAGTATCTTTTTGATATTTTATATTAATAAAAGATCTTCCTAATTCTACACTTTTAGACATCTGATTCTTAATTTTATTAGAATAATTAAATAAAGTGCTAGAATAAAATCCATCTAGTCCATAATGGTTAATTATATCTTCACCAAATCCAAGTCTATAAGCTCCCACTAAGTTTCTTCTTTTTTTATCCCAAAGAATAAGATGATAATAATAATTATCATAAACATCTAAATCGATCTGTTTTCCACTACCTTCACCAGCAGCTCTGAAAGATTCTTCTCTTTTACGTCCCAATTCCCACATAGTGGTAGGGATTTTATCAGAAGAAGTAAGAAAACATTCAAAATTAGATACTTCAAATAAAAGATCTTCTTTTTTTATTTTAGCTAATTCATTAACTATTAATTTTTTATTTTGAGGTAAAACTATGGGAGGAAGATTAGTCCTTTTTCCTTTTCTACTAGAAGATGGTATCAAATTAGGTTCTAAACAATAAGTTCTATCTTTAAGATATTGTCCCAATAATTTTATATCATTAAATTCATTAATTTCATTAGTGGTGACAGCTTTTCCTATCCTCATACTAATAGTTTGGTTACATTTATTGTTTAATTCATTAGGTAGTCTAAGTGTTCTCAATATAGGACGAATTTTTCCTAAACGATGAAATTTCTTAGAATTTTCTCCATGGAAATATACAGGGATCACAGGAACATTTAATATTTTTATTAATTTAATAATAGTGGGCTGCCATTCTTTATCATAACAAAAATTATGACCTTTATAATATGTAGAGACTTCTCCGGAAGGAAATAGTCCTAAAGCATGTCCATTCATGACATATTCTTTAGCAGCTCTAATTCCGGCTAGACTACTTTTTAAGTTTTTTCTATTTGTAAAGGGATTAACAAGTAAAAAGTTATCTTTTAAATTAGGAATTTTAGATAATATAAAATTAGATAACATTTTAAAATCAGGCCGTAGGGAGGTGATGATATGAAATAAGATAATACCATCTATACCGCCAAATGGATGATTGGAAGTAATAATAAATGGGCCTTCTTGCGGTATATTATCTAGCTGTTTAGCAATAATATCATATCTAATATTAAATTCCTCTAATAGTCCCTTGGTGAATTCTCTTCCTTTATATTCAGAGAAATTAGAATAATGAGTGTTTAGTTTACAAAAGCCTAAAGTGCGCATAATAAAAGAAGCTAAGATAGTTCCTATAGGTCCTTTTATCTTAGTAGCTTTCTTGATATCGGAAATATTAATTACTTTTGTTATAGGTTTTTTACTCATGTAGTAATTTTAAATTAATTAACAAAGATAGAAATATTTTATGAATATTAAAGATAAGATACGACTCTTACCTCATAACCCTGGAGTATATAGATTCCTTGATAAATCTGGGAAAGTTATATATGTAGGCAAGGCTAAAGATTTAAAAAAGAGAGTATTATCATATTTTCATTCAAGTAATTCTCATAATCTAAAAACTAAAGTTTTGGTATCTCATATAGCTGATCTGGCACATACAGTAGTAGATTCAGAAGAAGATGCCTTTTTACTTGAAAATAATCTGATAAAAAAATTCTCCCCAAAATATAATATTTTACTTAAAGATAGCAAATCTTATCCTTGGGTATGTATAAGAAATGAAATGTTTCCAAGAGTTATAGTTACTAGAAATCGTAAAGAAAAAGGTAAATATTATGGACCTTATTCATCAGCTTATCATGCTTATAAATTAATTGAATTAATTAATCATCTTTACAAGTTAAGAACATGTAAATTTAATTTTACTCAAGATAATATAAATGCAGGTAAATATAAGGTTTGTTTGAATTATCATATGGGAAGGTGTAAAGCCCCTTGTATAGGAGAAATTAATCAAGAAGAATATGATATTCAGATAAAAGAAGTAACAGAAATATTAAAAGGAAATAGTGGATTTTTACTTAGAGAGTTTGATGAAAAAATGAAATCGGCTTCAGAAGAAATGAATTTTGAAAAAGCTCAAATTTTTAAAGAAAGAAAAGAATTATTAGAAGAACATTATAGTAAATCTTTAATTATCAGAGATTCTGGGGTATCAGAGTTAGATGTTTTTACTATGGTTATCGATAATAAAGATATTTTCGGAAATTATCTAGGAGTGAGACATTCGGCTATTGTTAGTTCTATTAATCAATCTATGAAGATGGGGTTAAACGAAACAGAATCTGATATTATGAATTTCTTTATGTTAGAAATTTATGATAAATTAAGAGAATATGAAGCTGATATGAGTAAAGCTAAAGAGATAATTGTTTCTATTATTCCTAGTCATGTACCAAATAATGTAAAAGTAAGCGTACCGACTAGAGGTGAAAAATTAGCTTTATTAAAATTAAGTAAGAAGAATGCTTTAGATTTAAAATATGAGAAATTAAAACAAGAAGCTTTCGTTAATCCTCACGAACATTCAGAAAGGATTCTGAAAAATATTCAAACTGATTTAAAATTAGATACATTACCTGTACATATAGAATGTTTTGATAATTCTAATACTCAAGGGACTTTCCCAGTAGCTTCTTGTGTCGTATTTAAAAATGCTGTTCCTTCTAAAAAAGATTACAGACATTTTAATATAAAAACTGTGGTAGGTCCTGATGATTTTGCTTCTATGAAAGAAGTGGTATTTAGACGATATAATCGTTTATTAAAAGAAGATTTAAGTTTGCCAAATTTGATAATAGTGGATGGGGGTAAAGGTCAAGTTCATTCTGCTTATGAAGCTTTAGAAGAACTTAACCTATTAGATAGAATTCCTTTAATCGGTATTGCCAAAAGGTTAGAAGCTATAATTATTCCAGGAGAAACAGAACCTTTGGTATTGGATAAAAATTCTACTACTCTTAAAATAATTATGCAATTAAGAGATGAAGCTCATCGTTTCGGGATAACACATCATAGAAAAAAAAGGAATAAAGCTCAGTTTGCTAGTTCTTTAGATAACATACCTGGTATTGGTGAGAAAACGCAGATAAAATTATTAGAAAAATATAAGACTATATCTATTATTAAAAAAGCTTCTTTAGAAGATCTTTCAAATCTAATAGGGAAATCAAAATCTAATATTTTAAAGAAGTATTTGGAAAAGAAATGAGAAATAATTCATATTATAAGTTTGGTTAGTTCTTGCATATCTAAATCCTAAGCTTAATGGTAAGTGGTATCCTAGAGGATAAAAATCTACTAAGAAATCACTACCGAATGAATAATAACTTTTATGATATTCTTTTTGTTTATATGTAGCATAATCTACAAAAGGTATTAGCTTTAATCGTTTAAGATATAGTAATTTACAAAAATATCTATCTCCTAAGTAGATACTAGCTGCATAATCAGCGGAATATTTCACTGCCATATCACTATATATAGGAATATCATTACCTCTAACTCCAGAGAAAAGGAAACGTGTAAAATAAGTATAATGATTATTAATATCTTTCTCCAAAGATATTGTCAATTTTAGTCCTTGCTGATGAGTAATACCTGGAAGATATGTAATTAATTTAGAATATAATTTATTACCATAGTTACCACCATCGAAAGGAGTAACTTCGATAGCAGTTTGTGTACTGATTCCAAATCTTGGGAAAATTCCAGAAAGTGATATTGGAAGTGTTTGATAATATCGAGCACTTAAATACATGGAGTTTTTATAATAATGCCCTAAATTTTCTAATGAATTATATTTATCGTTGTCAAATTCCCAACCGAGTTCAGGGATAAAACCTTTGCTCCATCCACCTCTTGAAAAATTATAAGGTAAATATATTCTTGCTAAGGTATTTACATAAGGGGTGCTTGTATCATATATGTGCAGTCTATAAGTGTTATTTTCATGTAATATTTCTGCAGAGTATCTGTTTCGATCATTAATATCTGCTTTAATTTCAAACACGGGACCAAATCCTGTATAAGAAAAACTCATGTGTCCAGAATTATGCCCATTATGATAACAATAACCTAACATAGAAACAGCAGTTCCTAATGAATTTTGGGAATATACTGTAGCACCTAAACCTCCTAATTCATAAAGTTCATCAAAAGATATACTTTTTATCTTATCTACATTATAATAAAAAGGAGCCCAAGAATGTATTCTGAAAAAATGAGATGTTTTATTATATTTCTTGGAAGGATATTTTTTACTGTCGGTAAAATCATTGGTGTCAACCTTAACTTTAGAGAATATTTTTTCCTGTTTTTTTAATTTAGTATATACAGGATCTTTGTAGGGTGATAGAAAATTAGCTTTCTGGGGTTTAATAATAGAACTATCTATTTTAGAAATTCTATAACCCAAATAATGATAATCAGAATATATTAAAAACCCTTTTCCAAAAATAGGATATTCTGCACCATATTTGCTATTTGTTAATCGAAATAATTTTTTAATGGTAGGGTTATAAGAATATATATTCTGTAATCCATCTAAATCACTAGTAAATATAAGATGGTTATTAGCTGATTTTAAGTGACTAATAGATTTATATGTAAGAGGGCTAACTCTTTCCCATTTTTTATCATATTTATATATTCCCATCCCTTGGTCAGTAACGATGGTGGAATATATTATGCCATTTAGATATGTAATTTCTTGAAGTTTACCATTTATAGGTGCGTTTATCCTTTTTTTGACTTTGCTTGTATTAGCATCTAGGAAAACTAAAAAAGATGAACCCTTAATTGGATATTCTATCGTGGCTAAAGTCTGGCTGTCTTTAGAGATGGCCACATTAAAATATCTAGTATTAGAAGTTAAACTGTGAGTGATTTTAGAATTAATATCATAATATCTTATGCAAGAAAAATTCTCAAGAGAAAATAAACCATTATATACGCACTCGGTCCAGTAAATTCTGTTATTATGATTATAAATTAAATCAGAACTAGTATTATTGAATGGTCTAATATAATGTTCTTTACCGAGGCTATCTAATCTAATTAAAGTGGTAGTGTTTTCCATACCATATTTTAAGGCATAAATAGAATTTTCCTTATCGTTAACTAATGTTGGCGAATAATAATCAGTATAAAAACGACTAACTTTATGCAAAATATTAGGTCGAGTAAATTCTCCACGGGAAGCAGCATCTTTTTTCCAAATATTAGTAAGTACTTTCTGTCCTAATCTAAAATTTTCATACCAATTCTTAGAATTAGGTTGCTTATAAAAATTAGAATTATGTTTTAAACTATACCAATAATTAATTAGGTTTTTATAATAGTCAGAAGGAAAGAAGTAATTATCAGAATCATATCTATACATGGCATTTAGCTGATAACCCATTACATAAACATTAGGTGTGAAATATTTATTAGAGCCAAAATAATATCTATAAAATGTCCTATAATCCCCGTGGAGGTATGCGGTTCTTAGATATTGAGTAAATTTAGCAGTATTACTTCTAGAAGCGTTAGTTAAATCTGTTTCACTTATTACAGCATCTCCTTCAAGAAATAATTTAGATGGATAAAGGCCTAAGGCTAATCCACTTATTTGTTCTCCAAATATATAATTAGCATATTTATAAATGCCAGTAGTAAAATGTTCGCATTGACCAACATGTCTAGATTCATGAATAACTAAGTTTTTATGCCAGACTTCAGCTGAACCTTCATAAGCTGGTGGAGTAGTAAAAAATAGGATTCTTTTAGGTGCCCAACTTACCAGACCATTGCTAATACTATTATAGGGATGAATAATGACAGGTAATTTTTTAGGGCTAATTTTTAGAGGTTCCATAATCTTCTCTCGCCAATTTTCCATATTGGTAGCATAAATTCTAGATAAAGAATCTGTTTCAGCAGGGTATATGAAATCATAATTCTCAGTTTTTAGAATTCTCCATTTAGTTCTATGTGGATCGTTACCTAAAGAATAGAACTGAGAATAAACTGATAAACTAATAAAAATAAATCCAATAAAACAGAAAATCTTTTCTAATTTCATTCATCAAAGATAAAAAAAATGCTGTAACTTTGACGAGTAATCAAAAACTTTAAATATGAGTGTTGTTCTTAGTGTTTTAAGCCTTATAGGAGCTCTTGGACTTTTTTTGTTCGGAATGACTATGATGAGCGAGGCATTACAAAAAGTAGCAGGAGATAAGCTAAGAAATATCCTAAATGCTATGACTTCTAATCCTTTAAAGAGGATTCTTACTGGTGCCGGTATAACTGCTATTATCCAATCTTCAAGTGCTACTACTGTAATGGTAGTTAGTTTCGTCAGTGCAGGTCTTCTTTCTTTAACTCAGTCTGTGGGAGTTATTATGGGAGCCAATATAGGTACTACTGTAACTGCATGGTTAATCGCGCTCTTAGGATTTAAAGCTGATATCTCTATTATTTCTCTTCCTTTAATAGGTGTGGGTTTTTTCTTTATGATGATGAAACGTCAGAAAAAGAAAAACATTGGAGAATTAATTATTGGGTTTGCTTTATTATTTCTAGGCTTAAGTTTAATGAAAACTTTTGTGCCTGACATCAATTCTCACCCAGAGGCTTTAGCAGTAGTTACTAGATGGACAGGTTGGGGATTTTGGTCAATATTGACATTTGTAGGTATAGGGACATTGTTAACTATAATATTACAATCTTCTAGTGCTACTATGGCATTAACCTTAGTTATGTGTAATTTCGGTTGGATTCCTTTCGAAATGGCAGCTGCTATGGTTTTAGGTGAAAATATTGGTACTACGATTACTGCAAATATAGCAGCATCTGTCGCGAGTACGAATGCTAAAAGAGCTGCACGGGCCCATTCTATATTTAACTTATTTGGGGTATTTTGGGTTCTTATATTATTTCATCCATTCTTATTATTAGTTTCTAAAATTATAGTAGGATTAGGGGGTATGGATCCTTTTGATATGGAAATTATAAGAGCTACGGGTAAAACAGAAACTCTTTTATATTCTGTAGCTATGGTGCATACATTATTTAATGTGATAAATTCAGGTTTATTAGTGGGATTTACACCACTGATAGTTAAAATCGTTAAATGGTTAGTTAAGAATAAACCGGACGATGAAATGGTTAGACTTAAATTCATTGAAGGTGGTATTTTAAGTACTGCAGAGTTATCTTTATCACAAGCGGCTAAAGAAATTGAACATTTTACTAGAATAGTTAAGAAACAATTCATCTATGCCAGTGAATGCTATGATTTAGTCGATGATGATAAGAAGTTTGAACCTTTGTTTAATAAAGTAGAAAAATATGAGGAGATCACTGATAATATAGAATTAGAAATAGCTAAGTATCTTCAACATATCAGCGAAACACCATTATCTAAGGAAAGTTCTAATAGAATTCAATCTATGTATACTATTATTAATGAATTAGAAAGTATAGGTGATTCGAATTATAATATAGTCAGAATATTAAATAGAATGAACGCTCATCATGAAAAATTCACTGAAGATCGTCAGCAAAAACTTATTAAAATGTCTAATTTAGTATTGCGAGATATAAATGTTATGATAGAAAATGTTTCGCTTGGGTATTCTAAAATTAAAGACATTAACAATGCCAAAACTATAGAAAAATCTATTAATGAATATAGAAATATATTAAAAGAAGATCATATGAATAATATATCTACAGATGAAAATCTATATATGAAAGGTATTTATTATATGGATTTAATCACTGAATATGAAAGAATAGGAGATTATTTAATTAATATCTCAGAAGCTATAGAAGAATTAATGAATAGAAAAGATTAGTTAGAATTTTTTGTAAAATAATTAGTAACAGAGACGGGTAAAGCATCTTTCATTATTACTCGTTTTTCTTTATCTAATAAATAAATAGTCGGTATTGCTCTAATATTATAAAGCTTATTTAATTTAATAACTTGATTTGGATTATAAGCGTTAACCCAATTTTTAGGATAAATAGACATATATTTAAACCAATAATCTAGATTTTCATCAATATATATATTGAGAAAAGATAATTTTTTAGAGGCTATTAGGGAATTAATGATATCTGAAGAATGGAAATATTCAATAATTTGTTTACAAGAGGAACATTCAGGATTTGAGAAAAATACAAGAGTGTAATCTGTCCTGACGGCAATAAGAGATTTAGTCATACCGTTTTTAGTAGTGAATTTAAAATTAATGGCTTTTTCCCCTAATCTATTTTTAGATACATCAGCCAAATCTATTTTATAAGATTCTTTAAGAGTTTTGTTTTTAGTGAATTTTATAGCAGTTTCTAAAACTGGAAGATATAATTCTTCATTTCTAGTATTAGATGATACATTATATATGGTTTGTTCGGAAAGAGTAAAATAATATTCCCATACTCTAGAAATACTATCTTCTGTTTTTAGATTACTTAAAAGTTTGCAAGTATTTAGTTGTGCTTGAAAAGCCATTTTTGGAGGAATAGAATTTAATATGTTAATATATTGAGTAAAAGCACGATTAAAATCATTTTTAGTAATACCTCCTATATAATTAGTGTCTTTTGAAAATGTTTTAGTGGAATCACAGTATCCTTGCCAATAGTTTAAGGCTACATAAGTATATGCTTTCTGTTCTGAATTAATATAGAAAGGAGTTTTTACATAAGGAAAGGATTTAGCTGGGATTTGTTTCATCTGATTATTACATCCAATAATTAGAAAACAAATCCATAGAAGAAAAAAGATTTTTTTCATAAGATAAATAGTTGAGATACCAAGATTCGAACTTGGGCTGACAGAATCAAAATCTGTAGTGCTGCCATTACACCATATCTCAATTTTAAGACTGCAAATATATGCAAAATTTTCTAAAAATGAAATTATCTCATTTTTTTGAAATTAAATTATCGTATTTTTTTAAAGAACTCTGTAACTAGATTACTGCATTCTTTTTCTAATATTCCTGAAATAACATTTGTCTTATTATGGATTAAACTAGGATGAAATATAGAGAATCCACGTTTTGGATCTTTTACTCCATATACTATATTCTTAATTTGAGCCCAAGCTAAAGCTCCAGCACACATAGGACAAGGTTCCACTGTTACATATAAAGTGCATTGAGTCAAGTATTTACCTCCTAAATAATCAGCAGCCATAGTGATAGCTTGCATTTCAGCATGTGCTGTGGGATCATGAAGTCTTTCAGTAAGATTATGAGCTCGTGCTATTATCTGATCTTCACATACTATTACAGCTCCTATAGGTATTTCTTTGTCTAAAAGAGCTTTAGTAGCTTCTTTTAAAGCCTCTTTCATATATTTTTCATGATTAATGTTGTGTTTTTTCTCCATTTTTATAGTGCTATTATTCATAATTATTCTGAGTATTAAATGTGTTATTACAAATATAGTGACAAATTGTCATAAAATTCATTTGGCATCTATTTTGCCAATACAATATCTGTAAATGAAAAATTAAATAAATATTTAAAATTTAGAAAAATGAATATTAAACCATTAGCAGACAGAGTTCTTATAGAACCCAAAGAGGCTGAAACTAAAACAGCCAGTGGAATTTACATCCCTGATACAGCTAAAGAAAAACCACAAGAAGGTAAAGTAGTAGCTATAGGTAAAGGTAAAAAAGATGAACCTATGGAATTAAAAATAGGTGATGTCGTTTTATATGGCAAGTATGCTGGTACAGAACTTCAAGTAGAAGGAAAAGATTACTTAATGATGCGCCAATCTGATGTATTGGCTATTATGTAATATTGTTTATAAATAAAAAAAATAAAAAATACATAAAATGGCAAAAGAAATAAAATTTAGTATGGAAGCTCGCAACCTTATGAAAGAGGGTGCTGATGCTTTAGCAAATGCTGTAAAAATAACACTTGGACCAAAAGGTAGAAACGTAGTTATAGATAAGAAATTTGGTGCTCCACAAGTAACGAAAGATGGTGTAACTGTAGCTAAAGAAATAGAATTAGCAGACAAATTTCAGAACATGGGAGCTCAGATGGTAAAAGAAGTAGCTTCTAAGACTAATGATCAAGCAGGTGATGGTACTACTACCGCTACTGTTTTGGCTCAGGAAATAATAAGTGTAGGTCTTAAAAATGTTACAGCTGGTGCGAATCCTATGGATCTTAAACGCGGTATTGACAAAGCTTGTAATGCTGTGGTAGCTGATTTGAAGAGACAAACTCAACAAATAGGAGATAATATTGAAAAGATAGAACAAATAGCTACTACTTCTGCTAATAACGATGCTTTCATTGGAAAATTAATAGCTGAAGCTATGTCTAAAGTTAAAAAAGAAGGTGTGGTTACAGTAGAAGAAGCTAAAGGAATGGAAACTGAAGTAAAAATAGTAGAAGGAATGCAATTCGATAGAGGATATATTTCTCCTTACTTTATGACTAATGCTGATAAAATGGAAACAGTATTAGAAAAACCTCAGATTTTAATAACTGATAAGAAGATATCTGCAATGAAGGATTTGCTTCCTATTATAGAACCAATAGCACGTGATGGCAAATCTTTATTAATTATAGCTGAAGATGTAGATGGAGAAGCATTAACTACATTAGTAGTAAATAGACTACGTGGTACTATCAAAGTAGCAGCCGTTAAGGCTCCAGGATTCGGTGATCGTCGTAAAGAAATGTTACAAGATATAGCTACATTGACTGGTGGTGTAGTAATTTCTGAAGACAGAGGCTTTACATTAGAAAATACTACTCCTGATATGTTAGGTACTGCAGATAAAGTTTCTATTGATAAAGAAAATACTATTATTGTAAATGGTGCAGGAAAGAAAGAAGATATAGCTGAAAGAGTTTCTCAAATCCGTAAACAAATGGAAAAGACTACTTCAGATTATGACCGTGAAAAATTACAAGAAAGACTTGCTAAATTAGCAGGTGGTGTCGCTGTTTTATATGTAGGTGCAGCTTCTGAAGTAGAAATGAAAGAAAAGAAAGATAGAGTAGAAGATGCATTGAATGCTACTAGAGCAGCTGTAGAAGAAGGTATTATACCTGGTGGAGGTGTAGCTTTAGTAAGAGCTATCGAATGTTTATCTAAGGTTAAGGCTGATAATGAAGACGAACAAACGGGTATTAATATTATTGCTAAGGCTATAGAATCTCCATTAAGAATAATTGTTGAAAATGCAGGTATGGAAGGTAGTGTAGTCATTAACAAAGTAAATGAAGGTAAAGAAGATTTTGGGTACAATGCTAGAACAAATGTTTATGAAAATTTGTTAAAAGCAGGGGTCGTAGATCCTACCAAAGTAGCTCGTGTAGCTCTTCAAAATGCAGCTTCAGTAGCAGGAATGTTCTTAACTACAGAATGTATAATGGCTGACAAAGAAGAAGATCAACCAGCACCTCAAATGCCTATGAATCCAGGAATGGGTGGCATGATGTAATGTGCTTAAAATAAAATAGAGATTAATAAAGTGATTGTCTATATATAAAAAGGGCTTGTGGTATTAAACACAAGCCCTTTTTATATATTATTAACTATTTAGTTACTAACTATTATTTAGAATATAGCCATTCAGATAATTGTCCGTATATAATTTTCTGAGTTTCTTTATTGAAAGTCCTTATTCTAGCTTTATGGCAACCATTAGGCTGAATAAATATCTTAATATTATCTCTATGAAAATCAGGAACTTGAGCACTTCTCCATGGGTCGTTTTCACCATAGATATAAAGCATATGAGCATCAGTTGTTTTTAAAAATTCAATTACCTTATTATATAAAGTTATATCAAATGTAAAGTCTTTATCCCTAGGAAGCATTAATTTCCTCATATAATTTTTGGAGGATTTAATAGAAGTATATTTCTTAAAGGGTTCCATATCATATCCATAATAACCTAACTCTTTAGCAGCCTGTACATAAAAAGGCGTAAAATAACATTCTTTAACGAAATAACTAGGACCATTAATTTTCATCATATAATTATAAATTTCTCTAGTACTAGCGTGGCGATTTGGGATAGTCTTATAATCATTTCCCCATTGCCAGAAAGCAAAAGAAAATTCTAATGTGGTATAATCAAAAATATCTTCAATAGGTAAATAAAATTGATAATTATTTGCTTTAGCTAATGAATCAAATAGTGGCAACAGTTGTTTTTTATGCCTAAACGTTAAATACTGAAAATCTTTAACTGCTTTTCTAGCTTCTGGAGTACCTACGATATTTTCAATAAAAGGTTCGTGACGTCCATCTTCTATGCCTTTATTAAGAGGGGCTACATAAGGAACACTAATATCTACATCATTAGGATAATATGTTCTAAAGAAAGTAGATGTTTGACCGCCCTTACTTATGCCAGTAGAAATCCATTTACCTTTTTTGTATAAAGTTTTAAAAGCTTCTATGATATTGTGCATGTCATTAGCTGCAAATTGTGTAGTAAGATAATCCCAATTTATATTTTTAGGGGTAGATTCTAAGAAGTATCTATGTTCTACTATGATCATATTAGTATTAAAATGATCAGCGATTTCTTCTTGATAAGAGGGGTTTAGATTACGCTCAGCTCCATAACCCTCAGTAACTAATAAGACAGAACTATCAGGATGTACATTACAAACTATTACTCTTTGTGTAAAAGTTCCATCTTCAGGATTATTATAATTAATAGGTTGTGTAAATTTCACAAGATATTTTTCGGCATAATAATCACTTTCAAGGGGAGTTACTTCAGTAACTTGAGGAATCTCGGATAATTGTTCTTTGAATGTTTTAGGCGTACATGCACTAAAACAAACTATCAGAATAAGTCCGATAAATAAATTAAATTTTTTCATATGGTTAATTATTAAATTGGTTTAAAAAAAAGTTCTTAGTCTACTAGCCAAACCATTACATGATCTTCTATAAATTCGTACTCTAGTTCAAATTCTTTTTTTTCACCGTCTTGATCTATAAAAGTCGCATCAAATGATCCATTGTCATGCACATGAAAATTATCTATTTGAATTTGGTATTGAAAATCTATATTGCTTAATGATAATCTTTTATAAATGGCTTCTTTAGCACACCAATAAATAGGTAATTTTTTATTTCTATTTTTTTTACTAATGTCTTCTTTTTCGTCTTCTGACAATGCTCTTTTTTCAGCAGCAGAAAAATCTCTAGTAGTACATTCAATATCTATTCCTACATCTTTTTCAGGATGAGTAATAATAGCTGCGAAACGATTTGTATGAGTAATACTGATTTCCGTAGGATTATTATTTAAATAAGGTTTCCCATTATCATGATGTCCTAGATAAACTTTATCTTCAAAAATTTTATTTAAAAGGGCTCTTATAGCTAGTTTTTCTTTTCTTCTAGCTTGACTTTTAATAAATTGAAGGTCTTCTAATTCATCATTAGGTATAGGCGAACAGAGTTTAAATAACTCCTTTTCAGATTCTGTTATTTCCCAAACATATATCTGAACACCATCATCTAATACTTTTTGTAAATATACTCCCATTGATTGTTATTTTTTATTATATAGCCAATTCGATAATTGGTTAAATATTATTTTTTGTGTTTTTTCGTTAAATGTATTTATTCTAGTCTTATGAGATCCATTAGGTTGAATAAATATTTTAATATTTTCTCTGTTAAAATCAGGGATTTTCACAGAAGACCAAGGATCATTTTCTCCATAGATGTAAAGCATTTTAGCATCTGTATTTTTTAAGAAATATAATATTTTTTTATATAAAGTATCATCAAACACAAATGATTTTCCCTTAGGTAATAGTAGTTTATCTAAATAATTATCAGTGTTTTTTATAGATGTATATTTTTTAAAGGGTTTAATGTCATAACCATAATAGCCTAATTCTTTAGCGGATTGTACAAAAAATGAAGTCGCAGGAGATTCTTTTGCGAAATGTCTAGGGCTATCTACTTGTACTAAATAATTATAAATCTCTCTTGCTGAAGCATTTTTCTTGGGAATAGTAGTTATATTATATCCCCATTGCCAAAAGGCAAAAGAAAACTCTAGTATAGTATAATCAAATACAACTCTAATAGGTGCATTATAAAAGTAGTGATTTGCTTTAGATAAAGAGTCTAATAATGGAGTAATTTCCTTTTTATGCTGGAAAGCCATAATTTGAAAATTTTTAACGGCTGATCTAGTTTTTTTATTACTAGAGGAATCTTTAATAAATAATTCAGGACGTTTGTCTTGAACTGTACGGCAAAGAGGAGCCACATAAGGGACACTAATATCTACATCATTAGGATAATATAATCTATAGAAAGTAGCAGTTTGTCCACCTTTACTTATTCCTGTTGAAATCCATTTACCTTTATATATCTTTTTAAAAGCCTCTACGATATTATGTATATCATTTGCTGAAAATTTAGTGGTAAGGTATTTCCAATCTTTGTTATCTGGGGTAGAATCTGCAAAATATCTATGTTCTATAACTATTAAGTTAGTATTAAAATGTTTAGCAAGCTCTTCTGTATATGAAGGTCTTAGTGCATAATTAATATCATATCCTTCAGTTACTAATACAGTAGCACTATCAGGATGCACATTGCATACTATCACTCTTTGTTCGAAAGTACCTTTTTTAGGGTTATTATAATCTATTAATTGCTGAAATTTAATTACGTATTTTTCAGCAAATTGTTTACTCTCTATGATTTTAATTTCAGAAACCTGTGACATTTCTGAAAGTTCTTCTATGAATATTTTAGAGGCATAAGAATTAAAACAAACAATGAAGATAAAATTAATTAGCAAGCTAATTTTTTTCATAGATATGATTATATAATTTATATCTCACAAATGTAATTAAAAATGATTATTTTTGCTAAATATTTAATATAGTGAAAATGAAGAATTTTGTAAAAGAACTAGAGTGGAGAGGTATGATTCATAATATTATGCCAGGAACCGAAGAAGAATTATTAAAAGGTCCTTCTGCAGCTTATGTGGGTATAGATCCCACTGCAGACTCATTACATATAGGGCATTTAGTAGGTATTATGATGCTAAAACATCTACAGGACTGTGGACATAAACCAATAGCTGTTATTGGTGGGGCTACTGGTATGATAGGGGATCCATCTATGAAATCCACAGAACGTAATCTTCTAGACGAAAAAACATTAAAACATAATCAAGCTGCTATTAAAGAACAATTAAAGTTGTTTTTAGATTTTGACAATAATAAAGAAAATTCTGCAGTGCTAGTTAATAACTTTGACTGGACTAAAAATATAACATTTTTAGATTTTGTTAGAGATTTTGGTAAACATATCACTGTTAATTACATGATGAGTAAAGATTCTGTTAAGAAAAGACTTTCTGGAGAAGGTAGAGAAGGAATGTCTTTTACAGAATTTACATATCAGCTTCTACAAGGTTTTGATTTTTATACCTTGTATAAAGATTATGGTTGTAAACTTCAAATGGGTGGAAGTGATCAATGGGGGAATATTACTACAGGGACAGAGTTAATTCGTAGAAAATTACAAGGGGAAGCGTTTGCTTTAACTTGTCCACTTATTACTAAAGCAGATGGTGGAAAATTTGGTAAGACTGAAAGTGGAAATATTTGGTTGTCACCAGAATACACATCTCCATATGAATTTTATCAGTTTTGGTTGAATGTATCTGATGTGGATGCCGAAAAGTATATTAAGATATTTACTATGCTTTCTTATGAACAAATAGAAATTGCTATAACAGAACATAGAAAAGTTCCTCATATGAGAAGCCTACAGAAATTATTGGCTAAAGAAATTACAGTAATGGTTCATGGTGAAAACGAATATGATAAAGCAGTAGTTGCATCACAGATATTATTTGGTAAATCTACTTCTAATGAGTTAAAAAAATTAGATGAAAGAACTTTCCTTCAAGTGTTTAATGGTGTAAAACAATTCGATTTAAAGAAAGAAATGTTACCTTCATCTATTATAGATATGATAGCTATAGAATCTAAAGTATTTAATTCTAAGGGAGAATGTAGAAAAATGATTCAGGGTGGTGGAGTATTTGTCAATAAAGATAAAGTAGCTGATATTAATCGTGAACTTACCGAAGAGGATTTATTAAATGGTAAATATATTTTGATTCAGCGTGGTAAAAAAAATTATAACATTTTAAAATTTGAATAGTATGGAAGGTGATAGCAAAAGACAATTGAAGGTAGGAAGGGAATTACAAAGGCATCTAGCAGAGATAATTCGCGCAAAAGGTATGGGTACTTTTTCTGGTGCTATGGTATCTGTTACTGAAGTTAGTATTAGTTCAGACCTTTCTGTAGCCAAGGTTTTTCTAAGTGTTTTTCCTTCAGAAAAAAAAGAAATAGTTATGGAACGGATTCAAGATATTTCTAAACAATTAAGAGGTGAATTGGGACGTAAAGTAGCTAAACAGCTTCGTATAGTACCTGAATTAGTTTTCCGTTTAGATGAATCTCTTGATTATGTAGAATATATCGACGAGTTACTTAAAAAATCATAATTTTTTCAAAAGTAGTAGCCCTTAAAATAGAATTTAATGAATGTATTTGCCGAATTTCATAGCTAAACGGTATTTGTTTGCCAAAAAATCTAATAATGTTATAAACATTATTTCATTTATTAGCGCAGTAGGTATAGCTATAGGTACAGCTGCTCTGATCATTATTTTGTCTATTTATAATGGTTTTCAGGGTTTAGTGGCAGATATGTATTCTGAATTTGAATCTGATTTATTAATTACTTCTCAAGATTCTAAGTTCATAAATAATGCTTCTGAATTAAAGACTTTAGTCTTAGAGATTCCTGGAGTAAAAGATGTATCTGCTATTTTAGAGGATAATGTCTTTATTAATTATGATGGTCGTCAAGGTGTTGCTTTAATAAAAGGAGTAGAAGATAATTATGCTAGTTGTCATAATCTAGAAGATTGTATAGTTATGGGTTATTGGCGTTTATATGATGGCGAAGTGCCAAATGCAATAGTAGGACATCGTTTAGCTTCTAAAACTATTATTAGGCCGGGGTTTTTAGACCCATTAGAGATCTATTATCCGCGTAGAGGTAAGAAAATATCTCTGTTAGATCCTATGACATCTCTAAAAACCATCAACGTATTTCCCGTAGGCATTATAAATACTGGTCAGCAAGTAGATGAACAGCTTATATATTTATCTATTAATAAGGCTGAGGAATTAATTTCTAAGGTTGGGTATGTTTCTAAATCCGATTCTGATGTTACTAATAATAAAAAATCTCCAGAGATTATCTCATCGTTAGAAATCTTTTGTAATAATAATGTAGATCCTGAAGAAATAAAAGTTGATATTGAGAGGGTATTTACAGATAGAAATCTTACATATCAAGTTAAAGATCGTTATCAACAGGATGAGACTGTTTATAAAATGATGAAATATGAAAAAATAGCTATCTATGCGATTTTGCTTTTCATTATCATAGTTATTTCATCTAATGTCTTCAGTTCTTTATCCATGCTAATTATTGAAAAAAAAGATGATATAGAGACGCTTAGAGATTTGGGTAGTCCTGCTAAATTATTAAGGAGAATATTTATATTAGAAGGATCTTTAATTACTTTTTGGGGTATGTTTATTGGGTTGATATTAGGCGTGGTTTTATCTCTTATACAACAATATTACGGAGTAGTCGCTATGCCTGGAAATTTCATAGTAGATTCTTATCCAATAGTAGTTCAAGTTAAAGACATAATATTATCAGCTGTGGCCATTAGTGTTATAGGGTTAGTAATTACTTATTTTCCAGTTAGACAGATTATTAAATAATTATTCTAATGTTACTAATTGTAAAAAATCTTTATTTTTTGAAAATTCCATAAACTGAAGATCCACTTCCTGACATACTTGCGTAAAGTGCGCCATTATCATAGAAATCTTTTTTTATTTTAGCCAATTCTGGATGATTTGAGAAGATGATATTTTCAAAATCGTTTTTGATTAGATTTTTCCAGTCTGTAATAGAATTTTCTAGAAGTTTCTCTAGTTTTTCTGAATATTCAAGATTATTTCTATGTAAGTCGATTATATCATAGGCTTCTTTTGTAGAAATATGGATTTTGGGGGTAATTAATCGAATTTCGTATAAGGAGTCTGGCGACAATGTTTGTAGAATAAATGGATGTTTATTAGAAATATTATCAATAGAAGAAAAAATATCTCCTTTACCTCTAGCAAACATGGGTTCGTTGTAAATAAAAAATGGGACATCACTACCTAATATAGCTGCATATTCACATAGTTTTTCACATGATAATCGAAGGTTAAATATCTGATTTAAAGCTTTTAAAGTGAAAGCTGCATCAGCCGAACCTCCACCTAAACCTGCACCTATAGGAATGTTTTTGTATAACCCGATATGTACAGGAGTTAAAGTATAATCTTTTTCTAGTAACCTAAAAGCTTGTATGCAAAGTTCTTTTTCATGATTCTTTGATGGTAATGAATATGATTTCCCATAATTAAACATATGGGTATTGTTATCAGGAGATTTGATGATTTCTAAGATATCATACAGTGGATATGGAACAAATAAAGTCTCCAAATTATGAAAACCGTCATTACGTTTTTCAATAATTCGAAGACCTATATTAATTTTAGCATTAGGATAAAATACACTCATTATTAACCACATTTACCGTGACCACAATCTTGACAAATTAAACAACCTTCTGTGTATATAAGATTTGTGGAACCACAATTTTCACATTTTGAACCACTACTATCTTTAGTGCCGTCAGGAATATAAGCTTTTAAAGCTCTTTCAACACCCGTTTTCCAAGAATTAATGCTTTCATCATTAAGGTTAAGACCTTTAACAATATTTACAATATCTATGATAGGGACACCATTTCTCATAACAGCTGAGATAAGTTTAGCATAATTCCAGAATTCCTTGTTAAACATATGAGAAATACCACCCTTTCTATTAGGATAACCTAATTTATCTTTAAACTCAAAATCATATCTAGATTTTCCAGTTTCTTCATTTATAACTTTAACTATCCAGCCAGACTTTATAGATTTAGGTATATCACGAGTGTTTTCATCTAACATACCAGTAAAGATTTCATAAGGGATACCTTTTACTTTACCGACAAATGCTATCCAGTTTTCTTTATCATTTCTAAAACGAATAACATCCGCTTCTAACTTTTTAGGACGTTTTTTAGGAATTTCTGTTTTATGTGAATCAGCATGTACTAATACTCCTGTTCTACATCCATCTCTATAAACAGTGATTCCTTTACAACCAGATTTCCATGCTGTTTCATATACTTTAGAAACCATATCTTCAGAGATATCTGCAGGAAGATTAACAGTTACACTTATAGAGTGATCTACCCATTTTTGCATTTTACCTTGAAGTTTTACTTTAGCTACCCAGTCTACATTATTAGAAGTAGCGTTGTTATAAGGAGATTTAGCTACTAATTCTTCAAGTTTTTTATTAGGAAGATTTTTTACTGTTTCACAATCTAAACCATTTACTTTACACCATGTAAGAAAATGATGATGAAATACATAATATTCCTCGAAACTATCACCATTTTCATCAGTGAAAGCTATATTTACAGATTTATCATTAGGATTAACCTTGCGTCTTCTTTTATAAAAAGGTGAAAACACAGGTTCAATCCCTGACGTAGTTCTAGTCATAAGAGATGTAGTACCTGTAGGAGCTATGGTTAACAATGAAATATTTCTTCTGCCGGTGGTTTTTAAATCTTCTTCTATAGAAGGATCAGCTTTAATTATCCTTTTAATCATCGGATTGTTCACTTCTCTTTTATATTCATAAATAGGGAAGGCTCCTCTTTCTTTAGCCATGATACAAGAAGATTTGTAAGCATTTAACGCTAGAGTTTTTTGTACTTTTTCAGCGAAATCAATAGATTCTTGGCTACCATATCTCATGCCTAAAGCAGCTAACATATCTCCTTCTGCTGTTATACCAAAACCAGTTCGTCTACCCGTACGAGATTTTTCTTTTATTTTTTCCCAAAGTTCTTTCTCAGTTCTTTTAACATCTTTATCCTCAGGATCTTTATCTATTTTAGTTATAATGGCTTGTATTTTTTCCATTTCTAAGTCTACCAAGTCATCCATTAATCTCTGAGCTTTGTGACAATGATTCTGGAATAAGTCAAAATCGAAACTAGCTTTCTTAGTGAAAGGATTTTTTACATAAGAATATAGATTTATAGCTAAAAGACGACATGAATCATAAGGACATAATGGAATTTCACCACATGGATTTGTACTTACTGTTTTATAGCCTAAATCAGCGTAACAATCAGCTACTGATTCTCTAATAATAGTGTCCCAGAATAAGATTCCAGGTTCTGCTGATTTCCAAGCGTTGTGTACTATCTTTTTCCAAAGTTTACTAGCATTTATTTCTTTTGTTATTTTTGGATTAGAAGAGTTAATAGGAAACTGTTGAACGTAAGGTTTGTTAGTTAAAGTCTTTTCCATGAAGTCATCATCTATTCTTACAGACACATTAGCACCAGTAACTTTACCTTTTTCCATTTTGGCATCTATGAACTGCTCAGTATCAGGATGTTTAATAGAAATAGATAACATAAGAGCACCTCTTCTACCATCTTGAGCTACTTCACGTGTGGAATTAGAATACCTTTCCATAAATGGAACGATACCAGTAGAAGAAAGAGCACTATTAAGGACAGGACTACCTGATGGTCTAATATCAGATAAATCATGACCTACACCACCTCTTCTTTTCATTAATTGAACTTGTTCTTCATCCATCTTAAGTATACCACCATAAGAGTCTGAAGGATTTCTATTTCCTATTACAAAACAGTTAGAAAGAGAAGCTACTTGGTTATTGTTGCCAATACCAGCCATAGGTCCCCCTTGTGGAATAATATGATTAAAATTCTTAAGTAGCTCATATATTTCATCAGAGCTCATCGGATTTTTATAATTAGACTCTATTCTTGCAAATTCATTGGCAAGTCGTCTATGCATATCATCTGGTGTTTTTTCAAAAATATGCCCATAAGAATCCTTCATGGCATATTTGTTAATCCATACAGAAGCAGCTAATTCGTCTCCGTCGAAATACTGTTTGCTAGCTTCTAATGCTTCTTCATATTTATAATTTTTCATAAGGCAGAGTAATAGATTTGCAAGTTATATTAAAAAAATATAAATAAAAGAAGATTGAATTCTAGTTATCAACAAAATTTTTAACATTAATTTTAATCGTAATAGCTCTAATTTTATGAACAATAATTTCTTTATAATCCAAGTTGCTCACCATCAAATCATGAAGCTTTTTTGAGCACATTTGGTACATCCTGGAAAATTTCCTCTTAATCGAGCATCGGCTAATTCTATCATTCTCTGTCTTATTTCTTCATTAGAAATTTTCTTTAATACAGAATAAACAAAAGCCATTTGTTGAAGGACTTTAGCTTCATACATAGAGATACCTCTAGAGCGCATATAGAATAATTCTTCTTCATCTAAACGTCCTGTAGAAGCTCCGTGAGAACATTTTACATCATCTGCATAAATCTCGAGCTGAGGTTTAGCATAAGTATGAACTTGGTCAGAAAGAATTAAGTTATGATTGGCTTGATATGCTTTAGTTTTCTGTGCATCTTTTACTACTCTAATAATACCGTCGAAATGTCCTACAGAGTTGTCATCAAGTATTCCTTTAAAAAGCTGACTACTATTACAGTTAGGAACTTGGTGAGTAAGATCTATTCTATTTTCTATTCGCTGGTTACCATCCATAAGATATAAACCACTTAAATCGCAATTAGCATGTTCTCCATTTAAAGATAATTTAATATCATCTAATATACAGCCTCCATGTAAAGTCATAAAGACCATTTTCAAGGAAGAACCTTCTTCAAGATTGATATCAAAATGAAAATGATGAGTAGCACTATTATGTTCGTTTTGCATATAGACTATATCAGCATTAGAATTTTTTTCTAATTTAATTTTTATCATTTCGTCAGTATAAAAATTATCGCCAGACATAGTGTGGGAACACATTAAGAATCTAGCAGATGAATCTTCTTCCATAATCAAGTCTGTATTAAATTCTTTCTTAAGATCAGAAGTATTATTTCTAACACTAATAACTTGTAATAAATCTTTTATCTGAGTATTCTTATCAATATTAAGTGAAAGCGGTAGATCAGTTCCGTTTACTCCTCCATCTATGACATAAATTTGTCTAGCATTAACTAGAGGTACATCACAGTTAAATTTATTTATGATTTTATTAGAAGGAGCATATGTAAATTTAGAGTAATCCATAATTTATTTTATTAACCAATCAAACCCATTATTTTCTATTTGCTGTACTAATTCTTTACCAGCTGTTTTAATTATTCGGCCATTATATAAAACATGTACAATATCAGGTACTATATAGCCTAATAATCTCTGATAGTGAGTAATAATTATAACAGAACTATCAGGTTTACGTAAAGTATTAACACCTTCAGCTACTATTCTTAAAGCATCTACATCTAGTCCACTATCTGTTTCATCTAAAATGGATAGTTTGGGATCTAGCATAGCCATTTGAAATATTTCATTTTTTTTCTTTTCTCCACCTGAGAAACCGACATTTACACCACGGGAAGAAAATGAGTTATCCATTTTTACTACATTCATTTTAGCTCTCATTAATTTAAGAAAAGAAGCAGCATTTAATGGTTCAAGACCTTTATGAATTCGATGCTCATTAATAGCGGTTTTCATGAAATTAATGTTAGAAACACCAGGGATTTCAGTAGGATACTGAAAACTAAGGAATATACCTGCCCAAGATCTTTCTTCAGGAGATAATTTAAGTAAATTTTTACCATAATATTTAATAGAACCAGAAGTTACTTTGAAAGTAGTCTTTCCTGCAAGGACAGCAGAAAGAGTAGATTTCCCAGAACCATTAGGTCCCATAATAGCATGAATTTCACCTTCGTTTACAGATAGATTAATACCTTTAAGTATTTCTTTATCGCCTACAGAAGCATGTAGGTCTTTTATTTCTAGCATTTTATTCATAATGTTTGTTCTTTCATTTGATTTTTCCATAAAGCAAATCCAAAGAATGCTAATATTAAGTAAGCTGCGCTTACTAAAGGCATAAATATTAGACCTGCAGATATATATAATATAATATTTGTAATATTTACCAATAACCAAGCACCCCAGCAATCGATATATTTTTTAGCGGATAAGTATTGTGCAGTGAAAATACAACCTACGACTGCAGCATCTAAAAATGGTAATTTGGCCGGTGAAAATAAATCTGGCCATAGACCAGAAGCCCATAGCATAAATGTACCCCAAATTACAGAAAATAGCATAATTAAAACTACTGATAGGATTCGTTTATGATTATTAAGAATAGATATTTTTAATTCGTTCTTTTTATTTTCATTACCTTTTCTAGGATGAGTCCATTGATAATGTCCATATATTGCTATACCGAAAGATATAGGCTGAAGTAACATATTAGAATAAAGAGAATTTTGCATAAATAATATGAATAGTAATATCGTATAGATATAACCAAACCAATAATTATTTTTGTTACCTCTTCCAGCCAAAAACACAGTAGTTAAACCGAATATCACAGAAAGAAATTCGACTAGACTAACTGGCCTGTTAGCTATACTAAATAAAACATTATTTATATCTAAAAATTCCATTAATAATTAATATATGTTATAATATAATTTATTTTAAATAATTTTATCCTACGCTACCTTCAAGAGTTACTTCTAGAAGTTTCTGAGCTTCTACTGCAAATTCCATAGGTAATTTATTTATAACTTCTTTAGCATATCCATTTACGATAAGTCCTATGGCCGTTTCTTCTGAGATACCTCTTTGCTGACAATAAAATAACTGTTCTTCACTAATTTTAGAAGTGGTAGCTTCGTGTTCTAGTTTAGCAGTTTTATTTTTATTATCTATAATTGGGAATGTATGTGCACCACATTTATTACCAAGTAATAAAGAATCACATTGAGAGTGATTTACAGCGTTTTCGGCTTTAGGTCCGATTTTAACAAGACCTCTATAAGAATTTTGACTATGCCCAGCTGAAATGCCTTTACTAACGATTCTACTTTTAGTATTTTTACCGATGTGAATCATTTTAGTTCCAGTATCAGCTTGTTGGTAATTGTTAGTGACAGCTACTGAATAAAATTCTGACATAGAATTATCACCTTTTAAAATAGTACTAGGATATTTCCATGTAATAGCTGAACCAGTTTCTACCTGAGCCCAAAATAATTTAGAATTCTCTCCTTCACAAATACCTCTTTTAGTAACCATATTGTAAACACCACCTATACCTTCAGCATTCCCTGGATACCAGTTCTGGACTGTGGAGTATTTAACAGTAGCATTAGCTTTCACTAATACTTCTACTATAGCAGCATGTAATTGGTTTTCATCACGTTGAGGTGCTGTACAGCCTTCTAGGTAACTTAAATAAGATCCTTCTTCTGCTACAATAAGTGTTCTCTCGAACTGACCAGTTCCTGAAGCGTTTATTCTAAAATAACTTGATAATTCCATAGGACAGTGTACTCCCTTTGGGATATAACAGAACGAACCATCTGAAAACACAGCAGAGTTTAAAGCAGAGAAAAAATTATCATTATAGGATACGATAGATCCTAAATATTTTTTAATTAAATGAGGATAATCTTTTACAGCTTCTGATATAGAACAGAAAATAATACCCTTTTCAGCTAATGATTCTCTAAAAGTGGTTTTTACAGAAACAGAGTCAAAAATAGCATCTACAGCAGTACCAGTAGTAACGTTTCCTTCATTTAAAGGAATGCCTAATTTATTGAAGGTGTCTCCTATTTCATCATTAATTTTTTTGTCAGTGTTTTCTTCAGGAATGACAGATGCATAATAAATAATATTTTGGAAATCTATTTCTGGAATATCTAGATGTGCCCAATGAGGCATTTTCATAGTTATCCATTTTTTATATGCTTTTAATCTAAAATCAAGTAACCATTCAGGTTCTTTCTTTATAGAAGAAATTAATTTCACTGTTTCTTCAGTTAACCCCTTTGGAATGAACTGTTGATTAACTTTAGTGACGAATCCTTGTGAGTATTCTGTCTCAGTAAAGTTCTTGATTATCTTATTTTTTTCTTTCATCTATCTGCAAAGTTAAATTATTTTCGATATTTTTGTAAAAAACTAAGTTATGAGTACAAAAATATCTGAAATAGGAAAGGTTAATGTAATCGAAAATCTTTTTAAAGGTAGTGGTTATTTTAATAATCAAATGCTTCAAATCTCTAAAAAAGGAGAATTTTGTAATATCCAAAAAATGTTTTCTGAAAGTATAGATTTTGATTTGGTTTATTATCCTCTTAAACATTTGGGATATAAATTAGCTATAAGTGTTATAGGCGAAATTTATGCCAAATTATACAATCCATATTCTTTATCATTTAGATTATCACTGTCAAGTAAATTTTCATATGAAAATCTAAGAGATTTCTGGCATGGAGTGTTGGCGGCAGCCAAAGAGCATAAGATCGAAAAGCTTTCTTTAGATCTTCTTCCTTCTATGAATGGTATGAATGTGGCTATTTCTGGATGTGGTATACAAAAGAGTTCTATTTTGAAGCAAAAAATCCCTTGTAAATCTATGGATTTACTTTGTGTTTCTGGTGATTTAGGTGCTGCTTTTATGGGATTTAATGTGCTAGAAAGAGAAAAAGTAGCTTATTTAGAATTATCTAAAGTGAAAAAAGCTAAACAACCAGACTTATCTAAATATAAATCTATAGTAGGTGAATATTTATCACCTACTATAGATTCTGACATTTTGTCACGATTTTTAGAAGATAATATTATTCCTTCATACGGTTGTTTTGTTTCTAAAGGTTTAGGTGATGCTGTAAAAACTATAGCTAAAGATACAGCTAAAGGTGTCAAGGTATATCTCTCTAAAATTCCTATTAATTCTCAAGCTTTAGATATGGCTAACGAATTAAATTTAGATATAATAACTGCTGCTATGAATGGTGGTGAAGATTATAGAATACTATTTGTCATTCCTATAGAAAAGCATGAATTGTTTAGAAGAAATTTTGGTGATTTCGATATTATCGGACATCTTGCACAAGAAGAGGTAGGAGAAGTAGTAGTCACTTCTGAAGGTGCTGAAATTCCGATAAAAGCTCAGGGTTGGGAAGCTGATCCTGATTCAAATATAGACTTAGTAGATGATGATTGTGAGAAAAAGAATTAATCAATAATTGAGGAATCTTCGGTCTTGGGATGATTTCTACGCCATTTTTCTTGGTTTTCTAGGCCAAATTCGCAACCACAATATTGCTGATTATAAAATTGTTTGGCGAGAATGTTGCGCCTTTCAAATAGACCTTCTTTACGCCAGTTTTTGTCCCAATATTCGACATTTTTGTAATGAGAAGCAGCTAAAAACCCTGCTTTAGAAACTTGTTTTAAATCCTTCCAACGAGAAGAAGCGAGCGCAGTAGTTATAGTATCGTATCCATGTTCAGAAGCATATTTGGCTGTGTTTTCCATACGAATATCGAAACATAATTGGCAACGTTTACCTCTTTCAGGTTCATCTTTATAGATAATAGTTTTTTCTTTCCATGCTGCATGTTTATCTTTCCAGCTATTAGAATAAGCACATTTTGTGGTATTTATTTGACCATCTTCATCTATTATTGGAATTCCGATTTTAATAGCATACTTGACCACTTCATCTTTTCTATGTAGGTATTCTGATTCGGGAAAGATATTAGGGTTATAAAAATATATGCCCACTTCTATATTATTTAGCTGCAAGTATTCTAAAATGGCAGCACTACATGGAGCACAACATGTTTGGAGTAGTACTTTTTTCATTGTTAATAAATTATACTGCAAAATTACTAAAAAATCTTATTGATAAACTATCTTTGTATTATGTCATTTGTTCACCTTCATGTTCATTCAGAATATTCGGTTTTAGACGGAGCTTCTAAACTAACTAATCTTTTACATAAAGCTCAAGACGATGGTCAGCCTGCCTTAGCGCTTACTGATCATGGAAATATGTTCGGAGTTAAATATTTTCTAGATGCTATAGATCATGATGATAGTCTTACTATTAAACCAATAATAGGTTGTGAAGTGTATGTGGCTAAAGAACATCGTACTATCAGAAGAGGACGTGAAGATCAGAGTTCATATCATTTAATATTATTAGCAAAGAATAAACATGGTTATCATAATCTAATTAAAATGGTATCTCTAGCTTATATAGAAGGGATGCATTATAAACCCAGAATAGATCATGAACTTCTAGAAAAATATCATGAAGATATTATTTGTTCATCAGCTTGTTTAGGAGGAGAAGTTCCCCAAGCTATTATGAAAGGTGATATCCTAAAAGCTGAAGAAACAGTTCAATGGTATAAAAATCTTTTTGGGAACGATTATTATTTAGAAGTACAAAGACATCAAACAAGTATTCCAAGAGCTGAAACTTCTACTTTTGAAAAACAGCAAATAGTAAATAAAGAGATATTTAGAATAGCAGAGAAGTACTCTGTAAAAGTCATTGCTACTAATGATGTCCATTTCGTAAATAAAGAAGATGGTCCTGTACATGATAGACTTATTTGTGTATCGACTAACTCTTTATATGATGAGCCAAATAGGTTAAGATATACTCAACAAGAATACTTGAAATCTGAAGCTGAAATGGCAGAAATTTTCTCAGATCATCCAGAAACTTTAGCTAATACTATAGAGGTAGCGGATAAAGTAGAAAGATATACTCTTAATTCTAAACCTATTCTTCCTATTTTCCCTATTCCTAAAGAATTTGCAGATTCAAATTTATATTTGAGACATTTGACTTATGAAGGTGTTAAAGAAAGATATGGAGAAAATTTATCAGAAGAAATTACTAAAAGGATAGATTATGAACTTTCTGTTATTAAGAATATGGGATTTCCAGATTATTTCTTAATAGTAAGAGATTATATTATAGCAGCTAGAAATTTAGGTGTAGTAGTAGGTCCTGGTCGTGGTTCTGCCGCAGGTTCTGTGGTAGCTTATTGCTTGACGATTACTAGTATAGATCCTATTAAATACAATTTACTTTTTGAAAGATTTTTAAACCCTGAAAGAATATCTATGCCTGATATTGATGTGGATTTCGATGATAGCGGAAGGGTAAAAGTTTTTAAATATGTAGAAGATAAATATGGTAAAAATCATGTAGCTCATGTAGTTACTTTTGGTAAGATGGCTACTAAGTCTGTTATCAAGGATGTGGCTAGAATAGAAAATCTCCCGTTACAAGATTCTATACAGTTGACTAAAATGGTTCCTAATTCGGTTACTATTAAGGTGGAGAAAGAGTTTCCTGATCCGAATGATTCAGGGAAAATGATAAAAAAGATGGTCGATAAAGATGTTGCTCCATCAGTAAAATTATGTTTAGATAAAATAGATGATTTCAAACAAGCATATGAGAATGGAGGTCCTATTATGCATGATACTATTGAATATGCATCTAAATTAGAAGGTACAGTAAGGAATATAGGAGTACATGCATGTGCATTAATCATTGGTAGGGAAGATTTATATAATTTGGTACCATTATCTACAGCTAAAGACAAAAATACAGGGCAAGAAATTTTTGTATCTCAGTTTGATGGATCCCAAATCGAATCTGTGGGCCTTCTTAAAATGGACTTCCTAGGCTTGAGAAATTTATCGATTATAAAAGAATGTGTTAATAATATTAAACTTTCTAAAAAGATCGATGTAGATATTGATAAAATACCATTAGATGATAAGTTAACCTTTGATTTGTTTAGTAGAGGTGATACTATTGGGGTTTTTCAGTTTGAATCTGCTGGTATGCAAAAATCACTTATAAATTTGAAACCTACTAGGTTTGAAGATATTATAGCTATGAATGCTTTATATCGACCAGGACCTATGGATTATATACCTGATTTTATAGCTAGAAAACATGGTGAACAGGAGATAAAATATGATCTTCCTGAAATGGAAGAAATTTTGAAAGATACTTATGGTATCACTGTATATCAAGAACAGGTCATGCTTTTATCTCAGAAGATAGCAGGTTTTACGGGAGGTCAAGCTGATACTCTAAGAAAGGCTATGGGTAAAAAGAAATTGAAGATTATGGCTCAGCTTAAGATTAAATTCTTAGAGGGTGCTATGGCTTTAGGACATCCAAAAGATGTACTTGAAAAAATATGGAAAGATTGGACTGCTTTTGCTCAATATGCTTTTAATAAATCTCATGCTACTTGTTATGCTTGGGTAGGTTATCAAACAGCTTATTTAAAAGCTCATTATCCAGCAGAGTTTATGGCTGCTAATATGTCTAAGAATATATCTAATCTTGAGACTCTTACCAAGTTTATGGATGACTGTAGATTAAAAGGTATAAAGGTGTTTGGTCCAGATGTAAATGAATCTTATTATGACTTTACTGTTAATAAAGAAGGTAATATACTTTATGGTATGGGGGGTCTTAAAGGTATGGGTTCCAATGTCGTAACAGTTATTGTTAAAGCGAGGGAAGAAGGTGGAAGATTTAATGATATTTATGATTTTGTAGAAAGAGTAGATATGACTTGTGTCAATAAAAAAGCTATCGAAATTTTAGCTGGAGCAGGTGCTTTTGATAATTTTGATAATATAAATCGTGGTACATTTGTTCTGCCTGTCGGCAATGGAGATTCATTCCAAGATACATTGGTTAAATATGGAATGTTATATCAGAAAGATCAAGAATCTTCGGTAAATAGTTTATTTGGGGATATAGCTCCTATAGAATTATCTAAACCAGATATACCTTTAACGCCTCCCTTAAATGATATGGCTATTCTTAAGAAAGAAAAAGAGTTGGTAGGTATGTATATTTCAGCCCATCCATTAGATAGATATAGATTTGAAATAAATGAATTTACTACTATTAATTTAACAGATCTTTCTAATAAATCTACTCAAGCTATGGAAGATAAATCTCTTCTAAATAAAGAATATTATGTAGCAGGTTTAGTTAATTCTGTCGATAATAGATTATCTAAGAAAAATAATAGACCATGGACTTTGGTAAATCTAGAAGACTATAGAGGAAGTATGTCCTTTTCATTATTTGGTAAAGATGTAGAAAAATATATTCCATTCTTAAAAGTAAATTCTGCCTTATTTTTAAAAGTTAAGATAGAGCCTAAATATGAGAGAATAACTAAAGAAGAAAGAGAAGCACAAGGTAAAGATTACTGGAAAAATAGAAAAATAATAGGTGGTGATATACGTATTCAAAATATGTGTCTGTTAGCAAATCTTAGAGAATCATTTATTAAAGCTATTTCTCTTACCATCCCTTTGGAATTTATTACAAAAGATTTTAATAAGGAATTAGTTAAAATTTTAAAATCTAATAAAGGTAAAAATGAATTAGATCTTAAAATATTAGACAAAAAGAAAAAAATATCAGTAGAATTCTTCTCTAGAAAATACAAGGTAGATATAACCAATGACCTAATAAATTTCTTGAAAGAAAAAGATATTAAGTACAAAATATTAAAAGATGTCTGTATATAAAACCGAAAGTTAAATCGCTTTTCAGATAAACTTAAACTAAAGAGTTTCCAGTCATTTCTTTTGGTTGTGGAATCCCCATTAATTTTAGAATAGTAGGAGAAATATCTGCTAATCTTCCGTCTTTTACTTTTTTAATTTCATCATCTACTACTATAAATGGTACTGGGTTTAATGAGTGAGCTGTATTAGGTGTCCCATCAGCATTTACGGCGTGGTCTGCATTTCCGTGATCTGCAGTAATTAATACAGTATAACCAGATTTTCTAGCTGCCTCTACTACGTTTTTAGTACAGATATCTATAGTTTTAACAGCCTTTTTAATAGCTTCAAAAACCCCTGTATGACCCACCATATCACCATTAGCAAAATTTAAGATAATCATATCTTGTTTAGCTTCCTGAAGTTGTGCGATTAATTTCTCACTTATTTCATAAGCTGACATTTCTGGCTGTAAATCATAAGTAGCTACTTTAGGAGAGTTTACTAATATTCTAGATTCATTTTTGAATAATTCTTCGCGGCCACCTGAGAAAAAAAATGTTACATGAGCATATTTTTCTGTTTCAGCTATGCGAAGCTGGTTTTTACCTGCGTTGGCTACGACTTCTCCTATAGTTTTTTTAACATTCTCTTTAGGGAATAAAATATGAAGTTTTTTGAATTTATTATCGTAGGGAGTTAAACAACAGAAATATAGTGGAATAGTATGCATTTCTTGTTCTGTAATATCATTCTGTGTTAAAACAGAAGTAATCTCTCTAGCTCTATCGTTTCTAAAATTATAAAAGATAACAGCATCGCCTTCTTCTATTTTAGCTATTGCTTTGCCTTTAGAATCTACTGCTACTAATGGTTTGATGAATTCATCTGTAATTCCTTTATCATAAGATTTTTGGATAGCAGCGATAGGATCAGTAAACGGTTTTCCTACGCCATTGACCATTAGATCATATCCTTCTTTTACTCTTAACCATCTTTTATCTCTATCCATGCTGTAATATCTTCCGATAATACTAGCGATATAGGCGCCAGTATTATTACAATGTTCTTGAACTTCAGAGATAATTCCTTTTCCACTCTTAGGATCACAGTCTCTACCGTCCATCATACAGTGTAAATACATATTTGAAATGCCTTCAAGTTTAGCAGTGTCCATAAATTCATATAAATGATTTAGAGAACTATGAACTCCCCCATGAGAAGTAAGTCCCATGAAATGTAATTTTTTACCAGTCTTTTTTACGTAATCAAAAACTGCTTTAATTTCTTTATTTTCTAAAAGAGAATGAGCTTGGCAAGCTTTATTGACTTTGACTAAATCTTGATAAACTATTCTACCTGCACCTATGTTTAAATGGCCTACTTCAGAGTTACCCATTTGACCATCCGGAAGACCTACATCTTCCCCACATGCAATAAGGTGAGATACGGGATATTTTTTTCTTAAAGCATCGATGTTAGGCTGACCTTGAGTAAAGATAGCGTTGGTATTATTTTTAACCCCTTCACCCCAGCCATCTAAAATCATTAGTAATACTTTTTTATTCATAATTTTAATATTTAATTAGTCTAATTCTAATACCAAACTTAGTGATATTAGTATTAATAATATTAATTTATTGTATATTTGTTAAATATAATTCACAAAGGTATTAATTATGTTCAAAAATAATAATCGTAAAAAGGCAGCTCAAGCAAGAAAACAAAATAGTAAAAATAGAAGAAGACCTCAAGTTAAAAAAATAGAATATACCGGGGTAGTTTCTATGACTCGTGAAGGTTATGCTTTTATAGTAGTAGAAGGATTAGAAGAAGATATTTTCGTTAGTCAACATCAGCTTAGAGGTGCTCTTAATGGAGATACTGTAAAAGTGGCTGCTAAGGAAAAATTTAGAAAATATGATAAAAAGAGCTCTAATCACAAAGATACGTTTAAAAGAAATTCTCCTAAAAAGATAGAAGGGCAAGTAATCGATATTATTGAAAGATCTAAAACTCCTCATATAGGAATATTACAAATAACTAGAAATGAAGCTTGGGTAATTATGGAAAGTAGAAAGATGCCTTATGATATTTCTATTCCTATGTCTGATTTGAATAATGCTTTCAAGACTCCAGATTGGACTCCAAAAAAGGTAAATGGACTTAAGGTCGCTGCTATAGTTAAGGATTGGCCTATAAAATCTTCCGCGCCTATAGGTACTATTATAGACGTTTTAGGTAAACCTGGTGAAAATGATACTGAAATGCATGCTATTTTATCTGAGTTTGGTCTTCCTTATAGATTCGAACCTGAGGTAGAGGATGCTGCTAATAAAATATCTGAGAAAATCACTAGCCAAGATATAGCTGAAAGAAGAGACTTTAGAAAGGTAACTACATTTACTATAGATCCTAAAGATGCTAAAGACTTCGATGATGCTTTATCTTATAAGAAATTAGAAAATGGAAATGTAGAAATAGGTGTTCATATAGCAGATGTTACTCATTATGTTAAACCAGATTCTGTTGTAGATAAATGTGCATACGAAAGAGGAACATCTGTATATTTAGTAGATAGAACAGTTCCTATGTTACCTGAAGAATTATCTAATAAATTATGTTCATTACGTCCTAATGAAGAAAAATTAACTTTTTCTGCTGTTTTTGAATTAAATGAAAAAGCAGAAGTACTCAAGCAATGGTTTGGTAAAACTATTATTGAATCTAACGAAAGATTTGACTATGCTCAGGCTCAAGAAGTATTAGATACTGGTAAAGGTCGTTTAGCTGAAGAATTAAAAGATATAAATGGCTTAGCTACGATATTAAGGAAGAATAGATTTAAAGCAGGAGCCGTTTCTTTTGAAAGACCTGAAATGAAAGTAGAAATCGATGATAAAGGTAAAGCTGCATCTGTTTACCAGAAAATTTCTACTGAAGCTAATTGGTTAATAGAAGAATTTATGTTACTGGCTAATAGGTCAGTAGCTGAATCTGTCGGTAAAGTAAAGAAAGATAAAAAAGCTAAGACATTTGTTTATAGAATTCATGAAAATCCTAACGAAGAAAAAGTTTCTAACTTAAGAAAATTTGCTAAAGTCTTCGGTTATGAATTAAAAACTGATGAAAGTGGTAAGAAATTATCATCAGCATTAAATACTTTATTAAGTGAAGTGAAAGGTTCTTCTGCAGAAAACGCAATAGAAATAATGGCTTTAAGATCTATGATGAGAGCTAAATATACTACTGAAAATGTAGGTCACTATGGATTAGCCTTTAATTATTATACTCATTTCACATCTCCTATTAGAAGATATCCTGATATGATGGTACATAGATTATTAGAAATATATCTTCAAGGTCAAAATTCTCAGAATAAAGATAAATATGAGGAAATGTGTAATCATTGTTCAGAAAGAGAACAGTTATCTACTGAAGCTGAAAGAGCATCTACTAAGTATAAATTAGTAGAATTTATGTTAGATAAAATTGGTAAGATTTATCCTGGTACTATTTCAGGACTTACTGATTGGGGTATGTATGTAGAAATTAATCCTACTAAGGTAGAAGGTATGGTAGCTCTTCGTTCTATGGAAGATGATTATTATCTTTTCGATGAAGACACATATTCTATAAAAGGAAAATCTAAAGGTAAAGTCTATCACTTAGGTGATCCTGTCTATATAAAAGTAACTCGAGCTTCTCTAGAGCAGAAAATTATTGATTATGAATTAATAACTGATGAGAATATCATAAAAGCTTCATCTAAATTTTCGGCAAAGCCTTTAATTAAAAAGGAGATTAACTAAAAATCTACTAAAAAATAATATATAGAGTCTAATATTTTTATTAGGCTTTTTTTATGAGTTAGTATCTAATTATGAAGGTGTGATTACATTCCCTTATCGGGAATTATTATTTATTTAATAGTAAGAGAGCTTCTATTAAATTTCTGTCATTAGAAAGTCTAGGAACTTTGTTTTGACCACCTATTTTATTAGATGTTTCCATCCATTTGTAGAAAACCCCTGGTTTACCAGAAATTATACTTAGACAAGACATGGTTTTAGTTTCTTTTCTTTTAGCTTCGTAATCTGAATTTATATTACAAAGAACTTCATCTAATATTTCTGCAAATTTTTCGATGTCGATATTTTGATTCTTATGATTATTTTCAAATTCAATAAACCACTGATGACGACCCCTATTGTTGTTCTTCATATAGATAGGTGCAACTGTATAATCTACAATTGAATACCCAGTTATATTACAAGCTTTACTTAATGCTTGTTCTGCATTACCTATCATTAATTCTTCACCAAAAGCATTAATATACAATTGTGTTCTTCCTGTAATAACAAGCTTATATGGGTATGTAGAGATGAATTTAACACAATCTCCGATTAAATATCTCCATAAACCACTATTAGTAGAGATAACCATAGCATAGTTAATGTCTTTCTTTACTTGAGATAGAGGAACTATTTCATTAGAAGTATTTTGTGATACTTCATGTAAGTAATTTAAAGGAATAAATTCGTAAAAGATTCCGTTGTTTAAAGAAATTTGTAAACCAGGATCAGTTGGATCATTTTGGTAAGCGAAATAACCTTCAGATGCATTATAATTTTCTAAATAATGCATCTGAGAATTTCCTATTATTTCATCGAATTGAGTTTTATATGGTTCAAAGTTTATACCACCGTGCATAAATAATTCTATATTAGGCCATATTTCTGAAATAGTCTTTGCATTGTTATATTCTAATATCTTTCTTAGCATGATAAGATTCCATGATGGAACACCTGAGAAATTGGTGATATTAGATTTAGAATAATTCTTAGCTATAAGTTCTACCTTTTTCTCAAAATCTGTTAGTATAGCTATTTTCCGAGAAGGTACTCTAGCTAATTCAGCATAATAAGGTGAATTTTTAAGTAAAATAGCAGTTAAATCACCGTGAAAAATATCTGGTTTAAATATGTTATTAGGACTTAATTCGTCGATTTGTATAGAGCCTCCTAATGTTAAAGCTTTGCCATATAGTATTTTTGAATTTGGATATTGTTGTAAGTAATATGTTAACATTTGTTTAAAACCGTGATAATGACATTTAGTTAGATTATCAGGGGTAATAGGAATGTATTTACTTTTAGAAGATGTTCCACTAGATTTAGCAAACCATTTTACTTTTTGATTCCAAAGTATGTAATTTTCTCCTTTTCTTAATCTTTCTATATAGGGTTTTAATTCTTCATATGATCTAATAGGAATAAATTTTCTAAAATCATCATAATTATTAATAGAATCAAAATGATGTTCTTTTCCAAAAAATGTGTCTTTTCCACCTTCTATTAAATATTTCAGAGTCTTTTCTTGAGAAAGAGCTGGATTAATAGAAGTTTTCTCTAAGTCTTTAAGAAGGCGATGAAAATAGGTTAATATAGTAGTGTTAATTACGTTCATTCGTTCTTTAGTCTAGAAATAAAAATTTTGTTTATAATTTTTAAAGATAGAAATTATTCTTTAAAGGATTAAAAAAAGTATAATATATTATAATAAAAGATTAAAGCTATTATTGGAATATTTGGTGTAAAATTTTTATAGATTTAATATTGATACTAATAGCGAGTTGATCTTCTAGGTATTTTATCATATTCGATAAAAAAGCATCTCTTTGGGTGGCAGAAAATGTTAATATAGAACAATTTAAATAATTTTCATTATTATAGTTCTCTATTATCTCTATATCTTTGGTAGAGAATGAATTTGTATAAATACTTTCTTTGTGGTTATTATTGTTAAAAGGTCCCGATGGTCCTGAATCTGATAAAAAACCGAGAATAAAAGTTAATCTAATAGTAAACCAAAGGTGAAAATTTGAATAATTTTCAGAAATTCTTTCTAATTCCAAAATAGATTTAATCAAGAAAGAATATAAATTATTATCTGAATATTCTTCTCTTAGGCACCTATAAAGTAGTTCAGACAGATAAATAGAAATAGAACTCTTATAGATATTTGAACGAATATTATTTAAAGGAAAAGAGGGAGAGTACTCTTTTAAATAAGATAAATTTCCATATTTCTTTAGATTAGTTTCATAATCAATGATGGATAAAGGATGAAATAATGATATTTTTTCTTTCTTTTTCCCTAAGCCAGAAATTAAAAATCCCTTCCTTCCACTATCTTGCGTGTAAGCATGAAGGATAAGAGAAGAATCCTTATATTTAGTGGTATGTAAAACAATCATATTCATTTCTGTAGTATGATATTTATTTTAGGAGTAAATATTTAGTGAATTGACGCATAGCTTTACCTCTATGGGAAATTTTATTTTTTTCTTCTGGTGACAATTCTGAAAAACATTTAGAATATTTCTCAGGTTGGAAAATCGGATCGTATCCAAAACCCCCTTTACCATGTCTTTCTTTGGTTATAAAACCGGGGCAGCGACCTTCAAAAGTTTGAATTCCAGTTTCGTTTATATAAGCTATGATACATCTGAAAGTAGCTTTTCTATCATTGGCGTAAGCTTTATTACTAATCTTATTTAATTCTAAGAGCATCTTATCTATATTATCATCAGGAGATTTCCCTTCTCCAGCATATCTTGCGGCATAAACTCCAGGAGCTCCATTTAAAGCATCTACTTCTAACCCAGTATCATCGGCGAAACAAGGAAGATGAAGTTTATTCCAAATATATTGAGCTTTTTGAATAGCATTACCCTCAATAGTAGATGATGTCTCTGGAATGTCTTCTGTTATGCCGAAAGTTTCAGGAGTTTCTATTTGAAAGTTATTTCCTAATATCTCTTGAGCTTCTTTTAATTTGTTTTTGTTACCTGTGGCAAAAATGATTTTCATATTGGTTCAATAGTTGTATGGTTTGATAGTTGTATGGTTTGATAGTTGTACAAATGTAATAAAAGATTAAATTTGTAGTATAATATTTATAAAATGAATAAGAAAAGCACTTTATTATTAGTTATCATATCGATAATTACACCGATTTATGTGGCTAATGCCCAATCGAAAAACTTTAAAACAGCTAAGAATTTAGATATTCAATATTCTATATTGGAAACACTAGATGCCAATTTCGTAGATAGTTTGTCCGTAGATAAGCTTTTATATACAGGAATTAATTCTATGTTAAGAACATTAGATCCTTATACTGTATTTATTCCAGAAGAAAAGGCTAGTGATTTAGAAATGATGACATCTGGTAGTTATGGAGGTGTAGGGTCTTATATTAGACAAGGAAAAGATGGGGGAATATTGATTACAGAACCTTATGAAAATTCTCCTGCAGTAAAATTTGGATTACAGCCAGGTGATAAAATTCTTTCTATTAATGGGGAATCTACTAAAGATATGAAAGTGGGGGATGCTAGCAAGAAGATGAGAGGTAATCCTAATACTTATATAGATTTTACTTTATTAAAAGCTAGAACAAAAGATACTGTCGATGTTAAATTATTGAGAGAAAAAATACATGTCCCTGATGTCGTTTATTATGGAACAGTCAGAGATAGTATAGGTTATATTCAGTTAGGTGCTTTTACTTCTAATGGTTCTAAAGATGTAGCTGATGCTTTTAAAGATTTAAAGACAAATCATAATATTAAAAGGTTAGTATTAGACTTGAGAGGTAATGGTGGTGGATTAATGTCTGAAGCTATTAATATTGTATCTTTATTCGTGCCTAAAGGTACTTTAGTCGTAACAGCTAAAGGCCGTTCTATGGGAAAAATGAAGTATTATACTAAAACTAAACCTATGGATACTGAGATTCCTATAATGGTATTAGTTAATTCTTCATCTGCATCTTCTTCTGAAATCGTAACAGGAGCTCTTCAAGATTTGGATAGAGCTGTAGTAGCTGGTTCTCGATCTTTTGGGAAGGGTTTAGTTCAGTCTATTCAGAATGTAGGCTATGATTCTTCTCTAAAATTAACTACTGCTAAATACTATACTCCTAGTGGCAGATGTGTACAAGCATTAGATTATACTCATAGAAATAGTGATGGTAGTGTAGGTGCTATTCCAGATTCTTTAAAACATGCTTTCAAAACTACTAATGGTAAAATAGTTTATGATGGTGGTGGTATAGATCCTACAGTTAAGGTATCTTCTGATACTCTTTCTAGAGCTATGCTTTCATTATTTTATAGTGGAGCTATGACAGATTATGCTATTAAATATTATACTGAACATGATAGTATAGCAGTTATTTCTAAATTTAAGATTGATTCTACGGAATATTCATCTTTTATAGATTTTGTTAAATCTAAGAAAGTGGATTTAAGAAATGATGCAGAGATAGAAATGGATAAAGTGATATTAGCAGCTAAGAGAGATAAGATTTATGATAAAGTCAAGGATAATCTTGAAAGCACAAAAAAACATTTAGCAATAGATACAGTAGCTTTTTTCAATGAAAATCATTCTGTCATAAATGAAATGTTAGGTAATGAAATAGTCACTTTATATTATTATCGTAGAGGTAGAGCTGAATATAGCTTACGAAGTGATGAACAATTTCATAAAGCATTAAATAAATGGGATAAAGCTTTGGTAGAATTAAACATGGTGGTAGTAGAAAAGGAAGAAGTAGATACAGCAAAGGTCGCTGGTGAAAAATAGAAATAAATAATATTATATATAGAAGATTAAATAGGGTTATGGATAATTTTCCATATATAAACTTTATCTGATCTTCTTACTTTTTCAGTTAGGGGAATAGAACAATATTCTCCTTTTTTAGATTTGATAACTGGTTTTAAGTCTACTCTTATTTCTAAAATATTGGATTCTATTACTCCAGTAGAAGGACCGATTATTATTAATTCGTCTCCGATAGAAAGAGTACCTGTTTCTATATAAATTTCAGCGACCCTTGCTTTATTGAAATAATTAGTAATTTTTCCAAGATAGGTTTTTTTTCTAGTGGCTGTATTCCCATATATTTCAGACCATTCACCTAATCTTGCACCTTGGTAATATCCATCCCAAAATCCGCGATTAAATACTTGAGATAATTTGTCCTTAAGAGAACTAGCTAATTCTTGATTATAAGTACCATCTTTAACAGCATCTACGGCCTTTCTGTATGATGAAGTTACTTTTTTGACATATTCAGCTGCTCTAGCTCTGCCTTCTATTTTTAAGATTGATACACCTGCTCGTATCATTTTATCTGTAAATTCTATAGTGCAAAGATCTTTAGGAGACATGATATATTTATTGTCGATATTTAATTTGCGACCCGTTTCTAAATCAGTTACTTCATATCCTCGACGACAAATTTGAAGACAAGAACCTCTATTAGCAGAATGCCCGTATTCATGTAAACTTAGATAACATTTCCCTGATATCGCCATACATAATGCTCCATGACAGAACATTTCTATTTGGACTAAGTTTCCAGAAGGGCCTTTTATTTGTTCTTTTTGGATGGTTTCTGATATTTGACGTACTTGGAATAAGTTTAATTCTCTGGCTAATACGATTACATCAGCGAATTGTGAATAGAATTTTAAGGCTTCTATATTTGATATGTTTAATTGGGTAGAAATATGTACTTCTAAATTTATATTTCGAGCATAAGAAATAACAGCCATATCAGAAGCTATAACGGCAGATATCCCAGCAGCCTTAGCTTTCTTCAAGGTGGTTTTAGCAGTGTCTATATCTTCATTATATAATACAATGTTAAGGGTTAGATATGTTTTTACATTATGTTCTTTACAGATATTACATATTTCGGGTAAATCTTCTATGGTAAAATTGTTTGCAGAATGTGAACGCATGTTTAATTTTTCAACTCCGAAATATATGGAATCGCTTCCTCCTTGGATAGCTGCCATTAAGCATTCAAAATTGCCAGCAGGCGCCATTATTTCTATTTTATTAGACATCTATTTTTTTCGTTTTATTATCAGTTTAGCGAAGTTATCCAGAATTATAATCTTCTTTTCGTCAAGGTTTGTATCAGAAAGAGTCTCCATAGCACTTAAGTAATATTTGTCTATTTCATTCTCTGCATCTTCTTTTATTCCTAGTTCTTGATATATTATTTTCGTTAATTTTATCTTTTCATCAGCTTGTTCTTCAGACATTTTGCAGATATTAAGATATTTTTCAAGTGTTTCGCCTTTTGCTTTCTTTAAACATTGAATAGCTAACCAGCTTTTTTTATTGTGTACAATATCTCCACCTATGGGTTTGCCAAAAGTTCCAGAATCACCATATACGTCTAAATAATCATCAGTTATCTGAAATGCTAAACCTAAAGTGATTCCATAATTATATAAAGCATCACAAATAGATTTATCTTGATTAGCTAATATGGCTCCCATCTTAGCTGAGCATGCTATTAATACACCAGTTTTTAGGCGAATCATATTAATATAATCTTCAATCGGAATAATGGCTTCTTTTTCATAATTCATATCAAACTGTTGACCTTCACATACTTCTGCAGCTGTAGTAGAGAATAATTCCATGATATCTGGAATTTTTTCTCTAGGTCCGTGGAGTAGATATTTAGTAGACAATATAGACATTACATCTCCTGAAAGAAGAGCGATATTTTTATTCCATTTTTTATGAATAGTAAGTTGTCCTCTTCTCAAGTCTGAATTATCCATTATATCATCATGGATAAGTGTAAATGCATGAAAAATTTCTAATGCAATAGCAGGATCTATTATTTCTTCATCAATGCTATTTTCAAATAGACTATAAGTAAGTATACATAAAGAGGGACGAATCCTTTTTCCACCGATAGAAATAATGTATTCAATAGGGGCATAGAGTTCTTCTGGCTCACCTTTTAAGTTTAAAGATAGGATTCTTTTTCTAACTAATTTCCTTACTTCTTCGAATGTGTACATAATAATCTTCTAATATATTTATTCAACAAAGATAATCTAATTTAACAAGTTTGTATATTTGCAGTAATGGAAAATATGAAAACAGGACAAGCTGTAATAGTTAAACATACTGGTAGCCATTATCTTTTGTCTCAATTACCTACTTGGAAAGTCTTTTCTGCTGTAATAAGGGGCAAGTTAAGATTGCAAACAAGTCGTGCTACTAATCCTGTAGCCGTAGGAGATAGGGTAAAATATGAAGTATCTTTGGATGAATCTGGTCAAATAAAAGATGATGCTGCTATTACTGAAGTTTTATCTCGTAAAAATTATTTAATTAGGAAAGCTACTAATTTGTCCCGTCAGTCTCATGTTATAGCTGCGAATATAGATATGGCTTATTTATTAGTCACTTTAGATTTTCCTAAAACTAAATGGCCTTTTATAGATAGGTTCTTAGTTACTTGTGAAGCTTATAATATTCCTATTAAAATATTAATGAATAAAATAGATTTATATTCTAATGATGAGAGAGAAGGCATAGATTATTTTGAAAACATTTATAGAGGTGCAGGTTATATAATAGAAGAAATATCTACTTGGAAAAATATAGGTATTGATAAAATTAGAGAGGAAATTCATCAAGACAATAAATTATGTTTGTTTTCAGGTGTTTCTGGCGTAGGAAAATCATCCTTGATAAAAGCTCTAGATCCTTCTTTAGATCCTGTAATTGGTAAGATGTCTCTTTCTCATATGCAGGGAAAACATACTACTACTTTTTATGAAATGCATCCACTTTCCGGAGGGGGCTATATAATAGATACTCCTGGAATTAGGGGTTTTGGTCTATATGATTTAAAGTCTGAGAGAATTTCTACGTATTTTCCTGAAATGCTTAGATATATGGATAATTGTAAATATATGCCTTGTACTCATACTCATGAACCTGGTTGTGCTGTTAAAAAAGCTTTAAAAGAAGGTCTAATTTCGGCCGAAAGATATAATTCATATTTAGGGATGTTAGAGGATGAAAAAAAATACAGATAGAAAATCTATGAATAAAAGGATACTTAAGTTGGCTGTGCCTAGTATCCTTGCTAATATTACTGTTCCTTTGGTCGGTATGGTCGATATAGGTGTAGTAGGAAGATTAGGTTCTACTGCATCAATAGGTGCAATAGCTATTGGTACTATGCTTTTTGATGTTTTGTATTGGAATTTCGGGTTTCTTAGAATAGGGACAGGTGGTTTAACAGCTCAAGCTTATGGCAAACGTGATTTTTCTAAATCTATTCGTCATTTATCTCAAGGATTGGCGACAGCATTAGGTATTTCCTTCTTTTTGTTCTCGATACAATATCTTTTTGTAGAACTGGTTTTTCTTATTGTGGATTGTTCTCCTGAGGTAGAATTGTTTGCAAGACAATATTATTTTATTAGAATTTGGGCAGCCCCTGCTACTCTTTGTCTTTTCGTATTTAAAGGATGGTTTATTGGTATGCAAAATACGATTAGTCCTATGATTATAGATATTACTGTCAATGTATTGAATTTAGTGTTGAGTATATTTTTAGTACTTCATACTTCTTTAGGTTTTATAGGTGTTGCTTGGGGTACGCTAATCGCACAATATGTAGGATTTTTCTTATCTATAATTTTATTATTAATATATTATAAAAAGCTATTTAAATATATAGATCTTAAATCTCATATAAGATGGAAGGAAATGAAGGGAATGTTGAGAATGAACTCAGATTTATTTATCAGATCTTTATGTTTTATGATGATATATGCTGGATTTACTTCTTTTGCTGCTAATTATGGTGATACTCAATTAGCGGTTAGTTCTATTATGATGAAAATAGTAATGTTGTTTTCTTATTTTGTAGATGGCTTTGCCTATGCTGGAGAAGCTTTAGTGGGAAAATATACTGGACAAAAGAATAATCCTATGTTAAAGAAGTCTGTGAAATTTCTTTTCCAATGGGTATTAGTAATTGGTTTAGCTTGTACTTTAATTTATGCTGTATGGGGAGAAGGAATGGTCAAACTTATGACTACTAATTCTAATGTGATAGAATCTTCTAAATCTTTTATAAAATGGTTAATTATTATGCCTATTATAGGAAGTGCTGCTTTTATGTGGGATGGAGTTTTTGTAGGTGCTACTCAGTCTAAAGCTATCAGAAATTGTATGTTATGGGCTTGTTTAGCTTTTTATATAGTTTTTCTAATATCTAAAAATTTATTAGGAATACAATCTCTGTGGTATGCTTATATGGCTCATTTAGTGGTTCGTACTCTTTATTTGTCTCTTGTGGCCAAAAAACGTATATTTATTTATTAACTTTGAAAAAAATTAGCTATGGTGCGAGATATTAAATACTTAGAACTTCTTTCTAAAACTTTTCCTACTATTCAGTCTGCCAGTACTGAAATAATTAATCTAGAGGCTATTATGAGTCTTCCTAAAGGCACTGAACATTTTGTTACTGACTTACATGGAGAATATGAATCTTTCGACCATGTTCTTAGAAATGCTTCAGGAGTAATAAAAAGCAAGGTGGATGAATTATTTGGTTCTGATGTGAGTGTTCAAGATAAAAAAGAATTATGTACTTTAATTTATTATCCTAAACGCAAGTTAAAATTACTAAAAATTGATAATAAAGAATCTTTGAATGACTGGTATCATAAAACTTTAGTTTTGATGATAAAAGTACTTTCTACGGTTTCTTTTAAATATACAAGGTCTAAAGTTAGAAAAGCTTTGCCTAAGGAATATTCTTATATAATAGAAGAATTGCTAAACGAATCTATGGGAGAAAGGAATAAAGAGAAATATATACACTCTATATTAGATTCTATTATTTCTACTGATTCTGCAGATTGTTTTATTATAGCTATAGCTGAAGTTATCCAACGTTTAACTATCGACTCTCTTCATATTATAGGAGATGTTTATGATAGAGGACCTGGAGCTCATATTATTATGAATACTATATGTAGTTACCATAACTGTGATATCCAATGGGGTAATCATGATATTATTTGGATGGGTGCAGCAGCAGGTAGTGCTGCTTGTATGGCTAATGTAGTTAGAATTAGTTTAAGATATGCTAATTTAGAGACATTGGAGGATGGTTATGGAATCAATTTATTACCATTAGCGACTTTTGCTATAGATACGTATAAAGAAGACCTTTGTATGCCTTTTATGCCTAAAATAGGTAAGGAGTTAGTTTTTTCCGAAAAACAAAAAAAGATAATAAGTAAGATGCATAAAGCAATTACTATTATTCAGTTTAAATTAGAAGGACAGCTTATAAATAGACGCCCTGATTTTCATATGGAACATAGAAATTTATTAGATAAGATCGACTTTGATAGAAATAGAGTTCTTGTCCATGATGATTCAGTTCCTGAAGGTTATAAAGAATATCCTTTATGTGGAGGTGAAATGCCTACAGTAAATCCTAAAGATCCTTATAAATTGAATTCAGAAGAACAAGAGATAGTGGATAAATTAGTAATGAACTTTACTAATAATCCTGTTCTTGAAAAGCATATTCGTTGTTTATATGCTAAAGGTTCTTTTTATAAAGTAGCTAATGGGAATTTATTATTTCACGGGTCTCTTCCTATGAATCCTGATGGATCTTTCAGAAAACTTGAAATATTAGGAGCTTTTTATTGTGGTAAAGAATTATATGATAAATTAGATCAGTTGGTAAGAATTGCTTATTTCGAAGATAGAGATACCAGATTAAAAAAATATGCATTAGATCTTATGTGGTATATATGGTGTGGTCCAGTTTCTCCATCTTTTGATAAAGCTAAAATGACTACTTTTGAAAGATATTTTATAAAAGATAAAAAAACACATGAAGAACCTAAAGGAGCTTATTATGTATTAAAAGAAGATCCTAAAGTATGTGATAGAATTCTTCATGAATTCGGAATTAACCAAGATAATTCTCATATTATTAATGGCCATATTCCTGTAAAAACCTTAAAAGGTGAATCGCCTATTAAAGCAGATGGAAAATTGTTAGTGATAGATGGTGGATATGCTAAGGCATATCAGCCAGAAACAGGAATTGCAGGTTATACTTTAATTTATAACTCTTTTGGTCTATTACTCATCCAACATCAGCCATTTCAGTCTGCAGAACATGTCATTAAATATGGCGAAGATATTATTTCTCTTAAAAAAGTAATAGAATATATACCTAAACGAAAAACTGTGGGTGATACAGATATAGGAAAAGATCTAGCAGAACAAGTAAAAGATTTAAGACAATTATTATCTGCATATAAGACAGGTTTAATCAGAGAGAATTTATAATATTTATGTAATGAATTGGTTTGAAACATTAATAATAGGTTCAGGTATTGCCCATTCAATATTATTGATAGCTTTTGTAGTAGCTATCGGTATACTATTTGGAAAACTTAAAATCGGGGGAGTATCATTAGGTATTACATGGATATTATTTATAGGAATTATTTTAAGTCATTTTGGCCTTTTATTAGATCCAATTATTTTAAAATTTGCAAAAGAATTTGGTCTAATTCTATTTGTTTATTCTATTGGGTTAGAAGTGGGGCCTTCATTTTTTTCTTCTTTTAAAAGTGGTGGGATAACATTTAATATATTGGCAGTAGGAATAATCGGGTTAGGTGTATTAACTACTGTAATTATTCATTTAGTTACAGGTACTGATATAGCTACTATGTCTGGTATTATGTCAGGGGCAGTTACTAATACTCCTGGACTAGGAGCTGCACAGCAAACTAGTTTTGAAGTTACCGGTGTAGAGGAACCTGTTATAGGCATGGCTTATGCTGTGGCATATCCTATAGGTGTGATCGGAGTTATCCTTGTTATTATCTTACTTAAATCTTTATTTAAAGTAGACCTTAAGAAAGAAGAAATTTCTCTTTCTAAAAATATTGATTCTTGTAAATATGCTAAAAGATTAGGAATAGAAGTTCTAAATCCAGCAGTAGTAGGTAGAACCATTTATGAAATAGATCATCTTATAGATAATAAATTTGTTATTTCTCGTCTTTATCATAGAGATGGTAAAATGGAAATTCCTGCTTCAGAATCTAAAATTCAAGAAGGAGACAGGATTCTTTTAATAACCTCCGAGCATGATGAAAAAACTTTAATTGCCTTTTTCGGTAAAAAAATAGAATTCTCTTTTGAACAATGGGAAAAACTTGATATTCATTTAGTTTCTAGAAGAGTAGTTATAACTAAATCAAATATTAATGGTAAACATTTAGGAGAATTAAATCTTCGTTCCCATTTTGGAATAAATATTACTAGGGTGATGCGTTCAGGTGTAAATTTAGTCGCTACTTCAGAACTTCAGTTACAGTTAGGTGATAGAGTAATGGTAGTAGGTAATGAAAGTTCTATTCATAAAGTAGAAAAATTCTTAGGAAATACTATGAGTAAACTTAATGATCCTAATCTGTTCCCTATTTTTATAGGAATCTTTTTAGGAGTATTATTAGGATCTATTCCTATTTTCATTCCTGGAATTTCTCAACCAGTTAAATTAGGTTTAGCTGGTGGACCTCTTATTATAGCGATCTTAATATCAGCCTTTGGTCCTAAGTATAAGTTGATAACTTATACCACCATTAGTGCTAATAAAATGCTTAGGGAGGTAGGCATATCTTTATTCTTGGCTGCTGTCGGGTTAGGTGCTGGACAAGGATTCTTAGAAGCGATTGTCAATGGTGGTTATTGGTGGGTATTATACGGTGCTATTATTACTATTGTACCTATCTTCTTAATAGCTCTTATAGCTAGGTACATATTCAAATTAGATTATTTCTCTATCATAGGTATAATCTCTGGTAGTCATACTAATCCTCCAGCATTAGCATATTCTAATTCTTATGGAGTATCACAAGTAGCTGTAGCGTATGCTACTGTTTATCCCTTAGCGATGTTTTTAAGAGTGCTTGCTGCACAATTGATGTTTATATAGTTATTTTGTCTGACGACAATGATTCTAGTTCTAGCTTAGTAGGATTCTTATAAGTAATTAATATTCCATTAATTCGGCCAGCATACATCTTGCTGATCCACCACCGTTCATTTCGATAAAATCTAGCTGTGGAGACAAAATTCTGTGATAATAGTTGTTAAATATTTTTGACTGGCTTTTGGTTAAACATTTTCTAGCAGTTCCAGACATTATTAAAAATTTCTCATCATCAGAATTTTTTAATTCTAACATGTTTCCTGAGAAGTGATTCATTTGTTCGAAAGAGATATCAATAATTTCTTTTCCGTTAGTTTTAAGACTATCTATTATTCTTTGACGTCCAGATATGCCCGTAGATTTATCTTCTTCAGTATCTGTTATGGCATCTAAGCAAATAATAGCGAATTTGCTACCTATACACATCATTACATTAGTATGATAAATAGCTTGGCCGTTTTGATCGATACCATTGAAAGTAACTTGAGTGTAACCTACTTGTTTACAAAAGTCTGCTAATACTTCAGGAGAAGTTCTAGGAGAATTACAAGCATAAACTATTTTATTACATCTGTCTAATATCATACTTCCTGTTCCTTCCAAGAAAAGATTTTCATCTTCCCAATGACTTAAATCGACTACTTTTTTAACTTTAAAGTTTTTATTTATAGCGTCTATAAATTCACTTTTTCTTTCCTTTCTTCTATTCTCAGCATTCATAGGATATAATACTAATGTACCATCCTGATGAGTCGTAAACCAATTATTAGGGAAGATGGAGTCAGGCGTAAAAGGTGTAGGCGTATCTTCTGCTAAGACTACTTTTATTCCATTGGCTTTTAATAAAGAGGTATAAGCCATGAATTCAAGTAGAGCATTTTCTTGTGCACCTTCTTGGTAACCTTCTTTTTGGAAAGCATTATTTCCAGCTGTTTCTGGATTGAATCCAAATCTAACAGGTTTTACCATGAATACCGTAGATGTGATTTGCTGTAATTTTGTCATTAATTATTTATTTAGTACAAATATAGATATATCTAATAGTATAAAAAAATGTATCAGATATGTAAAATTTTTACTTATCTGATACATTTATAATTTATATATATTATTATTTATCAAGCATATGCTCAAAGGTATCTACGATGATTTTTATAGCTTTACGAAGATCTTCTTCAGAGATTACTAAAGCTGGTGCAAAACGTATTATATCTTTATGAGTAGGTTTAGCAAGTAGTCCTTTTTCAGCCATTGCTAAGCAAATATCCCATGCTTCTATTTTATCAGTAGGATTTGTAATTACTGCATTTAATAAGCCTTTACCTCTTACAAAATTAAATAGAGGAGATTTAATTTTAGAAATTTCTTCTCTAAATATATTCCCTAAGTAAGCAGCTTTTTCAGTTAATTTTTCATCCCTTATTACTTCTAGAGACGCTACAGCTACTTTGGCAGCTAAAGGAGAACCACCAAAGGTAGAACCGTGTTCACCCGGTTTAATATTTAACATAATGTAGTCATCTGCTAATACTCCAGAAATAGGAAGCACACCACCTGAAAGTGCTTTACCAATAATCACTATATCAGGACGTACATTTTCATGATCACAAGCGAGTAAACGACCTGTTCTAGCGATACCAGACTGTACTTCATCAGCTATGAATAAAACATTATGTTTTTTACATAAATCATAACATTTTTTAATATAACCTTTATCAGGTACAAATACGCCAGCTTCACCTTGAATAGGTTCTACTAACATAGCAGCTATTTTGTCTCCTTTTTCATTTAAGACTTGTTCTAAAGCTTTAGTATCATTATAAGGAATAGTTAAGAATCCTGGAGTGAAAGGTCCATAATCATTGTATGCAGAAGGATCAGTGGATATGGAAACGATAGTAATAGTCCTACCATGAAAGTTTCCAGTACAAGTAATGATTAGAGCTTCATCTTGAGGAATATTTTTGTTTTCATATCCCCATTTACGAGCAAGTTTTATAGCTGTTTCTACAGCTTCAGCGCCTGAATTCATAGGAAGAATTTTTTCATAACCAAAGAAATCAGTAATGAATTTTTCAGCAGGGCCTAAGCAATCGTTATAAAAAGCACGAGAAGTAAGAGTAAGTTTTTCAGATTGTTCTTTTAAAGCTTTTATAATATGAGGATGACAATGACCTTGATTAATGGCAGAATATGCAGAAAGAAAATCAAAATATTCTTTCCCGTCTACATCCCAAACATGAGCACCTTTTCCTTTTGCTAATACGACAGGAAGTGGACCATAATTATGTGCTCCATATTTAGCTTCCATGTCAATAAATTTTTGTTGAGTTTTTGTAATATTCATTTTTTTTTAGATTAAAGTTATGTTTCTGATGTAAATAGGTATTAAAAGACCCTCCTTTTAACATGATGTATGCAAATTTAATAAATTTATATAATTTTGCACTATAATTACTGAACAATAATTTAACTAAATATAAAAGGTTTATTTAAGCCTATTTAAATATTATGACTAAGAAAAAATGGCAATTTCCCAATACATATATTATTATATTTTCTATAATAATTATTTGTGCAATAACGACTTGGGTTGTCCCTGGCGGGCAATACATAAAAGATGATGTTACAGAAGTACAAACTTTTCATTCTATCGAATCGGTACCCCAAACTTGGCAGGTTTTTTCTTCATTATATAAAGGATTCGAAAAACAAGCTGGGATTATTATCTTCATTTTAATCATTGGTGGTAGTTTTTGGATAATAAATAATACTAAATCTGTCGATGTCGGTATTTATTCTTTCTTAGATAAAACGAAAAAATTAGAAAAATATGCTGTTTTTAGAAAGATAGGAGTAAATAATTTAGTGATGATTAGTATTATGTGCTTATTTTCCTTATTTGGTGGTGTATTTGGTATGAGTGAAGAAAGTTTGGCATTTATTGTTATTATAGTGCCGTTAGCGATTTCGATGGGATATGATTCTATTACAGGGCTATGTCTTGTTTATTTAGCAGCTCATATAGGATTTGCAGGAGCTTTCTTAAATCCTTTTACCATAGGTATAGCTCAAGGGTTAGCTGGAATTCCTCTTTTTTCAGGAATAGAATATAGATTTGTCTGCTGGTTATTTTTAACGATAGTATTAGTAATATTTGTATTGATATATGCTGCAAGAGTTAAAAAGAATCCAAAATTTTCTATAATGTATGAGGCTGACTCATACTGGAGAGGTAAAATAAATGAAGATGTAGATACTGTAAAATATTATAAAAATAAATCTTCTATAATTTCTTTTATACTTATATCTATTATAATATTAATATTTACCATACTTTATAGTGTAGATACTAATATTCATTTTGGTAATTCTTATTACAGTGTAAGTTGGTTATTACCTATTATATTTCTTCTTTTCATTTTCTTTTCCATTAAAACTTTAAAAAAATCTGTACATTTTTTTATTATAAATTTATTAATGTTTGCCATTTTATATCTAATAATAGGTGTACTTTGTTTTCAATGGTATATTCCCGAAATATCTGGATTATTTTTGGCTTTAGGTATCAGTGTAGGAATATCTGCTGGGTATAATGGAAATAAGATAGCTAAGGAGTTTTTAGCTGGTGCCAAAGATATATTATCTGCAGCACTTATAGTGGGATTGGCGGCAGGTATAATTATTATATTACAAGATGGTAAGATTATAGATAGTATCCTTCATTCAGTCGAATCTGGTATGGGTAATTCTAGCAAAATTTCATCCGTAGGTATAATGTATGGTATTCAAACTCTTATTAATTTAGTTATCCCCTCAGCTACTGCTAAAGCTGCTATTACTATCCCTATTATGGCACCTTTTGCAGATTTAATAAATGTTTCTAGACAATCTACTGTAATGGCTTTCCAGTTTGGTGATGGTTTTACAAATATGATAACACCCACTTCTGGAGTATTAATAGCCGCATTAGGGTTAGCAAGAATTCCATATGCTAAATGGGTAAAGTGGATATGGAAATATATATTAGTTTTAATAATAATAGGATTCCTATTATTAATTCCTACAGTTATTTATTCCTTACCTGGCTTTTAATTCGTTTTGTTAAAATCTTGTTGGTAAATAGAAAAAAATGGTTAACTTTGCAGCCCGTAATTTTTGCGGAAATAATATAAAGTTAAGATTAATAACATTTTATGCCAACAATTCAACAACTAGTTCGTAAAGGACGTGAGGTTATCAAAGAAAAGAGTAAATCTCGCGCGTTGGATGCATGTCCTCAGAAGAGGGGTGTTTGTGTAAGAGTTTACACTACCACACCTAAGAAGCCTAACTCAGCTATGCGTAAAGTAGCTCGTGTAAGACTTACTAATCAAAAAGAGGTTAATGCATACATCCCAGGTGAAGGGCACAATCTCCAAGAGCATTCAATCGTGCTTGTTAGAGGTGGTCGTGTAAAAGACCTTCCTGGTGTACGTTACCATGTTCTTCGTGGAGCATTGGATACAGCTGGTGTAGAGGGCAGAACTCAAAGTCGTTCTCTATATGGAGCTAAAAGACCAAAATCCAAGAAGAAGTAAGTCTAATCAATTAATTTATTACAATTTCAAAAAATGAGAAAATCAAAGCCTAAAAAGAGGATTCTACTTCCTGATCCTAAGTATCACGAGGTGTTAGTAACACAATTCGTGAACAATCTTATGTTGCAGGGGAAGAAGAGTATCGCTTATTTAATTTTTTATGATGCCATTGATATGGTCGGCGAGAAGATGAAAGATTCTGACAAGGCTCCTCTCGATATTTGGAAGAAAGCACTTGAAAACATTACTCCTCAAGTAGAAGTAAAAAGCCGTAGAGTCGGTGGTGCTAATTTCCAGGTTCCGATGGAAGTTCGTCCAGACCGTAAAGTATCATTAGCATTAAAGAATATGGTACTCTTTGCACGTAAACGTTCTGGTCATTCCATGGCCGAAAAATTGTCTGCTGAAATAATAGCAGCTTATAATAATGAAGGTGCAGCATATAAGAGAAAAGAAGATATGCACCGTATGGCAGAAGCTAATAAAGCTTTTGCACATTTCCGTTTCTAGTTTAATATTATGGCAAGAGATTTAAAATATACTAGAAATATAGGGATAATAGCCCATATTGATGCAGGTAAAACTACTACATCTGAAAGAATCTTATATTATACAGGTAAAACTTATAAAATAGGTGAGGTTCACGATGGTGCTGCTACTATGGACTGGATGGCCCAGGAACAAGAAAGAGGTATTACTATTACCTCAGCTGCTACTACTGCTTTTTGGCATTATAATGATAAAAAGTATCAAATAAACCTTATAGATACACCAGGTCATGTCGATTTTACTGTAGAAGTAGAACGTTCATTACGTGTACTTGATGGAACCGTAGCCACATTTGATGCAGTAGGCCGTGTACAACCACAGTCTGAAACTGTTTGGCGTCAAGCTGATAAATATGGAGTCCCTAAGATAGCATATGTAAATAAGATGGACCGTGTAGGTGCGGATTTCTTAGCATGTGTTGAAGATATGAAGAAAAAGTTAGGAACTATCCCTGTACCTATTTGTTTAAATATAGGTGCTGAAGATCAATTTGAAGGTGTAGTAGATTTAATAGCTAATAAAGCTATCTATTATGATCAAGATAGCGTGGAACTAAAGAATTATGTAATTAAAGATGTTCCTGCTGAAATGGAAGCTGACGTAGCAGAGTGGAGAGGTAAATTAATCGAGGTAATAGCTGAATATAATGATACACTTCTCGAAAAATATTTTGACAATCCAGATTCTATTACTGAAGAAGAAATTATAGCTGCTTTGAGAAAAGCCACTATAGATATGGCTGTAGTTCCTACATGCTGTGGTTCTTCATTTAAGAATAAAGGTGTTCAGTTCCTATTAGATGCTGTTATGCGTTACTTACCTTCTCCTTTGGATGTTCCTTCTATTATAGGAATTAATCCAGATACTAATGAAGAAGAAAAACGTCATGCAAATTCTAAAGACCCTTTTTGTGCACTTATTTTCAAAATAGCTACTGACCCTTATGTAGGTCGTTTAGCTTTTATGAGAGTATATTCAGGTACACTAAATGCGGGTTCATACGTACATAATACTCGTTCAGGAAAAAAAGAACGTGTTTCTCGTTTATTCCAGATGCATTCTAATAAACAAAACTCTATACCTTTAGTAGAGGCAGGAGATATTTGTGCTGCTGTAGGATTTAAAGAATTAAAGACAGGAGATACTATTTGTGATGAATCTCATCCTATTATGCTTGAATCTATGACATTCCCTGATCCCGTAATTGGATTAGCAGTAGAACCAAAAACTCAAAAAGATTTAGATAAATTAGGTATTGCACTTAGTAAATTAGCTGAAGAAGATCCTACATTCACAGTTCGTTCAGATCAAGAATCAGGACAAACTATTATTAGTGGTATGGGTGAACTTCACTTAGATATTATCGTAGATCGTTTAAGAAGAGAATTTGGTGTTGAAATTAATCAGGGTGCTCCTCAGGTGAATTATAAAGAATCTATCCGTTCTACTGTTCGACATCGTGAAGTGTTTAAGAAACAGTCTGGTGGTAGAGGTAAATTCGCAGATATTATCATAGAGATAGGACCTACAGACGAAGGTGTTTCTGGGCTTCAATTTATAGATCAAGTGAAAGGTGGTAACATTCCTCGTGAATTTATTCCTTCTGTACAGAAAGGATTCCAATCAGCTATGGCTAATGGTGTATTAGCAGGATATGAAGTACCTTCTATGAAGGTTGTTTTAAAAGATGGTTCATTCCATCCAGTCGATTCAGACCAGCTTTCTTTTGAAATCTGTGCTAGAATGGCTTTCCGTCATGCAATGCCAAAGGCTAATCCTGTTATTATGGAACCTATCATGACTTTAGAAGTAGTTACACCAGAAGAATATATGGGTGATGTTATCGGCGACCTTAATAAGCGTCGTGGGCAAATCACAAATATGGATTCCAGAGCTAATGCTAGATTAATAAAGGCAAATGTTCCTCTTTCAGAACAATTTGGTTATGTTACAGTATTAAGAACTTTATCTTCAGGTAGAGCTACTAGTACTATGGAATTTTCACATTATGCAGAACTACCTACAAATCTTGCAAAAGAAGTTATAGAAGCTGCTGGTGGAAATAATTTAGATGATGACGAATAATTTATAGAATAAGAAAAACAAAAGATATGAGTCAGAAAATAAGAATCAAATTAAAATCTTTCGATCATGCTCTAGTAGACAAATCTGCAGAGAAAATCGTTAAGACAGTGAAGGCCACAGGTGCTGTTATTAATGGCCCTATTCCTCTTCCTACAGACAAAAAAATCTTTACAGTAAACCGTTCTACCTTTGTTAATAAGAAGTCTCGCGAGCAGTTTGAGCTTAACTCTTACTGTCGTCTATTAGACATTTATAGTTCTACTTCAAGTACTGTAGATGCACTAATGAAACTTGAACTTCCTAGTGGTGTAGAAGTTGAAATTAAAGTTTGATAATAAAATAGAAATAACTATCTTTGAGGTCTGAAATCACGGAACTACAGAAAGAAGAATTTTCTTTTTCAAGATAGTGATTAGGGCCCATAGCTCAGTTGGTTAGTAGCACCTGACTCATAATCAGGGGGTCGCTGGTTCAAGCCCAGCTGGGCCCACAGTAAAAGATAGATTATTACTAAATATAATCTTAAAACATTTAAGCACATGCTTAAATGTTTTTTTTCATATTTTTTGTTCCTAAATAAAAATGGGCTAGATTTGTAGTTAAAATTCTAGAAGGTTAAAACTCATGAGAAGAAAAGAACGAGAAATAACTGATAAAGAGAAAATATTCTCTATAATGAATAATTGTGAAGCTGGAGTAATAGGGCTTATAGATCAGGGAGAACCATATACTATACCTATTAATTTAATTTCAATGTATCAAGATGGAAAGTTTGTGTTATTCTTTCATTCAGCTTCTAAAGGTAAAAAATTAAATTTAATAGAAAAAAATCCAAAAATTTCTTTTTCAATGTTTACTGACACTCATTTCATATTAAACGATGAAAAAGGTGTTCCTACTATGAAATATAGAAGTGTTTGTGGAAAAGGTATTGCGACTATAATAAATCAAGATGAAAATACTGCTGTATTGAAATTGTTGATGTGTAAATATGCTCCAGACTCTAATTTTGAGGTAACTGATAAAATGGGGAAAATAGTTAAAATTGTTAGAATAGATGTCGAAGAAATTTACGGTAAATCAAATATTATAGAAAAATCTAATGATTATTAGACATAATAATAAATATACTAGAAGTTATAGGTATTTTTCTATCATATTAAATAATTCTCTAGAAATAATAGGTTTTGGTAAGAAATCATTGCATCCGACAACTTCAGCTTTTTTTCTATCTGATTCCATAACGTTTGCAGATACTGCTATAATAGGAGTTTCCTTATTAAATTCTCTTATTAAATGAGTGGCTTCGAAGCCATCCATTACTATCATCTTTAAATCCATAAGAACTAAATCTATACCTCCGTTTTCCATTTGAGCTACAGCTTCTTTACCATTTACAGCTTTTTTTAAATCATATTTTTTTCTTAAAAGAGAGACTAGAAGAAAAGAATTATCTTCATTATCTTCTACTATTAAAATAGTAGCTTTTTTATCTTTTGGATTCATAGTATGTTATAATTAGTCATTTCAAAAAAAATTATAGAATAGATTTGTTCTATGTAAAAGTAAAAAGAATAACAATCTTTTCAAAATAAAAGTAAAATTTGTTTAAATTTGTAGCCGTTAAAAAGATAGTTATGAATCAAAAAAATACTAAGAATATTTATTTAGAAATGTTCTGGTCTTTCTTTAAAATAGGAGCTTTTACAATAGGTGGGGGTTATGCTATGCTTCCTCTTATACAAAGAGAAGTGGTAGATAGAAAAAAATGGATAGATTCTAAAGAATTTTTGGATATGACTGTTTTAGCTCAAACTGCTCCAGGGTTATTAGCTATGAATATTTCTATAGCTGTGGGGAATAAAATCAAAGGTAAAAAAGGAGCTTTAGTAAGTTCTATAGGAGCGGCATTACCTTCATTTGTTTCGATTTTAATAATAGCTATCTTTTTAACCAAATTTCAAGATAATATATATATCAAAAAGATGTTTAAAGCTTTAAGACCTGTAGTCGTGGCTTTATTAGTTATTCCTATTATTACGCTTTCTAAAGGAGCAGGATTAAATTGGAAAAATGTATGGATGCCTATAGTCGCTGCTGTCGGTATATCTTTTTTTAATCTTTCTCCAGTTTGGTTTATTTTAGCAGCGATATTAGGAGGAATAGGATGGGCATATACGAAGAAAAGGAGGGTTAAAGAGTGATATATTTACAGATATTTATTTCTTTTTTTAAAATAGGTATTTTTGGATTTGGTGGTGGTGCTGCTATGATTTCCTTTTTTCAATATGAATTGGTAGATAAATATGGATGGATTTCAGCACCTCAATTAACAGATATGATAGCTGTGTCTCAAATGACACCTGGACCTATTGGTATTAATTGTGCTACTTATGCTGGATATTTAGCTACTGGTACAGTTTGGGGTTCTTTTATAGCCACTTTTGCTATTGTATTACCATCGTTTATTATTATGATATTGTTAACAAGGTTTGTGGCCAAATATGCTAATAATCTTTATATAGAAAAATGTATGCAAATATTAAGACCTACTGTAATAGGATTGATAGGTGCAGCAGTATTTAGTATGTTAACAGAAGATACATTTGGACCTAATTATTCTAATATTTCCAGTTGGATTATTTTTATAGTAAGTTTGTTCCTTTTAGATAAAATTAAACTCAATCCGTTGATATTAATAGTCGCGGCAGCAGTAATTGGTCTAATTATTTATTAATATTTAAAGAATATCAATGAGAAAGTTATTTAGTTTTTTAATAGGTCTTAGTATAGTATTTAATGGTTTTGCTCAGAGTAGTGATGCAAATGTTACTGGACATGTAGTAGATTCTGAAACAGGTGCACATCTTCCTTTTATAGATGTAGTAGTAGTCGGTACTACAATAGGTACTACTACAGATGCTACAGGCCATTTCTTTTTAAAAAATCTTCCCTTGGGTATTTATATTTTAAAAGCGTCTAGTATAGGTTATACTTCAGATGAAAAAAAAGTAGAATTAAAAAAAGGTAAAACTATAAATATATTTTTTAATATAACGGAAGATGCTATTTTACTGCAGGGTACTGTAGTCTCAGCAAATAAAAATGATACTAAAAGAGGAGAAGCTCCAGCTATAGTAAATCTTATTACTCCTAAGATGTTTGAAAGGGCTAATGCTACATGTTTATCCGATGGCCTTAATTTTCAGCCTGGTCTTAGAATGGAAAACGATTGTCAAAACTGTGGCTATCAACAGGTTAGAATAAATGGTCTTGAAGGTAATTATTCTCAAATACTTATAGATAATAGACCAGTTTCAAGTGCTTTGGCAGGAATTTATGGTTTAGAACAAATTCCAATTAATCTTATTGAAAAAGTAGAAGTTATTCGGGGTGGAGGTTCAGCTCTTTTCGGAGCAAATGCCATAGCAGGTACTGTAAATATTATTACTAAAAAAGCTTTTTCGAATTCTGTTAAAATTTCAAATAACACATCGCTGATAGGAATGGATACTTTTGATAATAATACATCGCTTAATGCATCTTTAGTTACTGATAATTGCAAAGCAGGAGTATCACTTTTTGCTTCAGCTAGAGCTAGAAATCCTTATGATGCAGATGGAGATGGTTATTCGGAATTAGGTAAAATAAGATCTAAAACATTAGGATTAAGAGGTTATTATAGAACATCTAATAATACTAAATTATCATATGAATATCATAATATAAATGAATTCCGTAGAGGTGGTAATAAATTTGATTTACAGCCATTTGAAACTGAAATAACAGAGCAGTTAAAACATGATATTAATACTGGAAGTGTCGCGTATGATATATTCTTAGATAATAATAAACATTGGATCCAGTTATATTCATCTATACAACATGTGGATCGTGATAGCTATTATGGTGCTAATTTTGATCTGAATGCTTATGGTAAAACTGAAGATATGACTAATGTAGATGGTATCCAATATGTATTAAATATGGATAAATGTTTATTTATGTCAGCTACATTGACGACAGGAATAGAATATAAGTATTCATACTTGAGAGATAAGATGCTAGGATATGGGCGTGATATGACTCAAGAAATAAATCTTTATAGTGCATTTGCTCAGAATGAATGGAAAAATAAAAAAATATCTTTGTTAATAGGAGGTAGAGTCGATAAAACTTCTGTTTTAGATAATCCAATTTTTAGCCCAAGAACTACTGTAAGATATACGCTTGTTAAAAATTTAGTTTTAAGAGCTAGTTTCGGTACAGGGTTTAGAGCTCCTCAAACATATAATGAAGATCTTCATGTAGAAGCTGTGGGTGGTGTTGTAAAATTGATTTCCAATTCTCCAGATTTAAAAACTGAACATTCAAATACTTATAGTTTATCAGTCGATTATCATAAAATTTGGAAAGGTGGAGGTTTGACTTTCTTAATAGAAGGGTTCTATACAAATTTAAAAGATGTCTTTAAGTTAGAAGAAAATGGAGTAGATACTAACGGGAACCTTCTTATGCAAAGAGTAAATGGTAGTGGTGCGAAGGTGATGGGGACCAATATAGAAGCCATGTTAGTTCCTCATAGGGGATTAGAAATTCAAGCTGGTGTAACATATCAAAAAAGTAGATATGATAAAGCTGAAAAATGGAGTGATGATGTAGTTTCACAGAGAAGAATGTTTAGAACCCCTGATTTTTATGGATATATTACAGCATCTTATGTTATAACAAGTGATTTAGAACTAAGTGTTAATGGTACATATACTGGTGAAATGTTAGTACAACACTTAGCTGGTTATATTCCTAAGGACATAGAACAATTAACCCCTGATTTTTTCGATATGGGAATAAAAGTGAATTATGATTTTAAGCTAGGACAATGTTCTCATATAAATGTACATACTGGAATAAAAAATATTTTTAATAGTTATCAAAGCGATTTTGATAAAGGGGCTACTAGAGATGCTAGTTATATTTATGGTCCTATTTATCCTAGAACAGTTTATTTAGGTATAGATTATAAATTCTAATTATAATAAAGAACATTTATATGCGGGATGAATGTTAATAGTTCTATTCCCGATTTGAATAACTTGTTCTTTGTTCTCAGTAAGGATGTAAGCAGATTTAGTGCCTTCTTTATCAGCTATGGCAGCTAACATATTGGCTTCAGGCCATATTAAATGATCAGGTAAATCCCAACATATCTTTATTAGCATATCTGGCTTTTTCTTATCGAAAATTATGAAATTGGTTTGTCCCACTTTCTTTTTATCATAATAATAATATTCTTTCTGAAGTCTTCTCAAGGCATTAGATATTATACATTCTAGTTTTTGCTGAGGAGTAGCATTTGTAATAGAATTCAATATTCCGACATCTGTAGGGAATAGTTTAATAGGATTCCTCTTTCTAACAGAAAAGCTTTTATCATATAGATTAACATATTGTACTAAATAACTATTATTCAGATATTTAATAAAATCTACAATAGTAGCACAAGATTTAATATTAAACATTCCAGTAAGCATATTGGCTGATATTTTTTCACCAGAATGAGTTATTATATAAACAGCTAATTGTCTAAGTGTATTTATATCTCTAATATTATATTGGTTATGAATATCTCTAAGGATTACATCATTAAGAATGCTATTAATAATAGGATAACCTTCTTTTCTCACATATTCAGGCATTCCACCTATTTTCATATATCTTGTAAGAGAGGAATGTGAAGTTTCTTGTTTAATATATTTTAAATATTCATGATAAGAAAAAGGAAATAATTCATATACATTTCTATCGCTATTTTTTTTAATGGGCGTAGAATCAGTAATAAGAACTTTAATATCATTAACTAATAGACGTTTAACAAATTCATCCCAAGATGACATAATATGAATTTCATCAAACATACATACTTTAGCTTTTTTAGAAATGATTACTTTGAATAAAGTATCGAAGTCGTATTTATTGAATCCAGATAATCTAATATCTTCAAAATTTAAATAAACTACATTTTCGTAACCATTACTTCTCTGCAGCTGCATCATTAATGTGCATTTTCCACATCGTCTTAAACCAGTAATAATAAGGGCTTTATTATCTGTGTCTTTTATTTCATTGAAAAGATCTCTACGTAAAAGGAACTTTTTACTAATAAAGTTTTTTCTTTGAGAACTTATTATTTCTTCGAGTATATCAGGACTTATCATGTTTTGTTTATTAATTTTTTAGCTATATAATATATTGCAAATATCGATTTAATATATTTATTTACAAAATATAAAACTATTCATTTCTAATGAATAAAATATATAAACAATAGAAAATATACAGTTAAATAATTGAAAATCAGTCGGTAAAACTAGTAATAAATTTCTTACTTTTGAAGAAAGAAATATAAATATTTAATAATCACTATTATGAAAAATGCAATTTTTCCATTCAGTATTCCAGAAAATGAGCCAATATTGTCATATTTAGAAGGTAGTAAGGAGAGAATCGATTTAGAAAAAGAGTTAGATAGGCTTAGTTCTGAAAATTTAGATATTCCTTTGATAATAGGTGGTAAAGAAGTTCGAACTAATGATATAGTAGAAATATCAGCTCCACATGATCATTCACTTTGTTTAGGTCATTATCATAGAGCTGGCAAGAAAGAAGTCCAAATGGCTATCGATGCTGCTTTAAGAGCACATGAAGACTGGGATAATTTAGACTGGACTGTTAGAGCTTCTATTTTATTAAAAATCGCAGAATTATTATCCACAAAATATAGGGCAACGATAAATGCAGCTACCATGTTAGCTCAGAGTAAAAATATATTTCAAGCTGAAATAGATTCAGCATGTGAGACTATTGATTTTCTAAGATATAATGTCGCATTTGCCTCTAAGATATATGGTATCCAGCCTAAAAGTTTTAAAGGAGAAATTAATTCTGTAGAATATAGAGCATTAGAAGGATTTGTGTTTTCAGTCAGTCCTTTTAATTTTACATCTATTGCGTCTAATTTAAATATGTCCCCTATACTTATGGGGAATACGACTGTTTGGAAGCCATCTTCTAGTGCTGTATATTCTAATTTTATTCTTATGAAAATCTTTATGGAAGCAGGAGTTCCATCAGGCGTAATTAATTTTATTCCAGGAAGAGGGTCCATGGTAGGAGATGTTATATTTTCTTCTCCATATTTAGCAGGAATTCATTTTACAGGATCATCTAAAACATTTAATCATTTTTGGGAACTGATAGGTTCTAATATGAATAATTATAAAGCTTATCCGAGAATTATAGGAGAAACAGGAGGGAAAGATTTCATTTTTGTACATAAAACAGCAGATGCAGAAGAAGTAGCTAATGCAGCATTTGCTGGATCTTATGAATTTCAAGGTCAGAAATGTTCAGCATCTTCTAGGATGTATGTTCCTAAATCTTTGTGGGCTGATGTTTTTAAAGGGATAGATAGAAGAATAAAAGAAATTAAAATGGGTGATGTAAAAGATCCTCAAAATTTTATTAATGCCGTAATCGATGAAGCAGCTTTTGACAAAATAGAATCATATATAAATAAAGCAAGAAATAGCAAAGATGCTAAAATAATTTGTGGTGGTAAATGTGATAAATCTAAAGGATATTTCATAGAACCTACATTAATAGAATGTAAAGATCCGAAATTTGTTACTATGAAAGAAGAAATCTTTGGCCCAGTTCTTTCTGTATATGTTTATGACGATGATAAAATAGATGAAACTTTAGAATTGTGTGATAACACTACTCCTTATGGTTTGACAGGAGCTGTTTTCGGTAAAGATAGATTAGCTGTACAGTCTATGATGGAGAAATTAAAATATACTGCTGGGAACTTTTATATTAATGATAAACCTACTGGTGCAGTAGTCGGTATGCAGCCTTTCGGAGGAGCTAGAGCTTCAGGGACTAATGATAAAGCAGGTGGAGAATATAATTTAATGAGATGGGTATTACCTCGTACTATTAAAGAAACTTTCGTTCCAAGCACTACTTATCGTTATAAATATATGTAAATACACTTATTATTAGTGACCTAATTTAATTATAGGTAAAGTATTGTGCATATTAGGTATAGTTAAACGAATTTTCCTACTTTCATCTGGCAGTAAATTAAAATAGGAGTCTGATACTAAAATAGGTAAGTATTGCTTACCGTCTTGGTTAAAGGCTCTAATTTTGATATCTGAAACTATTTGATTTGAAGGATTGGAAATGAGAATAATAAATTCATTTTTCTTCACTGTCTTTTTGAGCTGTTGGGTCAATGAACTAAGATCTGTAAACCTATTTTTTCGATAATCATAATCATTGATGGAGATATCTTTCGGCAATATTGATGTCAGTTTTAATCTTAATAATTTTCCATCCAAATTTTCTTTTACGATAAAGCAATTTTTTTTTGAATTAGCTTTAATGCTTATCTTCTTTGAATAGCTTTTAATTAGTTTCTTTTTATAAATTTCTGCTGTAGCTATAAATCTACCTTTTTTTGAAGATATTAACTCTACCATATGGGTACTTGGGTTATATTGGATATGAATAGGTTCACAAGCTTTTTTTAAGCCAAAATATGAACCAGGAGTTTCCTTGTCATAAGTATAAGTTTGCCAAATCATAGATGGCCAAGCTGGATGTGACATCCAAAGAATTAAACCAGTAGTATTATTCCACATTTTACTATTCCAAGCTTCCATCATTGCGCGCCAGGAATTGTAACAAACGAACTGTGACTTATTAGCAAATTCAACATAATTTTTTGGTTGGCCATATTGATTTACAGCCCGTATAAAGGCTTCAAAATTTTGTGTACTATAATGCATGTCGTGATAAGCCCAAACGTCTCTAATGGGCCATAAATCTTCCATAGCGATAAATTTCTTTATAGTCGAAGCTGTCGGTATGGCAAAACTTCCCATTTCAGTATTAAAACCAGATGCACGTTCTGAAAAATAATAATCAGTCTTAGCTATATATCCCCAAGGACCACTTGTTCCCATATTTAAAAAACGAGACTGTCCATGATATAAACGGGTAGGATCATATTTTGCTAACATTTGGCTTAATGATTCTTCTATAAATTCTGGGGCGAAGCCTTCATTTCTAGGACAATAAATCGCAATACAAGGATGATTTCTATATCGAAGAACTACATCAGTAGCATTATCCATGAATAAATCATTATCTAATGGCTCGACAGTGTCATCTGTAGTTATCCAGAAGTCATTCCAAACCATCATACCATATTCATCACATAGGTCATAAAAACTCTTTTGGGTGCTTTCTCCAGTCCAGTTTCTAATAATATTTAGATTCATATCCCTATGTAAAAGAAAATAATCTTCAAGATCTTTATAAGAACATCTTTTCATAGCATTATCCATACCCCAATTGCCACCTCTGCAGAAGATCCTTTTACCATTTATTTTAATAACTAAGAAAGGGGCACATTTATCAATAATATTTGATGGTTTTTTGGATGCTGACGAAGATTTCTTTTCTAATAAATCGGGCATTTGCATTGAAACATAAATGTTACTTGCGTTGTCATATAACACTTTATGTTTGTTGTCTAATAATGGATGGGATTTGAAGTTTTGAATGTGAGAAGTAGGATCTATTTTAGTTCTAACAAAAATGTTATCTGTATTTTGACCCTTTCTATTTTTTTTAGCAGTGGTCATTATGTACTCATATTCACGAATCCCAAATCTTAAGTTTAAAAAATCTTCATTTATAAATATTTTTGCAGTATAAAGATTTGGCTGTCCAGATCCATTTGGCCACCAAAGTTTTGGATTCTTTATATGCAGACTTGGATAAGTAACAGGGTCAAAAATAATATATTTTGTTTCATGTGCTTTCACAGAAATCTTTTTACTAATAAAAATTTTAGACGCATTTTGGGAGTTGAAACCCTTTAATGTTTTTATTTCTGTAATAATTATGTTTAAACTATCTGTTAGTGTGCGATTTGTAAGGTTTGTGATAGGTATTTGAATGGATAAATCTGCAGAAGTGGTATCTGGTAATGGTAAATCAGTTATTATAAAAGCATCTCCTATTTCGATATTGCCGATTGGTCTAATCCGTACATCTTGCCATATTCCTATGTTTCTATCTCTGATACCTGGCATCCAATCCCAACCTATGGATGATATAAAAGTAGCAGCATCTAAACTCGGCTGACCACCATTAAGACCTTGACCCTCCTTTATGCTTTGCTCATGTGGAATTCCAGGATGATCTAATGGATGAATGTTTACTTTTAAAGTGTGATAATTAAAAGGTTCATTTTTGCATTTTGCGATGAGAAAACTAATATCGAATTTTCCTCGGATGAAAGCTCCATTAATATGGCCTAAAAGATTATCATCTATATAAATGTCAGCTCGATAATTAATACCGTTGAAAATAAGGTAATTTCTAGGAGCATTTAAGACACTTTTTGGAAGTTGATTACCTTTAAAAGTTATATTATAAGTCCAAGACATATTAGCAAGAGAATCTGGAATGTACATATTATTCAACCCATAAAAAGGATCAGGAAAGACTCCTTGATCTACTAAAGTTTGAAGAACAGTCCCTGGTACGGTGGCATTATAAGTTCTATATGTACTATTTTTAATATCAATTAATTTTCCTTTAGTATTTGACATAGGTGTTAGCACCCAACCTTTGTCTAAAATGAAATCATTTGGATGATTTTCACGATTATTGGCGTCAACCTTAATATTTAAGTAACAGTTTTTTAAACCGAATGGAATATTTTGGAATTCTTTTAATATCGGGTGAGGCTTTGGAGCGTTTGAATGAGGAAAAATAGTTTGTTTTTGCTTTAGTCCAGACCAAAGTTGATTATTGGGAACTTGCATATTTAATGTTAATAAATATGTTGTTATGATTAATAGAATGAAGATTATAAGGGAAGATTTTCTCATAATTCAAAATTAAAGTATAAATTTAACAAAATTTTAGTTTACAATATGAAAATAATCTGGTTTGACCTAAATTCTTCTTATTCCCATTCAAATCTTGGATTTCCTGCGATGGAGGCACAATTATCGGCAAGACAACGTGAAAAAATCGAATGGATAAAGGTGTCTGCTGTCAAAAAATCAGTTAAGGAAGATATTCTTGAGGAGTTAATTAGTTATAAAGCTGATGTATTTATGGCGACAGCTTGGCTATTTAATCATAATTTATTGTCCGAATTTATAGGGGATTTAAAAGCTATTCAGCCTAATCTTAAAATTATTTTAGGTGGTCCTGAGTTTTTAGGAACATATAATGAGAATAAAGCATATTTAGAATCTCATAGATCTGTAGATTTAATATTTAGAGGTGATGGTGAAGAAATTTTCCCAAAACTTATAGATGTATTATTGGAAGAATATGCTGAAAAAATCACTAATGATAGAGTTCTAAAAGCAGCTGATTTTTCTAAAGTTAAGGGGGTATGTGGAATAGATGCTGAAACTGAAGAATATTTTGATGAAGGATTAGCAGAAGTGAAAGATTTTACGATACTCAAAGTGCCTGAAAGTTCTAAATATTTCGATTGGTCTAAACCTTTTATTCAGTTAGAAACCTCAAGAGGTTGTTTTAATCATTGTGCTTTTTGTGTAAGTGGTATTGGCTCTTCTATGATGCAATATATTCCTGTTAATCATCTTAGGAAAAGATTAGAAAATATAGAAGCACACGGAATTAAGGAAATAAGAGTTCTTGATAGGACTTTTAATGCAAATCCTAAAAGAGCATCTGAACTACTTTCCCTTTTTTCTGAATTTATCGGGAAGTTAAGATTTCATTTAGAAATCCATCCAGCCTTTTTAACTGATATTATTTTTGATACGATAGCTTCATATCCTCTTTATTTTTTGCATATTGAAGTCGGTGTACAAAGCTTAAGTGATAAGGTTTTAAAAGCTTGTTATAGAGAGGGATCTTGTGCTAAAACAGAAGAAGGAATTAAGAGATTAACTGATTTGAAACTATATGAAATACATGCTGATTTAATTATTGGTTTGCCATATTATACATATGATATGATGTTGCATGATTGTATAAAACTAATGAAAATAGGGGTTCAAGAAATACAAATAGAAACTTTGAAATGTTTGCCAGGTACTAGAATGAGAAATGAATCAAAGGAATTTGGGTTTGTTTATTCTCCTACTGTTCCTTATCAGGTATTATCTACTAAATGGATGTCTTTTTCAGATATTAGAAAAGCCATGAGTTTGTCTAACCTTATTGATAAGTGGTTTAATGATGGAGAATGTAGGGATTTCTTTAGAAATACATGCTTTACTCATAAATCTTTCATGTCAGATTTTAATGATTATTGGTTTGATCATGATTTACCTGATAAGTTGTTAAGTAAGGAGTCTAGATGGTCTCATATTTATAAATTTGTTTGCGATAAATATCCAGAGCTTAAGGAAGAGATCAGTATGCAATGGATAATAGTGGGGCTTTCAGTTAAAAAAGAAGCTGGGTTAGTATTTAGTAAATGGCGAAAAGAAGGTGATATCGTGAATCCTTTTTTTAAGGAAGACAAACCGACATATATCTATTATTATTTACTACTTAAAAATAAAACTGTTTTTTGGGTAGTTTTTGATAGGAGCAATAGTCGAAATAAGCCTATTGAAGTTCAGATAATCCCATAATAATTTCTTATTTTCGTGTTATGTTTGGAATGATAATAATATTTGGACTCATAATTCTAGGCCTTTTCTTAGGAATATTCTTAAGAAAGGTAAATTCTATTTATTTGAATAGAATCATAACCGGTATTATCTGGCTCTTATTATTTATTATGGGAATAGAAGTCGGTTCAAATCCTGATGTTGTAAATAATCTTGGCAAACTCGGAATAGATGCTTTATTAATCTCACTTGCTGCTTCACTTGGTAGTATTTTTACTTCGTATATAATGTGGCGGTTTATTCGCAAGTATGAGAGAAGGGTAGCTTTGATTCAGCCTGTCGGCAATTCTAAAAAAGTAAGTTGGAGAGAGATTAGAGGTAGTATAATTATAATGATATTTTTCATATTAGGTTGTCTGATGGGATATTTTGGACTTCTTCATATAAATTTCGAATCTTATCCAATAGATAAATATGTATTATATCTGCTTATGTTCTTTGTAGGTATGTCACTTGGGGCAGATTCTACATTTTTTATTCAATTAAAAACTTTGAATTGGAGATATGCTATATTACCTGTTTCGACAGTATTAGGTACACTATTAGGATGTTTCGTCTTATGGTTTTTCTTGAGAACGCATACTTTACCTGAAAATCTAGCAGTAGGTTCTGGTTTAGCATATTATTCTCTTTCAAGTATATTAATTAGTGATATGATAGGCCCAGCAATTGGTACAGTAGCGCTGCTTGCTAACATATTTAGAGAAATTTATGCATTATTATTTGTACCAGTCGTAGCTAAAAAATTTGGACCACTTTCAGCTATAAGTTTAGCGGGAGCTACTTCATATGATACATCATTACCAGTTATTTCTCAGTCTGTAGAAAAGAGATATATAATAATTTCTATTTTCCATGGAGCTATTATCGACTTAATGGTATTTATCTTAGTACCTCTATTCTGTAGCCTTGCATAATTATTCTACCTTTATTATTTAATCTAAAGAATCATAGAGCAGAAGTAGAGATGCAGCACTCCAGCTAAAGTTGGGAGCTTCCATGGCTTTTCCTGTTAGAGGATTGTAATTTTCGTAAATAGGTTTTGATTCGTTTAGTCCTTCTAGTCTATCAAATACTCTTTGAGTGTATAAATCAGCACCATAAATATATCCATATCTTCTAAGACCTTCTATACAAAAATAAACTTGATCTAACCAAATGGATCCTCTCCAATAAGCATTAGGATTAAATTTTGAGTTATCTAATGAAACTGTAGAAAAAGGAACATAGCTTAGGAATTTGTCTTGATTTAAAAATATTTTAGTGCATGCTGAAACTTGTTTATTAGTAGCTATTTCTGTCCATATAGGAATAGCAGCTTCAGTTCCTTCTACTTTTATAAATGGGTTATCATTATTGTTTTTTAATTTTCTATCATAAAAAAATCCAGATTCTTCATCAAAGAACTGTTCAGCGACTTTCTTCGTGAATTGTTTGGATGTTCTATTATTTAAGTAGGGGTAGTCTTTTAAATCAGTGTTGTAATCACTTTTTTTAATTAATATAGTTAATATGCGAGATTCTAATGCTAAAAAAGAATTCAAATCACATGATTCTTGATCCATACTCCAGCTTTTAAGGGTATCATCAGGAGAAACTTTTATAATTTTATTTGGAAGCATCTTAGTGTTATCAAAACGAACAGCATTATCCATACCACTTTCCCACTTAGCTGCTTTAAGAGATCCATCAGTAGAACCATATTCACAAAGACCGTTATGATTATAATCTCTTTTTATGAACCACCAATTATAATATTTTAAAAGTAGGGGAAGCATTTCTTTTACAAATTTAATATCTCTGTCAGCTTTATATATTTCATAAACAGCCCAAGCAGCTAAAGGTGGTTTGGAGTTTCTATAATTATTACAGTTTTTAGTAGTATAAATACAGTCAGGAATCATTCCATCAGGTGCTTGATAATCAAACATAGCTCTGATTTGATCTTTTGCTAAATTGGGGTCGAATTTAGCTACTGCTGCAGCATGTTTCCATGAATCCCATGCCCAAAATCCCATAAAATACTGTACAGAACTGCTAGGGACTATGCCTCTGTGATGAAGATCTCCTTTAGCATGTTTATAATTAGAAATTAAAGTCATCATGGCTTTTACAGCTATTTTATCATTTTTCGAAGGAAGACTATCTAATTCATTTTCTTTAGATCTGAAAAAACGATTAATATATTTTTGCCAAATGATATCATTATTATTCAGGGACCAATTGGGGATTTTTATTATAGATAATAATTCTTCTTGAGTATTTAATTTGGTGTTATTTTCTTTTTTGTATCTAATATTTACTTTAGTGTTTTTTACAGAAGTAGTCTTTAGCGTATAAGAATTACCTGTTAGTGTTAAACTATTAGGATTCTGAAATGATACTACTAAATAATAAATTTGAATACCTTTTTTTTGAAATTCCTTTATTTTTCTGTCCGAATATTTAATAATAAGTTTGTTTCTAATTTTTTTTATTTGGTAATTTTTATTCACTTTCCCATATATTTCTAATTTAGAAGATTTAGAAACATGAATATTTATCATGGTACTAGAAGAATCGGGGAAAAATAAACTTTGATTTATAGTACCCTTGGAAGTAGTATATGATAGAATAGCTTTTCCAGGCATATAATTAGTAGTGAAATCTGTAATGTTTAATTTTTTTTGAAAGGATTTTTTAGAATTATTGTCGTTAGACCATCTCACTTGTACTAATGCATCTGAAATCCATTCCCAAGCTGATAAATCTTGATTAAATGGGCCACAAAATCCAAGTCTTCTATCTGTGTTTTCTGGACAAGTGAATCCGTACCAATTACCCATATCTGTGAAAAATGCTTTTGGGGGATGGTTTTTTTTGGGAGTGTGATTTATATTAATTAATCCAGAAAAATCTTTTATTTCAAAAATATTTTTATCCTCTTTATTACTGCAAGCATTTAGTAAAATCAGAGCTGTTAGAAGGATAAATAATTTATTAGTTTTCATGATAATAAAAGGGCTTTTTATTAAGTTTTTAATAGTTTCTAAACCTAGACAAAGATAATAATTTATATGTTTTTATGTATATTTGTAAAGTCTAAATTAATAATCTATTAATCATTATGAAAAAATCATCTATCACTTTTTTTCTGATATTATCTGTTATGTTGACCTCTTGTTTATTTACTTCTTGTGGAAAGAAAAGTATCCCTTTGTATAATCAAGATATACATATTATACCTCAGCCTTCTAGTATGGAAGTAGTCCCAAATGGGTTTTTTACATTAAGTAGAGGTATGAAATATTATTCTAATACTTCTGAAGGTCTGCATCTTTGTGAATTCTTTTTAGATAAAATTAAGGCATCTACTAGCATAAGTATGCGAAAATCTGATGTTAAGATATCTAAAGGTTTATATATTAAAATTGATACACCTGAAAGTAAGGATTTCGGAGATGAAGAATATCAATTAGTAGTTTATAATGATAAAGTAATGATATTTTCCAAGACTGCTAAAGGTGCTTTTTATGGAATGCAAACTTTTATGCAACTAATGCCTGCTGAAATAGAAAGTCCTGTTAGAGTTAGGGGTATACAATGGATAGCTCCTATGGTAATGATAAAAGATAGCCCTAGGTTTTTATATAGAGGCCTTATGTTAGATGTATGTCGTCATTTTCGTTCAGTTGATTTTATTAAAAAACAATTAGATGTGATGGCTATGTTTAAAATGAATGTATTTCATTGGCATCTTACTGAAGATCAGGCTTGGAGAATAGAGATTAAGAAATATCCTAAACTTACTCAAATAGGTTCTACTAGAGAAGAGGGGGAAGGTTTTATTCATAAAGGATATTATACTCAAGAACAAATAAAAGAAATAGTAGCTTATGCTAAAGAAAGATATATAACAGTAATTCCTGAGTTAGAAATACCTGGACATGAGTTAGCTGCGATATCTGCTTATCCTAATTTATCATGTACTGGAGAACAAGTAAGACCTTGGAACATTTGGGGGGTAAGTGAATTGTTAATGTGCCCTGGAAAAGAAGATATGTTTATTTTTTTAGATAATGTTATCAAGGAATTAGTAGAATTATTCCCTAGTGAATATTATCATATAGGTGGAGATGAAGCTCCTAAGACTAATTGGGAAAAATGCCCTTTATGTCAGAAACGGATAAAAGAATTAGGAATAAAGGATAAACCTGGTTATTCGGCTGAAAATCAGCTTCAAGGATACGTAGTTAAAAGGGTAGAAAAGATGTTAGCTAAGTATGGTAAGAAAATTATTGGTTGGGACGAGATTTTAGACGCTAATGTAGAAAAATCTGCTACTATTATGTCTTGGAGAGGAGAAAGTGGAGGTATTAAAGCAGCTAAAGCGGGTTATGATGTGATTATGACACCTAATTCTGGAGGTTTATATATGGATTATTATCAAGGTGATCCTAAAGTAGAACCTGTAGGTATAGGTGGATATTTTCCTCTTTGGAAAACTTATTCGTATAATCCTATGTCAGAATCTCTTCAGAAACAAGGTATAAAATCTCATATTTTAGGGATTCAAGCTAATGTTTGGTCTGAATATATGTATTCTGATAAAATTATGGAATATAGAATTTATCCAAGGGCTATAGCTGTAGCTGAAATAGCGTGGGCTAACAAATCAAATCAAAATTTCAAAGATTTTTGTAGAAAATTAGATAATGCTGAAGTTCGTTTGGATATGCATAAAATAACTTATCATATCCCTATTCCAGAACAGAATGGAGGTTCTTTTGATAATATTGGTTTTTTAGATTCTATAACAGTTAAGTTTAGTACTACTCGACCTATGAGAATGATTTATACTTTAAATAGTAAAAAGCCTAAAGCCTTTACTAAATACACGAAAACCTATAATAATCCTTTGACTTTTAAGAAAGATGTTAATCTAAAAATTTGCAGTGTTTTATCTTCAGGCAAAATAAGTAAAGTTCGTAATATAATGATTAGAAAAATGGTATTACGATCAGCCTTAACTGCTCAGCAAATAAGTAAATATCCTAAGAAAGGTTATTTAATGCGAAAAACTGACGGTTTGTATCATACTTCTATTCAATTATTTGCTCAAAAAAGAGAATGGGAAGATAGTACTATAACAGAATTTAAAGATATGTGCCATTTGAATAATTTCGATAATCAACGTCCTTATTCAGCTAAACATTATGCTTCTACTGCTGAAGGATTATTTAATGTATCTAGAGATGGAGTATATAAATTCTCTTCTAATCAAACTCAAGTATTAATAGATGGAGAGTTGTTGATAAATAATGATGGATATGTAAAACGTTATTCTAGAAAGGATGCTTGTATAGCATTAAAAAAAGGACTCCATGAGATTAAGGTAGTGTTCCTTGGAAATATCTCAGGTGGAGTCCCTTCTTATTGGGATAGCGGTAAAGTAACCTATCAGTTTTTATCTGATGTAGGTACCATTAATGTTTTGCCGTGATCTTTTGCGATTCTTTCATACCATTCTTTAGTATAACCAGGCTGAGCTGGAAATTTAGGAATAACATTTGTATTTCCATTAGTAGTGAATGAACCATCTTCGTTCTGATATTTAATGTTACCATCCATAAATTTAACTAATAAGAAGTTATTTAAATTAGACCAATCTTGGAATAATTCATTAGCTGCTTTACAAGAATAATTTGTTAAATATCTACGGAGTTCCATATTTGGTTCTTCACCTACTTTATACATTTTAAGAGCGTTAGCATCTATATCTTTAACTTCTTCTATGCATTTTAATTCATGAGCATCGGCGTGAGCTCTAACTACAGGCTGAACTCTGTTGTACATTAAGTATGCGAATTGTGCGATTCTATTACTTAACCAGAATAATGAAGTAGGAGAGTAAGTAACCATATTCCCATTACCTTCTCTTAAACATACAGGAGTTCTAGTACATGAAGTATATATAGGGGTAAGAGCTGAAGTAGCAGCGTCATCTACCCCAAACCATAAAATACCACCGATTTCATCAGGTAGCCAATTACGAGCTTGACATAAAATCCAAAAACCAGTTTGCTGGGTAGCAATAGCTCTTTCTTGTACATAAGTATTACCATCTACCTTGAAGCCCATAGGTCTCCACCTATAAGGGCATTGGTGTCCACCAGCACCTACATCTTTGGTCATATCCATAGGAGTTCCTTCATAATGATCTCTCATAACATTAGATAATGCTTTTAATGTTACTTTCTGAGCAGGTTTTGTGAAAAGAGGCATTTTATTTTTTAAATTATAACCCATAGCATAATCTAAATATTCATTAGCATCTTTTCCACCGATAACGCCTTCCCCTAAGATATTAAATGCACTCCAAACACGAGCTTCACAACCTCTAGCACCCCCAAATGTTAATGGAGCATAACTATCGCAGAAACTAAAGTCTTCATCTTTTCCTTTGAAATATTTCATTTCACGAGCGAAATCGACTACATCTTCAGCCCACATCCAGTTTTCGTGATTTTTATCAGAGAAGTCGATATGGTTTATTCTAGCTTGGTTAGCGTGTGCACAAATATATCCATCAGGTACTTTAGCAGCAGCCCAAACGATTCCTTTGCGAGTATTTATGCCTTTTCTGTTTTTATTAGAACCTTTACCTATAAGTTCCATAATCCATGCTTCATTTTTATCTCCTACTGAAAATGATTCACCTTCTGAAGCATAACCATATTCGTTAGCTAAGTCAGCGATGATTTGAATAGCTTCACGAGCTGTTTTAGCTCTTTGAAGTGTAATATAAATTAATCCACCATAATCTATGCCACCGTCAGGATCTTCTAATTCTGAGCGTCCGCCATATGTGGTTTCAGTAATCATTACTTGATGTTCATTCATGTTCCCTACAGTTTGGTAGGTATTACGTATTTGAGATATTTGTCCAATATATTTACCATTATCCCAGTTTACTACATCTAGCATAGCATCTTTTGGAAACATTCCTGCTGGATGGAAATATACTTCTCCATATAAAGCGTGAGAGTCAGCAGCATATGTTATCATTATAGATCCATCAGCTGATGCTCCTTTGGATACTAACACATTAGTACAAGCCTCTGCAGAAGTATAAATAAATACTGCAGTTATTAGGCTAAAAGAGATTTTTAATAGTCTTGAAATCATATAATTATTAATTTTTTAGTAGTTTTGTAAAATCAATATCCAAAAATAGTGTTTATTTCTAAAATGTCCATAGATTATGAAAAATAGATTAATAAAATATTTACTAATCATAGGATTAGTTTCTATATTTTTAGGTGTTACTGGGATAAAAGCCTATGCACAAGAAAAAAATAAAAAGCCAAAAACTCCAGTTGAATTAGCTGGGATAGAGGCTGATAGATTAACAGATTTATTAGAACTGGATTATTATCAAACATTTTATGTGGATTCTATTTTGCAAACTAATATTGCTGGTATGATGAGCGATATGAAAAAATTACAAAAAGAATCCGTGAAAGAAGAAAAAGCATACAAACAAATTGAGAAAAAGTGGACTGATAAAAATAAAATAGCTTTTAAAAAGTTATTTACTAAAAAACAATATAAAAAATACATCAAGGATCAAAAGCGGATACAGAAAATGAGAGATGCTATGGAGAGTCGTAAAGGACACCATGTTAAACAATATCAGAGATATCGTCCTAATTATGGGATAGGTTATCATTAGATCGTATAGAATAAAGATTTATATTATATAATAATGGGATTAACGACAGGTTGGCGATTTATATAGCTTACAGTGTTTTTAATCCCATTATTGTATAATAAGCTTAAATACTTAGGGAATTTATCACCTAATCTATCTGGAGTATGGGCATCAGAACCTAGAGAAATAAATTCTCCACCTAATTCTTTATATCTTTTTATGATATTTATGTCTAAAATAGGTTCTTTACCATTATAATATTGGTAAGTTTTGGTATTAATCTCGAAGGTTTTAAGATTATCTATAAGATATTTAAAAATTTCATCGAAAATATCTGAGAAATCTCTATAAGCAATACCTTTTTCCCAAGGAGAATACCTTACTATATAATCGAAATGTCCTATAATATCGAAATCACCTAATTCTTTAGAATTATTATATAATGTAATTAAATAATTTTCATAAGCTTGTTTCCAGTCATAACGATTATAATAGTGTCCATGATAAGGGTCCGTACCTTCCATAAAATGTTGAGAAAATATTACTAAATCAAAATTGTTTTCTTGTAATAGTTTTTGATTTTGCTCTTTGCTTATGTCTTGAAGGCCTACTTCTATTCCCCTTAATAGATGAAAATCTTTAGTGGGCAAATTAAAATCATTGTCTTTAGAACTTAAATTAGATATAATTCTATTTATTGCCTTTTGCTGATCATATATATTGAATGTGAAATCACGATTATGAGTAGGTTGCACTAAATCCATATGGTCAGTAATGCAAATTCCACTAAGTCCTTTAACTGCAGCAGCTTTTACAGCATCTATTATAAGCATTTCAGAGTCAGCAGAAAAGTAAGAATGGACATGATTATCGTATACTTTTCCTTTTATCATTTTAAATACATTTAAAAAATTAGAAATTACTTATTAAAAGTTTTCCATCTATTTTGATCAATGTCATACCATTTTTAGTGGCTTTTTTACCTGGATATTTCAATGTGTATATTACTTGTATTTTAGAATCATCTATTACTTTAGAAGAGATGATTTTTTTATCGATATTCTTATTAGCTTTAATTAAGTCATCTTTAATTCTTTGTTCTAAATCTTGATAATTTTCAGTAGCTTTATTTATTTGAGAGGCCATTTCAGGAGTACAATAAGTCATGGCAGTAGTATAATCTGCAGTAAAATAGGCAGTTAAAAATTCTTTACATATAGTTTCTGCTTTTTCAGTTTTAGAAGTGCAACTACTGATAGACAAAACTAAACCACTAATTATGATAAGTAATAGGCTAAAATTAAATTTTTTCATTTTATTAATTTTTATTGATTCTAAATATTTATAAATTTTATTTATAAAGTTAATGTTCTAATGTAACTATTGTAATACCACTACCGCCTCTTTCTATATGTTCATCCTTGAAAGATTCTACTCCGGGAGTGATTTTAAGATATTTTCTAATTTCTTCTCTTAATACTCCATTTCCTTTTCCGTGTAATATAGATACTTCTCCCATTCCTAAAATCATTGAATCGTCTATAAAATGGGTTACAATATCTATGGCTTCATTTAGCCTTTTTCCTCGTATATCTATATTAGGTTTAAAGTTAAGCTTTCTATCTAACATAGATGAAGAAGTAAAAGTAGAATGTGAGGGTTTAATAGAAGCTTTAAATTGAGAGTTAGAAATTATTTCTACTTTATTATTGTCCATGTTACTGATAATAGAACCTACAGCTACTTTTATTTTTTTTTCATTAACTTCCAATATTTCACCTACAAGACCATTAGATGATATTTTAACTTTAACACCTTTTTTTAATATTTGGGGTATTTCAGTAGAGGATTTTGATAGATGATTATTTATTTTTTTTTCAGGAATAATTCCTTTTTTGGCATCCCTTTCAGTTTTTCTTTCTTTCTGTCTTTGCTTTCTATCAAGAATTTGCTGCATTTTCTTTTCTATAGATTGATCGATATCTGATAAGTTTTCATCTTTCACAGTTTCTGTAAACTCATTAAGTTTATGTCGAGCAAGTTTAGTAGTGATTTTTCCAGCTTGAGATTCTTTAATTTCTTTAATAGTCGCTTCGATTTGCTTATTGGCGTCAGATAAAATAGTAGAAGCTTCTTTTTTCGCCTCGGAAATAATTTTATTTCTTTGGGATTTAATATCGGTAAGTTCTTTCTCATACTTATCTGTTATGGTATCTAGAGTCCTGTCAGTTTTCTTGATTTTGGATAATTTAATTTCTAAGGCTCTTTTGCTCTTGGATATTTTTCTGAGCTGTCGCTCAATATTTACAAAATCAGATCCTGCTCTTTTTTCAGCAGCATGAACGAATGGTTCTGGTAATCCTATTTTTCTAGCTAGTTCGAAAGCAAATGAACTTCCAGGTAGTCCAATTTCAAGGTTGAAGAGAGGTTGGATTTTTTGAGCATCGAACATCATAGCACCGTTTATAATACCACTACTATTAGTCGCGAACAATTTTAAATTTGTATAATGTGTAGTAATAACTCCGTAGCAATGCTTCTTTTCTAAAAAATCTAACATTTCTTCAGCAATAGCTCCACCAGCTGCTGGTTCAGTTCCAGAGCCGAATTCATCTATCAATATAAGAGAATTCTTAGTTACATTTTTTAAAATACCTTTCATATTAAGAAGGTAAGAACTATAAGTGCTTAAATCGTTTTCTAATGATTGGTCATCTCCAATATCTATAAATATTTTATCAAAAATGCATAATTCTGAAGTTTCTGAAGCTGGTATTAATATACCCCATTGGAACATATATTGAAGAAGGCCTGCAGTTTTAAGACAAACAGATTTCCCTCCAGCATTTGGTCCAGATATTAATAATATATGTTTCTGAGGAGTGAGTTTTATATCTAAAGGAACTATTTCTTTATTTTCTTTCTTTAAAATACCTTCTAGAAGTGGATGTCTAGCTTTCTTTAATATATGTTCTCCATTGTCAGAAAGTATAGGTTTTCCACCTTGAAATCTAGCAGCTACTAATGCTTTAGCTCTAATGAAATCTATTTTTCCCATATATATATATGAATCTATTAACTCATATATATATGGTCTAAGAAAATCACTAAAATCCATAATGATTTTTAAGATTTCTCTTTTTTCTGAAAAATGTAATTCTTGAAGGGCGTTATTAAGATTAATAATTTCTAATGGTTCTATAAAGGCTGTCTTTCCACTAGAAGATTCATCATATACAAATCCTTGGAGTTTCCTTTTCTTAGCTGTACTTATCGGAATAAGCATATGACCGTCTCTTATAGTGACAGTAGCATCAGCATCGGCTATGCCTTCTGATTGAGCAGAACTTAATATGGATTGAATTTTTTTAGAAATAGAACCTTCTTTAGATTTTAATTCTTTTCTAATATTATATAATTCATCACTAGCATTATCTTTTATTTCTCCATGTTTATCTAATATAGCACTTATTCTAATTAGAATTTCTGGAAACGAGTTCACTTGTTTAGAGAGTTTAATAAGTTCAGGATATTTATTATCATTTCTTTCTTTAAAAAAATATAATAGTTTTCTGATAGTATTGAGAGACTCTTCTAGTTTTACTAGATTTATTAGAGAAATAGAAGAGTGTTCATTCTCTAATGGTTTTATAAATGATATACCATCATAATATCCTTGGCCAGGAAACGAAGGCTCAAACATAAGAATAGTTCTCATCTCATCCGTAAGAGATAATCTTAAATTTATTTCTTCTTTATTGGTTGAAAATATTTCATTAAAGCAATGATTACGTGCAAATTCAGTATTACATTTATCTAATATACTTTTTCTAATACTGTCAAATCCAAGTTTTTTTTCTAGTAATTCTACTTCACTCATTATTTTCTCTGTATGAATTTTCTATTGTTAGCCTAAGCTCACTAATACTTGTCATTGTCTTCAATTCTCCATTATTTATAAAAGAGATATTTCCAGTTTCTTCAGATACTACTATAGCATTGGCATCTGTTTCTTCAGAAATACTGACGGCAGCTCTATGCCTCATTCCATATTGTGGAGGTACTTCTGAAGTATTATTCATAGGTAGAGTACACCTTACTGCGATTATACGATTATTTCTTATTATCATGGCTCCATCATGTAGAGGAGTATTTTTGAAGAATATATTTTCTATAAGTCTTCTATTAATAGCAGCATCTATTTTATCTCCAGTTTCTATAATATTTTCTAAAGGAGAAATATGTGTTAATACTATTAAAGCACCTGTTTTAGTCTCTGACATTCTATTACAAGCTTGAGTGATATGTTCTAGACTTATTAAGGGTATACTGTCTTGTTGTTTTACGTAGAATAATTTACGAGCTATTTTACCAGCATCTGAATCTACCACATATCTACCTCCTAAATGTAAAAGAAATCGACGAATTTCTTGTTGGAAAATTATAATCAGGGCTATTACTCCGACTCCTAATATTTGTCCTAATATAGAAGAAACTAAGCTCATATTTAATGATCTAGTTATAATCCAAGATAAATAGAGTAGTAATATCCCTAAAAAAATATTTACAGCAGCAGTCCCACGTATCATGCGAAAAAGCTGATAAATAATTATAGTGACTAATAAAATATCTATTATGTCTATTATCCCTATATTAATAAAATCAAACATATTACAAAGTTAATTAATTTTTTGTTAATCTGATTCGATATAAGCTATTGTCGCCAGACTAATTCTAATCCCTTTAATTTTATTTAAGGTCTGGTAACAAGCTTCTGCAGTAGAACCAGAGGTAAGAACGTCATCGACTATAAGAATGCTTTTATTTTTTAGGATATTTTGATTTTTCGTACTGAAAACATTATTTACATTTTCCCATTTGTTCCCCATATGTATTTTAGTCTGTGTTTTGGTATATTTATTTCTGTATAATATAGATTCATTAATAGGTATTTTTAAGACATCTGAAAGCCCTTTGGCTATGATAGATGCTTGGTTGTAACCTCTTTGGCGTTTTTTCCTAGGATGTAAAGGTACTGGAATGAGGTAGTCTATGTTATGTGAAAAATAAGATGAGCTTTTTTTCATCAATGTCCCAAGATAATGTCCTAAATAATATGCCAAGTCTTTATTTCCTTTATATTTAATACTATATAAAAGTAATTTGTAGGAACTTTCTCTGTAATAATAAAAAAGGCTAACGATAAACAATAGATAACAGCGACCCCACAATTTCTTTTCAGCAGGATTTCCTCGCCAATTCCAGAAATAGGTGAGTGGCATATCCTGAATGCATTGTTTGCATATATATTTTTCTTTGTCTCTTAATTTTTTGCCACAAATAAGACAATACCTAGGATATATTAATCGTATGAAACTATTAGTTAAAAACAAAATTTGCCAGTATAAATGTATTATACTGACAAGTTTGAAATTTATTTAGAAATGTTTATACTATTACGTATAAATATTTATTTACTATTGAAATTAGTATATAAAACTATTTAAAGAATGCTTTTTTGATCATATCTACAGAATCTAATAATTCCCAAGAGAAAAATTGAAGTTCTTTAGTAATAGTTTTACCATTTCTTATTAATTCTACTTTTTTAGTATAAGGAGTTCTTCCCATATGTCCATAAGCAGCTGTAGGGAGGTAAATAGGATTTTTAAGAGCAAGTTTTTCGATAATATGTGAAGGTCTTAAATCAAACATCTTATCTATTTTCTCAGCTATTTCACCATCTGTCATATTTACTTTAGAAGTTCTATAAGTATCTATATAAATACTAAGAGGTTTTGCTATACCTATAGCATAAGATAACTGAATTAGTATTTCATCTGCTACGCCAGCGGCCACCATATTTTTAGCTATATATCTAGCAGCATAAGCTGCAGAACGGTCCACCTTGCTGGGATCCTTTCCAGAGAATGCTCCACCGCCGTGAGAAGCTTTACCACCGTATGTATCGACTATAATTTTTCTTCCAGTAAGACCAGTATCTCCGTGAGGGCCTCCGATGACAAATTTCCCGGTAGGATTTACATGAAGTATAATTTTATCATCAAATAAATCTTGGTTTTGTTTAGAAAGTCTAGCTATTACTTTAGGAAGTAGTATATTTTTCACATCTTGGTATATCTTCTTCTGCATGTTCTCGTCTTTATCAAACTCATCATGCTGAGTAGATACTACTATAGTATGTACTCTTATAGGAGTATTATCTTGATCATATTCTATAGTAAACTGAGATTTGGCATCAGGTCTAAGATATTTCATTTCTTTACCTTCCTTTCTAATTTTAGCCAATTCTATTAAAGTTATATGTGAAAGAGTAAGAGAAAGAGGCATGTAATCTTCTGTATCATTGTTTGCATAACCAAACATCATACCTTGATCACCAGCACCTTGTTCATCTTTATTCTTGACATCTACACCTCTGTTAATATCATCAGACTGTTCGTGAACAGCAGATAATATACCACATGATTTAGAATCAAATTGATATTCAGCTTTAGTATAACCTATTTTTTCAATAGTGTTACGAGCTATTTTTTGAATGTCGACATAGGCGTTTTCAGATCTTACTTCTCCACCTACGATTACTAATCCTGTGCTAACGAATGTTTCACAGGCTACTTTTGCGTTTGGATCTTGTCTAAGAAAATCATCTAAGATAGCATCAGATATTTGGTCTGCTACTTTATCAGGATGACCCTCTGATACAGATTCAGATGTGAATAAATATGACATATATATATAATTTTAAATAAAAAAATCTCTTCAACGAAGAGATTTGACTTATTTAAATATATTATAACCCAAAGAGTTATCTATGAAAAATCGTTTTAGCATTTTTTAGTGGTTGCAAGCTGGTCAAATCTCTCCACATTTATATTATTACAAATATAATAAGAATTAATAAGAATTAAGTTTTTTTAATAAAAATTTTATAGTTAAAATACTATGATTTTATAATTTTTAACTAATTTTGCAAAAGATGAAAAGTAATTAATTTTTTAACTATAAAATATTTATGAAAAAAACATTCGTTAAACTAAGCACTACAATATGTGGTTTGCTTATTGCTGTATTAATGTCAGCTCAGGTTACTACTTCCTCTATGACAGGTAAGGTAATCGACTCTGATAATGCAGTTTTACCTGGCGCTACGGTAGTAGCTGTGCATGTTCCTTCAGGGACAACATATGCTTGTATTACAGGCGCTAAAGGTAACTTTAGTATTCAAGGTCTTCGTGTAGGGGGCCCTTATAAAGTAACTATATCGTTTATTGGTTATAAAGATATGACTTATGATGGTATTATTACTGAATTAGGTGAAACTTACGTACTTAATGTGAAAATGATAGAAGATGCTGTTATGTTAGAATCAGCTATCGTTACAGTTTCTAAAACATCTGTCTTCAATGAAAAAAGAATGGGTGCTGCAGAAAACTTTAACTCTGCCAAAATTAATAATACTACTTCTATAAGTAGGAGTCTATATGATGTCGCTAAACTTAATCCTTTAGCTGTTAAGACTTCTGGTGGTATGTCTTTCGCAGGTGCTAATAACCGTTATAACTCTTTTCAAATCGATGGTACTGTAAACAATGATGTATTTGGTCTTTCTGGATCTGGTACTAATGGTGGCCAGACTGGTTCTAATCCTATTTCTATCGAAGCGATTGAAGAAGTTCAGGTCGTAATAGCTCCCTTCGATGTTCGTCAGTCGGGTTTCGTCGGAGGTGGTATTAATGCTGTCACTAAATCAGGGACTAACAGTTTCCATGGATCAGCTTATACTTACTATAATAACCAAAATTATTATGGTAAAACAGCAGGTATTGAAGGTGAAGATTGGACAGATGAAAGAACTAATCTTGATAAACAAAGTACTAAAATATATGGTTTCACAGTAGGTGGCCCTATTATTAAAGATAAACTTTTCTTCTTCGCAAATTATGAAGGATCTAGAGAATCTTATCCTACATCGTTTGTTCCAGGTGCTGCTGGATCTAATTCTCAAGTAGACGCTAATGAAGTAGATAAAGTAGTAAATTATCTTAATACAAATTATGGTACTGACGGTGGTGGATATGGTCAAATGAATGTCCCTACTGAAAGTGATAATATTTTAGCTCGTATCGATTGGAATATAAATTCTCGTAATAAATTAATGTTACGTTATTCTTATTTAAATGCTAGTAGTATGAAATCTGTTGGTTCTAGTAAGTATACAGCTCAATTAGCAGCTTCTGGTTACAATATGATTAATAAAACTCATAGTTTTGTATTAGAGTTGAATACTAATATAGCTGATAATATGCATAACGTTTTACGTGCCGGGTTTACTAGTGTAAGAGACCACCGTGAAGCTAATAATAGTAGTCTTTCTAATGTAACTATTAAGAATGTCGCTGATATAGATGGCGGTAATGAAGCTACTATTAATTTCGGTCTTGATAATTTTTCTGCTGCTAATGCATTAGATCAAGATGTTTATACTATAGAAGATAATTTAACATGGTATAATGGTAATCATACTATTACAGTAGGTACTCATAATGAATTCTTCAATATGGCTAATTTATTTATAGCTTATAATGCAGGTTCTTATGAATATGATAATATGAATGATTTTATTAATGGTGCAGATCCTTCTTCTTATCGTTATCAATATTCTCGTGAAGATATTACAGGAACTGATCGTTGGATGCCAGAATGGGGTGCAGGTCAGTTAGGTTTCTATGCTCAAGATGAATGGCGTGTTAATGATGATTTCCGTTTGACTTATGGTGTTCGTATGGATATCCCACTATTTTTCGATGATCCTATGACCAATAGTATATTTAATAATTCTCAAGTAGCAAAAAATAATAATGTGGCTACTGGAGTACTTCCTAAATCTACTCCTCTTATAGCTCCACGTGTAGGCTTTAGATGGAATGCCTCTGAAAATACAGTATTACGTGGTGGTGTAGGTATCTTCACGGGTAGAATACCTTTCGTTTGGATTTCTAACGAATTTTCGAATACAGGTATGGGATTGGCCGGTACTAAACTTTATAATAATAATATGGCAGATGCTAAAGCTCATGGATTTGTTCCAGATTTCAATGCTGATAGCCAATGGATAGATCCTACAGCGACAGTTCCTACTGCTGAAGTAGATGTTATAGATGAAAATTTCAAATTTCCTCAGGTATTCCGTGTTAATCTAGCATTAGAACAAAAATTACCTTATGGAATTAATATGACTGTAGAAGGTTTATTCTCTAAAACTTTTAATAATATTTTATATGAAAATTTAAATTATGATAAAGTAGGGAATTTAGATGCTGTACATCATGGTGGTGATAATCGTCCTGTATATGAACAAGTAGATAATAACTTTACTGAAATTATTAAACTTAGTAATACTAATAAAGGTTATAATGTAAACGCTACTGTTAAGTTAGATAAAACATTCAATATGGGTCTTAACTTAATGGCTGCTTATACATGGGGAAAAGCCATGTCTATCAATGATGGTACTTCTTCTCAGGCTTATTCATGCTGGAAATATAATACATCTTATTATGGTGATGCTAATCAAGAAGTTACTGCTTCAGGATTTGATATAAGACATCGTATTATTGCAAGTGTTTCTTGGAGAAAAGATTATGCTAAACATTTTGGTACTGAAATTTCTCTATTCTATAGAGGACATTCAGGAGGTCCTTACTCTTTAGCTACTTATGGATATCTTAACGGTGATGGACGTAAAGGTAATGATGCTGCTTATATCCCTACTGATAATGAAATCGATCAGTTCTATTATAGAGATAATGCAGAAAAGATGCATGACTTTTTAACTGATAATCCTCAGGTTAAAGATTATCAAGGCACATATGTACCTCGTAATGGTCTTCGTAAACCTTGGGAGCATCATTTAGATCTTCATGTAGCTGAAAATTTCTATTTAAATATTGCTAATCGGAGATATACTCTTCAAATAAATGCAGATATTGAAAATTTAACTAATTTGCTAAATCATGAATGGGGATTAGTTTATACTCCTTATGATGGTTATACTTCTTCTCCATTATCTTATAGTGATAAATATCAGAATTATTCATTCTATGGTCCTAGTGATATGATTAATATTGCAGATATTGCTTCTCGTTGGCATGCACAAATCGGTATTAAATTTATCTTCTAGATAATATTTAACATATATATTTTAAGAGGCAATCTGATAAGGGTTGCCTCTTAATTTTTTTACTATATTTGTATTATGTATGAAGAGTTAACAGGATATGAGATAGGTAGATTAGGTGAGAGGTTAGCAGAAGATTATTTAAAATCTTTAGGTATGGTACTTTTAGAACGTAATTATAGAAGTAGGCATAGAGAAATTGATTTAATAATGGAGACGGAAAAAGCTGTTCATATAGTAGAAGTAAGATCTTTGAGAGCTCCTGTAGCTCAAGAACCTCAGAATAGTGTTAATAAAAAAAAGCAATTATTTTTAATTAAATGTGCTAGCTCTTTTGTATATTCGAGAAAGATATGTAAAGAAGTGGTTTTCGATATAGTCGCTATCATTTTTTTTCAAGAAAGATATAAACTGGAATTTTTCCCGGAAGCTTTTCTTCCGGTTATGAAATAATTTCTGATTAAATAATAATAATTATGGCAAATTACTATTGTATTATAATGGCAGGAGGCGTAGGAAGTAGATTTTGGCCTATAAGTCGCAATTCTCGTCCAAAGCAATTTTTAGACATATTAGGTGTCGGCAGAACTTTTCTTCAGCAAACTTACGATAGATTTCGTTCTATTATACCTTCTGAAAATTTTATGGTAGTAACCGCTGTTGCTTACAAAGATTTAGTAAAAGAGCAGTTACCCGATTTATTGGATGAAAATATATTAGCAGAGCCTTATAGAAGGAATACAGCTCCGTGTATAGCTTATGCTACTTATAAATTGCATAAAAAGGATCCTAATGCTACTGTAATAGTGGCCCCTTCTGATCATGTAATAACTAATGAGAATCTTTTTATAGATACTATTAAAAATGCTCTTGATTATGCATCTAAAAGTGATAAATTATTTGCTTTAGGTATTAATCCTATTAGACCTGAGACCGGATACGGATATATACAGATTAATACTAATAAAGTAGAACAATTGAATAATAATACTTTTTATGATGTCAAAACATTTACTGAAAAGCCAAATGTAGAAATCGCACAAACTTTTTTAGATAGTGGTGAATTTCTCTGGAATTCAGGTATTTTTATATGGAATTTAAAAACCATAATAAAAGAATTAGAAACTTATTTACCTGAGGTATCTGAAGTTTTTAAGGTAGAAACTTATTATTATACAGATAGGGAAGATGAATATATCGGACAAATTTATCAAGATTGTGAGAGCATTTCTATCGATTATGGTATTATGGAAAAAACTGATAAGGCATGGGTTATTAAAGCTATGTTTGGTTGGTCAGATTTAGGGACTTGGAATTCTTTTTATCAATATTGTGAAGATGATACGGATGAAAATGATAATTTAACGAATGTTAAATACCATTTATTAAATAATGTATCAGATTCTATAGTATTAGGTACTAATCCTGATAAATTATATGCAGTCGCAGGTTTAAAAGATTACTTATTAGTAGATACAAATGATGCTTTAGTAGTTTGTAGTAGGAAGGGAGATGATTTTAAGAATCTTATAACTGATTTGAATCTAAAAAAATCCAAATTTCAATAAAATTCAATATATATTCTAATTAAAAAAGATAATAAAGTAATAAATATACATATATGACAAAAACCCCAATAAAAATTAATATCCAGTCAGAGATTGGTAAACTAAACGCAGTGCTTTTGCATAGGCCAGGATTAGAAGTTGAAAATATGACTCCTTCTATGTTTCAAAGGGCTTTATATAGTGATATATTAAATCTCGATATAGCTAAGAAGGAATATGAACAGTTAGAAGGTGTTCTTTCTAAGGTAGCTAAAGTTTATTATATGGATGATTTTTTAGTAACTCTTCTAGAAAAATCTGATGAAAAAGAAGCTTTATTGAAAAAGATTTGTTTATCAGAAGATGTAGAAGATTATTATGATGAATTAATGGATATGAAGCCTAAGGATCTAGCTAAAATTTTAGTAGAAGGTCTTCCCGCTAGAATGAATACACTAACAGCCTTCATAAAAGATGATTATTATGCTTTAGATCCTTTATATAATTTTTATTTTACTCGAGATGCTGCTGTTACTTGTGGACATAGTGCTATAATTTGTAAGATGGCGACTAAAGTAAGGATGAGGGAATCTTTTATTATGGAAGCTATTTATAGAGCAAGTGGAGAATTTGAATGTGGCGTAATAGATGGATATAACTTCAAACCTATTAATAAAGAAACTTATATGGAAGGTGGAGATATCTTAATAGCTAGAGATGATATTTTATTATTTGGTAATGGGATGAGAACAAGCACTTTAGCTATTGATCATTTGGCTGAGGAATTTAGTAACATTTGTCCTGTGGGGACTAAACATATTATAGTTCAGCAATTGCCTCATTCACCTGAATCATTCATACATCTTGATATGGTGTTTACCTTGTTAGATAAAGATAGATGTATGGTTTACGAACCAGTGATTTTAACCCATAATGAGTATAAGACTACACATATTACCATGGTGGATGGTAAAGTGGCTAAGATCGAACCAGTGGCGAATATTTTAGTAGCTTTGAAAGAATTAGGTATGGATCTAAAACCAGTCATTTGTGGTGGTACAGAAGATAGTTGGTTCCAGCAGAGAGAACAATGGCATAGTGGAGCTAACTCTTTTGCCTTTGCTCCTGGTAAGATACTTACTTATGGTAGAAATATAAATACGATTAAAGCTTTATCTGAAGCTGGTTTCGAAGTGATTCCTGCATGGGATGTAGTAGAAGGCAAAGTGGATTTAGCTAAAAAAGGCAGATGTGTAGTTACTATCCAAGGTTCTGAATTACCTAGAGGTGGTGGTGGAGCACGTTGTATGACAATGCCGTTGAATAGAGATAATGTAAACTGGTAAATTATTATAAAAGATGTTAACTAATATCGATGAAGTCTTAAAAGAATTAGATAAAGTTAAGGCTATAAAAGAAAAAGAAGTCGAAGAATTCAGACTTAAGTATTTAGGTAAAAAAGGGGTAATAACTCAGCTTTTTGGTGAATTTAGAAATGTTCCCTCTAATCAGAAAAAGGAATTTGGTCAAAAGCTAAATCAATTAAAAACTACTGCATTAAACAAAATCGATGAGATGAAAAAAGTAGTATGTGATTTAGAAGATAAACATTCTGCTAATTTTGATTTATGTAAACCTGGTGATTTTATAGAATTAGGGACTAGACATCCTATTTCTATTACTAGAGAAGAAATAATAAATATATTCACTAAGTTAGGATATTCATTAGCTACCGGTCCTGAAATTGAAGATGATTGGCATGTTTTTGAAGCTTTAAATTTTCCACCGGAACATCCAGCTAGAGATATGCAAGATACTTTCTTTATTTCTCACGAAGAAAGTCAAATTTTATTGCGTACCCATACTAGTTCTGTTCAAGTTCGTTCTATGGAAAGATTTAAACCACCTATTAGAATTATTTGTCCAGGAAGAGTATTCAGAAATGAAGCTATTTCTGCTCGTGCACATTGTATTTTCCATCAGGTAGAAGGTTTATATATAGATAAGAATGTGAGTTTCGCAGATTTAAAACAAGCTATTTTATTATTTGCTCGTGAAATGTTTGGAGAAAATACTCAGATAAGAATGAGACCATCATATTTTCCTTTTACTGAACCAAGTGCTGAAGTAGATGTTAGTTGTAATATTTGTCATGGTAAAGGCTGTAATGTATGTAAAGGAACAGGTTGGTTAGAAATCTTAGGTTGTGGTATGGTAGATCCTAATGTATTAAGAGCATCCAATATAGATCCAGAAGTCTATTCAGGTTTTGCTTTCGGTATGGGTGTTGAAAGAATCGCGATGCTTAAATGGCAAATTAAAGACCTAAGACATTATTTTGAAAATGATATTAGATTCTTAAGAGAATTTGAAACTAGTATTTAAGCTAAAACATCATTAAATATAAGTGAATATTGAATATTTCTTTGTGAGTAAAAAAAAACTTTCTATATTTGCAATCCTAATGGTAAAACATTGAGATTTTGCGGAAATAGCTCAGTTGGTAGAGCATAACCTTGCCAAGGTTAGGGTCGCGAGTTCGAGTCTCGTTTTCCGCTCCAGTAGCCATCCTTTTAGGGTGGCTATTTTTATTTCTAAATTCTCTAAGATAAGTTATAATCCAATGGAGTTTATTTTCGCTAATTCAGCGACATTTTTACCTTGTTCCATTAATTGTTTCATTAATTCAGTATCATTACCTTTTATGCAAGCATTTACAGCGACTGCGGTAAATCCTAAGAATAAAATAGTAGCAAATACATAACTGACTATTTTAAGACGTTTAATCCAAATATCATTATTCCAACCAATAGTATGGAAAGCACTCCAGAAACCATGTGTTAAGTGGAACCATATCGCAGCGAACCAAACGATATATAATGTGCAAACCCACCAAGGTTTAAATGTTTGAAGCATTAGTAAATATGGATTAAAAGATACGTCTGCACCTATAAAATCTTGTAACTGCATTTTTGCCCAGAAATGTGTAAGATGGAATATTATCATTCCTAATATTATAGTACCTAGGACAAACATATTTTTAGATGCCCAGCTAGCTTTTGTTTTATTAGCTACTTCATACCTGTCATTACCACGAGCTTTAATGTTAGTTATAGTAAGATATGTAGCGTAAGTTATATGGAGTAGAAATCCTAGAGCTAAAATAGGAACTATTATAGTTACGAAAGGAAGAGCCATGAATTCACAGCCAGCATTAAAAGCATCTCCACTAAAAAGTGCAAAAGAGTTAATAGTAAGATGTAAGGTTAGAAATACTATTAGAAATAAGCCTGTGATACTCATAAAGAATTTCTTTCCTATAGAGGAAGTTGAAAATCTAGCCATAATAAATATATTGTTTTATCGTTTTGTAATGTTATATTATAATTGGCAAAGATAATCCTCTACTTGTAAATTTCATAATGTTTATTTACTTTTGTTTATGAAATTAATAGATTTTTTTAGCATTAAGTTTAGATAAATCTTTGATTCAGTTAGAGTAATTTATAGAAATTATTAAAATGAAATATAAAAGAATATTACTAAAATTAAGTGGAGAGAGCCTTGGGGGTTATAAAGGAGTAGGTATTGATGAAAATAAGATGGCCGAATATGCAGAACAAATTTCTTTACTTGCAAACAAAGGTATTCAAATAGCAATAGTGGTAGGTGGAGGTAATATTTTTAGAGGTCTTTCTGGTGTAGGAAGAGGATTCGATAGAGCAAAAGGAGACCAAATGGGAATGTTATCTACAGTAATTAATAGTATTGGTCTTTCCATGGCTATTAAAACTGCGGGAACGGATGCAGTAGTTTTTACTTCTACCCCTATGGCACCGATGGCTGAATATTGGGTTAGAGATAAAGGAGTAAAAGATTTAGAAGCAGGTAAGGTGATTATAATCGCAGGTGGTACAGGGAATCCATTCTTTACTACAGATTCTGCTTCTGCTCTTAGGGCATGTGAAATAAATGCAGATGCTTTATTAAAAGGAACTAGAGTAGATGGTGTCTATACAGCTGATCCCGAAAAAGATTCTAATGCTACTAAATATCAAACAATATCATATTCTGAAGCATTATCTAAAGGTCTAAAAATTATGGATTCTACAGCTTTTGCATTATGTAAGGATAATAATATGAAAATAATAGTGTTTGATATTAATAAAAAAGGTAATTTAAAATCATTAATAGAGGGTGAAAACATAGGTACTCTTATTAAATAGTACTATTATAAAATTTCCTATCGAATAAAAATTATACATTATGGATGATCTTAAAGAAATAGTAGCTCTAGCAGCTCAAGGAATGGAAGAAGCTATCGAACATTTAGAAAAAGAACTTGCTTCATTTAGAGTAGGCAAAGCTAATCCTAAAGCTTTCGATAATTTATTAGTAGATTATTATGGTTCACAGACTCCTATCCCTCAGGTGTCTAGTGTGACAGCACCAGATGCTCGTACTATTTATATTCAGCCATGGGAAAAAAGCATGCTTCATATAATAGAAAAAGCGATAATAGATGCGAATATGGGTGTCACTCCTCAAAACAATGGTGAACATGTTATTATTAATGTTCCACCTCTTACTGAAGAACGTAGAAAAGATTTAGTCAAACAAGCACGTAACGAAGGTGAACATGCTAAAATCTCTATTAGAAATTCTAGAAGAGACGGTATCGAGATGCTCAAAGCAGCTCAGAAAAACGGTCTTTCTGAAGATCTTGAAAAAGATGGAGAAGATAGTATACAAGAAGAAACTGACAAAGCTAATAAGAAAGTAGAAGATATATTAGCTGCTAAAGAAATAGAGATTTTAACTGTTTAAAACAAAAATCCTGAATTAATATAGAAACTACCGTTCCCATCGCCTTTGTCGAATGGATGACCATATTCAAAAGCGACTATGAAGTTTCTATTCATTATAAATCTGAATCCCATGCCAGCTGTAAAATGAAATTGGTCGTGGGATTTGCCTTTTGCTATATAGGTATTATATTCAGCACGGTCAGTTTCAGTACCATCGAAAGTCATATCATAATCTTTAGTAACTATAGCACCATCATTGAAAGCAGACAAAGCTAATTCTATATTTTGATGTAGTAATCCAAATTCTGTAAACGTCCATCTAAATTCAGCATTGTAGAATCCTACATCTAATCCTAACATTCTAGAACGCATCATCCCACGTACTGTTCTATATCCTCCTACGCCATATTTATCAAAACCTACTCCAGTTACGGGGTATTGCCATAAAGTATAAAAAGGAGCATAATCACCTATAGTACCTAGATAGTTTAATCTATAAGCAAAAGTAAGTTTATTATATACAATAGGAAGATAATTTCTAAAAACTAAATTATATCTATAATAAGGATTTGTAGTTCCTAAAAAACCAGGAGCCATTAATAATTGGGCTTCTGCCCATATCCCTTTATTTGGTGAATTTTCTATATCTCTAGTATCATAAGTCACTCCTAATCTTAATTCACTACTATTACCTCCATTTGCTTCTTTTTCAGGAATAATGCCCCATTTTTTATAATTTTCAAAAAGGGTAGGCATAGTCGTAGGATATTTTTTATTATCATTCTTGCCTTCATTCATTCTGTCAATATCTACATTTTCTATTTTTTGCCAGGTGAAATGATAACCAGCTTGCCAATAAAAATGGCTGTCGCCAATTTTTCCAGTTAGATCAGCCTTAAGATAAATAGTCTGTTTATCTAAACGATAAAAAGAAGTATAGTATGGTAAATCAGGATTGTCAATACCTGATTTAATCCAGTCGTTGTCATAAAATGATTCGTATCCATTAAAACCATAAAAGTCATACGGCATATCTCTCATGTAAGTAGCTGCAGCAGAAAATCTAGTATTAGGTAACAGAGTTTTAGTATCATAAGATAGAGTATAAAACTGTGAACCTTTAGTGTAAAAAGATGCTTCAATATAAAATTGCTGATAAGGATTAGGATATAAAGCTCCATCACCGAAGTCATATATATTTAATAAACCTCCTAATTGTAATCCTTTATCAGCATCATATGCTACTATAGGAAGAGGTCCAAAATTTAATCCTTTTTTTATTATAGTTCCTTTTTTCTGTTTTGTTAAATTATTCTGTAAAGTATCTTTCTGCTGTGCAAGCATAGGAAAACTTACAATTGTTATTAAAAGAATCAGGAAAACTTTTTTAGATAGTATAAATTTTTTCATAAAAGGAACTTTTAGTGGATGATATTTTATCGTTTTTTTACTTAATAATATGAGTCAAATAATATTTTTTAACTTCTGAAATATCTTGTTCTAATTTCTGGTTTTTCATTAATTTCACATCGGAAATCATTAATCTTATTGTTTTATGAGCATCTCTTATGTTTGGGTTCACTATGGATAAAAGTAGAATGCCTATAATAGCCCATAGGGGCTTAAAAATCCAAAACAGTATAACTGCATAAATAATAACAAATATAGGCCAAACGAGGAAGCAAACCCCAAATTTGAGGGAGTTAAGGAAAGTTTTATCTTCTATTTTCTTGGAAATGTAAATGTTAATAAGAGTAAGAGGAAAAGTTACTGTAGCTGCAGCTATAAGATACGGGGAAAGTATTAATAAGATAAGACTTCTAATGAATAATGAAAATTTAGGGTACTTCATTATTATAGATTTAAGACTTATATGTTCTGCATGTCTTTTTTCAGATATCTTTTTTATTTTATTTAAAAAGATTTTAGCTTCAGAAGGATTAGTTTTAATAAAATCTTCTATTTCAGATATAGTCTTTTGATTATTTAAAGACTTGTCTAATAATTTTTTACGATATTGTGAATATTGAATGATCTTACGATTTCTCTTTTTTTGCTCATGGAAGACTATAGAACAGCAGTCGTATTTAGCAGCATAATATTCATCATTTGGAATATATAATATCAAATCCTTAAATTTATTCATAAGATTTTCACGCATAGAATTTATTAATTCCGCTTCACTCAAATCTTTATGATTATTTATATATTCCTGTATATTAATGGCTTTACCTATATTGGTCATTACAGTACTTCTATACCTATAAAAGTTACCATATTCGATATCTATAGGAACTATATAGATAGGTTCATTTAAGCGTTTCTGAGTCATGATAGCTATTCTAAATATCCCTTTTGTGAAATTCAGTAATGAATATAAACTCTGATGGGTGCCTTCGGGAAATATACAAATAGGGGTTTTAGTTTCTAAAATCTCAGAGGCTATTTCTATTTGTTTAAAATCCTTCTTTACAGCATTGAACCCATCACGAATCCTCATTATAGGCATAATCTTTATAAAAGATAACAGCTTAGCTATTATAGGATTTTTAAACATATCTGCTCTGCCTAAAAAATATTTAGGTTTATAATCTATGTAAAGGATAGATAGTGCGTCCATTAATGCATTTGTATGGTTAGCAGCATAAATTATATGAGCATCACAGGGAATATTTTCAGTGCCGTTATGCTCTATTTTTTGATAGAATTTATGGAAAGAAATCCTAGCAATTAGGGATAAGGGGTAATAAAGCCAATGAGTTTTATATTTTTTCTTTATTTCTTTTATATGATTTTCGTCAGTCATGCTATCATTTTTTTATGTCTATTATGCCTAAAGATAGTCGAGATAGTTAATCCTGATATGATATGCCAAATACCCCACCATGCTGTTATGATTAACATCCCACCCATATTTTCTTGCGGGAAGATAGCAGGATTGAATAATAATACTAATCCTAATCCAGAGTTTTGTATTCCTACTTCAATGCATAGTGTTCTTCTGTCTTTCTTTGGTAATTTGAAAGCTGCTGCTCCTAGATATCCTGTAGACATAGCTAATAAATTATGTATTAATACTAGGAAGAAAATAATGAATAAATATTTTACGAAGATCGCATAATTATTTTTGAAAGCGATAAAGACTAATGCAATAAAGAAAATCAAAGAAAGAATCTGAAATGGTTTTATCATTTTCTTCGATATCTTCTTGAAGTAATAAGAAAACAACATACCACATATTATGGGGATACCTAATAAAATTAATACTTGCTTAAACATAGGCCAGAAGCCTATAGATAAAGTGGGTACATCTACTAGAGCGTTAGACATTACGAAATGGTGATATAATCCTCCCCATAAAGAAAAATTTATAGGAGTAATAAATGTAGCTAATATGGTAGCTATTGCAGTCATGCTGACGGATAATTCAGTATTTGCTTTAGCATATGAAGACATGAAATTGGAAATATTGCCGCCAGGGCAGGAAGCTACTAATATCATTCCCATGGCTACATTAAAAGTGATATAATCTCTAAGAATAGTAATCAATAAAAATGTAACTGCAGGCAGAGCAAACCACTGTAAACAAAGTCCTACAATAATAGATTTTGGTTTTATAAATATTTCTTTAAAAGTTTTCGTAGATATACCCAATGCTACTCCAAACATTATTAAGGCTAAAACTATATTAATAGTATTGATCCCTGCTTGGTCGAAGTGAATGCGAACAGAGTCTAACTGTTTAAGTGATTCATACATAAATAGTGTATTATTAATATAGGTTAGTCAAGAATAGCTTTAATTCCAGGAAGTGTTTTGCCTTCAAAAGATTCAAGCATGGCTCCACCACCAGTAGAAACATAACTTACTCTATCTTTAAAGCCTAAAGTGCTTAGTGCTGCGACAGAATCTCCACCTCCTACTAATGTGTAAGTACCATTATCTGTAGCTTCTGCTAATAGCTGAGCTACGATTTTAGTACCTTTTGAAAAGTTAGGCATTTCAAAAACTCCAATAGGACCATTCCAAAGAATAGTTTTAGATTTTTTAATCACTTTACTCCATTCTTTCAATGTTTTATCACTAGCGTCAAGCCCCATCCAGCCGTCAGGAATATTGTCAGAAGAACAAATTATAGTCTTGGCATCATTTGAGAATCTATCAGCTGCTACTACTTCGTCGGAGAAATATAATTTTACATTTTTTTCTTTAGCTAATTTTATAGTTTTAAGAGCAGTATCGACTTGATTTTCTTCGAAAAGAGAATCACCTATTTTTCCTCCGAGAGCTTTTTTAAAGGTAAATACCATACCTCCTGTAATAAGAAGATTATCTACGAAATCTAACAGATGTTCGATAATACCTATTTTAGATGATACTTTCGCACCACCCATGATAGCTGTTAAAGGTCTTTGAGGATTCTTTAATATTTTATTGATAGCTTTAATTTCTTGTTCCATAAGATAACCGAACATTTTATCATTAGGAAAATATTCAGCTATAATAGCTGTAGAAGCATGTTTTCTATGAGCTGTACCGAAAGCATCATTTATATAGCAATCAGCGTAAGAAGCTAATTTCTTACAAAACTTTTTCTGACTTTCTTTTAATTCTTTTTTAGCTGTATCTTTTTCTTTATCAGAAACATCTTTAGCTAGACCTCTTGGTTTACATTCTTCTTCAGCATAAAATCGAAGGTTTTCTAAAAGTAAAATTTCACCAGTTTTAAGATTTTTAACTTTATCGTCAGCATTCATACAATCAGGAGCAAATTTTACAGGAAGGCCCATATATTGTTCTATTCTTTTTATAGTATGCTTTAAAGATAAATCCTCAGATGGACCTTTAGGTTTACCCATATGAGCCATTAAAATTAAGGTACCACCTTTTTCGATTACTTTTTTAAGAGTAGGTATGCTAGCTTTAATTCTTGTATCATCTATAATCTCTTTTTTATCATTTAGTGGCACATTGAAATCTACTCTTATGAGAGCTTTTTTCCCTAAAAAATTGTAGGTATCTATATTTTGCATGATATTATGATAGGTTATAATGTTTTCTATTAATTATATTACAAATGTACAAAAAACTGTAAGAATTTAGAAGAGCAGTTTTATTTTAGTATTTTTGCTGAACAAATCTAATTACGAATACTATGAAAAAAATATTATTACTATTAATTATTATGATATTTCCGATTATGTTTTACGGTCAGGATGTTAAGATTGTAAAAAACATTAAAGGGAGATACCAGATTTATGATAATATTTCGAAAGAAGTAGCTAGAGAAAAAGCATTGGAAGAGGCTAAAAGTGAGGCCTTAAGAAAGGCGGGAGCTAAAGAAGACATTTTTTCTATGTTTGCTACATCTTTAAAAAATGATAAATTATCAGTGTTTGATTTATCTTCATCTGCAGTTTGTGGTAATGTAAGATTAATACAGCCTGCACCAGTATACAGAGAATACACTGATCCCACAAGTGATGATTCCTGGACTGAGGTAACCATTAATGCAGAAGTTCTAGTCGATAATAAGGTAGATGATGCTTTCCAGGTAAATATAAACGGAATAGAACAAGTCTATAAGGAAAATGAAAATCTAAAATTTGATTTAACAATATATGGGTCAGATGCTTATTTAACTATATTTTGGTTTGATGGTACTGGCGCGAGTATTATTTATCCAAATGTTTATGAAAAACCTAATTTATTTAAAATAGGAGAAAAAGTACATTTCCCCATCAGCAATCTTATAGATTATTCATTAGTGAAAAGTAATAGTAAAGTTAAAACAGAAAATATATACTTATTAGTTTATGCTACTAAAGAGTATTATCCATATACGGAAGAACAATGTTCATTTCCTTTAATTAACCAATGGGTATTTAATATCAAAGCATATAATAGATGTGCGGTATTTGATTCCTTTTTTATTAAATAGATTATGTTATTAGAATCTCCTTCAGAAAACTGGAATGATTATCAACTTATAGATTCAGGTAATTTCGAAAAACTTGAACGATTCGGGAAATATGTTTTGATACGTCCTGAACCTAAGGCATTATGGGATAAGGGCTTATCTGATAATGAATGGAATAAAATGGCTAATACTAAGTTTGATCAAGGAGGAGGGTTTTCTACCGCAGGAAAAGAAGAAAGCGGTTCATGGCAGAGATTAAAAAAAATGCCTGATCAATGGATAATTAAATATCAGTCTAGTAATCTTTTAAAATTTAATTTAAGATTAGGACTTACTTCTTTTAAACATGTAGGAGTATTCCCTGAACAAGCTCCTAATTGGGACTTTATTTATAAGCAAGTTTGTAAAATAGTACCTATTTATAAAGAAGAGAAAAGGTTACCTAAGGTTTTAAATCTTTTTGCATATACAGGAGCTGCTTCTCTAGCTGCTAGAATGGCAGGGGCAGATGTTACTCATTTGGATTCTGTAAAACAAGTCGTAAACTGGGCTCACGAAAATCAAAATATTAGTAGTTTAGACAATATTCGCTGGGTAGTAGAGGATGCTTTAAAATTTGCTAAGCGAGAAGCCAAAAGAGGGAATCATTATGATGGACTTATTTTAGATCCTCCTGCTTATGGACATGGACCTTCGGGTGAAAGATGGAAATTAGATGAAAGTTTATATGAATTATTAAAGGTTTGTGCTTCAATATTATCCCCTAAGAATAGTTTTTTGGTAGTCAATTTGTATTCTAATGGGTATTCTGCTATGTTAGCTGATACATTAGTCAAATGTGCTTTCGGGGATAAAGGACAGAGGACCTCTGGTGAATTAATGATAACAGATGACTTAGGTAGAAATCTACCATTAAGTGTATTTACTAGATTAGAAAGGTAAGTAAATGCAAGGTTATGTTTTTAAATAATTAATTAGATTATGTTAGATATATTAGCAGTAAATTGGAATGTAGATCCAGTAATTTTTTCTATAGGTATTATAAAAATAAAGTATTATTCTATTTTATTTGTCTGTGGTATTTTTCCAATAGGATATTATATAGTGCGTTCCATGTATAAAAAAGAAGGTGTTCCATTAGATAAATTAGATCCACTTTTATATGCTATATTATTAGGTACAGTAGTAGGAGCTAGATTAGGACATTGTTTTTTTTATGATCCACAATATTATTTAGTTCATCCCTTAGAAATACTTGAAACATGGAAAGGTGGATTAGCTTCTCATGGTGGTGCTATAGGAGTTCTAATAGCTGTTTGGTGGTATGTACATAGATATGGTAAAAAATATGGATTCGATGCCTTATGGATACTTGATAGAGTAGCTATAGCTGCTGCATTTGCTGGAGCTATGATTAGATTAGGTAATTTATTCAATTCTGAAATATATGGAATGGCTACAGACTTGCCATGGGGATTTGTATTTTTAAGAAATGGTGAAACTATAGCTAAACATCCTACACAGCTTTATGAATCTCTTGCATATCTATTAATAGGTATTTTATTATTAGTTCTTTATAGAAAACAGTTAAAGAAAATTCATAGAGGATTTTTCATTGGTGTTTTTTTTATATTAGTATTCCTTGCAAGATTTTTCATTGAGTTTGTAAAGAATCCTCAGTCAAATTTCGAAGTGGGGATGTCATTAAACATGGGTCAAATACTATCTATACCATTTATCATGGTAGGTATCATTTTATTAGTTATTTCATTCAAATGGACTAAACCAGCCGAAAGAACATTAGCCGTAATAGAACCTAAGAATAAAGTAAAGAATCAGAAAGTAGAACTTACACACGTTCATTCAAAAAGCAATCAACCAAACGATTATAAATAATCGAATTTTCAAAATTTGCAGTTAATTTAACTATAGTATAGCTAATAGTGGTGGTTAACCTAATAAAAAGGCGTTGACTTTATTAGTCAACGCCTTTTGCAATAAAATCCTATGTACTTAATATTTGTATAATATTTTATGTATTATTTTTTATTTGATTAGGTCGTTAATAGCTTCTTTTAGTGATGCTTTGGGTAATGCCCCTTGAGACATTTGAGGTTGACCTTCTTTAGGAATGAAAAGCATAGTAGGGATAGAGCGAATACCAAATGCTGATGATAATTCATTTTCAGCATCTACATCTACTTTGTAAATATCTAGTTTGCCTTCATATTCTTTAGCTAAATCTTCCAATACAGGAGCTACGCTTTTACATGGTGCACACCATTGTGCATAAAAATCTACAATAGCAGGTCTTTCACCTTTGAATTTCCATTCATTAGGATTAGTTTCAAAATTATATACTTTTTCTAAAAATTCTGCTTTAGTTAAATGTTGTGTTGTTCCGTTCATAATTCGTGTGTTATTTGTTAATTATTATTTCCTTTATGGTGTTACAAAAGTAGGGTCTCTGTGATATATATCAAACAGATATTTTCTATATTTGTATTTATATTATCTATATAAAGTTATAATATTTATAAATATGGTGATTATTAGGTCATAATTAGTTTTGCATTCTAGTTAATAATTCAGTTAATAAAATAAATAATGAATATATTTCAATTAAGATATATAGTCGCTTTAGATCGATATAGAAATTTTGTAAAAGCTGCTGAATCATGCGGTGTAACTCAGCCTACATTAAGTTCTATGATACAAAAATTAGAAGAAGAGTTAGATGTGATTATTTTCGATAGATCATTTCATCCTGTAAAACCTACTCGTATAGGGGAGAAGGTTATAGATCAAGCTTCAGTAATATTATTTAATGTAGATCAGATGAATGAGTTAATAGCTGAAGAAAAAGAAAGAGGTAAAGGAGAAATTAAATTAGCTGTTATAACTACTGTTGCTCCATATTTATTACCTAACTTATTTAAATTTTGTAAAAAGAATTATCCAGATATTTCTTTATTAACTCAAGAAATGACCACTGTTCAGATTATCGAAAAATTGAAAAAAGCTGAAATAGATATGGCAATAGCTGCTACACCATTAATAGAGCCTTCTTTATTAGAAGTCCCATTATATTATGAAAAGTTTTTAGTTTATATTTCTCCTGAAGATCCTCTTTATAAAGAAGAAAAAATAGTAGCTTCTAAAATGCCATTAGATAATCTTTGGGTATTAAAAGAAGGACATTGTCTAAGAAATCAGATATTTAATTTCTGTCATAAACAAGCTTCTACTTCTGCTATTTATGAAGCAGGTAGTATAGATACTTTAATTAAAATAGTAGATGCTAATGGTGGATATACTGTTATTCCTGAATTACATGTAAATTTTCTATCAGAAAAACAAAAAGAGAATATTAGATCTTTTACGGATCCAATACCATTAAGAGAAATTTCGTTAATAATTAGAAAAGATTTCGTAAGAGAAAAAATGCTTAATATTATAGCCGATGCTGTTAAGCAAGTAATTCCAAGTCATATGTTAGATTCTAAATTGAAGAAATTCGCTATAAGATTATAATTAGGTTTTAGTTACAAACAGAATCCGCGTTTAATATCGCGTTTTTGTTCTTTTTCTTTAAGGGTATTTCGTTTATCGTATTCTTTTTTACCTTTAGCTAGTGCTATGTTTAATTTAGCATAACCATTATCTGATATAAATAAGGAGGTAGTAACGATGGTAAAACCTTTTTCGCGAGTAGCTCTTTTTAACTTTCTAAGTTCTCTTTTATTTAACAAAAGTTTTCTATCACGTCTAGGATCATGTCTATTGAATGTTCCCCACCAATAATCAGCTATATTTATATTTTTCACGAATAACTCATTGCCGAAAAAATAGCAATAAGAATCTACCAAGGAGACTTTCCCTGCTCGAATAGATTTTATCTCGGTACCTGTTAGGACTAAGCCAGCAGTATATTTGTCGATAAATTCATATTCGAATCCGGCTTTCTTGTTTTTAATGAAAATCTTAGATTTTCCTTTATTAGATACTTTATCAGACATGGTTTGCAAAAATATAAAAAAAACAGTTAATATTGATAATTTAACTTAAAGAGCTATAATTTATAATCAACAGCACAAAACATTTATAGTGTTATTATCAAAAGTGAGTGCTTAAATATAACTTTAAATATGTGGTTAATCTAAGTATATAAATTATTCTAAATAAAGTACGACTGGACAATGATCAGAATGTACTGCTTCGTTTAAGATTTCAGCTTTTTTAATTTTATTTCTAAGAGTATCAGTAGTTATACAATAATCTAATCTCCATCCTTTATTATTGGCTCGGGCTCTAGCCCTATAGCTCCACCATGAGTATTTTTGGGTGGTAGGATACAACATTCTGTATGTGTCTAAGAATCCATGGGCTAAGAACTTGGTAACCCATTCACGTTCTTCTGGTAAGAAGCCACTATTCTTAGAATTTCTGATTGGATCATGGATATCTATTTCTTCATGTGCTATATTATAATCTCCACAAAGGACTAAATTTGGACGAATCTTTCTTAATTTTTGAACATAATTTAAATAATCATCTAACCATTGCATTTTGAAAGCTTGTCTTTCTTCACCACTAACTCCCGCAGGATGATAAATACTTGCGACAGAAACATCTCCAAAATCAGCACGTATAAATCTACCTTCTTTATCATATTTTTCTATGCCTATACCTTTTTCGATATGATCAGGTTCTAATTTAGTAATAATAGCTACTCCACTATATCCTTTTTTTTCTGCACAAAATAAATATGATTTATAACCTATTTCTTCAAATAATTCAAAAGGGTATTGATTTTCTTGTAATTTTGTTTCTTGTAAACAAAGTACATCAGGCTGAGTTTTTTGCATCCAACCTATGAAATCTTTTTTTATGGCTGCTCTTATGCCATTAACATTATAAGAGATTATTTTCATAAGGCTAAAGATAGTAAAAAAAATAATTGTCAGGAAAAATGTTAATTTTGTAAAAGAGCAAATTTATGAGAATGTTAAATAAACGTAAGTAAAAATGAATAAATATGACTGAACCCAAATTAATAGTAATCTTAGGTCCGACAGCTTCTGGTAAAACTTCTTTGGCTGTCAAACTCGCTAGACAATTAAATACTGAAATTATTTCTGCTGATTCTAGGCAGGTATATAGGGGTATGGATATTGGGACGGGTAAGGATATAAAAGACTATTATTATGAGGAATATGGTCAGAAAAAGTGTATTTTATATCATCTTATTGATATAGCTGAGGCGGGTGAAAAATATAATATTTGTCGCTATCAGAAAGATTTCTCTAGAGCGTACAATGATATTATCGCTAAACACAAAATTCCTATACTTTGTGGAGGTTCAGGTCTTTATATAGAAGCTGCGACTAGAGGATATTCATTGCCGAATGTCCCTGCTAATCTAAAATTAAGGAAACAGTTGGAGAAAGAAAGTACCAAGGATCTTATAGTCAAGTTGGCTTCTTTTAAAACTCTTCATAATTCTACTGATTATGATTCTCGTCAACGTTTAATTCGTGCTTTGGAAATTGCTATTTATGAGGATGAAGCTCAGAAGAAAGCTTTAAAGGATGCTAAAGATGTTTCTCAGCCTAAGGAAATTAATATTTCTGAAGCCGTGTCCGGCAATGCTGAAGTTCCAGTATTTAAAGAGGGGGAAGTTCTGTATTTAGGGGTTCAAATTAGTCGTGATGAGAGAATTGCAAGAATAGATAAGCGTTTGCTTGAAAGAATACAAGAGGGTATGGTAGATGAAGGTAGGGCTCTTATGAAAAAAGGTTTGACAAGAGAAAATTTGGTCTATTATGGTCTTGAATATAAATTTGTGACTCAATATTTATGTAAGGATTTGACTTATAGACAGATGAAAGAACATCTTGCCATTGCTATTCACCAGTTTGCTAAAAGACAAATGACTTGGTTTCGTGGAATGGAGCGTAAGGGTATTAATATTGAATGGATAGATATTAAAAAGACAGTTTGGATGCTTTATCCTAAAACCACTCCTATTAGCAACAATGCTTTTAATTGGTTTAGACAAGAAGCTTTTAAGCAAGGTTTGTTTTTAGAAATATTTTTCTTTGAGGATTTTGAAATTAAAGAAAAATCTTTAAAAATATTTTATCGCGGAATAGATGTAACAGATCAAATTCCAAAGGTTATAATTATGCGAGGATATGAGTATAGTCTTTCAGGTTATTTCGAAGCTTTGAATAAGACTGTCGTCAATACTACTACTTCGATGAAGAATGCAAGAGATAAGTATACTACATATAAGATTCTTAGTGAGGCCGGAATTCCTACACCAGATACTGTTAAAATATTTGATAAATTAGATAATCTGGATAAAGAACAAATTACAGATTCAGTCAATGAATTCTCTAATCATAAGTCATTTTCTTATGAAAATCTTTCTAAAAGATTTTGCTCAGATACGTTTATAGTAAAAGCTATTCAAGGTTCGAAAGGAGAAGGTGTGTATTTGGTTTCTAATAAAAAAGAAATGAAAGAAGCCATATCCCAAATATCTGAAAACAAAATTTCAGAAGGTAAAGAACTAGTAGCTAATCCTAGTTTATGTATAGCTCAGAAATATATAGATAATTCTAAAGGTCGGGATATTAGAGTATGGGTTATAAATAATAAAGCAGTAGCGTGGGTGTTGAGGTATAATGAGAAATCTTTTAAATCTAATTTTGCTGCAGGAGGAGATGCTATAAAAATTGAATTGCCTAATAAGGTTAAAATATTAGCTGAAGAAACAGTTAAAACTATGGAGTTAGCCTTTGCTGGGGTAGATATCTTGATTAATAAAAGTGAAAATTCTGAATTGTCGTCAGACGAATATCTAATCTGTGAAGTAAATGGGAATGCTGGCTTTCGAACATTGAACAAATCTAAGCAAGAAGATGTTAATCTACCAGGTGAATTAATGGAATACATTTCACTTCTTCTGAAATGAAAAAAAGAAGCTCATTATTTAAAATGGACTTCTTTTCTATACATTCATGTATTCTATAAAACTTAGTTTTCTTCTGGAAGAAACATTGGGTCCCAAGGTGGAAGCATAGTGACTTCGCCTTTAAGAATATCTAAAATTTCTGTAGGAACATATTTCTTTTCCACTACTAGACGAAACATGTATTCGTTAAACCATTCGTCTGTCATAATTAAGTGCCCTTTATAACCGCTCATGCCCCATGAATTTTCGACCATCCATTTCTTCGCATTACCGTTTTGATCTAAATCTACTGCCATAAGAGTCATTGCATGAGATGAACCACTTGCGTGAGTAAGAATTCTTTGTTTCTTGTTCATACCGAAAGTAGTGCCCATAAGTGAACCATAATCATAATAGTTAACATCTAATACACCGTAATCTCTATCTAGAAATTTACCTACGTCACAAGAGAAATACATCATGGTACTATCTTTAATAGATTTTATAGCCATTTCTTTAATCTTTTCTATAGTAAGGTTAATATAAATCCAATTATTACCATCATATAAATGACGATCATATTCGATTTCATAAGCCTTATTATATTCTCTAGATGGGTCATTCATTAACATTACATAATTATGTTGTAAATCAGTACCTACATATTCTTTGAAGAATGACATAGGGGTGTATTTTTTAGTGCTAATAGCTTCATCTTTACTATTATATCTAGTCCATGTAAATTCTGTAGGAGGTACTCCTAAATTTAATACTAAGAATCTGTAAATAGAACCTAACATTTCTGTTTTTCTATTTTCTAATTTTTTATTATCAGCAGTCATAGTTCTTAATTCAAGACCATATTCTTTAAGTTTAAGACCTATTAAACGAGACATGTTAGAAGTATTATTACTAGAATATGTTTCAGGCATAACTTCTGAAGGCACACAACCATATTTAACTAGGTTATCAGAAATACCAGTGAATTGACCGCCATCAGAAAGAGGATTACTAAATAGCCAATCTACTTTTCTGTTAGTGATTTTTAAATTTTTAGTGTCTATAATTCCTTGAAGAAATAGATTTGATTTTTCTAATTGATCCCAGAAAAAAGTATAGTTTTGGGAGAATTGAAATTTTCCCAAATCAAAATTTGCGATAGTTTTAGCACGCAATACATTTAATCCTGAAAATAGCCAACATCTTCCACTCCTGTCTTGATTTGTGATACCTTTAGATATGACTTTATTAGAAAAATGAAAGTCACGATTTGCTTCATCCGAAAAGTTTTTAGCTAATTTTTTGATGTCGTTATGTGTGATAGCATTCTGAATAGCTTTGTCTGATGGAGTACCTTTATACTCTTTCTTTATTTGTTGTAACATTTCTTTAGTAATGCCTCCGTTTTGTGCATAACCATTAAGAGAAATAGCGACCACTAATAAAGTAATTATGTGTTTTAATTTCATATAATTAAATTTTAATTAATATGTTTTAATTATTTAACTGATGTTATTAACTTTCTGTCACCGTATCCGTTATCAATTCTTGCAGATGTTGGCCAGAATTTATTTTCTTTAATCCATTCTAAAGGGAAAGCAGCTTGCTCTCTTGTATAAGAATGTTTCCATTCATTAGCACAAATTTCTTGAGCTATATGAGGAGCCATCTTGATAACATTATCTTCTTTATCTGCACGACCTGCTTTGATATCTTCACATTCAGCTTTGATAGATTTCATAGCTTCTACGAATCTGTCAATTTCTTCTATTGATTCACTTTCGGTAGGTTCTATCATAAGTGTTTCATGAATAGGGAATGAAAGTGTAGGAGCATGGAAACCATAGTCCATTAGACGTTTTGCGAAATCGTTAGCATCGATACCATAATTTTCTTTAAAGTTCTGAAGATCTACGATACATTCGTGACCTACTCTTCCGTTGTCTCCTCTATAATAAATTTTGAATTCAGGTTCTAGTTTGGCAGCCATATAGTTAGCTGAAAGAACAGCAATAGAAGTGACTTTCTTGAGACCTTCGCCACCTAACATTTTGTTATAAGCATGAGTTACAGTATTAAGCATAGCAGCACCCCAAGGAGCAGCACTTACAGCAGTCATATGGTTAAAAGTAGAAGGATCAGTAAGCTTATTATTAATGGTAAGATGTGTAGGATATATTATAGGATGACCAGGAAGATATTTAGCAAGTTCCTTAGTACAAGCGATAGCGCCGACTCCAGGACCACCACCACCGTGAGCCATAGCAAATGTTTTATGAAGGTTCAAATGACAGCTATCTGCTCCGATAAAACCAGGGCAAGTAATACCACACTGACCATTCATATTAGCACCGTCCATGAATACTAAACCACCATTCTTATGAATAGTTTCACAGATAAAACGAACTTTAGTTTCGAAAATACCATGAGTGGAAGGGTAAGTAATCATTAAACCAGCTAAATGATTTTTATTTTCTTCAGCTAATTTTACTAATTCATCTACGTTGATGTTACCATTTTCGTCACAGCCTACAATGGTAGGAATGAAACCAGCCATAACTGAACTAGCAGGATTAGTACCATGAGCTGAACTTGGGATAATCATAACATCCTTATGAAGCATATTATTTGCTTTGAAATAATTCTTAAAAGTCATAAGAGAAGCATATTCTCCTGCAGCCCCTGAGTTAGGCTGAATAGAACATGCATATAAACCAGTGATTTTAGCTAAATCTTGTTCTTCTTCTCTAATTACTTGACGAGAACCTTCAGTTTGATCAGCAGGGGCAAATGGATGAACATTTTGGAATTCAGGCCATGACATGGTCATCATTTCAGTAGCCGCATTTAATTTCATAGTACAAGATCCAAGAGGTGTCATAGAATGAGTTAATGAAAGATCTTTTCTTTCAAGCTTCTTGATATATCTCATCATTTCTGTTTCAGAATGGTAAGAATTGAATACTTTTTCTGTTAAAAATTCAGTTTCACGAGGCATAATATTAGCCTTTTCGAATTTAAAACCAGGGCATGCTTTAGGTGTGATACCGAAGATATCAAAAATCTTCATAGCTTCTTGGCAGTCTGTTAATTCATCATATGAAATCTGAATGTTATCTTTATCATAATAGAAGTTAATTTTCTTAGCTTCAGCTTTCTTTTTAATATCTTTAATATTAGCACCTTCGATTCTAATAGTATCGAAGAAATTATCAGTAGCTAATCTGTAACCATTTTTCTTAAGTAAGTCGGCAGTAATATGAGCATATTTATAAGAATTAATAGCTATTTCTTTAATTCCTTTCTGACCGTGATATGCAGCATAAAAACCAGACATTATAGCCATTAATGCAGTAGCAGTACATACATTAGAAGTGGCTTTTTCTCTCTTAATATGTTGTTCACGAGTCTGAAGAGCTAAACGAAAGCCTTCATTTCCTAATCTATCTTGAGAAATACCAATAATACGACCAGGGATATTTCTTTTATATTTTTCAGAAGTACTCATCCATCCAGCTGTAGGACCACCGAATCCCATAGGAAGACCAAATCTTTGAGAAGTACCGATAGCTGCATCAGCACCCCAAGCAGTAGGTTCTTTAAGAAGAGCAAGTGATAATAAATCGCAATAAGCAGCTATTAAAATATTAGATTTATGAGCTATTTCACAGAATTCAGTATAATCATTTACTTCACCGTTTCCAGCAGGATATTGTACTAATGCACCGAAACACATTTTATCAAAACCGTTTTTAACAGCATCTTTATATGAACCAGTGACTATTTCTATACCTAAGCCGAAAGCTCTAGTTTTTATAACTGAAAGAACTTGTGGAAAAATATTTTCTTCTATAAAGAATATATTTTTACCAGCTTTTTTATCAGTTCTTGAACGAAGATCATGAAACATTCTCATAGCTTCTGCAGCAGCAGTAGCATCATCAAGTAGTGAACAGTTAGAAATTTTAAATCCAGTTAATGAAGATAACATTGTCTGGAAATTTATTAAAGCTTCTAATCTTCCTTGAGAAATTTCAGATTGATAAGGAGTATATGATGTGTACCAGCAAGGATTTTCAAAAACATTTCTAATAATTACAGAAGGCACTTCGTTACCATAGAATCCCATTCCTATCATAGAACGGAAATTTTTGTTCTTATTTGCTATCTCTTTAAGTTCTGAAAGATATTTAGATTCTGATCTAGAATCTATATCAGGAACCTTAGATAACAAAATATCTTCAGGGTAAGTTTGTTTTATAAGCTCATCCATAGATTTTAACCCTATTGCTTCAAGCATAGTGTTAAGTTGACTATCTCTTGGGCCAACTTGTCTATCTACAAATTTTAAAGGCATTGTGTATATTTTTTATGTTATTAACTTTAATTATATAATGTGCAAAGATAAAATAAAATTCTAAAAATAAATAGCTACTTCCATCTCTCTAAGTCTATCTTTATAAAGATAAATAACAAGAGTGAAAAAGTAATGAAAGAAGATCCTCCATAACTAATAAATGGGAGAGGGATTCCTACTACGGGGAATAATCCCAAAGTCATGCCAATATTAACTACACTATGAACAAAAAAACAACTTGCTACGCAATATCCATATATTCGCGACTGCCTTTCTTTTTGTTTTTCTGCTAAAGAAATAATTTTCAATATAAGTAATAGATATAATATGACGACTATAAATGATCCTACAAATCCCCATTCTTCACCAATAGTACAGAAAATAAAGTCAGTACTCTGTTCTGGAACGAAATCGAATTTAGTTTGAGTGCCTTGTAAGAAACCTTTACCAGATAATCCTCCAGAACCTATTGCTATCTTAGATTGGTTTACATTATAACCAGCGCCACGTAAATCATGAGTAATCCCTAATAAATTTTCTATCCTGTCTCTATGATGTTCTTTTAGTACTTTATCATAAATTATTCTAACAGAGAAAATAAGCATTAAAGAAAGTAAACATGATATAAGAAGAGAATTAATGTATTTCTGTTTGATTTTTAAATTTTTATAAGAGTCTATTATGACTAAAATACCACCAATAATAAGAGCATAATATTCTGAATTCATAAACCTTAAAAATTCAAATTTTTCGAGTAGCCTAGGGATAAAAGAAACTAGGGCTACGAATACAGTATATTTAATAATGTTTGTGAAAAATTTATTAGAGAATATGGCTTTCATCAACCCAAATACCCCAAATACAAATAATATAGAAACGAAAGTGGAGAATTTAAGTGTTAATATAAAGAGTAAAGCAAAGAATAGTAATAGAGAGATAACCCAGCCTGTCATACCTTCTCTATAAAACACTAATATTAATCCACAATATACTAATACTGTACCGAAATCTGGTTCTAATGCTATTAGGAGTATAGGGACACCTATTATTAAGAAAGCCTTAAAAAAGTCTCTTCTATTTGAAAGTTTAAAATTAAATTTCCCCATGACTGACGCCAATAATAAAGAAGTAGATATTTTAGATATTTCTGAAGGTTGAAAACTTAATGGTCCTATCATAAACCATGATTTAGAACCATTGATTTCTTTACCAAAAAATAAAACTGCTGCTAATAGAATTAAGGAAAAAAAGTAGAGCCACCATGAAAAGCTAATAAATAGCTTAGATGGAATCATAGTAATAATGATTATAAAAAGAATAATTCCTATACATATCCACATTAATTGACTACCACTTCTAATACTTAATGCGAACATATTAGGAATGTTAGGATCGTAGTTGACAGCATAAATATTCACCCAACCTATGATTACCAATAAAAAATATATGATAATCAATGGCCAGTCAAGTTTCTTTAATATGTTACTTTTCGGAGTCATTCTTTTTTAAATTACTTCTTTAATGTTTTTTATTTATGGCTTTTTTACCTAATAATACTTTATAAAGAAGATTAGCATTTAAAATTTTATTTTCTAACCATTTTCTGTTAGGACTAATTTCACGAGTAAGATATTTCTCAGTCATAAGAGATGCTATAGGAGCTGCCCAAGTAGAACCAAAACCTGCATTTTCTATATATACAGCTATGGCTATTTTAGGATTTTTCCTAGGTGCAAAACATATGAATACTGAATGTTCGTCTCCATGAGGATTTTCAGCAGTACCTGTTTTACCACAAATATTTAATCCTTTTACTTTAGCTATAACAGCTGTAGCTCCTTCTCCATAATTAGAATTGACAGCTCTTTCCATACCATCTATTATAGAGTCGAAATATACTGAATCTACCATACAATAATGTTTCTTGTCGAAACGATTAATGTTTTGATTGTCGCTTGTTTCGTCATATTGAATAATATGAGGAATATAATAATATCCTTTATTAGCTATGATAGCACAGAGGTTTGCTAAATGTAGAGGTGTGCAGCCTAATTCTCCTTGTCCGATAGCAAGAGAAAGGTTGCTTACTGCATTCCAGTGTCCTTGTCCATAAATTTTATCATAATATATAGATGAAGGTACGAACCCTTTTTGTTCATGAGGTATATCAGTATTTAGATTATTCCCGAAGCCGAAACTTCTAACATAATTAGCCCATACATCGAAAGACTTATCGAAATCCTCATTGTATTTGGGATTTTCTAATATGCTTCTATATACATTACAGAAATAGGCATTACAAGACATCATAATAGCTTCTCTCATATTTAATGGAGAGCGATGATGATGACAGCCTATGGTTAAACCTTTAGTGTGATAACCGTCATGACAAGAATATTTCATATCAGGAGTTAATACACCTTCTTGCTGAGCTATTAATCCGTTTACTATTTTAAAAACAGATCCTGGAGGCTGAGGAGACATAACAGCTCTATTAAACATAGGTTTTAATGGATCTTTAATAAGCTGGTTGTAATGTTTATTAATTTCGGCTAAAATCGAAACATTAATACCAGGACTTGAAACCATAGAGAGCACTTCTCCTGTGGATGGATCTATAGCTACGATAGAACCTACTTTATTCTGCATAAGTAATTCGCCATAATTCTGTAGTTCTGCATCTATTGTAGAATGGATATTTGTTCCTGGTATAGTAGCTTGATCGAAAACACCATTTTTATAATGGGATTGAATTTTATTTTTCGAGTCTCTTAGATAAATATTATATCCTTTTTCTCCTTTTAATTTTTTTTCACAAATTTCTTCTATACCAGTGATTCCGTGGTAATCACCACTTGTATATTCTGAATGTTTCTTTAGGAATTTAGGATTTACTTCAGCTATATACCCTAAAAGATTACCACCTGCATTATAAGGGTATTTTCTAGTAGTTCTAGGAATGCCAGAGAATCCAGGGAATTTTTCTTGTTGCTCTATGAATAGACTATATTGTTTTTCGTTGACTTGCTTTAGAAATGTTTTTTGCTGATATCCGATATGAGTTCTATATCTTCTGTAATATGAAAATTTTTCACGAACTTTTTCTCTATCTAAAGAGAATGTATTACAGAGAGCAGTGGTATCGAAATTTTTAGCATCATAAGGAGTAACTATAATATCGTAAGTATTTTTATTTCCTACTAATATTTTATCATTACGATCAAGAATTAAGCCTCTTACAGGATATTGAGTTTCATATCTAAGTGCATTGTTTTGAGCAGATACTTTATAGCTATTATCGAAAATTTGAATATGCAGAAGCTGTATAATAATTAATATAAAAATTATAGAAATCCCTATTGTTAAATATATTCTCTTATTATTAGATTCGAAATTCATATTTTAATTCTTATTAAGCTAACTATTATTTTGTAAAATACATCCAAAAATAAGTAAAATGTTAGTATTAATAGAACCACTTATTAAGATTCTTAATGTCGTGAAACCTAAATTTCTAAACGTCATAGCTTCTAATAAAAAGTAAGCTATAAAGAAAAGAAAAGTCATAGTGGATATATATAAGAAATATTTTACAAAACTAAGAGATTTGATGTTTGGTCTAGAGTCTCTTTCTATATTATCTAAGGTAGAGAATTGTTCAAGAATACTTAATCTACATGCTCCTATTAGTACTGCAGCTCCTGCATTTAACCCGAGTAAACTTCCAGAAGCTAAATCTATTAATAAGCCTAAACAAAAAGCAAAAAGCATAGTAGGAATAGTCTTGTATCTATAAGGTAGATTTAATATAATATAGATGAAAAATGCTATATAAATATATCTTCCTAAATAAAAGAAAGTATTAGTAACTATTTGGATTAAAATAATTATTACTGAAACAAAAATTATAGGAGTATTATTATCTTTTTTCATAGTCCTTCTCTTTTAATAAACCTCTTATTTCATTATAATTAGGATTCTCTATTATATAAACATAACGCAGAGCTTTCATGTTTTCAAAAATCTCTACTTCTAAAGTAAAATTTATGCCATTTATTAATTTATAAGATGTTACTTGACCGATAGGTACACCTTCAGGATATTTAATAGAGTAGCCACTACTAATTACGGTATCTCCTATATTAAAAGTAGTATTCAGTGGAATATCTTCTAATTCTATTTTCTTTAGTGACATACCGTTCCAGTTAAGTTTGCCGAAAGTAAAAGACTTTTTGAGCATAGCTCCTAAGTTATTATCTATATCGAAAATAGTTTTTACACGACAGAAATTAGAACTTACTGATTCGACATACCCAATAATGGCATTAGGGCTTATTACCCCCATATCTTTTTTAATACTATCATTTTCTCCTTTATTTAATATAATATAATTATGAAGAGAGTTTGAACTATTATATATTACTTTAGCTGAATAATACTTATTAATATTAAAGTCTTTTAATGCTGTAGTATTTGGTTTATTTATTTCGAGATGAGATAAATCTTCTAGTTTTTCTTTTAATCTAACATTTTCACTTGCTAGGTTAGTATTTGTTTCTTTTAGATTATAAAAAGAACGATAATTATAACCAATTTTCCAAAACCAAGTATTAGTTTTTCTAACAGTCTTCATGATATTCATTCTCTGAATAACAGAATCTTCTTTTATTAAATAAATAGAAAAACCTTCTAGAATCAAAAATGACACTAGAATTAAAATGATTTTAGGAAATCGGTTTCTATTCATTATCTCATTAGGAATGAGTAGTGAGAAGGATCTCTTAGAGCGATATTAGTACCTCTAGCTACTGCTCTTAGAGGATCTTCTGCTACATGAAAAGGAATATTGATTTTGTCAAATAATCTCTTATCTAAACCTTTAAGTAATGCCCCACCACCAGTAAGATAAATACCATGTTCTACTACATCTTGGTATAATTCAGGAGGTGTTACTTCTAATACTTGTAAAATAGCAGTTTCTATTTTGACTAAAGATTTATCTAAGCAGTGAGCTATTTCTTGGCTAGTAACAGCTATTTCTATAGGGTGAGCAGTCATTAGGTTAGGACCGCGAACTATGAATGGTTCTAGTTCTTCTTCTAAATCAGGAATAGCAGCACCTATTTTACATTTAATAGCTTCAGATGTTAATTCTCCCACTTTTATATTATGTTGCTGACGCATGTATTGCTGTATTTCAGAAGTGAATAGGTCACCAGCTACACGAATAGACTGATCACATACGATTCCACCTAAAGATATGACAGCGATTTCTGTAGTACCACCTCCTATATCTACTACCATATTTCCAGAAGGGGTTTCTACTTTAAGACCTATACCCATAGCGGCAGCCATAGGCTCATATATTAGATAGATATCTCTAGCACCAGCATGTTCTCCTGAGTCTCTTACTGCTCTAATTTCTACTTCAGTACTTCCAGAAGGAATACAAACTACTAATTTGATATTAGGAGTAAATAAGGTTTTTTTATAATTAATCATTTTAATGAACCCACGAATCATTTGTTCTGCAGCATTAAAGTTGGCAATTACGCCATCTCTAAGAGGTCTTACAGTTTTAATGTTAGGGTGAGTTTTTTCATGCATAAGCCTTGCTTTCTGACCGAAAGCGATAGCTTTTCCAGTAGTTTGATCGAAAGCTATTATGGATGGTTCGTCTACTACGATTTTATCATTCATCATGATAATCGTATTAGCTGTACCTAAATCCATTGCTAATTCTTGAGTGAGAAATGAAAATGCCATATATTGTTGTTTATCCTAATGTTAATTTTTTAGTGTTTAAAATGTCTTTTTCCAGTTATAACCATAGTCATATTGTGATTATCACAATATTCAAAGCTATCTGAATCTTTAATAGATCCACCTGGGTGAATGACAGCATCTATACCTTCTTTATGTGCGATTTCTACACAATCGGGAAATGGGAAAAACGCATCAGAAGCCATGACAGCTCCGTTTAATTCTAATTTAAAATATTTTGCTTTTCTGATAGCTTGTTTTAGTGCATCTACTCTAGATGTTTGTCCTATGCCACTAGCTACTAATTTAGAATCTTTAGCAAGGACTATAGCATTAGATTTAGAATGTTTTACTAAAATGTTAGCAAATAATAAATCGTCTATTTCTTTCTGAGTGGGTCTTTTTTTGGTTACTAATTGTAAATCTTTTTCAGTTTCTACTACGTTATCTTTATCCTGAACTAAAACTCCATTTAGAAGAGATCTGAATTTAGTAGAAGAAGTTAAATTTTTATTATTTTTTAAGATTCTTCTATTCTTTTTGTGTTTTAATATTTCTAACGCTTCATCATCATAATCCGGAGCTATTACTATTTCGAAAAAAAGTTTATCCATTTCTTCTGCAGTAGCTTTGTCTATAGTAGCATTACTAGTGAAAATTCCTCCAAAAGCTGATAATGGGTCAGAAGATAAAGCTTCTTTCCAAGCTTCCAGAACTGTAGTACGCATAGCGCAACCACATGCATTAGTATGTTTAATTATAGCTACAGCTGTAGAAGGAATATCAGAGATAAGTTCACAAGCAGCTTCTACATCTTGCATATTATTATATGATAATTCTTTTCCATAAAGCTGTTCTGGTAGAGAATTTTCAGGGCCGAAATAAGCAGCATTTTGATGAGGGTTTTCCCCATATCTTAAATGACGATGTTCTAATATATTCTTATTAAAAATAGGAATTTTAGTTTCTTGATTGAAATAAGCACAGATAGCTGAATCATAATGAGAAGAAGTGACAAATGCTGCAGTAGCGAAATCTCTTCTTTCTTCTATACTAGTCATACCATTTTTTTCAATCAAAAGATTTAATACATCTTTGTATTGATTTTGAGAAGGAACTATAACTACATCTTTATAATTTTTGGCGGCTGCTCTAATAAGAGTAATGCCTCCAATATCTATTTTTTCTATAATATCTTTTTCAACAGCACCTGATTTAACTGTTTCTTCGAAAGGATATAAATCGACTATAACTAAATCAATTTCTGGAATATTATATTGTTCTCTTTCTAGTTTGTCTTTTTGAATATCTCTGCGGGTTAAAATACCACCACAAATTTTAGGATGTAATGTTTTTACTCTTCCTCCGAAGATAGAAGGGTATTCTGTAATAGATTCAACTTTAGTAACGGGAATATGATGAGACTCTAAAAATTCACAAGTGCCACCAGTGGATATGATTTCACATTTTATGCGAATAAGTTCATTTGCTATATCAAGTATTTGGTCCTTATGATATACTGAAATTAGAGCCTTTTTAATTTTTTTGTTTTCTGCCATGATAATTAAGAATAGAAATAACTTAAAAATAGTTAAATAATACGTAAAATTACTAAAAAATGTATAATAATCTTAATTTTGTAAGATAGAAAAAGAAAAAATATTATGGATGCAAGAAAGTATGTAATTTTAACTGCTGGAGGTGTAGGTAAAAGAATGAAATCAAGTTTGCCTAAACAATTTTTAGAGATAAGCGGAATTCCTATTTTACGTCTTACCATAGAGGCTTTTAGGAAAGCATTTATTGAGAAAAAAGATAATAATGAAGAGAGTGGAGTAGAAATCGTATTGGTGATGCATCCAGATTATATAGATAAATGGAAAGATTATTGTAAAAAAGAATCATACTTTTTCAAACATTACATTGTTTCAGGTGGTCTTACGAGATTCCATTCTGTTCAAAACGCTCTGAAATTTTTACAACAAAATAAAGTTGGTCAAGACTGGACTAATACGCTTATAGCTGTTCATGATGGTGTGCGTCCTTTTATAACTCCAGCCAAGCTTAAAGAATTATTTAGTATAGCGGAAGGGGAAGAAGCTTTAATTCCAATTTTAAAAATAGTAGATAGTATGAGGAAAGTTTTGCCTGATGGCAATACCCTTCCCGTTAACAGAGATGAGTATATAACGATTCAAACTCCTCAAATATTTAGGGGTGATGTACTTATGGAAAGTTACAAGCTACCGTATTTAACTTCTTATACTGATGATGCCTCAATAGTAGAAAAAGCTGGATATAAACTTACTTATACAGAGGGAGAACGTACAAACTTAAAAATTACTGTGCCAGAGGATCTAATTAGTATCCATTAATTTATTTTTTCTTTTTCTTGGCCAGTTGTTTTTCAATAATTTCTTGGCATTGTTCTAACGTCAACTCTTCAGGGGTAGTGCCTTTTGGAATTTTGTAATTCTTTTTAGCTTGTTTGATATATGGGCCATAACGTCCGATTAAAATATGAATATCTTCTTCTTCGAAATCTTTAATCTTGCTCTTAATTTTTTTCTCTTTATTATCCTTAATTAACTGAATAGCTTCTTCTAGTGTAAATGTATAAGGATCAGCATTTTTAGGAAGAGAAATGAATTCTTTGTTGTAATTAATATATGGTCCAAATCTACCTATAGCACATTTAATAGGTAAATCTTCTAAATTGCCCAAAATTCTAGGCAGTTTAAAAAATTGTAATGCTTGTTCGATAGTAACATTTTCAATTAGAACGCCTTTCGGTAATGCTGCGAATTTCTTGTCTTTATCGTCAGATTCACCTAACTGAACAAGTGGTCCGAATTTACCCATTCTAGCAATAATAGTTTTATTAGTTTTAGGATCAATTCCTATTGTCCGACTAGTATCTTTATGCCCTTTTTCGTTTGAAATAGTTTCTATTTTTTTGTGGAATCTAGAATAGAAATCTTTGATATCTTTATTCCAAGGAGCTTTACCAGCAGCGATAGTATCAAAACTTTCTTCTACTTCAGCAGTAAAGCCGTAATCTACTACTGAATCGAAATTCTCTATAAGATAATCAGTTACGATAATTCCTATATCTTCAGGACATAATTTCCCTTTTTCTGAACCTATAATCTCTTCAGTAGATTTTTCTGATAATTTAGCATCACTAAGTAGTAGAGAACTAATGTTCATTTTCTGACCTATTCTGTTACCTTTAACTATATAACCTCTATGATGTAGTGTAGTAATAGTAGGCGCATAAGTAGAAGGACGACCTATTCCTAATTCTTCCATTTTTTTAACGAGAGAAGCTTCAGTATATCTATAAGGATGTTGAGTATATTTTTCTTGAGCTCTAATTTCTTGCATTAACATATTTTGACCTTCTGATAATAATGGTAGAAGATTTTTACGTTCTTCATTATTCTCATCATCTTTAGATTCAATATATACTTTCAAAAAACCATCGAATAAGATTTGCTCACCTTGAGCAGTAAATTTCTCATTATTCTTATTATTTAAGATTTTAAGTGTAGTCTTTTCTAAAGAAGCATCTGACATCTGAGATGCAATAGCTCTTTTCCAGATTAATTGATAAAGTCTTTTATCACGAGCAGCCCCTTTTATATCTATGTTCGCAAAACTGGTAGGTCGGATAGCTTCATGGGCTTCTTGTGCACCTTTAGAATGAGTTTTATACTGTCTAGTTTTAGAATATTTTTCCCCGTACAAATCGGTAATAGTTTCTTTCGCTGCAGATAGAGCTAATTTAGATAAATTGGTAGAGTCAGTTCTCATATAAGTAATTAATCCAGACTCGTATAAATGCTGAGCTATACTCATGGTTTGAGATACAGAAAAACCAAATTTACGACCAGCTTCTTGCTGCATAGAAGATGTAGTGAAAGGAGGTGCAGGTTTCTTAACTACTTTTTTGGTTTCAGTTTTTCCGATTTTAAATTCGGCTCCATTAAACTCATTAAGTAGTTTTTTAGCAGTATTTATATCTTTGATTTTCTGATCTATAGTTCCTTTTATCGATTTATTATCATTATCAGTAAGAAAATTACCATCTATTCTATAATAAGAATGTGGCTTAAAAGCTATGATTTCTCTTTCTCTGTCGACAATAAGTCTAAGAGCAGCAGACTGGACACGACCCGCAGAAAGAGAAGGTTTAATTTTCTTCCATAATACAGGAGATAATTCAAAGCCTACTAATCTATCAAGTACACGACGAGCTTGCTGAGCATTAACTAAATCCAAATTAATAGTTCTTGGATTATCTATAGCATGTAAAATAGCAGTCTTAGTAATTTCATGAAAAACGATTCTTTTAGTATTTTCAGGTTTTAAACCTAAACATTCATATAGATGCCATGCAATAGCTTCTCCCTCGCGGTCCTCATCTGATGCAATCCATACTATTTTTGCTTTTTTAGCTGCTGCTTTAAGTTCTGTGACTATTTTTTTCTTATCTTGAGAAATAACATAATTAGGTTCGAAATCATGTTCTACATCTATTCCTAAATTTTTCTTAGATAAATCTCTAATATGACCAAAACTAGATTTTACTATATAATCTTTACCAAGAAATTTCTCGATAGTCTTCGCCTTAGCTGGCGATTCGACAATTACTAAATTTTCTCCCATAATTAATTTTCTGCCTTTTTTATTTAAATAGCTACCTTTTTTATTATGATAATAATCTGCAAAGTAAGCTATAAAGTAAGATAAAAACCAAATTTTTTCTAAATTTGCTAATTAATATAATTATGAGATATTTAAATGACCAATTAAAAATCGCAAAAAAATATTCACTTATAAGATGAAAGATAAAAACAAGAAATATTTAAATAGAGCACTTTGGATAGTCTTTTTAGCACCTATAGTACTACTTATTCTTGCTTTAATTATAGTAGGAAGTTTTACTAAAATCCCCTCATTTAAAGAGTTAGAAAATCCTGAAAGTAATTTAGCTACAGAGTTAATATCATCTGATGGAGAAATAATAAATACATATCATATCGAAAATAGAGTTTTTGTTAGATATGAAGATTTATCTCCATATCTGTTAGACGCTGTATTATCTACTGAAGATGTAAGATTCTATAATCATACTGGTATAGATTTTAAAAGTCTTATACGAGTGGGAGTAAAATCTTTATTATTAGGAAATACTAGTTCAGGAGGAGGTGGAAGCACTATTACTCAGCAATTAGCTAAAACACTTTTTCCCCGTGATACATCTAGGATTAATTTCCCAGGGGGAAGTAAAATTAAATTGATCAAAAATAAATTTAGAGAATGGATAACAGCCGTTAAGTTAGAAAGAAATTATACGAAAGATGAAATACTAACTATGTATCTAAATGTAATTTTTTTCGGTAGTAATGCTTATGGAATTAAATCTGCTGCCAATACTTTTTTCGATAAGGAACCATGGGAATTAAACATACAGGAATCAGCGTCTTTAGTAGGAATGGTAAATAAACCTACCCGTTTTAATCCAGTTTTACATTATGAGAACTCTATAAAAAGAAGAAATCATGTTTTAAGGCAAATGGCTAAATATGATTTTATATCTGAGCAAGTTTGTGACTCAATATTAAATTTACCTATTGATCTACATTATGAAGTGCAAGACCATAATTCGGGTCTTGCTCCATATTTTAGGGATATGATAAGAAGAGTAATGAATGAGCACAAACCTAAAAAGAAAAATTATTATTTTGGTGATGATTATAGAAGAGATTTAAAATTATGGGAAGAAGATGCTTTGTATGGATGGTTAAATAAAAATCTTAAACCGGATGGTACTAAATATAATCTTGATAGAGATGGTCTTAAGATATATACTACTATTAATTCCAAAATGCAGAAATATGCAGAAGAAGCTGTAGAAGAACATTTAGGCACCCAATTGCAAAAAGATTTTTTTACAGATATGGCGGAAAAAGAAAACAAACCTTTCGCTGTAGATGTAGCAGAGGAACAAACAGAAGTATTGATGGCTCAAGCTCGCAAATGGAGTGATAGATATTATCGTTTAAATCTAGCAGGAGCTGATACTATTGAAATAAAAGCTGCTTTTGAAAAGCAATATGAAATGAGAGTTTTCTCATGGAATAAAGCAGGATATATAGATACTATAATGAGTCCTAATGATTCTATTAGATATTATAAATCATTCCTGCGTGCAGCATTTATTGCTATGGAAGCACATACAGGTAATGTATTAGCATATGTAGGTGGACCTAATTATAGATATTTCAAGTATGATAATGCTTCTCAGTCTAAACGACAAGTGGGATCTACTATTAAGCCATTTTTATATACATTGGCTATGCAAGAAGGTTGTTCACCATGTGATGAAGTTATGAATGTACCACAAACTTTTATAGTAGGTGATACTACTTGGACTCCTCAGAGTACGGATCGTGCAGAATGGATGGGTAGAATAGTAACTCTCAAGTGGGGACTAACTCATAGTTCAAATAATATATCAGCTTATTTAATGAAACGTTTCGGTCCTAAAGCTATGGTAGAAATGTGTAGAAAGATGGGAATTAGCTCATATCTTCCTGCCGTTCCTTCATTATGTGTAGGGCCAGCGGATATTAGAGTACAAGAAATGGTATCTGCTATAAATACTTTTCCTAGTCAAGGAGTACATGTAGAGCCTGTGTTTATTTCTAAGATTACTGATAAACAAGGTAATGTGATTTCTCACTTTGCTTCTAGACAACATGAAGCGATCTCTGCTAAAACAGCTTATCTTATGGTAAATTTAATGGAAAATGTAGTAAACCATGGTACAGGTGGAAGACTTCGTTGGAAATATGGGTTTAAAGGTGAAATAGCAGGAAAAACGGGGACAACTAATAATCAAGCTGATGGTTGGTTCATAGGGTACACTCCTAAATTTACTGCAGGTGTATGGGTCGGAGCAGAAGATAGGCAGATACATTTTGAGAGTCTTCATTTTGGTAGTGGTTCTAATATGGCTCTTCCTATATGGGCGTTATTCTATAAGAAAGTAATAGAAGACGGATCTCTTGGAATTAGCCCTGAAGATAAATTTATGGCACCTCCAGGAATAAAAATGAACTTAGACTGTACAGTCGTTCCACCACCTAAAGAAGGCGAAACAGAAGTTAAAAAGCCTAGGAAAGATAATTTAGAAGAAACTTATTTCTAATAAATTCCTATTTATATAAGAAATAGTTTACAAGTAGATATTTTAAAGAATATATAATATATATAATGAAAAAAATAGCGGTAGTATATGGCGGATTTTCATCAGAATACGATATTTCTATAAAAAGTGGAAAAAATATCGCCGCCAATATTGATAAAAATAAATATGAGGTATATGAAGTCCTAATAGCCAAAAAACCTCTCGATAAGTGGAGCGTGATGTTGTCTGAAGACAATACCAGATCTTGTGGTTCAGCAAAAACAGTGGAAATCGACAAATCTGATTTTTCTTTTATGCTTAATGGCCAAAAGGTAAAATTTGATCTTGCATATATAATTATACATGGAAGTCCAGGAGAAAATGGTATTCTTCAGGCTTATTTCGAAATGATAGGTCAGTCATATGTAGGTTGTAATTCCTTTACGGCAGCACTTTCATTTGACAAATATGCTTGTAAATCATTTTTAAAAGGAACAAGTGTTCACATGGCCAAAGATTTCTTCCTAAGAAAATCTAACGATTCGCAGTTTCCTATTAAAGAGATTGTCCACAGACTAACTTTTCCTATGTTTGTTAAACCAAATAATGGCGGAAGTAGTTATGGAATTTCTAAAGTTAAAAAAGTAGAAGATTTATCCAAAGCTTTAGACTATGCTTTTGCCGAAGATGACACATTAATTATCGAAGAACAAATAAAAGGACAGGAACTAACTTGTGCAGTTTATCCAAGATGTTTAGATGCTGTAAAAAATAATAAAGTATCTTCAAAATTTATTTCTTATGCGTTACCTGTAACAGAGATAATTCCCGAAACAGAATATTTTGATTATGAAGCTAAATACTTAGGGAAAAGTGCGGAAATTTGTCCAGCACAGATAGATAACGACTTAAAAGAAAGAATTCAAAAAATATCTGTAGAACTTTATGATTATATGGGTTGTAGTGGATTAGTCAGAATAGATTACATCTATGACGGTCTAGACATATATTTCTTAGAAGTAAATCTAACACCTGGAATGACTGCCGAAAGTATAGTTCCTAAAATGGTAAAAGTAGATGGATTACATATGACTGATTTCTTAACGGAAGTTATTGAAAATAGATAATGACATATAAAACATTCATAGCTGATGCGATAACTAGACTTTCTGATGTATATCCTTTAGGAGAAGCGAAGGTCATAGCTAATCGTGTACTTATGTATTATTTAAAAATTTCCGAATACGAATATCTAGTAGATCCGAATATCATTATTCCTAAATCTAAAGTTAAAGAAATGGAACTAGCTATGGATCAGCTAGTAGATTCAAGACCTATTCAATATGTATTAGGTTATGAATTTTTCGCAGGACATAAGTTTAAAGTGAATGAAACTGTGTTAATTCCAAGACCTGAAACAGAAGAACTATTTAGGATAATCAGAGAAGATTATAAAAAAGATAAATATTCAGAACTAAAAATCTTAGATGCTTGTACAGGTTCTGGTTGTTTAGCATATTCATTAGCATCAGCTTTTCCTAAATCTATGGTGGTAGGATTAGATAAATTTGATGATGTTTTGGAAATAGCTAAGAATCAGAAAATTTATCAAAAAAACGATAAATCTTCAGATAATAAACATCCGAAATTAATAGATAATCCACCGATTTTCGTTAAATATGATTTGCTGGCAGGGCCTCCAGAGATAGAAGACCTTAAATATCATAATAACTTTCCAGAAATAAGGGATTTAGATATTCTTGTTTCTAATCCTCCTTATGTTATGGAGAGTGAGAAGGAAGTTATGAATAACAATGTAGTTTTGTATGAACCAGATGCTGCTTTGTTTGTTCCAGATAAAGATCCTCTAAAATTTTATAAAGCATTAGCGGACTGGGCTGCCAAATTTCTCAAGGTAGGTGGTCGTGCTTATTTCGAAATCAACGAGGCACTAGGTACTCCGGTTAAAGCTTTATACGAAAAGAAAGGTTTCTCAGATGTGGAAATTCTACAAGACATGCATAAAAAAAATCGTTTTGTCCGTTTTACTAAGTGGTTTTAATATAAACTGACATTAATGCTATTAATTAATTTCTTAATTCGTTTTAAATAGATCTCGGCAAAGTGCTGGTATATCTGCGACTTCGTGAATGTTAATGTGATCTTTGCCTGAGTGGTTGTTTAACCCTGGGGTATTACGTCTATTGTATTTTTCAAGTAAATTATAAGCTGAAATATAAATATCTTTATATCCTAAACGAGTGGCTTCTATGATTCGACGATCTATTTGACTAACAGGTCTTATTTCACCACTAAGTCCTACTTCCGCAGCGAAGCAAGTTTCGCGTGGAATTTCCAAATCGAAGTTGGATGATAATATCGATGAAACTACAGATAAATCACAAGCTGGGTCGATAACTTTTAGACCTCCGGCTATATTTAAGAATACATCCTTGGTAGATAATTTAAATCCTGCTCGTTTTTCTAAAACGGCTAGAAGCATATTTAATCGTTTGTAATCGTATCCAGTAGATGAACGTTGAGGCATACCATAAGCAGCAGTGGAAACAAGTGCTTGAACTTCTATTAAGAAAGGACGAGATCCGTCAAGTACAGATGCTGTAGCTATACCACTAAGGTTATTTGCATGCATAGGCGTAAGAATTTCAGAAGGATTCGTAATTTCTTTTAATCCATTATTCCTCATTTCGAAAATAGCTAATTCAGCTGTAGATCCGAAACGATTTTTAACGCTTCTTAATATACGATATGAATGTTTGTTGTCACCTTCGAACAATAAAACGACATCGACTATGTGTTCTAATACTTTAGGCCCAGCAATAGTTCCATCTTTAGTAATATGACCTATAATTATTACGGGAACACCAGTTTCTTTTGCATAACGAAGAAGAGCTGCTGCACATTCTTTTACTTGAGAGACAGAACCAGGGGATGATTCCATAGCTTCAGAATAAATAGTCTGAATAGAATCAATTATTAATAATTCTGGCTTAACTTCTTGAGCTTGAGTAATTATGTTTTCAAGACGAGTTTCAGCTAAGATTTGGCAAAAAGGAATTTCTTCATCTGCTAGTCTCTGAGCTCTTAGTTTGATTTGTTTAGGAGATTCTTCTCCAGACACATACAAGGTTCTAAGCTTAGGACATTTAAGAGGAATTTGTAAAGCTAAAGTGGATTTTCCGATTCCTGGCTCGCCGCCAATAAGAATAACAGATCCTTCTACGATACCACCTCCTAATAGACGTTCTAATTCTCCAATACCTATTTTCATGCGTTGGCTTTCAGACATAGATATTTCATCTAAAGATAAAGGCCTAGCAGTACTAATTCCTGTAAGAGATTTACTTCTAGATAAATTAGATGATTTAGAAGCACCTTTAGTTACTAACTCTTCTTTCATCGTATTCCAATCACCGCAGCTAGGACATTGTCCTAACCATTTAGTACTCTCATAACCGCATGAGGTACAAAACCATGCTTTGCTTATTTTTGCCATATCTATACAAAAATAAGTATATTTGTGTAGAAAAGAAATAATAATCTATTATGAGAAAACTATTATCGAAAGGGACTGTTTTCAGTATAGTCTGTATTCTATTTTTTACATTTTTAACTTCTAATTTAGTAGCACAGAATTCAGCTATTGTTACACAAAATATCTGTAAAGGTAGGAAAGCTAAGAAAATAGAGAAAGTAATTCAAAAAGTAAATCAAGACTGGAAAATACCAGGATTGACTTATGCTTTAATGCGTAGAGGGAAAGTGATTTTGGCAGGAGGAGTAGGTGTAAAGAATTTAGATTTAATAGATAGTACAGATGCTTCTTATAATAATAAAGTGGATTATAATACTGTTTATCAAATAGGTTCTGTTTCCAAGTCTTTTACAGCTACACTTTTAGCTATAATGGTAGATAAAGGGATGTTGTCTTGGAATGATAAAGTAAAAGAAATATTACCAGAATTTGATCTTAAGAACGATGAGTATGAAGCTGATATGAATATCTCAGATTTATGTTCACATATGTTGGGATTTCCTCATCAAGCAGGCACTTATATTCCTAATTTAGGTTATGACAGAAATGATGTGCTTAAGCTGTTAAAAGATATAGACCAGCCAAATGTTATGGGAGAAGATTTTGCATATAGTAATATAGCTTTCGATATAGCAGCTGCAGTAATTGAAAAAGTATCAAATGATACTTATGAAAATATTTTGTCTAAATATTTACTATTGCCTATAGGTATGAATGGTAGTTCGGTGAATGCTCAAGGTTTTCTAAATTCTAAAAACCGCTCTGAGCCGTATACTTTTGGATATGGAAATGAAAATATAAATGATTCTGTAAATCAGGAAAAATCAGTTATTGATTCTATTATTTGTCATATTAAAACTCCTGAACTTATTACTGGTTCTGATAGAGCTTTGCATTGGGAAACTGCTATTGCTCCTGCTGGTGGAATTAATGCTCCTGCTATTGATTTGGTTAAGTGGGCTGAGTTTCATAGGCGTGGGGGTAAGGTGAAAAGTCGCAGATTAGTTTCCCAAGATCAAATGAATTTTCTTCATACTCCTAATCATGATTTAGGTTACGAAGATAGTTTTCATAAAGAATATGCTAAAGGTGATTGGTATATAGAAACTCATCATCGATATCATATTATTTATCATACAGGTACTACTTGGGGTTTTACGACTTTATGTTTTTATATTCCAGAGTACAAGATCTCCATGGCTATTTTAAGTAACTCTGAAGCCAGTAAATATTCTAGATTTACGATTATGAGAGAAGTTGCCAGAGTTTATGGTGATAAATCTAAGGAAGACTGGCGTTCATATTATCTAGAAAAATGGTATCAAGAAAGTAAAAAGGATTATGAAAAAGATAATCAGAAAAAATTAAACAGAATTTATAAATTATCTAGTAATTTATCTAGTAATTTATTTATTGGTGGCTATTTAAAAGATGGTGTTTGGGGAGAAGCTTACGTGACCAAATCTAATGATAGTTTGTTTATCAATGTAGGGAAATATTTGTGGAAACATTATTTGGAGCCTATTTCTAATATTGGAAATGATAGTACGCAATATATTAGCACTGAATATAAATTCTCTTCTAATGGGCATACTTTTCCTTTGCAATTTATTTTTAATAAAGATAGTACAGCTGTGGAAGGTTTTGAAATTGATTTTCATTATCACGAAAATGTAGGTCCTTGGATGAAGGTAGCATCTGAGACTGGATTACCAAGAAATTGTGCTGTAGGTGATACAGTGAGTTTAACGGTTAAACGAGGCGTCGAAGACATTGCCGACAGGCATGAAGCTTATAAAGGCGAAGTTCTAACTTTAGATGGTCCTAAACCTCTTATTGGTATTTCTTCTGTAGATAGGGAGGGTCTAGCTTCTGTGAATCAGACTTATGTCAATGCTGTTCGGCGTGCTGGTGGTATCCCTGTGGTTATTCCTATTATGGTAGATTCACTTTCAATAGATGCTCTTTTAGATAAACTTGATGGTGTAATTATGACGGGTGGACCTGATGTAAATCCTCAAATTTATCATGAAAAAGCGTTACCAGAATTAGGGTCTGTTTCTCTAAAAAGAGATGCGTTCGATGCTATGCTTTTAAGAATGGCTGTTCGAAAAGGTAAAGTAGTAATGGGCACTTGTAGAGGAATGCAGCTAATGAATATTGTTTTCGGAGGAACATTGTATCAAGATATTCCATCACAAATTCCCACTTCTAAAGTAAAACACAGTCAAAAGAAACCTACTTATCTACCTAATCATACTATAATGATAGATAGAAATTCTCTATTATATAGACAGATAGGTCGTGCACAAATAAAAGTTAATAGTTTCCATCATCAGGCTGTGAAGGATGTGGCTCCTGGTTTCAAGGTTACAGCTTATGCTTCAGACGGTGTGCCAGAAGCCTTTGAAATGATAGGGAATCCACGTGTCTTCGGTGTACAATTTCATCCAGAAGGATTTACTTCATATGGACAAGATCAATTCATAGGAATCTATAAATATTTAATAAAACAAGCTATAAGTCATTAACTTTTTTAACTAGTTATTTTCCCAAGGTCTTAGACCTTCTTTATAAGGTACCATGATAACCTGAAAATAATATGCAGATTCATCAGAAGTTAATTGAGTCTGTAACTGATCTGCCATTAATTTATATATATTGAAAACAGTTTCTGAGAAATCTACAGAAGTTCCCATTAAAGACTGTATTATACTATTAATCGTTTTAAATAAATCGGAATCTTTAGCATCCTTATAAGATGTATTTATAAATTTCTGACACCCTAATTCCACAAGCGGATTTAAGATGGTTTGATCTACCTTAAATATTAACATTCCATTATAAGTGGTTACTGGGATAGGAAGATCAGTTTTCTCACTAACCAAATTTTTAATAAAATCCGGAACATTTTCTTGATTATCTATAGCTAGTTTAAAAATAGTGTAAATTACATTAGAAACATAAGCATTGTATATCGGGTCGGCTTTATAATAACCTAAAAGATCAGAACTTTCACCTATTAATAAATTAATTAAGTCATCAGAAATTAAAGATTTATATTCTTCTGGAATTAAATCTTTATTGTCTTCAATAGCAGATTTAATTAAATTTTTAGAAATATCAGATAATCCATAGTTAAGATACCCATCACTAGTAAATTCTAAATATTTGATATATGATGTAGTTAAATAAGAATTAGTAAGACTTAATGATATTTTATCTATAAAAGTATTCAGTTGATCTTTAGAATATTCTATAGGTAAATCAGAAGGTCCATCAAATATTAATTTATCATTTGGTAATTTTTCTATTATTAATCCTGCATTTGGAATATTAGAAACATAAGTGGTACCAGAGAATAATTCTTTAGCTCCTATCATCCATTTATTAACAATGTCATCATCTATAGTAAAAGTGATATTAAGTGAGACTTTTCTATCAGAGATGACACCTGTAATAGAAGATACATAACCATTTTTAGTAGTAGGTTCTACAGAAGTAATAATTCCATTATCTGTATCACCAGTAAGATTACATTTAAAAACGATAGAACTAGCTCCTTTAAGGATATTAAGAAGAGTTACATTATAGTTAGCGTCATCTCTAGTAATAGGTTCTATCTTAATAGTAGCATCTGGATAATCTGCTGCCATTACTGGAATATTATTTATTATTAGATTCCCTGAATCAATAGTATAATCCCCGGTAAAATCAGAAGAAGCTTTATCACAACTCCATAACATTATAATAGTTAGAAATGATGTTATCGTAATTTTAATTAGGTGTTTCATTAATCTATTTTTTATTTTTTATATTTATCAATATAAGTATTAACCTTTCTATTCTCTTTCTTTCTATTTCTAATAGCTACACTTATTAATGAAATGATTCCAAAAAGAAGCATAGTAAAGGTTTCACTTTCATGGTTTATAGTAGCAAATATTATACCTGCTGTTTTAGGTAAAGCATATAAAGATGTCATAGCTAAACTAACTATCAAATGATAAGCGCCGATACCTCCTTGAACAGGGACTAGCCATCCAAATCCACCAATTAGCATTACTACTAAAGCTTCTGATGCACCTAAAGAGGATGTGGCTGGAAATGCTTTTATTATGGCAAAACTCATAAACCAATAGCAAGTCCAAAGCAAAATAGTATATAAAAAAAAGACTATTTTACCTTTCATCTTAAAACCAGCAGTAAGTCCATTTATAATACCTTTTATAAAATCAAAAATTTTAGCAAAAAACTTATACTTTTTAAGTCTATTTTGATAGAGATATAGAAGTATTATAATAGTTATAAGTGATAAACATAAAATTACCATTATCCATCCTATGTTTAGGTTTAATTTACTATTCAGAGACCCAAGTAGCTGATGGCTGATAAAATCTCCTATTTGACTCCAATAAAGATAAAAAACTGTTAAAGCTATAAGAGCATTACATATAAGATCAAAAGTTCTTTCTAGTACTACAGTGCCTACAATAGATTCGAAAGATGCTTTTCCAGTATTTGATATTATACCACAACGAGCTAACTCTCCAGCACGAGGGATAGTAAAATTCGTTAGATAACCTATGTTTACCCCATCGAATGCTTCTTTTCTAGTGATATTTTTATTTAATGGAAGCATGATAATCCTCCATCTAAATGCTCTTATGATAAAACCTAGGATACTTACTGCCATAGCAGCACCTATCCACCAAAAATTAGAACTTTCAAGTCCTTCTACGAAATCGGACCATTTAACTCCTTTAAAAGCAAAAAACAATAAAATTATAGAACAGGCTAACATTAATAACCATTTCCACCAGTTTGTTTTTTTCTTATTTACGGAGTTTTGACCCATAATAATTATTGTAGTTTATGATTATCTAAATAATTTTAGATAATCTGATTCGTTGCAGAATCAGGAAAAACAATTTTTGGCTTGAAATTATTTGCTTCAGATGGTTCCATAAGCCCATAACACATGATAATTACTAAGTCATTTTCTTTGAATAAATGAGCGGCTGCTCCATTGATTCCTATTTTTCCACTTCCTTCTTTCCCTGGAATGACATAGGTTTCAATTCTGTTACCGTTATTTAAATTTACGACTTGAACTTTTTCACCTTCGTATAAACCAGCAGCTTTGACTAAAGCAGAATCAATAGTTATACTACCGATGTAATTTAAATTTGCTTCGGTGACTCTTACTCTATGGATCTTAGACTTAAGAATATTAAGTAACATTTTTATTTAATTTTTAAATTATCGATTAATCTTACTGGACGCATATATACAGCACATGATAATTGAATATGTTCTGCTTCATTCCATGATGTAATAGGCGCCATAGTATTAGCATTAATTATTTCTACGTATTCAGTTTCAAATAAATTATTTGAATTTATGTCATCTGTAATAGTCTTAATAGTTTCTCCTACAGATTTCTTGCCATAAAGTTCTTTAGCTTTAGAAATACACTTAAATAAATGAGGTGCATTTTTACGTTGCTTAGGAGTTAGAAGTTTATTTCTAGAACTTTTAGCTAACCCATCTTTCCATCTAGCGATAGGACATCTAACTATTTCTAAAGAATAATGTAAGTTTTTAGTTACATATTGAAGAATAGCTAATTGTTGAAAATCTTTTTCACCAAAAAAAGCTTTAGAAGGTTTTACGATATCGAAAAGACGAGTAACTACTTGAGCTACTCCATTAAAGTGGCCGGGCCTTCTAGGACCTTCACCATATTTGTCTAATTGTCCTAAGTCGAAAATTCTTTTATCTTTTTGAGGATAAATGTCAATAACTCTTGGAACAAATACTATATCTACACCTGCATCTTCTAAAAATTTGCAGTCATTATCGACTGTACGTGGGTAAGTATCGAAGTCGATAGAGTTATTAAACTGGGTAGGGTTTACAAAAACAGATACCACCGTATGTTTACATATAGTAGAAGCTTTTTTAATTAATGAAAGATGACCTTCATGTAATGCTCCCATAGTAGGAATTAATCCTATTTCTTTTGGATATTCTAAAGTCTTATAGGCTTCTTGAAATTCTGTTAATGATTTTGCTATTATCATTTTATTTGTTTTAACCTGGCAAAGATAAGTGCAAAATAAATATTAACAAAAACTATATTAAAATTGTAGTTATTAGATATTCTTTTCATTTTTGTGGGCTGGCTCTAAATAAACGTTAAAACCTTATTATTAATTGTATAAAAATATTAGCAAAATTAAATTGAATGAAAACGAAAAGATTAATATTTATAATAGTACTAGTGCTTCTATTGGTCTGGTCTTGTGAAAAAAAAAGTGTAGATTCCTCACTTTTTGAAGTTGATTTATCAAATAAGATCGTAGAATCAGGTTCGGGTGTTTTATGGATAAACATAACTTCAGCACCTGGCGGAGCCTGGACGATTGAGGAGCAAAACACTGATAATAAATGGTATTCTCTCAAAAAAAAAGAGGATAAGGGTAAGGCTATTGTGGCTGTTATTTATAAAGAAAATGCTACTAGTGATGATCGAACTGCCAGTTTTTTAGTTTGCCAAGGTGATGTATCTGTTAACATATCCTTTAAACAATTAGCTAAAGGCAAAATTTGTGCTACCAGAGGTAAATGGATAGAAACTCCTAGTAGTGAGTCTTTTACTAATACCGTATTATTAAGACATTATGTTGGAATAAAAGGATTATCTGTGAGAAATTATACAGTAGCTTATGATACTCTACATCATTTTGCTCAATGGGTAGCATATCCTATGCATAGTTTATATTTAGGACCTGAGGCTAGAACTGATAACTGGCAATATGATCCTAATTTGCCTGTGAGAAATCAGCCAAATATGGGAAAAGCTATGGGAATAGGTTTTGATAGGGGTCATATGCTTCCCTCAGGTTCTAGAAAAGCTACTAAAACTATGAATTCCCAAACATTTTATTTTACAAATATAGTACCTCAAGTAGGAGAAAATTTTAATAGAAATATATGGGCAGATTTAGAAAATAGGGTTAGGGAAATATCTGGATCTGGGAAAGATACATTATATGTAGTTACAGGAGCTGTTTTGAATAAAGTAGGAAAATCTTTACCAGTTAAAACTGTTATTACAAAATTAGATAATGAGGATATTCCTAAACCTATATCGGTGCCAAATTATTTCTACAAGGCGCTGTTACAATTAGATTCACAAGGGAACCCAGAAAAAGCAATATGTTTCTGGTTAGAACATAAAGAATACATAGGAGATTCTGAGGAGCCTTATACTATCGAGGAATCCTATACTATATTAAAACAAAAAGTTATTACAATAGACCAATTAGAAGAATACACAGGTTTAGATTTCTTCAAATATTTAGATAATGATACTCAAGAAAGACTAGAAAGTACTATGAATGCTAATCTTTGGATAAATTAACATTGATTTTTAGAATAGTCCGTAAAGTTGTGCGTCGATTCGGTCTGTAATTTCGCTGAAGTCTTCTGGATTTTCTTCGAATTTAAGCTGATCGACATCGATAATCATGATTTTACCTTCCTTATATGAATCAATCCATCTATCATATCTTTCATTAAGACCTTTTAGATAGTCAATACGAATACTGCTCTCATAATCTCTACCTCTTTTCTGAATTTGTGCTACTAGATTTGGTATAGAGGATTTTAAATAAATTAATAAATCTGGCGCTTTGACTAGTGACATCATTAAATCAAAAAGACTTGAATAATTTTCAAAGTCTCTTGTATCCATAAGACCCATTGAATTTAAATTAGGTGCAAATATTCTAGCATCTTCGTAAATAGTTCTATCTTGAATAACAATATTTTTAGATTTTCTAATACTTAATACATCTTCGAAACGTTTATTAAGAAAGTAAATTTGCAAATTAAAAGACCATCTGTTCATATCTTTATAGAAATCAACTAGATATGGATTCTCATCTACTGATTCGAATTTGGGAGTCCATCCGTAATGTTTTGCTAACAAATTAGTTAGTGTGGTCTTTCCACTTCCAATATTTCCTGCTATCGCGATATGCATAGTTGTAAAATGATTTATTAATTAATGACAAATTTACAAACTCTTTTCTTATTTTTGTAATTATGATAAAGACTTTTTATTTTAATGATTTGCGTACAGCTTGTTATGTTCTTTATGATCATGCAGGAAATTGCGCAATAGTAGATCCAGGATGTGGTTCTGATAGTGAGAAAAACAGATTGGTAAAATTTGTAGAGGAAAATAATTTAAAGCCTCAAAAAATTATAAATACGCATGGACATTTCGATCATGTAATGGGCAATGTTTTTGTTACTAGAAAATGGAATATTCCTACATATATGAATGTTAATGATCTTAAAGAAGTGTCTCGGGTAGCTGCTTATGGTAAATATTTCGGATATGAAATACCACAACCAAGGCAAGATGTTATAGATATTAAGGATAAAGATATTATAGAAGTAGGTGATATTAAATTACAAGTCAGATTTGTTCCAGGACATTCTAAGGGAAGTGTTGCTTTATATAATGAAAAAGAAGCATATGTGATCAGTGGTGATGTTATTTTCGCTGGTAGTATAGGTAGAACAGATCTTCCAGGGGGAGATTTAGATGCTTTAAAAAATAGTCTGGCGACAAAAATTTTAACCCTTCCACCTAATACTAATATTTTACCAGGTCATGGTCCTAAAACCGATGTAGCTTCTGAATTAGCTACTAATCCATTTTTGGATTTTATGAGTCAAGAATAATGTTGTACTTTAATAAATAATATGGATTATATAAAGATATCCAAAGCTAGAGAGAATAATTTAAAAGATATATCATTAAAGATTCCACTTCATAAATTAGTGGTAGTTACAGGGTTGAGTGGTAGTGGCAAATCATCTTTAGCTTTTGACACTATTTATGCCGAGGCTCAGAGGCGTTATATGGATACTTTGTCTGTGTACGCTAAAAATTTTATAGGTGTATTAAAACGACCATCAGTTGAAAGTATCGAAGGTCTTAGTCCTACTATTGCTATAGAGCAAAAAAGTACTAATAAAAATCCGCGTTCTACAGTAGGTACAGTTACAGAGATATCTGATTTTCTTAGATTATTATATTCTAAAGTTTCTACAGCTTATTCTCCTGCGACTGGCAAACCTATGATTCGTTATACAGATGATCAATTATTAGAATTGATAGTAGATAAGTATAATGGACGTAAATGTATTTTGTTGTCTCCGTTAGTGGAAGGAAGAAAAGGTCATTATCGTGATTTAATTCAGAGAATGATTAAAAGGGGTTATACTCAAATGAGGGTAGATCAAGAGCTGAAATATTTAAATGATATAGTAGAAGGTCTCGATAGATATAAAATACATTTTGTGGATTTGGTTATAGATAAACTAGTGCCTTCTAAAGAGGATATTAATCGCATTAGAGAATCATTGGCGACAGCCTTAAATTATGGAAAAGGTGCTATCTCTATTTTGGATGTTGAAAAAGATGAAATAAGGCATTATAGCAAACATTTTATTTGTCCGGAAAGTGGTTTGTCATTTAAGGAACCTGCCCCACATAATTTTTCTTTTAATTCACCTCAAGGTGCTTGTCCTAAGTGTAAAGGTTTGGGTGTGATTTTTCAAATAGATAAAACTAAAGTTATTCCAAATGATAATTTTTCTATTACTCAAGGTGGTATAGTTCCATTAGGTGAAAAGAGGAATGTTAAATTGTTTATGATGTTAGAATCTATAGCTGATAAATATAAATTTAATTTAACTCAGCCGATAAATACTATTCCAGAAGCAGCTATGGATGTGATTCTCTATGGTTCAGAGGAGTTGTTTTCTATTAGTTCTGGTAATAGAATTTCTGAAATGGATAGTTTTCCTGGCGTATTTGATTTGCTGGATATGGAAAATGAAAATACGGGTTGGCTAAAGAAAAAAGAAAGATATTTAACAGAAATTACTTGTCCAGAGTGTCATGGTAAAAGGCTGAATAAAGATTGTGATTATTTTAGAATAGACGATAAGGATATTTCTGAATTATCTTCAATGGATATATCTGATTTATATATTTTCTTAGGTACTTTAGAAAAGAAAATGACTAAAAAGCAATGGCTAATAGCTCGAGAGGTAGTACATGAATTATTAGATAGAACTAGTTTTTTATTAGATGTGGGTCTTTCATATCTTTCATTGAATCGTGCTACTAGAACTTTGAGTGGAGGTGAGAGTCAACGAATTCGTCTTGCTACTCAAATAGGCTCTAAACTTGTAAATGTTTTATATATATTGGATGAACCAAGTATTGGTTTGCATCAGTCTGATAATATCAAACTGATAAATTCTCTTATTAAATTGAGAGATGAAGGTAATTCTGTAATGGTCGTCGAACATGATGAGCAGATGATGCGTAGTGCAGATTGGATAATAGATTTAGGCCCGGGGGCAGGGGAAAAAGGTGGAGAATTAATGTTTTCTGGCAAGTTTTCTGATTTGGCTGGTGCTAAAGGTTTTACAGCTGATTATTTGCTTGGTAAAAGGAAGATAGAATTTCCTAAAAATCGTCGTATTGGTAATTCTAAATTTATAACGATTAAAGGCTGCAGAGGAAATAATCTTAAAAATGTAGATTTTAGTTTACCATTAGGAATGTTTGTAGGGATAGGTGGAGTAAGTGGAAGTGGAAAATCTTCTCTTATTAATGATACTCTTATGCCTATAATAAGTAAACATTTATATCGCTCATTGAAAATGCCTCTTCCATATAAAAGTATTGAAGGGATAGATAATATAGATAAACTAATAGAAATAAATCAGTCTCCAATAGGTCGTTCACCTAGATCAAATCCTGCTACATATACAGGAGTTTTGACTAATATTAGAAAACTTTTTGAAGAAACTCCAGATGCTAAGATTCGGGGATTTAAAGCAAATAAATTTTCTTTTAATGTAAAAGGTGGTCGTTGTGAGGTTTGTAAAGGTGCAGGTATAGAATTGATAGAGATGAGCTTTCTGCCATCGGTACATGTTAAATGTAAAGCATGTAATGGTAAACGTTTCAAACCAGATGTCTTAGCTGTAAAATATAAAGGCAAAAATATTAATGACGTTTTAGAAATGTCTATTTCTGAAGCTGCTGAATTTTTTCAACATCATCCTGCTATTTATCAACGTCTAAATACTTTAGTAGAAGTAGGTTTGGGTTATATAAGATTAGGTCAGTCAGCTTTAAGCCTTTCTGGTGGAGAAAGCCAAAGATTAAAATTAGCTGCAGAATTATTTAAGAGAAGTACAGGCAATTCTTTGTATTTATTAGACGAACCTACGACAGGCCTTCATGCAGAAGATGTAAAAGTATTATTAGGCGTATTACAGAAACTTGTAGATCAAGGGAATACAGTAGTAGTAATAGAACATAATATAGATGTACTTAAGTCATGTGATTACTTATTCGATATGGGTCCTAAAGGAGGGCGTGAAGGTGGATTAATATTATCTAAAGGTACCCCCGAAGAAGTAGCTAATGATCCCCAATCAGTGACAGGAAAATATTTAAAAAAAATGTTAGGATAATAAAGATGACAAAATGAAAAATATCAAGATTTTCTGTGAAAATGATAAAAAATATTATCAGTGTAAAGCTGGTACGAATCTTTTAGAAGTAAGTAAACTTTGTGAAAAACCAGAATTCACTTTTTTATGTGCTTATGTAGATAATGAGTTGAAAGAATTAGGGTTTGAACTGAATAATAATCACAAAGTTAAATTTTTGAATTATTTGGATCCTGATGGAAAAAGAACTTTTATGCGTTCTATAAGTTTTGTATTACAAAAAGTGATGGCAGATAAATATCCTGAATATTCTCTTGTAATAGATTATGCTTTACCTAATGGTCTTTATGCTGAATTGAGAGACCCGAAAGGTGATATAGATGGAAGTCCTAAAGAAATTCACTTTAGCCATAAAGAAATAGAAGATATTAAACAATTGATGCAGGATCTAATTAATAAAGATTTGCCTTTTGAAAAGAAAAAATTGCCTAATGATATAGCTGTGGAATTGTTTAAGATGAATGGTCGTCCTGAAAAAGCTAGCTTGACAGAAAAAAGGGGAAAATTTTTCGTATCTGTCTATTATTTAGATTCTTATCCTGACACATATTACGGGCCATTATTATATTCTACCTCTTATATAAATATATTTGATTTGATGCCCTATGATGATGGATTCTGTATAGTGCTGCCTTCTGTTATTGATCCTTCTAAACTAATAGAATATAAACATCAGTTCAAATTAAGTCAAGTTTTTAAGGAAAATTCTGATTGGTGTTTTAAAATGGGAGCTAAGGGGATGGTTAATCTTAATGAGGCAATTCATTCTGGGCTAACTTCTAAAATAGTTATGGCAGCCGAAGCTCTTCATGAAAGAAAATATGCAAAGATAGCAGATGAAATATCTGCTAAAAAAGATAAAGTTAAATTAGTTCTTATTTCTGGGCCATCAAGTAGCGGTAAAACCACGACTTCTAAAAGAGTAGCTTTACAAACTAAGATAATAGGTTTGAATCCTGTCGTGATAGGTATGGATGATTATTTTGTCGAAAGAGCTAATACTCCTATGGATGAAAATGGTGATTATAATTTCGAATCATTATATGCATTGGATTTACCTTTATTAAACAAAGATTTGAATGAGTTGTTTGAAGGGAAAGAGATAGAATTGCCTAAGTTCGACTTTTCTGAAGGTCGTAGATTAAAAAGTGGTAAAATTATTAAGTTAAGAGAGAAAGATATATTAATTATGGAAGGTATTCATGCTTTGAATCCTGATTTATTACCTGAAGTGGCTAATGAAAGAATATTTAAAATTTATGCTTCTGCTCTTACTTCTTTACAAATCGATGAAAATAATTGTGTTTCCACTACTGATAATAGGTTACTTAGAAGAATATTAAGAGATTATAGAACTAGAGGAGTATCTCCTGAAGAAACTATTATGAGATGGCCTAGTGTACGAAGAGGAGAAATTAAAAATATATTTCCATATCAGGAAAATGCAGATGTGATGTTTAATTCTACATTAATTTATGAACTTCCTTTGTTAAGATATTATGTGGAATCATTATTATTAAGAATTAATCCGCATTCTCCTGCTTATTCAGAATGTCGTCGATTAATAAAATTCTTACAATTCGTAATCCCTATGACTCCTGATGAAATAAAGAATATTCCTCCTACATCAGTGATGCGTGAATTTATTGGTGGTAGTGTTTTTGAATATTAAAAGACTCAAATATTTTATCTAAGCCATTTTTCCGGATTCTGCTTTTCAGTACCTTTCCATAACTGGAAGTGTAAGATGCTGTTATTATCATCATCACCTACTATACCTATAGTTTGACCAGTCTTAAGTTTTTGACCAGCTTTAACATATACTTGTTTTAGTTTACAATAGAAAGTAAAGTATTGACCATGTTGAACTAATATACATTGATTATATCCGGGTATTATTAATACTTTTTTTACGTCACCAGCAAATACGCAGTGTATAGTAGAATTTTTAGTACAAGAAATATCACAACCATTGTTAAATGGCATTTTTAAATTTTTGAAAACAGGATGATAACTATTGCCAAATTTGCCGACGACTACACCATTTTTAACTGGCCAAGGTAGTTTGCCTTTGTTTTTGGAAAAATTAGCAGATAATGCGTAATCGATTTTTTTATTTTTTGCACTAGTTTCTTGAGCTTTCTTTATGGCTTCAGCCAATAATCGTTTAATCTCTTGATTTAATTTCCTGACTTCTTTTTTCTTCTGAGCTAACTGTTTTTTTATCTTTCTTTCTTTACGTTTTAGATAATTGATGGTCTGTTGTTCTTGTTTTTGTTCATTAGTCAGATGAATATATTCTTTCTGTTTCTGATTTTTAGAAATTACAGAAGCTTTATAGAGATTTTTTAATTGATTCTTTTCTGTATCTAATTGAGTTCTAGTCTTTCTAATTTTATCTGCCTGAGTTTTAACAGATTTAGATAAGTTTTTTAGATAATTCCATCTTCTATATCCTTGTCCTATGTTTTCACTAGAAATAAGATACATAAACCAAACTCTAGTATCTCTATTCTTATATGAATTTAATATTAGTTTCTTATAATAAGCTTCCAGAGTATCTAATCTAGAACTTAATCTAGTGATATTTTTATTATGTACGAAGATTTGATTATTATAATCGTTTATTTCAGATTGAATTTCTCTAAGCAGAATTTTTCTAGTAGATATTTTCTTTTGAGTAAGAGTTAAAGAATTAATAGAACGAAGTTTCTTAGCTTTGGTTTTACTTAACTGTAAGTCAATTGATTTTATTTCTTTTTCAAGATTTTCTTTTTTCGCTTTTTTAGAATGAATATTCTGTCCATTTACAGTAATTGTAGAAAGACCTATTAAAATGATTAATATTATTCTATAAAATTTCAATCTTTTATCAGTTTAAAGAGCTAAAATTATTTATTATTCAAAAGTTTCTTACACCTATTTAACTTTTCTTTTATTCCGAGATTAGGATCTTTTATATTAGCTTTATCCCAATAAATAAAAGCCAAATCATAATCTTTTAATGCATAAAGAACATCACCATAATGATTTAAAATATTGGCATTTTCATTTCCGCCATATAACATAGCATGTTTAAAAGTTTGACGTGCTTCTTCGTATTGTTTTAATCTATATAATATCCAACCATAAGTATCTAAATAGGTAGGGTTATCAGGTTCTTCAAGAACAGTAATTTTACTCATACGATATGCTTTTTTTAATTGTCTATGATCTAGACAAAGGAAATAGGCATAGTTATTTAAAACTGTCACATATTTTGGATTTATCTTTAAAGCTTTATTATAATATTTATATGATTTAGATTTTTTATTTATTTGATGATAAATATCGCCTAAAGAAGCATAGGTAGCTAACAACATTTTATTCTTATCATCTTTAGTATAGTTTTTAGATGTTAAAAGGCTTATCATTTTTTCATAATTAATAATAGCATTATTATAATTTTCTGCTTGCCAGTATGATATAGATAATATTTGTAATAAATCCATATCATTAGGGAATCGTTCTAAAGCTTTTTTAGAATAAGTAATGGTTTCTTCCCAGTTTTGTAAATAATATAATAAACCTATGAAATCTAGATGAGATTGATAATTTTCAGGATTATTTTTTAAATTTCTTAAATATAATGTTATGCCCGCTTTAAGCTGTCCTGCCTGAAGATAATAAGAACCACATGTCGATAATGTCGTACTATCATTTGGATGAGTAGTTAAATAATTTATTATCATAGTATCTACCTGAGGTTTGAAAACAGGTAAAAATTCAGGTTTTATTACTATGTCAGTAAGATAAGTAGCTTTTAACCCGGGATCCATATTGTGATCCTTTAAATAAATATTAATATTTGTGAAATAATCTGAGTATTTTCTTTTATGTCTATATATTTCGGCTAATTCTAGATTAGCAGGAGCAAATGTTGATTGGATTTTTAAAGCTTCTTGATAAGAATTAACAGCTAAAGAATCTTTTCTTAGTGATTTATACAGTTCTCCTAACATAAATAATACTCTAGGAGTAGGATACGATTTAGATAATAATATTAACTGTTTAGAAGCTCTAGTATTATCTCCTTCCATTCTTAATATTTCAAATCTTATATTTTCAGTTTGCTCATTTTTCCCTACTTGTTTTTCTAATTTATCAAGTACTTCTTCTGCTTTATCAAATTTACTTAACTGAGCATAATTCTGCATCAAAGGATAATATATATTAGCTTTTTCAGGAAATTTGTTAAGTAATTTGGCATAAATATCTGTGGCTGATACTATATTTTTAGCGCTTTCATAGTATTGAGCTAAACGATATTGATACCAGTAGTTATTAGTGTCTTTTTCAGCAGCTATTTGATAATATTCTTTAGCAGCACTAGAGCTACCAAGATGAAAATATACATTCCCTAAATAGAAATACGCAGCATTGTTCTCTGAATCTGCAGCGATAGCTCTTAAAAATAAATTCTCAGCTTCTTGGTAATTTTCTATATTATATTGTTTTATACCTTCTAATAGAAAATGAGTTTTAGATGTTTTTTTTTGGGAGTAGGTTAATTGACTGATTAATAACGAAATAGCTAGTAGAACAGTCAAGCGAAAAATTTTATTTACTCTCATATTTTTATAATTATTTGCACAAATTTAAATAAATTCTATCTAATGTAACAAAATAGCGTAAATTTGTAGGCAATAAATATCAATAATTGATTGATATAGTAAAAATATATTGAATTATGGGTTCATCCTTTATACATAAAGCTAAACTTTTTATCTTGGGAAGAAGGAATGTGATAAAAAATATTCGTAAAGATGTTAAGCAAAACCGAGAAGATAAAAAAATAATTTGGATACATTGTGCTTCGGTAGGAGAGTTTGAACAAGCAAGACCTATTATAGAATTAATCAAAAAAGATTATAAAAAGGAATATAAAATTTTTCTAACATTTTTTTCTCCTTCTGGTTATGAACTCCGTAAAGATTATGATCTAGCTGATTGGATATATTATTTACCAATAGATGGTTTTATTAATGCCCATAGGTTTTTAAGAGTCGTAAAGCCTGATATAGCTATATTTATCAAATATGAATATTGGTATTATTATTTAACTACATTGAAGCGTAAACATATACCTACTTATATGGTATCTGCTACATTTAGACCTTCTCAGATATTTTTTAAAAAGACAGGTGGTCTTTATCGTAAAATGCTTCGAACTTTCAAGACTATTTTTGTACAAGATGAAGTTTCCAAAAGATTATTAAAAAGGATTAATATCACTAATGTAGTCGTAGCAGGAGATACGAGATTTGATCGTGTATGTAAATTAAGTACTCAGCCTAGAACACCTAATAAAATAGTCGAAACTTTTAAAGGAAATAAACTTATTTTCGTAGCGGGGAGTACTTGGGAACAAGATGAATATAATTTAGCAGAAGCTTTAAAAGCATTCCATTATTTGCCTAAAGAAAACCAAGGTATAATTTGTGAAGCTAAAGCCATAATAGTTCCTCATGAAGTAACTCCTCAGAGAATAGCCAAGTGTAAAGAAATATTTAGACTTTTTTCTCCTATTCTTTATTCAGAATGTGAAAAAGGGAAAGCTTATACTGATACTCATTTAGATAAAGCACAAATATTAATAGTAGATAAAGTAGGGTTTTTATCTAGTTTATATCCATATGGATCTTTTGCTTATATAGGTGGAGGTTTCGGTGCAGGAATTCATAATATCTTAGAAGCAGCTACTTATGGTCGTCCTACTATTTTTGGTCCTAATTATAGAAAATTCCGTGAAGCTAGAGAATTGATAAGATTAGGAGGTGCCTTCTCATATTATTTTCCTACAGATCTTAGAGCTAAAATAGCAGATTGGTTTATTACTTGCTGTAATGAAGGTAGTGATCTTTCTAAAATTTGTACACAATATATCGAAGATAAAAGAGGTGCTAGTAAAATTATTGTAAAAGCTATTCTAGAATCTGAGAAATAGTTTAATATTCTAAAGCAGAAATTCTATAATCTGATATCATTTCTAGTATCAGATAAATAAATTGAATAATTAGAAATACCCTTTTAAAGGGCTTGTATACTAATATCTATTACTCTAATTTTGTGAGTGATGGAAGCGATAATTTGTAGAGTATATTCAGCATTATGTAATGGATTAGAGGTAGTAACCGTTTGTGTTGAGATCTCTATTACTCCAGGTGTGGGTATTTATTTAATAGGGTTACCTGACTCTGCAGTCAGAGAATCTCTGCTAAGGGTGAAATCTGCGTTGGATTTTTATAATTATCGTATTCCTGGTAAAAAAATCATAATAAATTTAGCTCCTGCTGATGTTAAAAAAGAAGGTTCAGTTTATGACTTATCGATAGCTATAGCAGTATTAATTTCTACAGGACAGATATTAGCTAATAATTTAAATAAGATTATGATAATGGGTGAATTATCTTTAGATGGCACATTACGTCCTATGAAAGCAGTTTTACCTATAGCATTATACGCAGAAGCTCAAGGATATAAAGCATGTATTTTTCCTGCAGAATCAGCACAAGAAGCTGCAGATGTAAAAGATATTAAAATTTATGGGGCAAATAGTTTATCAGAAGTAATAGATATTATTAGAGGGGAAGATTACATTATTAACTTACTGGCAGAAAGGAATGATGTAAATGAGGGGGATAAATCTATTTGCCTTTATAATTTTAAAGATGTTATTGGTCAGGCTTATGTTAAAAGAGGTTTAGAAATTGCAGCTTCTGGAAATCATAATTTGCTTATGATAGGACCTCCTGGTTCGGGTAAGAGTTTTATGGCTAAATGTTTACCAGGGATTTTACCGGAATTAAGCAGAGAAGAAGCTTTGGAGACTTCTAAGATATATTCAGTGGCTGGACTTACTTATGGTAAAAAAGGTCTTATTAAGCAGAGGCCATTTCGTACGCCTCATCATACTGCCTCTATGGTTTCATTGACCGGTGGAGGTCTTAATGCTACCCCAGGAGAAATATCATTAGCTCATAACGGAGTCTTGTATTTAGATGAAATGTCTCAATATTCTAGAAGCACTCTGGATGTTCTTCGGCAGCCATTAGAAGATGGATATATTTCTATTTCTCGATCTCGATATAAACTGCGATATCCTGCTTCTTTTATGCTAGTAGGTTCTATGAACCCATGCCCTTGTGGTTATGCAGGAGATGATAGTGGAAAATGTACTTGTACTTCTGCTATGATAAAAAGATATATGTCGAAAATATCAGGTCCGTTAATGGATAGAATAGATATAACGATTAGAGTGAAAAGAGTAGATTCTAGTAAATTATTAGAGGCTAGTAAATTTAATAAAATCAGTAAATTAGAAGAATCTTCTTCAGATATAGCTAAACGAGTAGCCCGTGTAAGAAATATTCAGTTAGAAAGATTTAAAAAGGATAAAATTTTTACGAATTCTCAGATGAATGCTGAACAACTTTCCTATTATTGCTCACTTGATAATAAAGAACGGAAGTATTTGAATACTATTATGGAAAAGTTCTTTCTTTCAGCTCGTTCATATAGTAGAATTCTTAAAATATCTAGAACTATTGCTGATATGGAATCTTCTGAAAGAATATCTTTTGGCCATATTTCAGAAGCAGTACAGTTTAGGTCCCAAGAACTATTATAAATTCCAAGAAATTTTTAACTTTGTCTCTTAATGGAAGATATTATTTTCGAATTAAAAGACATTCATAAAGCTGCTAAGGAATTTAATAAAAATATTAAATCTGAGGATATTATAGCTTTTTATGGTTCTATGGGTGCAGGTAAAACTACATTCATAAAGGCTGTTTGTGATGAATTAGGAGTAGAGGACATCGTTAATAGCCCTACTTTTACGATAGTGAATGAGTATAGAACTAAAAAAGATATGCCTATTTTTCATTTCGATTTTTACAGAATTAAAGACTTAAAAGAAGTAGAAGACTTAGGTTTTGAAGATTATTTATACGGTGGAGGTATAAGTCTGATGGAATGGCCAGAAAAAATCGAAGAATTATTACCACCAGAGACTTTGAAATTTAAAATCGAAGAGCTTCCAGATTTACGTAGAAAAATATCTAAAATCTTGAATCAAGATTAATAATTAATAGAATATAATTCATTATTTCTTAAATTTTATTATTACTATAATTTTAACTAAATGGCAGAATATTTAGACATTAATAAAGCTCTAGAACTTAGAGAAGCAGGCTGTCCTGTTATAGATGTTCGCTCGCCTAAGGAGTTTGATCACGCACATATGCCAGGTGCTTATTCTATCCCTTTATTTAATAATGATCAACGATCTGCCGTAGGAATTATTTTTAAAAAGAAAGGAAGAGTCGCGGCTGTTCAGAAAGGCTTAGAATATGTCGGCCCGAAGATGGCAGATATGACGAAAGAAGCACTTGAAATAACAGAAAAATTAAGTTTTAAAGTTTCCACAAAAGTTATTTCTAAGGCTGATGTTAATGCTGTCATAGTTTATTGTTGGCGTGGAGGTATGAGATCTGCATCTATGGGATGGCTTTTCGAAACTGTAGATATTAAAGTATATTTAATAAGAGGTGGTTATAAGGCTTATAGAAGAGAGGAATTAGAACTTTTTAAAAAGAATTATAATCTTACTGTATTAGGGGGATGTACTGGTGCCGGTAAAACTGATTTATTATATGCTTTAGAAAAAGCAGGGGAACAAATTATAGATTTAGAAGGTCTTGCTAATCATAGGGGTTCTGCTTTTGGATCAATAGGCCAAGAAAGACAACCTACTTCTGAATATTTCGAACATTTACTTTTCGATAAACTTAGAAAAATGGATATCGAAAGAAATATATGGATAGAAGATGAATCTAAAAATGTAGGGAGAGTATTTGTGCCAAATTCTTTTTTTACAAATCTTAGAAATTCAGATGTTATAAAAATACAAGTTCCTGAGTCGGTGAGAGCTGCTAGAATTATTAGAGATTATGGATGTTTTGATAAAGAAGCCCTTATTTATTCTATTAAAAAAATTGAAAAAAGATTAGGTCGAGAGAAATGTTTACAGGCTATAAATTGTTGTAATAATGATGATTATAAAGGTGCGGTAGAGATATGCTTATATTATTACGATAAACTATATAATGTATCTATGGATAAAAGAGTTTTAGTTGGTATAAAATTTATTACTTTTGCTATTGATTCCTTGGATATAGAAAGTTTCTTACCTTCTTTAATAGATCAAGCACGAGAGATGGAAGGTAGAAAAGGGAGTAAGATAAAATAATGAAAATCTATGGCTTCAGATAAATATAAGTTAACGCAGTTTAGTCCAGGTGCTGGCTGAGGTTGCAAGATAGCTCCTAACAAACTTGAGGAGATTCTTAAGAACAGTGGATCAAATAGGTTATTTGAGAAGCTGCTCGTCGGTAATGATACTAAAGATGATGCTGCTGTTTATGATATAGGTGGTGGAAAAGGTATTATATCTACTACTGATTTTTTTACACCTATTGTCGATGATCCATATGATTTTGGTAGAATCGCTGCTGCCAATGCTTTAAGTGATATTTATGCTATGGGTGGTAAACCTATTATGGCTTTAGCTATTTTAGGATGGCCTATCTCTAAATTACCTGAAAAAATAGCATCTAAAATAATAGAAGGTGCCAGAAAGGTTTGTGACCAATGTGATATACCATTAGCAGGAGGACATAGTATTGAAAGTTCTGATCCTATTTTTGGGTTAGCAGTTACAGGTGTAATAGATGTAGAAAAAATAAAAACTAATGATTCAGCTAAAGAAGGTGATATACTTTATTTAACTAAACCTATAGGAACAGGTCTTGTAAGTACTGCTGAAAAAATGGGTATAGCTAAAGAATCTTCACAAGAAGAAGCTTTAGAAATAATGTGCCAGTTGAATAAACCTGGTTATGATTTAGCTTATTCGGATGTGGTTTCATCTTTAACAGATGTGACAGGATTTGGTCTTGGAGGTCATTTATTGGAGATGGCTGAAGCTAGTGGATTAAGTGTAAATTTATATTACGATAAAATTCCTAAAATAAAGGAAATAGAATATTACCTGAAAAATAAATGTTCCCCAGGAGGAACTAGACGAAATTTTGCCAGCTATGGTAAAAAAATCGCAATGTCTGAATCGCAGAGAGCTTTAATATGTGATCCTCAGACTTCAGGTGGGCTATTGGTGGCAGCAAAGCCTGATAATGAAAAAACTCTTAAAGCTATTATGAAAAAATACGGACAGAATTTATATGAAATAGGTGTCTTTAAGAAAAAATCTGAAGGTACTATTATCCGTGTTATCTAAATTATGAAAAAGTACGATTACTTAATAATCGGAAGTGGTCTTGCTGGTGTATTTGCAGCACATAAGGCCGCCCCACATGGAAGCGTATTAGTTATCACTAAAAAGGCTATAAGAGATTCCAATTCCTACAATGCTCAAGGTGGTATTGCTGCAGTTATTACTATTGAAGATAATCCTTCAATGCATTTTGATGATACTATCGAAGCAGGACGAGGACTTTGCGAATATAAGGCAGTAAACCTTTTAGTAAACGAAGGGCCTAAAAGAGTTCGAGAAGTCATAGATGAAGGTATGAAATTCGATATGGAAAATGGTAAATTAGCCTTAGGCCTTGAAGGTGGTCACCATAAACATAGAATTCTACATGCAGGAGGTGACTCTACTGGTAAATGGCTTACAGAGTTTGTTATTGATAGAGTATTGGAAGATTCAAGAATTACGATTCAAGAAAACACATCTGCTATTAATTTCCTAATAAAGAACAATATTTGTTATGGTGTTAGATGCTGGAATCATGAAATCCATAAAGAAGAATTGATATATGCAAATCATGTTATATTAACTTCTGGAGGTACTTCAGCTCTCTATTCTCGTACTACAAATCCTGAAACTACTATCGGAGATGGTATAGCTATGGCATATTCTGCAGGTTGTAAAATTATGGATATGGAATTTATTCAGTTCCATCCTACATCTTTATATATAAAAGATTCTTCAAGAGCTTTTCTTATAAGTGAAGCAGTAAGAGGTGAAGGTGCATATTTATTAAATAAAGCTGGTGAAAGATTTATGTTGCCTATTCATCCGTTAGCAGAATTAGCTCCTCGTGATGTCGTAGCACGTTCTATTTTTAAACAAATGGAAGCAGATCAGCAGCCTTATGTCACTCTTTCTCTTAGCCATATAAATCCAGAACAGATTAAAAAAAGATTTCCTACACTTCTTAAAGTTTGTTCTGATAACGGTTATAATATGTTAGATAAAATACCAGTAGCTCCTGCCGCCCATTACACAGTGGGAGGTATAGAAACGGATATTAATGGTCTTACTAGTGTAAAAAGACTTTATGTTTGCGGGGAAGCTGCAGCTACAGGAGTTATGGGAGCTAATAGATTGGCATCAAATTCGCTATTAGAATGTTTAGTATATGGAAATAGATCTATTGAAGCTTCTTTGAAAGTAGAAGATTTGAAAGATATCCCTAATTTTAAAAAAACCATGTATCAAGATGAAAATAACAAACAAAAATATTTTCATCTTAAAAAGGACATAGCAGAAATTCTAAGAAAATATTCTGGTATCATCAGGGTCGAAGAAGGATTAGGCATAGCTCTGAATGCTGTCAGAAAGGAAAAAGATATACTTGTTAGTGAGATTAAGGCTGATGCCAATAAATGCGAATACTATCGCGAAGCAGAATTAAAACTCTTAACATTGGCAGAATTATTAATTCGAGGCGCTCGTTTCCGTAAAGAAAGTAGAGGTGGACATTATAGAGAAGATTACCCAGCTACTAAAGATGAATACTTATTACATAGTGTTCAACAAAAAGATAAAAATTTATTTACATCCGTAGTTAATCAAAATGAAGAAGCATGATAAAATTTGAAAGCAAATTATTAGATGAACTCATAGAATTAGCTGTAGAAGAAGATATTTATACAGGAGATATAACTACAGAGTCTATTATCCCTGAATCTTCTAAGGCTGTAGCGACATTAACTGCTAAAGCGTCTGGTATAATTTCTGGAATTAAAATAGTAGAAATAGTATTTAAACATTTTCAGAAAGAAATGGAATTCCAAGAATTCTTTCATGATGGTAATAGGGTAGTAAACAAAGATGTTATAATGATGGTAAAAGGTTCTTATCCAGCATTATTAAAAGCAGAACGACTTGCCTTAAATATATTTCAACGTATGTCTGGGATAGCTACTGAAACAGCTAAGTATGTAGTTGAAACATCTGGTAAAACTAAAATATTAGATACTCGTAAAACCGTTCCAGGTTTGAGAATCTTAGATAAGATGGCAGTTAAAGATGGTGGAGGAACTAATCATCGTATGGGTTTATATGATATGGTTATGATAAAAGATAATCATATAAAAATGGCAGGTTCTATAACTAAAGCTGTAAATCAAGTAAGAGTTCATGTTAAAAATACTATAAAAATAGAAGTAGAAACTACTAATTTAGATGAAGTTAGAGAAGCCATTGCTGCTAAAGTAGATATTATAATGTTAGATAATATGTCTAATGATATGATGACTAATGCTGTAGATCTTATTGGTGATAAAGCCCTAACTGAAGCATCAGGAAACATGTCTGTAGATAGAATCCAAGATGTGTGTAGATGTGGCGTTGACTTCATCAGTGTCGGAGCCCTAACTCATAGCGTGACTGCTATGGATATTTCTATGAATATCGTAGCAGAATAATAATAGATTATGACTAAAAAAGAATTGATTACCGAAATTAAACGTTTAAAAACTGAAAAGAATGCTGTAATTTTAGCACATTATTATTCAGATTCAGACGTACAAGATATAGCTGACTTCTTAGGTGATTCTTTAGAATTATCTAAAAAGGCGGCTAGTACTAAGGCTGATATTATTGTATTCTGTGGTGTCCAATTTATGGCAGAAACAGCAGCTGTCCTTTCTCCTAATAAAAAGGTTCTTATACCAGCTTTAAATGCAGGTTGTTCTTTAGCAGAAGGTGCTAATGCTCAGCAATTAATAGATTGGCGTAAAGCTAATCCAGGTGGAAAGATTATTTCTTATGTAAACACTACCGCAGAAGTAAAAGGAGAAACAGATATTTGCTGTACTTCTGCTAATGCAGAAGCCGTCGTTAAATCATTTGGCCCTGATGCTAACACAGTATTCGTTCCAGATATTAATCTAGGTAGTTATATCAAGAAAAATCTAGGGAATAAAATGCAGCTATGGGATGGAAACTGCGACGTCCATCAGAAAATTACTACAGAAGTTATTCTTAATAAATTAAAAGAATATCCAGATGCTGAAGTTTTGATTCATCCAGAAGCAGCTTGTTCACATGATTCTAAAATTCTTGATAATCCACAATGTTTTTTCTATTCTACATCAGGTATTGTTCGCCATGTAGCTGCTTCAGATAAAAAAACATTCATCATAGGTACAGAAGAAGGCACGTTACATAAATTACAAAAAGATAATCCAAACAAACAATTTGTCATGGCTTGCGAAGGTTTAATTTGCAAAGGTATGAAGTTATCTACTCTAAAGGCTCTATATATGGCCCTTAAAGAAGAACGTTATGAAGTTAAAATTTCTAAAGAATTAACTGCACGTGCTGTTCAGCCGGTCCAGAAAATGATGAGAATGTAGTCAGATGATAAGTATATAAATATAGCTTAATAGCAATACATAAAAAACCCATGTATTTACCTTTGGTAATTACATGGGTTTTTATATATATCTACGACTTAATCATTATTCATCTGTGGAATATTTACAGTGTCTTCACAGTTACCTATTAGATATTCAGAGAAGAAATCTGCCATTTTCCAAAAGAAATATTTATCCATCTTACCATAACCATGACGTTGTTCTGGTAATACTAGTAATTCGAAACGTTTATTGTTTTTAATAAAAGCGTTTACCATTCTCATAGTATTAGCTGGATGTACATTGTTATCAGCTTCCCCAGTAACTAGTAGTAAGTGTCCTTTAAGATTTTTAGCTAGTTCTTGATTATAATGAATGCTGAACTTAAATGTGGTATCACCTTTATCAGAAACTACTTCTTTTATACCATTATGAGTTTCACTCCACCAGCGATTATATATTCTGTTATCGTGATTACCTGAACATGAAACTGCTACTTTGTAGAAATCAGGATAAGTTAAAATAGCTGCTGTGGACATGAACCCACCACCTGAATGACCATGTATACCTACTTTAGTAGGACTAATCCAGTCATAACGAGCTTGTAATTGCTGAATAGCTGTTTTATGATCTTCAAGAGGATAATCTCTCATGTTGCCATAGCCGTAATTATGATACCATTTAGAACGATTTGGATGACCACCTCTGTTCCCAATAGTTATTACTACAAATCCTAATTGAGCTAGTCTATCAAGTCTATTTACATTTCTGCCCCATTTGTAATAAGTGGCTTCTACTTGTGGACCTGGATACACATATTCTATAATAGGATAAACTTTAGTAGAATCGAAATTGAATGGTTTGTACATTACACCCCATAAATCTGTAATTCCGTCCGCAGCTTTAACTTTGAAGATTTTAGGATCTTTCCAACCAGCAGCATATAATTGAGAAAAATCTGCTGTTTCTAATTTTATAATTTCACGGCCACGATTATCTTTTAAATAATTTTCAGGAGCCATATCTTGTTTAGAATGATTAGATAAGAAGTATTTACAATCATCAGAAATGTTTACTTCTGCGAAGAAATCACCTTTATTTAATTCTACTAGATTAGAACCATCGTATTGTATTTTATAGAAATGCTGATAATATGGATGATCTTCTCTGTGAAATCCCATACCTGTGAAGTAAACTGTCTGAGTAGCATCACATGTGTTAATGATCTTATGGACATGGAATGCACCTTTAGTTACTTTATTTAATAATTTGCCATTAGAATCGTAGCGATAAAGCTGAGCCCAACCGTTTCTTTCAGACCACCAAAGCATTTGTTTGCTATTATTAATAGGTCTTAAAGAATGAATTTCTTGGTAAGTATTAAGTCTTTCTTCGAAAAGAACATGTAAAGTATCTTCATTAATGTTGAGGCGACAAATGTCTATTTTATGAAGGTCTCTACTTTTACGAGCAAGATATAGATTTTCATTATCACCCATCCAAATCATCTTAAACCATTTGTTATAACTATCTTTATGAGTACGGTTTTTAGAGAATAAATCTAAACTTTGATCTTTATAAGCATAGGTGTTTATATATTTATATTTAGATGTGGCCATATCGAAAATCATCATATATGTTTTGTTACCAGGTTCTCCTGGCATTTCATATTTATATGTTTCTAATTCTGGTCTTTTAGCTCTAATAGAATGGATTACCCATAAATCTTTTACCATTCTCATATCGTATTTCAAGAAAGCAAAGTGTTTAGAATCTGGGGCCCAATAACACCATACTTTTGTTTTTTTAGTAGAATCTATATCGCCAGAACCTTTATAATTATCACCACCATAAGAAAAATCTTTAACACCGTCTTTAGTAAGTCTAGTTTCTATGATAGTACTATCTTTTTCATCTTTCATGGCTTTACGCATGTTAGTCATATCCATCCAATAAAGATCATAACCTTTAGCATATAGTACGTAACTAGAGTCTGGAGAAATATTAGCCCAACGTGGAAATTCATTTCTCTTTTTTTCTGCTTTAACTTCCTTAGTAGCATCTGTTAATGTTCCAGTAGATAGATCATATTTGAAATGGAATAATTTCTTAACCATTTCAGGACGTTTTTTGGGCGCTGGAGATTTAGTATCGGTAGTGTCTTTTTTAGATAATTTATCTTTAGCTAGTTTTTCTTTTTCAGTTAATTCTTTAGGAATCTCTAAATTAGATTGAATGTCGAAATAGAAATATTTATCATCTTTTAATCTGAATTTTTTGAAAGGAATATGTTGCCAATCAAATGGATCATGTGTAAAGATGGAAATTTGTTCAGCCATCCAGTCCATGTCGAATATTTCTTTTTTAGATTTATTAGCTGGATCGACTATGAAATATTTAGTTCCATCTGAGTTTTCCCATTTATACCAAAATTTGTCAGAATCTTTAAACCAATTAGGAGAAACTGTTTGAGAATGAAGCATCCTTTCCATCTTTTTCTGAGAGAATTGCTCTGCTTTTGCATAGTTAGCATGTGTGATAGGAGTCCTTTCTTGAGCGTTTACTAATTCTCCTAAAAGAAACATTCCACACAAAATTATAAATAGTTTTTTTTTCATAAAGTATTGTTTTTGAAATTATTTTAGTAATTAATTAACGGGGCCATTCTCCGACTTCCATATCGGAAATATTGTGTTTTTCGATTTTAAAACGAAGTGCAGTTCTAACTTGATGAAAGCCAGAAATACCTGCGGCTCCTGGATTTATATCTAACATATTGAACTTACGATCATTCATTATCTTTAAAATATGTGAATGCCCGCAAACGAAAATATCAGGGTTATGAGCTATAATTAATTGGAAAGCGCGACGGTCATAACGACCAGGATAACCTCCTATATGCATCATGAGAATTTTCATTCCTTCGATAGTAAAATTCTGAATATAGGGAACGTATGAACGTATATCTTTTCCATCACAATTACCATATACTCCTTTCAAAGGTTTGAAAGCAGCTAATTCTTTATAGGTTTTTAAATCCCCAAAATCACCAGCATGCCATATTTCATCGACAGGATCAAGAAATTTCTTTAGTGCTGTGTCGAGATATGTATGAGTATCGGATAGTAATCCTATATACGCCATTAATTCTTGTTTTTATTATTTTTATTTATTGACTTTATCAAAATTTATCATTACACCATTACCTTGACCGAGCAAATATATAGGAGGTTTCTTTCATAATAATGTATTTACTAATTTTTGGCTTATAAAGTTAAAGATATTAAATCTATAATCCTCCAAAGGTAAAAAATTATATTTTATATTTGTAATATGGAAATTTTTTATTCAAATGATATTAAAAACGATCAAATAATTTTATCAGCACAAGAATCGGTTCATTGTGTAAAAGTTCTGCGAAAAAGAGCAGGGGATGAAGTTAAGGTAAGTGGAGGTGATGGAAATCTTTATCATGCTATTATAGAGGATGCAAATATTAAAGCTACTGTCCTTAAAATCAAAAGTATAGAAGCTAATTTCGGCCTGCATGATTATTTTCTCCATATGGCGGTAGCCCTTCCTAAAAAGATGGATAGATTCGAATGGTTTCTTGAAAAAAGTACAGAAATAGGTATAGATGAGATAACCCCATTGGTTTGTGCACATTCTGAAAGAAAACAAATGAATGCTGAACGTCAGAGTAAAATTATGCTATCAGCTGCTAAGCAGTCCCTTAAAGGATATATTCCTGAACTAAAACCTTTGACTATATTTAAGAATTATATAGAAGAAACAAAGAATTTTTATGGACTTAAGATGATAGCTTATTGTGATCATGAATTAGTAAATTCTGAAGGTCTGAAAATTAAACGTATTTCTATAGTCGATGCTCTTAAGAAGGCTAAAAATGAATTCGATTCTAGGTCAATGGTTCTTATAGGGCCAGAAGGTGATTTTTCTATGGAGGAAATTCAAATGGCTTCTGATGCAGGTTTTATCCCTATTTCGTTAGGAAAATCTAGGTTAAGAATAGAAACAGCAGCACTAATGACTGTGGCAGCTGCCAATCTTTCTAAACAAGGATAAATTTTTAATAAACTTATCAGTTTATTTATTCTCGTATAATTTTAACTTCGCCGCTAATACTTAATTTTATGATGGAAGAGGCTTTCCGGCTAGATTCATTTTCATATTTAGAATCAGCTATCCAATCTACTGCAGATTTGATGTCTTGACTTATTTCTGCCAAAGTAGAAGGTGCTCCTATGCCTGAAAGATTAGCAGATGTAGATACTAAAGGTTTTCTAAAATGATATAATAATTGTTGACAGAAAGTATGATTAGGAATTCTAATTCCTATGCTTCCGTCTTCTGCTATTACATTTTTTGCTAAATTAATAGCATTAGGATATATAATAGTAAGTGGTTTTTCTGTGATTTCTATAAGTTGGTCAGCTATTTCAGGGACTTTCTCTACATATCTTTCGACCATAACCATATCTTTAGCCAATACTATCATGCTTTTAGCATCATTTCGGTTTTTTATATCATAGATTTTCTTAACAGCTTCAGGATTAGTGGCATCGCAGCCAATTCCCCAAATAGTATCTGTAGGGTATAGAATTATACCACCTTGATTAAGAATGGCAGTAGCTTTTTTAACTTTTTCTTGAAGACTTTTGTCTATATTATATCTCATTTTTTTATTTTGTATCAGTGACAGTATTGGCTTTAGCCAAGGAGTAAACAGTAGTAATAGGATAGTGATCGGAGAAGGTAGCACTTTTGATAGTCGAGTGTTTCCTTATGTCAAATACTTTGGATGATAGGACATAATCTATTCGCAGCATTGGCCAAAGGGCCGAATAAGTAGCACTAAATCCTTTCCCAGCTTCTACGAAACTATCTTTTTTCTTACGACTCAATTTATAATATGTATAGGAAAGTGGGGTATCATTAAAGTCTCCACAAACTATATTTTGGTATTTGCAATTAGATATATGTCGAATAACTTGATCTACTTGCTTAGCTCTTCTACTATTAGTGAGCTTCATTTTATCATGAACAGCTATAATCTCTTGAGACAGTTCATCAGCTGGAACTCTTAATTTTTTAATCAATGATGTTAAAGAAATATTGTAAGACTCTAGGTGACAATTATATATTCTCATGATATTAGTGTTTATCTTAATATCGGAATATACCACTAGATTAGTACTGTTAGTAAATTTTATATAACCACCAGAGACCATAGGATATTTGCTTAAAATAACATTACCAAAATAGCTACCTGAACGAAATCTAAAAAAACGATACTTGATATAAGGATATCTTGTAAACTGTTTTCTAAAATTAGTATCCTTTGAGTAAAATTCTTGCATGCACACTATATCAGGATTTTCATTCTTGATAAGATTTCTCACATTGTCATAACAAAGATTTGTAGACATATTAGATTTAGCAGATTTAAATCTACCGACATTGTATGTCATTACTTTTAAAGATTCTGTTCTATTTGGATTTACTAAATCTCTATCTCCGAGATGAACATAGAACTCTGAAAATAGTAGAGTAGGTAATAATAATATAAAAGGAATCCATGAAGATTTAGATCGTCTAGCTAACCCAATGAAGAATAAAATAATATTCAATAGAGCTATAGGGACGAAGTATAATCCGAAAAAACTAGGGAAACTGAAATGGGCTGGATTTATGAAAAAAGAAGAATATCCTAGTGCCAGCATAATTCCAGATATGATTAAAATCATCCTAAAAGATATACTCAGTAAAAAATGATGTTTTGTTTTTTTCGTAGTCATGGTTTTTTAATAGTTCAATAGATAATTTTTACTTATCTAAAGTTATAACCACTTATAACTAATAATACATTCGATTTTGTTTTTTCCAAATCATCAATAATATAAAGCCAAAGATCATACCACCTAAGTGAGCGAAATGAGCTATTCCGTCGCCTGTGCTGAAAACCCCAGTTAATAATTCAATTACTCCGAAAATTAATACAAACCATTTAGCTTTCAAAGCTATAGGAGGGAATATAAGCATTAATCTGTTTTCTGGGAAAAGCATTCCATAAGCTAATAATAATCCGTATATAGCACCTGAAGCACCTACAGTAGGAGTGAGCATAATTTTTTGGTAGGCCATTTTAGCAGCATATTGACCTGCTACTAATCCCTCTTGAATATTTTCCACTTGGATATACATCACAAGTTCATGTAAGATAGCAGCACCAATACCACAGACTAGATAGTAAATTAGAAATTTCTTACTGCCCCAAGTATTTTCTAAAACACAGCCAAAAATATATAGTGTGTACATATTAAAGAATATGTGCCAAAAACCCCCATGCATAAACATATGAGTTAGTATCTGATAAGGTTGAAAAAATGGAGAACCTACATAAAAAAGAGATAGATATTTAAACAATAGGTCTCCGCTAAGAGCAGTGGCTAAATATACTATTATGTTTATGATAATAAGATTCTTAACTACAGGAGGCATGTTAAGTCTAAGGCCTCCACCTTGGTTTCCAAAATACGACATTATTTAAATTTTTTATCTAGTTCTTTTGACGATAATATAGTCATGCATGCTAGCCCATCAGGTGTGTTTTCGGGTTCAGAGCATCCAAATAAAGAATCTATCAAGAATTGTGCCTCTAAACTAGTGAGATTTTTAGATTTTTTAGAAGCGCCAGATTTTGCCAGTTTAAGAGCTATCTTATGGCGTTCTTCAGCTTTCATAATATCTTTTGATGTATTATCTGACAAGATAATAATTAAATCGTCTATACTTGTTTTGATAGATTCAGCATCGGTGTTAAATCCGTCAGGCAATCCATTTACTGTTATAAGATTATCTTTTCCAAATTCTATATCGAATCCCATCATCTCTATTTTTTCTTTATGTTCCTTAAGAATAGAAATAGAATTTTCATCTAAATCTATAATTTGTGAAAATAATGAAGATTGGACAATAGGTTTGAAATTATCTAATTCTTTTAAATAGTTTTCATAAAGAATCCTTTCTCGAGCTCTTGGAATATTTATTAATAATATTCCTGAACTTACAGGAGTAATAAGGTATTTATTATGAAGTTGAATTATATTATTAGTGCATAAAGATGCATCTTCGAAAATATTATTGTAATATTTCTCTTTATGATTTTCCTTGTGTGATCCATGATCTAAGAATTCGAATTCTTCATCAGTCTGATTAAAAGGATTGAACAATGGATCGTAATTTATTTTAGGAGGAATAAGATAAGATTTGTGAAGGTCAGCTACAGGAATATTGATGGTTCCTTCTGTATCAAAATCTATTGTGGCCGATAAGGAATTTTTCCCAAGTGCTTCACGAACTGCGGCATTAAGTAATTCAAATATTTCGGATTCATTTTCAAATTTTATTTCTGCTTTAGTAGGATGAATGTTTACATCCATTGATTCAGGATTAGCTTCCATAAAAATGAAAAATGAAGGATGATATCCATCAGGAATTAGATTAGAGTAAGCTTTAGTAATCGCTTTATTAAAATAGGGAGAATGAAAATATCTACCATTTGCGAAAAGATATTGTTTAGTCTGACGTTTCTTAGCTTCTTCTGGAATACCGATAAAGCCTGAAACACTAATAATCGAAGTAGTCGTATGGATGTCAATCAATTCCTTCAGCATAGTATTTCCCTCTGTATCTAATATTCTTTGTTTGATATTAAGCGTGCGTGATAATTTAAAGACATTCTTACTATTATGAATTAATGACATATCTACTTCAGGACGACAAATCGCTATTCTAATGAACTCTTGTATTATGTCTCTGAATTCAGAAGCATCAGATTTTAAAAATTTTCTACGAGCAGGAACATTATAAAAAAGGTTTCTTACTGATATATTTGTACCTACTGGTATAACACATTCATTAGGATGGGTACTAGGCGAAACCATTTTTCCTTCTATAAAATCACAAGTGATACCTATTTCTGCTTTTTGCTCGCGACTTTTTAGAGTTACCTCACTAACCGCAGCTACAGATGCCAATGCTTCTCCTCTAAAACCATAACTCATAATAGAATTAAGATCTTCGGCTTTTTCTATTTTAGAAGTAGCGTGACGAAGAAAACAAATAGAACATTCTTCAGGAGTCATGCCTTTACCATTATCGATAACTTGAATCAAGGTACGACCTGAATCTTGAATAATTATATCAATACTGTCAGCACCAGCATCGATACTGTTTTCAATAAGTTCTTTCACTACTGAAGAAGGTCTTTGAATGACCTCTCCGGCAGCTATTAAATTTGATATATGTGAAGATAAAACTTTGAGCATAAATTATCAAGGACAAACTATGAGGATTATTTAATAATACCTAAAAATTTAATAAAATAATCACCGAAACTGAAAACTAAAATAAAGAGTATTATCAATCCTAAAAGAGTAATTAACTTTTTAGAACCTGGTTTAATAGAACTTTTTCTATTATTATCTAAGTTACTAGTGATTTTTCCACGGATAAGAGTCCCCGGTACATAATCGACGTTTTTCTTAGGAGTTTTTCCTTCACGAATAGCCTTTTCACGTTTCGCCTCTGCTACTTTATGACCAATTTTTTCTTTGGTTTCATCGTAGTACATAGGGTTATAATGAAAAACTTTATGTTTAGGAGTGCTAAAAAAGCTAATATGTAATCCCATAATATATTGTTTTCTTAAAATTCAAATATAGAAAAAATATTTGATTAATTTTGTATCGAAATAATTTTAGAACTATATTAAATATATCAAAATAAGTGCCAATAATTTATGACAAAAGTAGTAAAACTAAATAAAGATAATATTATGGATAGGATTAATGTTAAAATCGGGAACGGATATGATGTGCATAAATTAGCTAAAGGATTAAAATTAGTACTTGCAGGAGTAGAAATAAAACATACTAAAGGACTTGTAGCACATTCTGATGGGGATGTAGTTATACATGCTTTATGTGATGCATTATTAGGTGCTTTATCTTTAGGAGATATTGGCCAACATTTTCCAGATACAGAAAATGAATATAAAAATATAGATAGCCGAATTCTTTTATCTAGAGTAATGCTTATGGTGAGAGATCGGGGGTTCAATATAGGTAATGTAGATATCACTATTTTAGCACAAGAACCTAAACTTCTGATGTATCGCGAATTAATGGTAGGCACTCTGTCCTCTTTAATGAATTGTAGGGTAGATCAAGTTTCTGTAAAAACTACTACTACAGAACATTTGGGCTATATCGGTAGGGAAGAAGGGATAGCTACATATGCTACTGTTTTGATTTTTAAGTAACAATATATTTTTCAAATTATTCCTCATTATATCTGAATAATGGTAGTATTAATAGGCTGTAACAGAAGTTATTTTATAAATAAATTATTTTGTAATTATTAAATTATTTATACCTTTGCACTCCTTAATAATACTTAATAGAATTAACAATTAGAGTATTATCCATATTGAGATATAGTGCAGTGGTAACACGACAGATTCTGGTTCTGTAAACCCAAGTTCGATTCTTGGTATCTCAACATAATGGCGAGATAGCTCAGCCGGTTAGAGCGCATGATTCATAATCATGAGGTCCCCAGTTCAATCCTGGGTCTCGCTACAGAAAGCCTTCGATATTAATCGGAGGCTTTTTTATAGTACTTCTGATATTTTTCAGTCTTTTAGTAATCTTTCTAAATTTTCTTTATAATTTTGTGTTATGAATGATTTTCGATTACAAGTATTTATTTCGGTAGCTGAGACTTTAAGTTTCACACGAGCTTCTGAAAAATTATATATTTCACAGCCTGCTATCTCTAAACATATTAGGGAGTTAGAGGCGTCTTATGGGGTACAACTTTTTGAAAGAACTCGTTCTTCAGTTAAATTAACGGAGGAAGGTAATCGTTTTTATGTGTATGCTATTGATATTTGTGATAAATATAAGGAATTAGAATTCGAGATGAGTCTTTATAATAAAAAGGTAAAAGGAGAATTGAAAATTGGTGCTAGTTCGACGATTTCTCAATATATTTTGCCTAAGATTTTATCTCATTTTATGAATGATTATCCTGATATTCGTATTAATTTGTTTAATGGCAATACTCAGCAAATCGAGAAGATGCTTCAGGATCATAGAATAGATTTGGGGATGATCGAGGGTCGAAATGGCATAAGCGAATTTAATTGTGAAAAGTTTCAGAATGATGAAATAGTTCTAGTAAGAAAAACAAGATTACAGGATGAAGATTTTTCTGCTAATGTTTCGTCTGTCGACAATATTTCTATTGATGAACTTAAGAATCTTAAACTCGTGCTTCGTGAGGATGGTTCTGGTACTTTGAATGTTATTAACACTGCTTTAGCTGAAGTAGGAGTCGAATTAACTGATCTAAATATTCTCACTAATCTAGGTAGTACAGAAAGTATCAAGCACTTCCTAATGGAAACACCTGATACTTATGGTTTGATTTCTATAGCAGCCTTACATTCTGAGCTGATGCATAATGAACTTCAAGTAGTCGATGTAGATGGACTTTCTATAGATAGAGAATTGTTATTTATATCTTTAACAGGGAAACGAAGCCGTCTTTCAGATAAATTTAAAATCTATGCTAAAAGTGAACTATTTTAATAGTTTTTTGTAAGGTTCATTTTCCCCATCATTGGTGTTAGCCTTTACTCCAATAATCTTAGCTGTCATAGGATAAATGCAAGTATTATTTATTATTGTATTTAGCTGGTAATGATCCTTAAAATCTGGTCCGTATGCGATAAGAGGTACATGCATTTCTACGTTTTGAGGTGCAAAACCATGAGCCCCGCCGTCATAATGAGCATTGTGGCTAAACTGCCAACCTATTTCTGGAAGGACTAGAATGTCTCCTATATTAGAATCATCAGAGAATTGAAGGCTATCAGGGATATCAGCTCGTTTCCAAACATATAAATGTTCAACATCTTTTAGTGCATTATAAATCGAATCAGTGCAATTTTTTTCAGCATATATCATAGTAGGAATATTTCCTACAAGATGAGTAATCCAACTATTTTTAATATAATTTTCAGGTTCAATATTATTTTCCTTAGGAACGGCAGCCATACCATGATCCGAAAGAATAATTAAATTAATATTATCTCCATTTGGCAATTGTTTAATCTCTTGATATAAGATAGCCATTAGACTATCCAGAGAATGAACCATTTTTTTTGTTTCTTTTCCGTAAGGACCATATTTATGACCTACACCATCGGGTTCTTCGAAATAGGTCATGACTAATCTACAGTTTTGATTAGTTAACCAACTAATAGTAGTGTCTACTCTTTGTCCAAAAGTCAATAGGTGATTACTCCATTCTTTAGAAAGGAAAGGTTTCATGCCATTTATAGCAGCATCTGCACCTACCCAATATAGGCTACCCACTTTTACATCTTGTTTAGCTGCTGTATTCCAAATAGGTTCGCCTTTATAATAATCAGGATTATGTCTATTTGCGTTAGTTATTTTATAAAAATCCTTCTTTTCATAGTTGTAAAAAGTATTGCCAATAATACCATTATGCTCAGGACGTAAGCCTGTCGCCAATGTATAATGATTTGGGAAAGTTATAGATGGAAAGCTAGGTGCCATTTCTGCAAAAGTAGATACCTGTGCTAATTCCCATAGAAATGGAGTATTGGTGCTATCTAAATAACTAATTCTGAAACCATCCAATGAGACTATTACAGTCTGGGAAGGTTTTTTAGACCAGTTAATGACACTAAAAACTACCAGCACTATTACAGCTAGCCCTATCACAATAGAAGAAATAATCCGTTTCATAATAATATTTTTTATTTTTTATTAAATCTGTATAGTCTATAATTTTTGAAAATTCATAATTCCAATCTCATAAAAGCGGTTAGAAAAGTTACCCATTGTTTGACGAAAATTTATTTCACAAATGGGGTAGAATCCACTTTTATGAAAAAACATATCTATAGAAATGATCCCAGTGTATGACTGTGAGTCTGAATAAATTAATTGTTTTAAAAACTTTCTCAACTTTTCTTTTACTTGATTTAGTTCATCGGTTGGCATATAATGGCTGAGCAATTCCACTTTTTCTTTTTCGCTAATATCTAAGTTTTGGAGGTAAGCACCCCCATTAGTGTTAAAAATAGAGTAAGCGAGAAATTTTACATCTCCATCCTCTGCATTCCCATTATCTATATTTTTATTGTTTATATTTCTATTTTCACTAATGAATTCCATTGCGAAATCTTGTAATATAGAATAGCGTTTTTCGGCCATGAAGAATCCGTGTTTTTTTAAAATGTTTTGGCACCAGCCAGTATCACTATGACTGAAATCTTTTCTACACCAACGAAGTCCACGGCCACTTCCTGACCATGGAGATTTGAAAACCACGTTTCTATATTTTTCAGCGAAGTTATGTGCTTCTGTTAATGAAGTGATTTTAGTAGGAGTTAATAGCTTGAAATTTTTTGATCTATTTTGAATTTCTGAATTATTTATCCAGTTTATAGCTTCTATGGTTCGTTCGCGAGATGATAAATAATGTAATCGTTCTAGATAAGCATCGGTAGGAAGCATGGATTTAGAAATTCCTGTGTTTATCAATAGTTTTCTTATAGCCCAGTCCCATCCCCATACATCTATGTTAGTAATCAGTCCTTTTTCTATAAGAATAGGTATATCTTTTAATATATGAATCACCTGAATATTATTATTTGAACAATATTCTTGAATTACAGTAGGGATGTTGTTTGGATTAATATCTTCACAATAAATATAATCTCCTCTTTTCGCTATAGAGGTCATATACCAACCTTTAGTTTTTGCTAATGTTCGTAATACGGCTGGAGAAACGAAATTTTCATCCTTATTAGCCAAAGACATATCATGCTGGGGATTAAAAATATATATTGTACTCATTTTAAAAACGAAAATTTATGCCAATGTTGAAATTTCTGTAAGCACCCCAGTATCCTCTAAATGATTCACGATTATGATTTGTGCCGTCTTTACCTCGTTCGACATAATGAGATTCGGTGACATTATTTATGTTAAGGAATAGAGTCATAGCGTTCTTTTTAAATGGTTTGTGCCATTTTGCGTGAAAATTTAACAAAAAATATCCGGGTATGCGGTATGAATCTGATTTATCGTTAATATTTGTTCTTGATGCGGGGTCGAAATCTGCCCAGAATCTGTCATTGTATACTAGGTCGTTTTCGAAAGATAAGCCTATTAGGGGGCTATATATAATTTTACCACCTATTTGTGTTTGTGGGCTATCGCCTACATGAAGACCATCGCTATATACATTGACTGTTTGATTTATTTGTCCAGTGTAAGGATCGTAAATGTTTGCTGATACATCGTTTTTCCATTTATTTTCACTTAATGCTCCGTATGCTGATATTCTTACCTGATTACTTAAATTATAAAAAGCATTGATTTCTAATCCGTAGTGTAAGGCATTTAATCCCGTAACCATATAACGATAGGGCTCATTATCCAATGGTTGGTAAGGATTGCTCATTAGAGCTTTGTTTTTCCAATAAGCTATATATGTAGTTACTTCCAGGCCTGAAACATTGCCGACAAGACGGTATCCAAATTCTCCTAAATAATTCTTTTGGTTTTTTACATTGTGGGAAATTATATTATTACCATTGGCAAAATATACTTTGGCGTAAGGGGCTCTGTTATAAATTGCCGCGTTTAAATATATAGAATTAGAATTGTTGATTTTATAAAGTGTTCCAGCTTTTATGCTAAATCCTATACCCTTGGCCAAATCGCTGTAAATATGGTTAATGTAATTATATTTATCCCATCTTCTAGTAGTAGATCCACTAAATGATGCACCTATTTTTAATGTTAATTTACCATTTTCACTAGTGTAATTATTTAATAAATAAAGAGTTAAGTAATTAGTATGACGACCATTATTTGTTCTGATATAATCGCCTTCTTTTTTTATAGGATTTCTAAGTGCAAGACCTGCTAAAGAGTTATGTTCGTAATCTTCATACCAATAATCCCCGCCTAACATATCAGTGATTTGTTCTTTTTCCCAGGTATTATACAGTTGATAATGCAGTCCTGCTTGAAAATCAAATTTCTTATTTAATTTCAGATCTAAAGCAGATAAATAGCCTATTTGAATATGTCCAGCTAGATAATCAGTTTGAATATTGTTACATTTATTGCCGAGGTTGGTAGGATTTTTATTGTCGGCATAGACAGAATACCAATCAATGTAACCTGCTTTTTGATGGTCAATAATTCTATTACCCCAGTTAGTACTTTCATTCCAGCTTCCGCCTCCTGTCCCATAAGCACCATATAAAGTATTTCTCCACTGAATATTTATGTTATGTTTCCATATATCGTTATAAGTGTGTGTTAGAGTGATATATGGCTTGTGATAAAAGTTTTTGCTAATATTTCTTTTATCGTTTTGATAATATCCCCAATTTTTAGAATAGTTATTACCATATCGTTCTACCTCAGCATAACTTAGCCTAGCAGATCTCTGTTGATGTTTTTCTGGTGAACCTAATACAGTAAATAATAGGCTATTATGTTTATTAAATTTTTTATAAATGGAAAGTAAGTATGATGCGGCTCTCACATAAGTACATTCGACTTGTCCAGGACCCCAAGTATATGAACCTGTGAAGTTTATGGACCAATCATGTTTCAGTGTGCCACTATTATAGCTCAAAAAGCTTTTTTGGTTACTATAACTAGTAATGTTATGACCTACTTTTAAAAAAAAATCTGGAGATGGAGTAGTAGTAATGATGTTAATAGTACCACCTACTGAATTATCAGCAAGCATAGAATTACCTATTCCTTTCTGTAATTGAATTTGGGCAGTGCCATCTACTAGCCCTGCCCAATTATTCCAATACATCGATCCGCTAGTTAATCCTGAAATAGGAAGTCCATTTAAGAGAATAGAAATATTTTCTTGTTTGAATCCTCTAATATTAATATTAGCTTCTCCGAAACTACCACTTTCGGAAGTGGCATATACTCCTGGATTAAATTTAAGGAGTTCTGGAAATGTTTGTCCAGGTGATTTTACACTTATTTCTTCACGACTAATATTTGTTAATCTTAAAGGGGATTTGTAAATAGTAGTAATACCGGCTGATACACAGATTTCGTTTAGTAATACAATAGTACTATCGGGGTCGATAGCTAAAACTAGACTGTCATTAGGGCTTTTGATTAATTCTCTATCATTATAACCTGAAACGGAATTAGCTCCGAAACAGAATGAGATGACGAGAATTAAAATTTTAATTGGTTTTTTCATTTGTACCTTGATAAAATTAATAATTCGCATCATCAAGGCATATCTTCTTTCATCCAGACTATAACTGTCGGTACCGTGATTTCAACGGTTCAGCCTCATTTAGAGAGGGTAGCGGACTATAACCGCCGGTAGGGAATCTAACCCTGCCTTGAAGATTCACTGGCAAAGATATAAAAAAATCCAATAGGTTAACTCTAAAGTTTATCTTTAGTAAGACCTAATTTTTCCATTAGTGCATTAGCTTTAGGATCTCTTCCTCTAAACATTCTAAAAGAAACGGATTCTTCTCTTCTGCTTCCTTGAGATAAGATGTTATCGCGAAATGATTTAGCTACTTCTTTATTAAAAATGCCTTTTTCTTTAAATAATGAGAAAGCATCAGCTTCTAATACTTCAGCCCATTTGTATGAATAATATCCTGCTGAATAACCACCTGCAAAAATATGCCCAAAAGATGGAGAGATAGCAGTATCATCTATAGTAGGTAATACTCTACAATCTTTCATTGCATTTTTTTCAAATTTTATTACATCTTTAGGAACAGTAGTTTGAGTATGCCAATCCATATCTAATATACTTAAGGATACTTGTCTTAAACTAGCATATCCAGCTTGGAAGTTCTTAGCTTCTTTAATCTTATTGATTAATTCTATAGGAATGGCTTCACCTGTTTTATAATTTTTAGCAAATGATTCTAAGAATTCTTTTTCAAAAGCAAAATTTTCCATTATTTGAGAAGGAAGTTCTACGAAATCTCTAGCTACACTAGTACCAGTTTGAGAAGGATAAGTACCTTCAGCTAATGTCCCGTGAAGTGAATGTCCAAATTCGTGTAATAAAGTAGTTACTTCGCTGTGAGATAACAATGATGGTTCATCATCAGTAGGTTTAGTGAAGTTAGTAACGATTTGAATGATAGGTCTATTTTCTTTTCCTTTATACTGATATTCTCCTATGAATTCTGTCATCCATGCTCCACTACTTTTAGTAGCTCTTGGAAAGTTATCCATATATAATAAAGCCATATGTTTACCATTAGCATCTGTTATATCATAAACTTTTACATCTTTATTATATACAGGAAATTCATTAGTTTCTGTATAATTAAGGCCATATAATTTATGAGCTAAATTAAAGATAGCTTGACGTACATTTTCTAATTTAAAATATGGTTTTAATAATTCATCATTAATAGAATATTTTTCATTCTTAAGTTTTGCAGAATAATAAGACCAATCCCAAGGCATTAATTCACCTTTTAGTCCAAGCTTGTGGGCATAAGCGGAAAGTTCTTTTACCTCTTTCTTGGCAAAAGGTAAAGATTTAATTCTAAGGTCTTCTAAGAAATCTTCAACGGTTTGAGTATTTTCTGCCATTCTATTTTCAAGAGCATAATCTGCATAAGTTTTATAATTTAAAAGATTAGCTTCTTTAATTCTACAATCGATCAGTTTCTTGATATTTTCAGTATTGTCAAATTCTCCACCTACACATTTTTCAGCAAATGCTTTATATATTTCTTCTCTTAATTCTCTAACAGCACTATATTTGATGAAAGGACCAAAGCTTGGATAATCTAAAGTAAATACCCAACCTTCTAATTTTCTAGTTTTAGCTTCATGTGCAGCCATTCCAATAGCGAAATGAGGGAGACCAGCTAATTTAGCACGATCGGTTATATGCAAAGTATAAGCAGCTTGAGCTTTTAGCATATTTTCATTATAAGCTAATCCGATTTTAGAAGATTCTTGAGCTATTTTAGAAAATTCAGCTTTTTTATCTGACGATAATGCTGCTCCATTTCTTGAGAAACTCTTATAAGTATCTATTAGAAGTTTCATTTGTTCTGCTTCTAGATTTAAAGATTCTTTTTGGTTATATAAAGTTTTTACTCTTTGAAATAAATCTTTATTAAGAGATACAAACATAGAATATTCAGTTACCATAGGAGAAACTTCTTTAGCGACTGCTTGAAGTTCTGGAGTTCCGTCACATTCTAAAAGATTAAAGAATATGCCTGATACTCTAGTAAGATTCATGCCTGCATACTCCATGGCTACAATGGTGTTTTCAAAAGAAGGTTTTTCTTTGTTATCTATGATAACTTGAATATCTTTTTTAGCATCAGATATAGACTTTTTAAAAGCAGGTACATAGTTTTCTGTTTTTATTTTATCAAATTCAGGAGCACCATATTTTAATTTAGATGTCCTTAATAAAGGATTAGACATGTTACACGATGTTAATGCAGCTAATAAAGCTGTAATTATTAGTATTTTTTTCACTTTCTTGATGGATTAATTATTAATGATTACAAAAATAGTCAGAATATTAATAATCTGATAATTTCTCGATGAAAATTACTCCTTTATTACTTATAGTATAAATATAATTGTAACATATTAGTTTATAAGGGTTTTTGAGTGTTGATGTGAAATAATTGAATTGAAACCCATGACTTAATAGGCTAGAAATACTTATTTCTTTTTTATTTTCAGAATAAGCCTTATCTAATAATGAAAAATTTCTTTTCAAAATTTTATTTATTCTCTTGACTTTTTGATTAAGTTCAAAGCGTTTTTTATTATTGAACGAAGATCTACAGGTGCTATCACAAAATTTTTTATCTATTCGCCCCGACAATTCCTTACCACATTCTAGACATTTTCTCATAATTTTTTGCCGAAAAATATAGAAATCTAATTTCATAGGCAAGAAAATTATCTAATAATATCGATTTATAAAAAAAAATTGTGCGTTTATTAAATTTATCTAATCGATTATAATCGAACAAAAAAGCATATTAAGCGAATTATATCGGATGTTAAAGTATATCTACTGATGATATTCGTGGTTAATGAATATAAATAAATTAAAGGGCATATTAATATTAGTATATATGATTTTAGTCAGATAAAAATGTATAGAAACGATTATTAACCGATATAATCGTCTATAAGCGAGTGATATACATATATTTTAAATTTTCTATTCTTTCTTTGTATTAATGTTAATTTAAAATATATAATTATGAACAAATCAGTAAACAAAATCGAATTACGAGGATACGTCGGAAGAGATCCTCAAATTAATGAAATCGCGGATGCGAAGGTAGTACGTTTTTCTATTGCTACTAATGAAACTTTTAAAGATAAAACTGGAAAGTTAAAAGAAGAAACTACATGGCATAATATTGTAGCTTGGAATGGTAAAGGTATGCTTGATTTTCAAAAAATTAAAAAGGGTAGTTTTATTGGTGTTTTGGGTAGGGTAAGAGAATCACGTTATCAGACAGAAGCTGGTGAAGAAAAGTTTTATCATGATGTGTTAGCGAATAGAATAACTATAGAAGAAGGTTAAATTGTAAAATTTCCTTAACTTTGTAGATATTAAAATTTGAAGCAAATGACTAGGGATTATTACATTTACAATTCACTTTCGAGAAAAAAAGAATTATTCGAATCTGTTAATCCGGGAATGGTAGGTATATACGTTTGTGGTCCTACAGTTTATAGTGATCCACATTTAGGACATGCTAGGCCCGGTATTACTTATGATGTATTAGTAAGATTATTTAAATATTTAGGTTATAAGGTTAGATATGTAAGAAATATTACTGATGTAGGGCATTTAGAAAATGATTCTGATGATGGTGAGGATAAGATAGGAAAGAAAGCAAAACTTCTTAAGTTAGAACCTATGGAAATAGCGCATACTTATACTGAAATTTTTCATGATGCTATGCGTAAATTGAATACTTTAAGTCCTAGTATAGAACCTCAAGCTTCCGGGCATATTATTGAACAAATTAATTTAGTTCAGAAGATTCTAGATAAAGGATATGCTTATGAAAGTAATGGATCAGTGTATTTCGATGTCGAAGCCTATGATAAAAAATATCATTATGGGATTTTATCTGGTAGAAATATTGAAGATATGCTTTCAAATACCAGAATTTTAGATGGCCAGAGTGATAAAAGATCTGCCTTAGATTTTGCATTATGGAAAAAAGCTTCTCCTGAACATATTATGAAATGGCCTTCTCCTTGGAGTGAGGGTTTTCCTGGATGGCATCTTGAATGTTCAGTTATGAGTGAAAAATATTTAGGATCATTATTTGATATTCATGGTGGAGGTATGGATTTAAAATTTCCTCACCATGAATGTGAATTGGCTCAAAATACCGTAAGTAGGGGCCAGAGTGGTGTTAAGTATTGGATGCATAATAATATGATTACTATTAATGGTAAAAAAATGGGTAAATCTCTTGGTAATTTTATCACTATCAGAGAGTTGTTTACTGGTAATCATAAGATGTTAGATCAAGCTTATACTCCCATGACAGTTAGATTCTTTATTCTTCAGGCTCATTACAGATCTACTTTAGATTTTAGTAATACAGCTTTACAAGCTGCAGAAAAAGGTTATAAGAGAATGATGCAGGCTGTTAAAGATGTTAAGAATTTAGAGGTGTCTGCTAAAGCTCCTGAAATAGAAGGATTAAAAAAAATTCCTGAAAAGATAATGATAGCATTATGTGATGATTTAAATACTCCTATAGCTTTATCACATTTATTTGATGTAGTAAAAATAGTAAATCAAGTAAAAGATCACAGTATGGAAATAAATGAAAATGATAAGAAAATCCTTGAAGAGTTACTTACTGTGATAGTAGTAGATATATTAGGTCTTATAGATGAATCAGATTCTTCAGGATCTGAAAAGGTAGTTTCTGGTCTTATGGATATGATTATAAAAATCAGGAAAGAAGCTAAATTAAAAAAAGATTTTGCTACTTCTGATATGATTAGAAATCGATTAAAAGAAATTGGAATTCAATTAAAAGATATTAAAGATGGTGTCGAGTGGACTTCAGATTAATAATGACATCTAATATTTTTTATTATATCTGGATGTATGCTTAGTCTAACTGGACAAGTATTAATAATATGATCTATTATTTTCTTTTGTTTGTCAGTATAGGTTTTATTTGCTGGGAAATAAAAATCTATAATAATTTCTTTTACTTTTCTTGGATCAGAGTCCATTAATTTTTCTATTTCTAATCTAGTTCCTACTATATCGAAATTATGTGTTTCGCAAGCTATTCCCATAATGGTAAGCATACAAGAACCAAGTGCTGAAGCTATTAAATCTGTTGGTGAAAAAGACTCACCTTTACCATTATTATCTTTAGGTGCATCTGTAATAATTTTAGCTCCTGAATCTAAGTGTGTTATTTCAGTTCTTAAATCGCCGAGATAACGAGTTCTCATTTTTGTCATAATTTTGTATTTAATTTTTTTACTTAACGATTTTTCCCATAAGGGTAGCAGAAGTGCAACGATCTATCTTAACATTAACGTAATCACCAGCCTTGTGATTTTCAGCAGGGAATACACACATTTTATTTCCTTCAGTTCTACCGCATAATTCTTTAGGGTCTTTTTTAGAAGGACCATTAATAAGTATTTCAAATATCTTTCCTATGTCCGCTTGGTTACTTTTAAGAGACATTACATTCTGAAGTTTAATAATTTCTTGTAAACGTCTAGTTTTTGTTTTTAAAGGGACATCATCTTTGAAAAATTTAGAAGCTTTAGTACCTTCTCTATTAGAATAAATAAACATATAAGCATAATCATATTCTACTTCACGCATTAGGGATAAAGTATCTTGGTGATCTTGTTCAGTTTCACCGCAGAAACCAGATAAAATATCTGTAGTAATAGTAGCTTTTGGAATAATCTTCTTTATTTTTTTAATTCTTTCTAAGTATTGTTCACGAGTATATTTCCTATTCATTTTCTTAAGCATATTATTGCTACCAGACTGAACTGGTAGATGAATATGTGAACAAATGTTAGGATACATAGCCATAGAATACAGAACTCCGTTTTCCATATCCTTAGGATGAGAAGTAGAATATCTTATTCTAAGATGAGGGTTAACAAGTGCTACCATTTCTATTAATTGTGCAAAATTTACTGTGTCAGTCGGATTATTAGGATTTATCCAATCATATGAATCTACATTTTGGCCTAGTAGACATACTTCTTTATATCCATCTTTAATTAGTTGTTTAGTTTCTCTAATTATACTATGAGGATCTCTACTTCTTTCTCTCCCACGAGTATAAGGTACTATACAATAAGTACACATATTATTACAGCCTCTCATAATAGAAATATATGCTTGAACACCGTTTTTATCTGTACGGAAAGGTTCTATTTCTTCATATGTTTCGTGCAATGATAATTGAATATTTATCTGTTTTTCACCATTATTTATAACATTCTGAACTAATGAAGGAAGATATCTATAAGAGTCAGGTCCTGCAGCTAAATCTACAGCTGGATGTTCTAAAAGTTTATTTCCTAATCTTTCAGCCATACATCCTATAACTCCTATTATTACTTTTCTCTTTTTCTTTTCTTGCATAAACCTATCTAATCTTCCCCATATTCTTTTTTCGGCATTTTCTCTAATAGAACATGTGTTTACAAGAATAAGATCACTTTCTTCCATATTATCACATAAGTCGTAGCCTTCATTTTTTAAAAGAGAAAGAGCTATTTCGCTGTCATATATATTCATCTGGCAACCATATGTTTCTAAATATACTTTATGTCTATTCATATTACAAAGATAAGTTTTTTTATATCTTTGTAGAATATATGAAGAAAATATTAAAAGGTATATTATTCTTTAGCGCTATATTATTTTTATTTAGCTCATGTAATAATTATCGTGCTATAAAATTAGAATCTTTCGACATTAAAAATGTGAAAGTAAAGAATTTTACAAATGCAGAAATACTTATAAGTTTTAAAATAAATAACCCTAGCAGTAGGACTTATAAAATAACTAAATTAGCTGGTGATATTTATGTTAATAATAATAATTTTGCTACGTATAATTTAAAGAATATAGTTCAGATAGACCCTAAATCTGTCTTAGATATTAATGCGATTATTTTCGTGAAGGTACCTGATCTCTTAAAGATGTTTTCTATGGATATTGATTTAAATCATTTAGATAAAACTGATGTTCAGGTAGAAGGAAAGATAGTTTTTAAAAATGATTTGGGGATAAAAACAAGTAAGAGATTTAAAAACATTTCAGTCAGTAGATGGATAAAGAGTAATAAATAAGAATTTAATATGAAATTAAAATTAACTTTAATCTGTATTATTATAAGCTTCTCAGCTTTTGCACAGGAAACTAATACAGAAAAAACAGATAGTCTTGAGGTAAAAAATAATATGGAAGTTTATTTAGGATTTGTAAATTCTTTAAATATCCAAATTTCAGCACCAGACTCTATAAATAATGCTATGCTGTTATATATTAATAATAATTCTGTTCGAAAAATAATATCTTATAAAATAAGAATATACTTTGATAACTCTCAAAATGCTAGGACTATTTCAGGTGAAATGGCTATTAAATTCACAGAAAAATATCCAAATGTTTTTTTAAAAAGAGAATATAAAACCCCTTATTGGAAAGTTACCGTGGGTAATTTTAGAACTGAATCAGAAGCTATGAGATTTATGGAAGAAATTAGGATTTTTTATCCGACTGTTTTTCTTGTAGAAGATTACGTCTCCACCATTTAGGTCTAAACTTAGCATTTAATACTTCATTTATTACCTTAACAGAGTTAATGTGTCTTTCTAATTTGTCAGGATAAACATCTTTAATAGTTAGTAAGATTCCTGTTTCTTCTACATCTCCGAAAACGTCATTAATAGCGGTTCCGAATACTTTCATAGAAGGAGATAGATTCATATAAGAATTAATAAGCGGTGGCACAAATTCTCCTCTTTCTTTTATGAGTTTAATCAATTTTTTATAACCTTCTTTGTATGATAAATTATTAAATAAAGATTTGTAATAAATATTGTCGTTCTCGAAATTAAGAGGTTTGAAAGGGGTAACTAATTTTTCGTTATCAGAAAAATACTTATTAAGGAAATGTAAAAGAGTATTTCTAGCATTAGAATTATATGTTTGATACATAGTTACTTTTCCGAAAAAATATTTAAATTCATCATATTTAACGGTTAAAGCACCAAGGCCATCCCAGATATTATCTAAAGAATAAAGGCCTTTTCTTTTAAGATTAGTTCCTTGATAATTAGGTTGAATGAAAGATCTTCCTAATTCTATGGTAAGAGGAAGATAATTTTTTATAAATTCATCTGAAAAATCAAACAAATGACTAGTGGCCAAGTGTTTAGTTTCTATGTCATTACAAAGAATATATCTATATCCACCGATGATTTCTTCATCTTTAGGATCCCATACTATAAGTTGTTTATAAGAAAATTCGGAATCGATATCGTATGAATCTATATCACAAGATTTTCCTGTACCACCACCACCTGTTCTAAAAGATAACTCTCTCAAGCGACCTATTTCACGCATGGTGTTAGGTGAATTTTCATTAGTAATTTCATATAATTCATTACCTCCTCTTCGGGTATTTCTTATATACTTTTCGGAAGTGAGTTCATCTAATATTAATTTCCTAGCAATTGGTTTTATTAGTGGTTCCATTTAATCATTTATTTAAATCGTAACATTTATTTCGGATAATATGAGTCCATTCATTATAGCTATAATCTTTATTGATAGTCGAGTATGGAATGGGATTTCCTATATATATATCAAATATAGTGTTTTTCTGTTTGAACATTTCATTTGGTAAGAAAATAGTTTCTATATTAAACTTGATTTTAAAAAACTTACGAAGTTTTGCTACTCTATAAAAAAACATCGAATTTTTCCCTGAAAAATACATAGGAACTATATCTCTTTTATATTCCACAGCCTTTTTTACAAAAGTATTTTTCCATCTTAAATCTTTTATTTCTCCTTTAATAAGACGAGAACAGAGACCAGCAGGAAAAAATAAAAATTGAGAGCCGCTATTAAATGCATTATTTAAAGTATTGGCATTAGTAAAATTCATTTTACCATATTTATTAATTGGGACGAAAACATCCTTTAATTCTTTTATACTAATTAATAAATCATTAGCAGGAGCTTTAATATTTCCGAATTTTTTACCTAAGTAAGAAATAAAAATTAGACCATCTAAACCACCTAGAGGGTGATTTGAAACAAATAAATATGATTTATTAGAATCTAATTCGGTCTTGGAATGTATTCTGAATTGAACATTTAATTCTTCTAAAATATGAGTAGTGAATTCATAACCAGTGTACCCTTTATTTTTTTTGAGCATTACATTTATAGTATCTTGATGAAGTATTAGCTTAAGTAAATTAATAACAAGCTTAAGTACCCCTGAGTTTTTTCTTTTTCTTTTATTTGCTATGATTTTCTCAATGTCTATTTGTGTGTAATTTAAAGTCTCCATAAATCTATGCTTTGTATTTTATACAAAGTTAAAAATAATATTATCTTTGTAAATATGTTAAAGCAAGGATTACAGCAAAAACTTCAGCAAGGTCTATCACCTTTACAGATTCAAACCATTAAATTGCTGGAACTTCCTTCTATTGAGTTAGAGCAGAGGATAAAAAAAGAGTTAGAAGAAAATCCAGTTCTTGATGAGGTAATAGATGAAGATGACGGGGAAGAGTCTACAAATGTGGCTATCAGTGAATATGCCGATGATGACCCTACTCCTTCATATAAATATTATGTGAATAATAGAGGTAAGGATATCGAGCCTGAATATAATGTTTTCTCTGTAAAAGAGAGTTTTCATCAAAGTTTAGAAATGCAATTGGGATATATTCATTTAGACGCTGAAAGTAGATCGATTGCTCATTTTCTTATTGGAAGTTTAGATTCAGATGGATATTTAAGAAGAGATTTAGAATCTATTAAAGATGACATTTCTTTCAGATTAAATATAGAAACTACATTAGAAAAAATAGAACAAAATCTTAAAATTATTCAACAATTTGATCCTACTGGGATAGGTGCTAGAAATTTACAAGAATGTTTACTACTACAAATCCCTACTTTGGTGGATTCTCCTGATAAAGAAAACGCCAGAATAATATTAAAGGATTATTTTCCAGAATTTACAAAAAAGCATTTTAAAAAGATTATCGCTAAAATGAATATTAGCGAAGAACATTTAAAAAGTGCAATAGTAGAAATAACACGTCTTAATCCCCGTCCAGGTGGACAATTGGATGATTCTTATTCAGAACAAGCCCAACAAGTAGTTCCTGATTTTGTACTTGATTTTAAAGAGGGGGAGTTAATAATGACTATGCCTAGATTTAATGTTCCTGAATTAAGAGTAAATAAAAACTATGCTAATGTTTTGGATAAAGCATCTCGAGAATCTACAAGAGCTAGTAAAGAAGCTGCTACTTTCGTAAAACAAAAGTTAGATTCTGCTAAATGGTTCGTGGAAGCTATAAAACAAAGAGAAAATACTTTAAAAAATACCATGAATGCTATCTTAGAATTTCAACATGATTTCTTTATCGATGGAGATGAAGCTAAGTTAAGACCTATGGTTCTTAAAAATATTGCAGAAAAAACGAATTTAGATATTTCTACTATTTCACGTGTAGTAAACTGCAAATATATTCAAACTAATTTTGGTATATTCTCTCTTAAATATTTTTTTTCAGAAGGTCTTACTAAAGAAAGTGGGGAAGAAGTATCTACTAGAGAAATTAAGAAAGTTCTACAAGAAATTATTTCAGAGGAAGATAAACGTAACCCTTATACAGATGAGCAATTAGTCAAAGTGCTTTATGTAAAAGAATATAAGGTAGCGCGTAGAACTGTGGCCAAATATCGCGAACAGTTAAATATCCCTATCGCTAGGCTTCGTAAGGAGTTATAATTTGGTACCGAAGCATAAATCACCTGCATCACCTAACCCTGGAATTATGTAAGATTTATTTGTGAGTTCTTCATCTATAGATCCTACCCATAATGTTACATTATCAGAAGGAAGATTTTTTGAAAGATATTCAATGCCTTGTTTGCTAGAAATAGGACAAACTATATGAGAATGTTTAGGAGTTCCATCTTGACAAATTCTGTTATATGCTATTTCTATGGATGCACCTGTAGCTAGCATAGTATCTGCTAAAATTAAGATTTTTTTATCTACTTCATGTGCACTTACATAATCTATGTGAATAGTAAATTTATTATTTTTGCCGTATTTTCTATATGCTCCGATAAAAGCATTATCTGCTTGATCGAAAATGTTAAGAAAACCTTTATGCAAAGGAAGTGCAGCTCGTATAATACTAGCAATTACGATATTTTGTTTAAGATTACGACAGTTAGCTATACCTAGAGGAGTACGAATTTCACAGTCTTCATAATCGACTATTTTACTAATTTCATATGCGAAAATTTCACCGATTCTTTCGATATTATTGCGAAAACGCAATTTATCTTTCTGAATATCTTTATTTCTTATTTCTGAAATATACTGGGTGAGAATAGAAGACTGTTCACTTAGATTAATTATTTTCATAGCGAATAATTTTGTGCAAAGATAAAACATATATATCAAAGTGCAAGAAATATATCGTTCAAAGTATAAGTGATTCATCTGAGAAACTGAAATATCTATTACCAGCAATTATTATATGATCTAGTAAAATTATATTCATGAGGGCAGCAGCATCTTTAAGAATTTTAGTCTGCTTTTTATCTTGAATTCCGGGTGTAGGATTCCCGGAAGGATGATTATGCACGAGAATTAATCCGGATGCTAAATTATCTATAGCCTTTTTTATGATAAGGCGATTATCTACTATGGTAGATGATATACCTCCCATACTAACTTTATATTTCTCTATTAATTTATTAGCTCTATTTAATATGAGAATCCAACATTCTTCATATTTGAGATCTGATATATGCGAAGCCATAATTTTATAAACATTAGTAGAAGAATTTACTAAAGGTTTATCTTCTAGAATTTCATTAGATTTTCTTTTACCTAATTCGAAAGCAGCTTTTATAGTTATGGCTTTAGCTGTACCTATCCCTAAAATTTTAGTCATTTTTTCGATAGGAAAAGTCGATAAGTTATGTAATGAATTTTTACAATGATAAAGTAATTCTCTTGCTAATTCTACTGCATTAAGTTCTTCATTTCCATTTCTGATAAGAATAGCTATTAATTCACTTACGGATAAAGAAGCAGCTCCTAAAGATAGCATCTTTTCTCTTGGTCGATCCTCTTTGTTCCAATCTTTGATATTAATCTTCTTCATCTTTCTCTTTCGTTATTATCAATTAATAAATCCAGTTATTTGTCTAGATTTGAAATATAGAATATACTATAAAGTCTGAATTATGTAACATAAAAAAACTTCTCAAACAAAGTTGAGAAGTTTTATACTATTAGTCTTGCAAAAAGGTATAAATTGCTTATAATTTTTTCACATAAACAGTGATTCCACTTTTAAGGTTTGAAGCCTTATTGTTGTGAATAATATTAACTTTTGCAAGTTTATCAATCATTGATGATACTTTCGGAAGCATAGTAATTGCAGCTTCTTTATCAGTAGTGTTTTTTAACGCTTTAATCGCATTACGCGTTGTTTTTGCATAATAACGATTATGCAATTTGCGTTTTTCGTTTTGGCGCTGACGCTTGTCAGCTGATGCATGATTAGCCATTTTTTTATTTTTTTATTTGGTAGTGGGTAGGAGAATCGAACTCCTATTGCAAGAATGAAAATCTTGAGTCCTAACCGTTAGACGAACCCACCAGATAAAGACATAATCTCTTTTAAGGAGTGCAAAGGTATAAATTTTTTTTTACCTTCCAAGTACTAAACATTATTTTTTTATGTTATTTGAAATATTATTCCACTTAAAAGAATAAATAATAGACTCGATATGTCTTAAATAATTTAGTTTATTGAATTTGGGCGCATATACAAATACTTCCATAACGATTACTTCTTTTTTATCTTTAGATAAGAATGAATGAGAAATAAATGGACCACCCATATAGTCATTTTCTAATTCCCATAAACCTCTAGTTTCGGTTATATTAAAATCGTGGTAAGTTACTTTTCTAATACCAGGATTTACTAAAGTACTAGTAGTCATAAAAGAGTTTAATCTCATACCAGGAACAAATCTTCCTAAGATTAGATTTCTTTTATTAATAATAGACTCTACAGTTAAATCTTTAGGACCAGAATAAGGATATTTATACATTAGAATACCTTGGTTTACATAAGTCGTTTCATAAGAAATCCATATGAATCCAGGTACATGTTTTTTCAATGAAAAGTCCATGGGAATATATGGAGAACCTCCGAACTCATTCGCTACTATTTTCTGTAAGTTAGCATCATTGTATTTTTTGGCTATATTTATAACTCTCTCCCTTTCAGCTGTTTCAAAGAAATTAGTTATTTTATCTTGGTTGGTATTAATGAGAGTAAGTGCATCTTTCTGGCTTTTAGCGGAGATAGCTATTACTGCTTGAGGTTTAGCCCATTCGTTTTTTAAATATCTAATAGTTGACTTTTTAACATTCGGCAATATTTCTAATACAAATATATTTCTATGGAATCTGTAAGTACCGTTAAAGGTTGAATGAGGAGCACTAAATACATTGAAAATAGGTTCGTCCTGAGGTAAATATGGATAATCTGCAGATAAGATAGATCTAATACTTGCGCCTATTGGATTTTCCCATAATTTATTTTCAATAATTACTAATACATCTCCTTCTTTACCACTAATAGTAGGCAAGTATTGTTCTTTCTCTACTTTTTTATTATTGCCACAGCTTGAAATTAAAATAGTCAATAAACTGATAATTATTAGGTGAAAATATCTCATAATATGTTTTTTTAGTTAATTAGCAATCATTTATTTTTCTAAAATTAATTAATTAATCGCCCGATATCATTGCCGAAAGCTAAGAATATTAAGGCAAATAATAGTATCATTCCTATTATTTGTGCTACTATCAAGAATTTGTCTGAAGGTTTTCTTCTGGTTATCATTTCATATAAAGTAAATATAATATGACCTCCATCTAATCCAGGTATAGGAACCAAATTAAGTACACCCAGCATTACCGATAACATAGCTGTAATGTTCCAGAAAATTCTCCAATCCCAGGCTTTTGGGAAAATACTTCCGATAGCTATAAAACTCCCGACGCTTTTATAAGCTTTAGTTTGAGGTGAGAATATTAGACCTAATTCTTTTATATAATTAGATATTTGTTCCCATGTTCTATTGGCTCCTGCAGCTAAACCATCGAATAAACCATATGATTCTTTATCTATTACGAAATCCTTGATATCTGACTGTAACACTAATTCTATCTTACTGTCAGCATTGACTTTCAAGTTTATACTAATGCTATCTTGTTGTCTTAAAAATATTGTAGAAATAGTTTCGCTTTTATAATGATTTAAAGCCTTTTGTATAGCTCTGAAACGAGGAGTGGAATATGTTCCTAACTGTACGAATCTATCGTTAGCTAGCAATCCAGAATTAACATTAATAGATGTGTCTGGGATTTCTGCTACAATAATAGGAGCAGAGAGCATAAACATACCAGCATTATTTAAGCAAGCCGGTAAATATACGGGGTCTAAATTTAAATTAATCGTATCATTATTTCTAATAACGGTAGCTTTAGTAGCTTGATTTCTTATTAAGTCTAACTGTAAATCTGAAAAATTCTTGGGATAGATATTATCGTTAAAAGAAATAATTTTATCACCGTCTCTAAATCCCATTTCATAAGATAAATCATTTGTTTCTATACCGTAAATAGCATTTTCATTTGGTAAAACTTCAGTACCCCAAGTTTGTAGAATAGCTGTATATAAAATTATAGCTAATATGAAGTTAAATAACACTCCACCAAATAATACTAAAAGTCTTTGCCAAGCTGGTTTAGATCTAAATTCCCATGGTTTAGGGGCGTGATTTATACCTTCTTTATCTAAAGATTCATCTACCATACCAGATATTTTACAAAATCCTCCAAGTGGAATACAGCCGATACCCCATTCAGTATCACTGTGTTTTGATTTGTATTTAACAATAGCAGGAGGGAAGAATAGATAAAACTTTTCTACTCTTATTTTGAATAACTTAGCAAAAAGAAAATGACCAAATTCGTGAATTACGACCAGAAGAGATAATGCTAGTATTACTTGTATGATTCTTATAATTATATCCATTTTATAATTTTTCTATTATTTCACTAGCAAAAAGTCTGCCTTCCTTGTTAGAAGTCTTTATATCTTCCATAGAAGGGTCTTTTATTAAGCTACTTTTATTGATAACTTTTTCGATAATATCTGGAATTTTATAGAAAGGTATTTTTTCTTTGTAAACTGCCTGGACGGCAATTTCGTTAGCTGCATTCATTATACATGGTATATTTCCACCTTCTTGAGCAGCATGATATGCTATGTCAATGCAGGGGAATTTTCTTCTATCAGGTTCTATAAAATCTAATTGTTTAAGTTTGAAAAAATCCAAACGAGGTAAATCTAAATCTATTCTATTAGGATATGTTAATGCATATTGAATAGGAATTCTCATGTCTGGGATACCTAACTGAGCTATTATAGCTCCGTCTCGGTATTGTACCATAGAATGAATTATGGATTGAGGATGAATTATTATTTGAATATCAGAAGGGTTCATCTGAAAAAGTAGGCTTGCTTCTATCATTTCAAATCCTTTATTCATCATGGAAGCAGAATCAATAGTGACTTTTGCACCCATATTCCAGTTTGGATGGTTTAATACTGCCGTCAATTTGGCCATTTTTATTTCTTCGGTGGTTTTATATAGAAAAGGACCACCTGAAGCAGTAAGTAATATTTTCTCTATCTCTGTTTTTTCTTGACATCCTTGAATTGACTGAAAAATAGCTGAATGTTCAGAATCTACAGGAAGAATAGGTACATGGTATTGAGCGGCGAGCTTCATAATTACAGAGCCAGCAGCTACTAAAGTTTCTTTATTAGCTAAAGCAATGATTTTTCTTCCACGTATAGCCGATATTACAGGTTCTACTCCAGCAAATCCTACCATTGCTGCCAAGACCACATCTATTTCATCAGAATTTTCTACTATTTCGCACACAGATTCTATACCTGTAAACACTTTCACGAAAGTCTTAGAAAGGCCTGCTTGAACCTTATCATAATGATTTGAATCACAAATCACTACTGTATTGGGCTCAAATTCTTTAGCTTGCTCTATTAATAATTTAGAATTTGTATTAGCAGTTAAAAGTGACACTTCGAATTTGTCAGGGTTTCTTCTGATAATATCAAGGGTTTGAGTACCTATGGAACCTGTCGAACCCAATATTGCTATTTTCTTTTTACTCATTTTAAAATTTTATATAAAGAGATGGATCAATAGCTTCACCATTATGCCATAACTCGAAATGTAAATGAGATCCTGTACTTAATTCTCCTGTATTGCCTATTATAGCTATATGTGTACCTGCACTTACTTTATCTCCTGTTTTTACTAACAATTTAATTCCATGTTTATATACTGATATTAAATTATTAGCATGTTGAATATGAATGTTATATCCAGTTTTGTCAGACCAATAAGCTGCTATAACTGTTCCGTCTAATGTGGCTGAAACGATAGTGTTTTCTGGTACAGCTATATCAATAAATGGATGTGAAATAATAGGGTCATATTCTTGAGTGATTACACCTGTAGCTGGAGGAAAGAATAATAGATTTTCTAATTGATTTATTTTCTTGTTCCCAGTATTTCTTAAATGATATTTTTCATAATCCATAATTTCTTTTCTAACAAGAGAATCTTCTTTATTTCGTTTAGCATTAGTAATTTCCTTTTTAACTTTAATAGGACTTTTTAATTGAATTAAGCTATCTATCTTTATAGGTTCTTGACCTATTACTATTTTTTGGATATTAGTTAGTTGCAAGCTTATGATATCTATTTCTTGCTGAAGTGAATCCACTTTTACAGCATTTCTTACTGCTTCTATTCTAGTCTCTGAAGATGGATATCCTGGAATAAGAAGTCTTAAAGGGGTATAAAAAACAAGTAATAATAATAATGTTAATAATATTATGAAACTTAACGAAATCCAAAGTATAATTTTACTTTTAGAAGTTACTAAAGTATGAACATTCTCATGAGTCTGTTCATGAGTAATATCTAAACGATATTTTACATTATATTTTCTTTTTTTATCTTTAACCATTAGTTATTTAACTAAATTTGCAACATGAAAAGATTTATAGGTATAGATTATGGGAAAAAACGTACAGGAATAGCTATTTCTGATCCACTTGGAATTTTTGCTAGTCCCATAGAAACTGTACCTACTGCAAAGATAATGGAATATTTGAAAAAATGTACTGAAACCTATGAAGTAGAGAGATTTGTAGTAGGATATCCGATGAATCTAAATAACAAACCTTCTGAGTGTGCTCAATATGTAAGTGTTTTTTTAAAACAATTAGATAAAAAATTTAAAAATACACCATATACACTTGAAGACGAGCGTTTTACATCAGTCTTAGCTATGAAATCTATGATAGCTGGTGGTATGAAAAAATCAGATAGGAGAGAGAAAAGAGCTGTTGACAAAATAAGTGCGGCTTTAATTTTGCAGACTTATATGGATAGAAAGAAATAGAAACAGATAAAATTTTAGATAAAAGATATAATATGATATTACCTATTTACATTTATGGTTCTGCAGTTCTTAGAGCCCAAGCGAAAGAAATCGATATTAAAAATATAGATAAAGAAGAATTTAAGAAATATCTTGATAATATGTGGGAGACTATGTATGATTCTGATGGAGTCGGTCTTGCAGCTCCACAAGCAGGAATAAGTGAAAGATTATTCGTCATAGATGGTTCAGATATGAAATCAGTATATCCATATTTAAATGGATTTAAAAGAGTTATGATTAATCCTGAAATATTAGAAGAAAGTAAAGAAACAGTTTCTTTCGGTGAAGGATGTTTATCAGTTCCTAATATTTATGGTGATGTAATTCGTCCGGCGAAGATCAAAATAAAATATTTTGATGAAAATTTAGAAGAAGAAATAGAGGAATTAGATGGATATAAAGCTAGAATGGTCCAGCATGAATTTGATCATCTTAATGGAGTCTTATTTGTAGATAGATTCCCTCAAATAAGAAAAAAAATGATTCGTAGTAAACTTCATAATATTTCTAATGGCAAATTTAAAGTCTCTTATAAATTCAAACAAACTAAAAAGAAATAGTATGAAAGCTTTTCATGCTTACGATATAAGAGGTATTTATAATGTTGAATTTAATAAGGAAGATGTTTATAAAATAGGTTTCTTTTTAAGAGAATTATTAAATACTGATAAAATATTAGTTGGAAGAGATGATAGAATTTCCTCTCCTGAAATTCATGATTTTTTATTAAAAGGTATATGTGATTCAGGTGCAGATGTTTATGATTTAGGTCTGGCGACCACACCTTTAGTATATTTTTCTACTGCTATTAAATGCTTCGATGCTTCTGTTCAAATCACAGCTTCTCATAATCCTAAACAGTACAATGGTCTTAAAATATCTAAGACTAATGCTTTGCCGGTAGGCTATGACACAGGATTAAAAACATTAGAAACTTGGGTTAATGAAGGCCACGAAATCCAAGTGGTCGAAAAGAAAGGTCAAGTCTTCGATTTAGATATGAAAAAAGATTATCTAAAATTTCAATTAAGATATCTTGGCGATATTTCAAATCTTAATGTTACAGCTGATTTATCTAATGGAATGGCTTCATTATTCATAAAGGATATCCTGGGAGAAGGTGTTAAGGCTAGTGCCAATGCTAATACTAAACGACCTAATATTCATTATTTGTTCGATATTATGGATGGTAATTTCCCTAATCATGAAGCTAATCCATTAATTCCTGAAAATACGGCAGTGCTTAGAAAAACTGTAGTAGAAAATGGTTCTGACTGTGGTGTGATTTATGATGGAGATGCAGATCGAGTAGCTTTCGTAGATGAAAATGGTCGTGCTATTTCTCCTGATTTAATGATTGCAGTTTTAGGTAATTTCTTTCTGAAAGGTTGTGGGTCATCTCCTAGAGCCAAAGAAATCCAAACTGAATTAGCTAAGAAAGAGAACTTATCTGCAGGGACTAAGATGTCCAGATCTGTTAAACGAAAGTTAGTAACAGTTATACAAGATATTAGAAGTTCTAAAGCTATTGGAGAATATTTAGCTCCTATGGGTGGTAAAATGTACACTTGGAAAGTAGGTAGAGCTTATGCAGCACCTAAATTAAGAGAAATCGATGGACTATTCGGTGGAGAACTTGCAGGCCATTATTATTTTAAAGACTTTTTTTATTCAGATAGTGGAATTTTAGCTTCATTAATACTTATGGATATTGTTTCTCAAATGAAACATAAAGGCGTGAAATTATCTGAACTTATCGATCATATTATTCATTATGAAAATTCTGGAGAAATAAATTTCAGAATAAAGGATAAACAAGCAGCCATGGATAAAGTCCGTAACTATTTCGAATCTAAAGAAACACCTACTAAGGTAATGGACTTCGATGGTTACAGATTGGAATTCCCAGACTGGTGGTTCAATATTAGACCTTCAAATACAGAACCTTATTTAAGATTTTTATGTGAAGCTACTACTAAAGAATTGCTTGCAGAAAAAATTTCTATAACTCGCTCTATTATTGAACAATTTAAATAATTAAATTGTTGCCAGTTAGACAAATGATAGTAGTTAGACAGCCTATTTATTAATATTAGAGAATAAAATCTAAAATAGGCCTTTTGGAATATGGAGGCTTATTTTTTTGTGCTCTATATCGAGATCTATGAGCATATCATCATGATAAGGAATAAGGATATCATTCTTATCAGATTTATTTGTATTGGATATTTCGAAACAGATGTTTCCTGAGAAATCATGAACAGCAGAAATAATTCCAACTGAATTATTTTCAGAAGTTAATATTTCAAAACCTATTAAATCTGATAGTTGGAAATCATCATCTTGAGAATTTTCGTTAGGTAATGCTTCATTTAAATAATAAAGTGTTGCTCCAGAAAGATTATCAGCATCAGATAACTGATCGACACTTTCGAATTTTACTATTGCTTTATCATTCCCTTTATATTTAATGTCGGAAATAAAGAAAGGAACCAAAAGTCCATCAAAAATGATAAACATTGGTTCCTCTAATTTAATATTTTCCATTTTAGATGAAAAAACTATACTAACTACTCCTTCTGTACCATAAGATTTATGGACACGAGCTATAGGAGTTAAGTCATCTAATGTAGGAAACATAAGATTTAAGCCTTAGTTTCTTCTTTAGGAGCTTTAGCTTTAGGAGTTTCAGATTTAAGAACTTCTTTAGCTTTAGGAGCTTCAGCTTTAGGAGCTTCTTTTACGGCTTCTTTCGCAGCTTCTAAGTTTGCTTCTTTTTCAGCGGCTTTAGCAGCAGCTATTTCTTGAAGTTTGATAGCTTCTTCAGCTTTTCTCTTCGAGATTACTTCTGCTCTAGCGTTATTAACTTTAGTCTCAGCTTCTAGAGCATCTCTTTCAGCTTGTGCGTGTGCAGTAGTAAGAGTATCTAATTTCTTAGAGATCTTAGCATCTCTAGCTACTTTCCAATCGTTCCATCTTTTATCAGCTACTTCTTCAGTTAATGCGCCTTTTGTGATACCACCATTAAGGTGTTTTCTAAGCAGAACTCCTTCATAAGAAAGGATTCTACGGCAGGTGTCACTAGGTTGTGCACCTTTTTCTAACCAATAAAGGGCTTTTTCTGAATCTAAAGTGATTTTAGCTGGATCTAAATTTGGATTGTATGAGCCGATACGCTCAATAATGCGACCATCACGTGGTGATCTTGCGTCTGTTACGACTACATGAAAATAAGCAAGATGCTTTTTCCCATGGCGTGCTAAACGAATTTTAACTGACATAAAAATTTACTTTAAAAGTTTATTATTTAATATAACTTCCTAATCTTCACGAGAAAAGGCACGCAAATATAGTATAATTATTTGAAACAAAAAAAATAGATAAAAAATTATCTAAAAAATAGTAATGTAATAGGTGGTGTTTAGAATATGGATATAAAAAAAGTCTGGATTTTATTTCCAAACTTTTTTTATCTAAAACTTAACCTATAAAAAAACTATCTAATTATAGTAATAACAATAAACGTGCCAAATTTTTAGACTATATAAAATGTATTTGAAAAATTAACTGAATTATTTCTTTTCAGGAATTATAGAAATAATTTTAATAGGGTTTAGTGGGCAGTCACGATTGTTTGTTTGAACTTCTGCGATTTCGTCGATTATATCTAATCCATCTAACGTTTTTCCGAAAATAGTGTATTGTCCATCTAATTGAGCACAATTTCTTTCATCTTGTACGATATAGAATTGTGATCCAGAAGAAGCTTTTTCAGGGTTAATTTGATCACCCTGTCTAGCTGCTGCTAAAGCACCTTTAATATGGTTTAAAGCTGGGTTTATTTCTGCTGGAATAGTATATCCAGGTCCACCTGTACCGAAATGTGCAGAATTTTTAGCATCTTTAGTTAGAGGGTCCCCAGTTTGAATCATAAATCCATTGATTACTCTATGGAAAAGTATATTGTTATAAAAACCTTCAGAGGCTAGTTTAACAAAATTGTCTCTATGTTTAGGAGTTTCTTTATAAAGCTGAACTTTAATGTCTCCCATCGTAGTTTTAATAAGGAAAATAGGGCTCTCAGATAGAGAGGCAGTGTCGAATAATAATTTTTTCTCCATTTTTTTTGTATTTTTTGTATTTGACTGATTACCACAAGCGGTTAATAGGGCACCTAATCCGATTACTAGTGCCATTAATATTAATGTTCTAAATTTCATGGATATTTTATTTTAGATGTTTTATTTAATTTTTCTTAAATTTGAATTCGTTTACCATAAATGTAAACTTGAATCACAAAGATAACAATTTACTATATTCTAGCATATATATATGAATAACAAAACGGCTATAAAAAAGCTAGCTGGAGAAACTGCAATATACGGGATGAGTACTATACTTGCTCGTTTTATTAATTTTCTTTTCCTACCATTATATACATATTACCTTTCTACTTCAGATTATGGTGTACAAACTGAGTTCATGGCTTATATAGCTATGTTTCAGGTTTTATTAGTAATGGGTTTAGAAACTGGATGTTTTAGATTTGCTAACAAGGATAATAATGATCCTAATGTAGTTTTCTCTAATGCTTTAGTAACAGTAGCATCACTTTCTTCTATATTCCTATTAATAATGATATTGTTTGGGCAAAACATAGCTACTACTATGGGCTATCCTGATAATTATAACATTTTTATATATATAGGTGTAATATTATCGATAGATTGTACGACTGCTATTCTTTTTGCTAGATTAAGATTTGAATTTAAGGCATGGAAGTTTGCTATATTAAAGACCATCAAGATATTAACAGAAGTAGGCTCTAACTTATTACTATTTTTATGGTTCCCTAAATTTGCGATGGCTAATCCTGATACTTTCTTATTAAATTTTGTTTCAGCTAAACCTGATTTTTCATATCCTATATTCTCAATAGCAGTTAGTTGTATAGTATCTTTGATATTATTCTTACCTGATTTTTTCAAATTTAAATTTGTATTAAATAAAAGGATTTGGATAAATCTTATGAAATATTCTATTCCTCTTATGATAGCAGGGCTTCCTGGTATTATGAATGATTTTATGGATAGAATATTATTTAGATTCTTCAATGTAAATCAATCTTTATGGCGTTCTGATTTGGGAATATTTCAAGCTGCTGTAAAAATTTCTGTAATCATGTCTTTGTTTGTACAGATGTTTAGATTTGCTGCTGAACCATTCTTTTTTTCTAGAGCTAAAGAAAAGGGATCTAAAGAATTATATGCTGTAATAATGGAATATTTCGTAGGATTCTGTATGGTAGTTTTCTTAGGGATAGTTTTTTATATAGATTTTATAGAATTAGTAGTAGGTAAAGATTTTCGCGTAGGTATGGGAGTAGTTCCTATAATGTTATTATCCTATGTGATGATGGGAATGTTATTTAATGTTTCTATGTGGTATAAGTTATCTGATAAATCTCATTATGCCATTATTATTACACTGATAGGCTTAGTCGTTACATCAGTAATAGATGTTATATTCTTACCTATATATTCTTATTGGGCAGCTGCTTGGGGACATTTCTTCAGCTTCTTATGTATGTTAGTAGTTTCAGCCCTGTTGGGCAATAAATACTATAAGATTCCGTATAATTGGGGTAAAATTATGACAATAATAATACCCGCTCTAGTACTTTTCGGTCTTAATTTCTTATTACCGTCTGAAATGGCATCATGGATTAAATTTATTATTAGAACATTTATGGTATTCTTTTATGTAATAATAGTTTATGGTATAGAGAGAAAAGGATTATCATCATTTCTTATGAAGCCTGTAGTTCATACAGTTAAAAAAGATAAAAATCAGAAATAAACGTTAAATAATATATAACTTAAAAATAAAATATGAAAGTTAAATTAATTAATCATTCTTCTAATCCTAGTCCTAAATATACTACTGATATGGCAGCAGGGGCTGATCTTTATGCAAATAATGAAGAACCTATTCGGTTGAAACCATTAGAAAGATCTATGGTTCCTACTGGAATTCATATTGAATTGCCGACAGGCTATGAAGCTCAAGTAAGACCAAGAAGTGGATTGGCAGTAAAACATGGAATTACTATTGTTAATACTCCAGGTACTATCGATGCTGATTATCGTGGTGAAATCAAAGTCGTTTTGGTGAATCTTTCTAATAAGGATTTTATCGTTTATCCAGGTGAAAGGATAGCTCAAATGGTTATTAATAAATTTGAAAAAGTAGAGTGGGAACAAGTTGAGGTTCTTTCTGAAACTAAACGAGGTGAAGGTGGATTTGGATCTACTGGTATTAAATAGTATAATATATTGAATATATGAGTGAATTATTAAAAATATATTTCAAGACTGATGAAATTTGTACAGATAGTCGTGCTATTAGTCCTAATTCGATATTTTGGGCTCTAAAAGGTGAAAAATTTGATGCTAACTACTTTGCTGAAAAAGCCTTAGAAGATGGTGCTGCTTATGCAGTTATTTCAGATCCTAAATTAGCTGAACAACATAAAGGTGATTCTAGATATATTTATGTAGAAAATAGTTTGAAAAGTCTTCAAGATTTGGCTTTAGAATATCGTATGACTATGGATATTCCAGTTATTGCTTTAAGTGGAACTAATGGTAAAACTACTACTAAAGAATTACTTAGAGCTTTGCTTTCTAAAAAATATAAGGTGCATGCTACCTCTGGAAATCTTAATAACCATATAGGTGTACCATTAACTCTTCTTTCTATGCCTATTGATACAGAAATAGCTGTTATAGAGATGGGAGCAAGTTCTCCAGGAGAAATTAAAACTTTATGTAATATTGCTAGACCTACACATGGATTACTTACTAATGTAGGAATAGCTCATATTCAGGGCTTTGGTTCTTTTGAAGGTGTTAAAAAAGCTAAAGGTGAGTTGTATGATTTTTTGAATGCTACAGATGGAAAAGTGTTTTTAAATGTAGATAATCTTACTCTTGTGAATATGGCTCATCTAGTCCAACCAGAATTTATTCACAAATATGGTTGTGAATATGAAGGTTTTCATATTGCTCCAGTCGATGTGAATAACCCATTCTTGAGATTGATAACTGATAGGAATTTTAGTAATACTTCTACAGATAATATCTTAGGAGATAGTAATAAGATAGAAATTTTAACAAATTTAATCGGCTCATATAATGCTGATAATGTTTTGGCTGCTTGGACTGTCGCTTATTATTTTAATATTTCGACAGAACAAATGCTTGATGTTTTGAAATCATATTATCCTTCTAATAATCGTTCACAATTAGAGAAGACTGAGCACAATGTCCTTATAGTAGATGCTTATAATGCGAATCCTTCTTCAATGGATGCTGCATTAGACAATTTCAATAATGCATGTTTCGATAACAAAATCGTTATACTTGGAGATATGTTAGAACTTGGACATGATTCTGAAATCGAACATAAAAAAGTAATTTTAAAATTAGAAATGATGAATCTCGAAGCAGTATATTTAGTGGGTGCTGAATTTGAAGCTGTTAGAGGTGATAATGTTTCAAAAAATTCTAATAACATACATTATCTCTCAGATGTAAAAGCTTTAACGAAGCTTATTGCTAACTTCCCTTTAAAAGAAAAGACTATTCTCATTAAAGGTTCTAATGGTATACATCTTACAGATATTATTAAGTATCTCTAAAAAAATATTTATTAGTCTTTGGAAGAGTTTAGTGTTTTTTTATGAATAAGCAAAATAGTATTTTCTTAGATCGAGGTATGAATTTAGTACCTGGAGCGTGATGAATTTTGACTTGTTTACGCATTTTGAAGAAGTCAAGATGTGCATTTATGATAGCTTTTAATGATGACCATTTTCCAGTGCACATATATATGAATCCGATTACTCCATCTAAGACTAATCTTTCGAAAATTAGAAAGCCTCGTGTTCTGGGGTTTATATTTCTATATAATAACAAAAGATTATTTCTGAAATTGAGGTAAAGTTTTCGTGGTGAGCTATATGGTAATGCTCCACCTCCCACATGATATATAATAGAGTCTGGAACTACATATATTTTATTACTGTCAAGGAGTGCTCTCCAGCATAAATCGATTTCTTCCATATGTGCGAAAAATGCTTTTTCTAAACCGCCGAGCTGATACCATAATTCTTGGCGTATCATTAGGGAAGTGCCTGAAGCCCAGAAAATAGGAGAGGGTTTGTCGTATTGTCCATGATCTTTTTCCACGGCTGATAATATTCTTCCGCGACAATACGGATATCCGTACCTATCAATTAGGCCTCCTGCTGCTCCTGCGTATTCGAAGAATTCAGGATGTTTGTAGGACAATACTTTAGGACAACAGATTCCTACTTCGTTATGAGAGTCCATGAACTCGACTAAGAATTTTAACCAATTGGGTGTGACTTTCACATCTGAATTTAATAGTAAGTAATAATCAAAAACTTGATTTTTAATATGTTTGAAAGCTTGATTATACCCTTCTGCATATCCATGATTTTCTTGAAATGGAATCCATATAGGTATTGCTGCTTTTTTCTGATTATTAGCATAGCCGATAGGCTGATCTTGTTTTAATTTAGCGACAAGATCTTCGAAGTATTCCTTAGACTTATCTGTGGATGCGTTGTCCGCAATGAAAATTTGGCCGTATTCTGATGGAGTGTTAGTTAATAGGATGGGGATGAATTCTTTTAGAAAATTTACTCCATTCCAATTTAATATTACTACAGCTGTTTTCATGATTACAAAGATAAAAAAAACCGCCCAATAGGACGGTTCTTTAAAATATATCGCTTAATTTTTATTATTCCTCTGTAGCTTTTTCTAATTTTTTCATCATAGAAAACATTAAGATTCCCGAAAGAACACATAATCCAATAAGTACTGACCAAGTAGCCCATAGAGGAAGTTTACTACCCCAAAGGTTACCTATGATAGCTGTCATGTAATTACCTATAGCAGTAGCTGCAAACCATCCCCCCATCATTAAACCTTTATATTTAGGAGGTGCTACTTTCGATACGAAAGAAATACCCATAGGAGAAAGGAATAATTCAGCGAATGTTAATATTAAATATGTGCTAATTAAAATATTAGGAGACATTAAATTATCAGATACTCCACCAGTGGAAGCTAATTCCATAGGAGAAAGTAAATGGAATGAAGCACAAGCCATAATAATGTAAGCGCCTGCGGCTATAAACATACCTATTCCGATTTTTCTAGGAGCAGATGGTTCTCTTTTTCTTTTAGCTAATGCAGCAAATAGGGCCATGGAGACTGGAGTTAAAGCTACTACGAAGAATGGATTAAACTGTTGGAATTTCTGAGGTAGGATTTCTACTGCCTGGGTACCTAGTGCTAAATATTTAATTACTAGACCCGCAATAGCTAGAAAAGTTATTCCCCAAGAAATAGTTTTAGCTTTCTTGGTAGAACTTTGGAAAGCTGAGAACAAAGCATAGACAGCGATTATTATTAATGCTAGATTAAATACATCAATACTAATTCTCGATAATCCATGGATAGAGCTTGCTGTATAGTCACGAGCAAACCATGTAAGGGTAAGACCATTCTGAGCAAAAGCCATCCAGAAGAAAATCACTACGAAGAAAACAAAGAAAAGGACTACTAGTCTACTCTTAGTTTGGGCTTTAGTTAATTCTACAGGTTTTGCTATAGTGTTATCTTTTTTAGCTATTTCAGCTTGTTGTTTAGTATTTACATCAGCATGTTTAAACCAACTATGGAAACCAAGATATATAGCTATGGAAATAATAAGGGAAATACAAGCTATTCCGAAAGCATAGTGATATGAATTTGAAAGTTGATCTAGATAATATTGACTAAATTGAAGGATATCATTCCCTTGACTTGCAAAAGCATCTGGCATGGTACTAGCTAATTCCGCTAGT